>NZ_JAGRPV010000001.1:5521875-6243750 GCF_030014955.1 Cohnella hashimotonis
CATCGCGGACGCGCACCGGACGACAGGCGACATCCACAATTATTGGAGCCATATCCGTCACAACATCCGCTCGATGCTGGCAAGATGGTGGATGCAGGGAGCGATCGGCAATACGGATCCCGATACCGCAATCGTTCGCTGTCCCGATACGACGGACGACCGTCAGCTCAACCGGCGCTGGGGGCTGAACCCTTGGGGGCTCGGCGCCGGATGGGCCGCGGGCAGAGAGATGAATCTCGAGGAAGCCAAGACGCTGCTCCTCGCCTGCTATGTAACGGGAGGCGACCTCCTGCTCGGAGACGCGCTCCCGAAGCTGAACGCCGCCGGCATCGAGCTGCTCGCCCGCCTTCTGGAGCATCCCGTGCGGCGCGGCATCCCGCTCAACCTGTTCGAGCCGGACGGCGACGAGCTGCCGATCGTGGCGGCCGAGACGGTCGATCCGAACAAGAGACTGCTCGTACTGTTCAACCTCGGCGACGATTGCCGGACGCAGAAGGTCCCTGCGGACTTTCTCGCGCCATACTGCGCATGGACGGCATTCTGGAGCGGCGAGACCGTGCCGTTACCGCACGCCGGAGAAGTCGCGCTCGAACCGAGAAGCGCGACCGCCTGGTGGGTCGAACGTCGTTAGGTGCCGGCCGCGCAGCCCGCCGCCACGGCTGGATCAATGCGCTTGAGGGCCGCCCGCCAGCTCGCCCAGCAGCTCCGCGATCAGGCCGTCGTAGTCGGCTTCGTCGAGCGAGATCAGCTCCTCGATCCGCCGCCTTGCGTCCCGGTTCAGATCGGCCGGGCTCTTCCAACGGATCACGCTTCGCATGCGCGAATCGAGCCGCTCGCGGTCGCCGCCCTCGCGAACGTAACGCGCGATGATCTCGTAGTCCCGGATCCCCTTCTGCAGCAGCTTATAGCGCAGACTCAGCAGCGGACGGCCGTCCCGGCCCGGGTAGACGAAGTTGGTATCGCCCGCCGGGAAAAACGGATGGTGATACGAGATTTTGCAAAGCGGGTCGGTCGGCCATACCGTATAGTTCCAGCGTAGGAAGCCGTCCAGCTTCAACTGCCAGACGATCCAGGGAATGGCTCGCGCCTCCAGCAGATGAGAGTTGATGAACGTGTTCGGATGCTTGACGTCGCAGGCGACGTAATAGAGCGTTCGCCCGGTCTTGCCTTCCCGCATGGTCAGAATCTGCTCATGCTCCTGCCCTGCGCAGTCGAGGATCGGCACGTGATCCACGATCCCCTCCTCTTCCATGAACGACGCGTGGGCGATAGCGGCTTTATATTGGAAAGAAGGCGCCATCTTGCGCATCGCGCCAAGCCGCTTGCGGAACAGCGGCAGGTCGGAAGGCTCGTCGGCCAGCAACCGCACGCGGTCGATCCACCCCCGATCGGTAAAGTGCTTCTCCAGCGCGACGACGTACGCTTCGAACTCGCTCCGCTCCCGGATGAAGCGGTACGTGCCGCTGGCTTCGTCGCGGTACCGGATGCGTACGGCATCCGGATGATCCGCAATGATGCCGCCGTAGCCCGCATCCTCGTACACCCAGATGTTCAGCAGTCCGAACACCTCGATCTCGTCTTTGATCCCATGCCGTTCGCACAGTTCCACGTACCGGTCGAGCGCGCGGTAGTCGTAGGCCCACGTGCCGTCCGTCCGCTTCGCCACGCCGACGATGCTGTACTCGAACAGATTGGCGGGATCGATCCGGTCGTAGCAGGAAGCCTGCCCGGACCAGGGGATCTCGGAGACGACGAGCGAGACCGCCTTCTGTCCGAGCGCAGCCAGAGAAGCGACGTAATGCTCGAGCACCTCGAAGTGGCCGTCGCTCCACAGCTCGGCGTCGTACTTGCGCGCGATGTTGGCGTTGTGCTGCCACAGGTCGAGATAAAACGTTTGGTCCGAGGGCGCAACCAACGTCACTTCGTGTACGACGATCTCAAACGTCAGCGTCGCCTCCACCCGCTCGTCCTCGAACATCCGTCGGCGGTAGACGGTGATCTCCGCCCGATAAACGCCAGGAGCCGCGCCCTCGCCGATCTCCGCTTCGATCCAGACCGGCTGCACTCGCCGTCTGTCCACGCGGAGCGACGTCTGCCGCAGGAGGATGTCCGATTTAAGCTGCCGGTCGTCATCTTCGACGAGGCCGACCAGGCTCGCGCGTACGCTTCCGTCGGCGAGGCCCGGCACCTTCGCGCTTACGCGCAGGACGTCGATCGGTCCGCGCTCGTCGAACGCGGCATCCTCGCCGACGCAGACCAGCAGCTCCTCGTCCGCATAGATCAATAGCTGCGCGGCCGCCCGGTCGCGGCGCCCGCAAGTCAGCGAGACATCGCGGTCCGGATCGAACGGCACGCCGTACTTGTGATAGACGCCGAATACGTATTTGTAGCTGTCCGGGGCGAGCCCCATAGTGATGTTCATTCCCTATTCCTCCTGCGTGAAAATGCGCGAAGGCGCATACGCCGCCCGCTAATTCCGGACAGCGTATGCGTCATCGTCGTCATTGCCGTATTTTCGTTATTTGTTATGCGGTACCGTGACGGTCTTCGTCACGGCTGTCTGGTTGCCGGCTTTGTCGGCAACCGTATAGGTGAAGCTGTATACGCGGCCGTCGCCGCTGCCGGCTCTGGAAGCGCGGAGCCGGAAGGCCGTGTCGCCCGTACCGGTACGGGCTTCGATATCGCCCTGTCCGAGCTGTTCGTCGCTCGTAACCGAGGTCAGGACGACCGATGCGACGCCCGAACCGCTATCGGACGGCGTCAGCTTCGCGCGGACGTCGACCATCTTGTTGTTCGGCGGCCATACGGTCGCCGGGTCCAGCTCGACGCCAAGCTCGGGAGCCTTCAGGTCGATATGCAGCAGGACGGTCTTGAAATCCTCGCTATTGCCGGCCGCGTCCACGCTCCGATAGTCGACCTTGTAGACGCCGTCGCCGAAGGCCGGGATGGAGCCGCCATAGACGGTCCAGTCCCCGTCGTTGATCCGGTACTCCGTCCGCTCGACGCCGGACTCGTCGTCCGTGGCGTCGAGGTTCAGCGTGACCGGTTCGTTGAACCACTCCGTTTCTTCGCCGTACGTCGCCGCTGTCGCCGACAGCTTCGCTTGGCTGACCGGCGCCGTCGCGTCGGTCGCCACATAGGAGAGCGCGTCGTTCGTATTGTACAGGACGAACTTGTCGAACGTGTACTTGCCCGTGAACCGCTGCGCGGTGAACCGGAACAGATCGAAGCCTTTGGCGACGTTGTTCGGATCCATGAACGGAATGTTCGTCACCCGGTAGACGCCGGTCGAAGCGTCCAGCGTGCCGCCCGCGGCGATCGATCCGCCGTAGGTTTTCAGCGAATTCGCCTGTACGGTCAGCGCGTAATTCTTGGCCGTGAAGTTAAAGTCGAAGCGGAGCGTCACCCACTCGTCAGCCGGCTGCTTGTAGACGTTGTAGTCCGTCAGGCGGACGAACGTCGGCGTTCCGTTCACCAGCTTTTGATAGCCAAGGCCGCCATCCGAGAAACCGACGAACTCGCCGAAAATCTTGCCGTTGCCGGCCAGGTCGATCAGGTAGTGGCCGACGTCGCTGTCGATCTTGGAAAACTTCGTGCGCGTCTCCAGCGTGACCAGGCCGCCGATGCTGTTCGTCGTGCGCTGCATGATCGGCGAAGAAGCGTAGGCGTCCGTGGACGGGTTGTAATTGTCGACCGCCTGCAGGCCCTTGCCGCCGAGATCGCTCAGCGCCACGGCTTGCACCGAGGTGCCGCCCGTCTTGGTGTAGGTCCAGCCGGCGCCGTCCGACACTTCGCCCGTCGGCCATGCGTCGAACGAGTCGTAGACCATCTTGCCTGTTGCCGGCAGCGTCACGGTCAGCGTCGGTCCGTCGCCGGACTCGCCGCCGGCCGCGTTTTTCGCCTGAACGCGGAACGTATAAGTCGCGCCCGGCGTCAGGTCGGCCACGTCCAGCGTCGTGCCCGTCGCGGTGCCCGCCGGCACGGCTGCCGACGAGCCTTCCGACTTGTAAATCGTATAGGATGCGACCTGCTGACCGGAGCCTGCCGACGCGGGATCCCACGCCAGCCGCACCGCGTTCGTGAACGTCAGGTCCGCGCGAAGCGCCGCGGTCGCTTCCCAGGTCGGCGCGCCCGCAAGCGTCATGGACAGGCTGCGCGATTCAGGCGACGTCTTGTCGCTCTGATCGACGGCCCGGATCGCGAACGTATATGCGGTGCCGAGCGTCAGTCCCGTGAGCGTAGCCGTATTGGCGCTTGCCGGCACCGTCGTCTTGAGCGTGCCGTTCTGGTAGATCGCGTAGCTCTTCACCGCCGGGTCGCTCGAAGCTTCCCAGGCAAGCGTCGCCGACGTGTTCGTCTGGGACGACAGCCGCAGCTTCGGTGCCGGAAGGCTCTGCGCGACCGCCGCCGTCGGATAGACGGCCAGGTAATCGAACGTATACTTGCCCGTATAGCGCTGCGCCGAGAAGCGGAACATCTCGAAGCCCTTCAGCGTCGCGCTCGTGTCGAGGAACGGGATGCCGATGACGCGGTACGTTCCTGTCGCGCGGTCGAGCTGGCCGCCCGCGACGAGCGTGCCTCCGTAATTTTTCAATCCGTCCTCCTGAACGGTCAGATCGTACGTCTTGGCGTCGAAGTCGATGTCGTAGCGGATCGTCACCCATTGGTCCTTCGGCTGCTGGTAGCCTTCAGCCAGACGGATGTTCGTGTTGACGCCGTTCACGATTTTCTGGAAGCCGATGCCGCCGTCCGAGAACCCGACGAAGCCGGCGAAAACTTTGCCGTTGCCGCTCAGGTCGATCAGGTAGTTGCCGACATCATGGTCCACCTTGGAAAACATCGTCCGCGTCTCGACGGTCAGCTTGCCGCCGGTATTGGCGATGACCTTCCGAATGACCGGCGACGAAGCGTATTGGTCCGAAGACGGGAAGTAGTTGTCGAGCGCGACCAGGCCGTTGCCGCCGTCCGGCAGACTGGCGACCGACACGGACGTACCTCCGGTCTTCGTATAGGTCCAGCCGCTGGCGTCCACGACTTCGCCCGTCGTCCAATTGTCGAACGTATCGTACACCGGAAGCGTGACGGACGACGGCAGCGTCGCGGTCACGTCGGGACCGTCGGTCGTCGCGTTGTTCTGATTGTCCTTCGCCTCGACCTTGAACGTGTACGTGCCGCCCGCCTGCAGTCGCAACACGTCGAAGGTCGTGCTCTTCGTCGTGCCGACCGGCAGCAGCGTCTCGCCGTTCACGCGATAGATCTGGTACTCGCTGACCTTGCCTGCGTTGTCTACGGCCGGCTCCCAGGACAGCCTGACCATTTGGCTGGACAGGAACCGGGTATGCACCGCCGCATCCTCGCCCCACACCGGCGGCGTCGTATCCACCGTCTGGATGACGAGCGGCGTCGATCCCGGCGCTCTGAACGAGCGGTTGCCGCTCGTATCGACGGCCGTCACGCGGAAGGCATACGACACGCCCGAGGACAGGCCCGTGATCGTGGCCGTGTTCGTGCCGAAAGGCACCGTCAGCTTTTTGACGCCGTCCACTTCGATCTCGTATTCCTTGACGGCTGCGTTATCCGTGGACGCGTCCCAGCCGATCGTGATCTGGCCGTCCGCTTGCCCGACCTCTCGCACGTTGGCCGGCGCGCTTGGACGGATCTCGTCGCTGCCCACTTTGATGAGACCGATCCAGTCCAGGTTCATCCCGCCGAGCGAATGATACATCGTCAGATCGACGACGCCCGCGGACAGATGCACGCCCGTCTTGACCCGAAGCCCGCGCCACTGCTCCGGCATCGAGCCGAAGCTCTCGGTCTTCGGAATTTTGAAATACTTGATGTCATCGCCGAGCTTCACGTACCGGATCGAATCCGTATCCGCGGTCGTGACATCCCAGCCCGCAACGTACTTCACGACCAGGTCGTAGCTGCCTTCCTCCGGCACGTTCAGCTTCCACTTGAGCGACACGCCGAACTGGTCCCAGTTGCTCACGCCCTTGCCGTTCGAGAGGAACGGGCGCGTGTCGTAAATGGTCGGCTGCTTGGTGCCGTTCCATTGCGTGAATGACTCGGCTTCCTGCCATTCAATGCCTAGCGTCTGCCGCGTCTGATCCGGATTCTGGTACTGCTCCGTCTGAAGCGGGGCGCCCGATCCGAGGTTTTTCAGCTTCAGCACGCCCGTGGCGCCCTTCAGCAGGACGGAAGCGTTCGCGTCGATGAGGCCGCTCGCGATCTTGCCGTACTTCTGGAACGAAAAGCCTGCCGGCGCTTCCAGCACTTCATAGAAGCCCTGCGCGTTGGACAGCTGTCCCCACGCGACGCTGTCGCCGTTCACGTCGCGGTACGCCTGCAGCGTGACCGAACCCGCGACGCCGTCGATCTCGGTCTGCAGCGTGACCGGCGCGAGCGCGCCAGGCATCGGAGCGGCGTTCAGCTTGAACGCCCGCTGTCCCTTTTCGACGTGCATCGTCAGCTTGTCGCCCGCGAACGTCCATTGAACGCCGCGATTGTTCAGGCCGTCGGCGACCGTGCCGCCCGACGGAATCGCATTGCCGGTGTCCGCGTCGCGTACCGCGGTCAGACCGGCGGCGGCCAGCGTCACTTGAACGTCGGCCTGCGCGGATACGGACAATCGTTCGCCGCCGTAAGAGATCGTCGCCGGCGAATCGCTCTCGATGAGCGCGACGCCGTTTTTGACGAGTTTGGTTCCGACGACGAGCAGCGCCGAATTTCCTTTGACCGCCGCTGCCGCGCCGTCGAACTGCACGCCGTCCGCGCCGGTGTCGATCAGGCCGCTGTCGGTCTTGCGGACGTAGACCGTCGTGCCGTCTTCGAACGCGAGCTTCACATAGTTCGCGTATTCGGTCGGCGTGACGTTCGCGGGCGCTTCGCCGCGCTTGTACGGCGCCAGCGTCGCGATCATCTTGGCCTGATTCTCGCGAGGCGTGATGAAGGCCGCGTGAATCTGAGACTTGCCCGCGAAGTTTCCCGTCGGCGGATAGGCTACGCCGTCCGGACCGAGGTACTGCGTCTCGTAAGTCGTACGGTAGCTCTGAGCCTCCGCGCCGTAGAACTGGACCTTCAGATTCGCGTCGCCCTTGGCGATCGTCGCGCCCTTGCCGGTCTGGTCGAGGACCAGATTGTCGTCGGCATGCAGGTTCCATTCAAATTCGGAGCCGCCGTCCTTGGTCGTCGCCAGATCGTCGATCACGACGTAGACGGACGGACGCACATAGATGATATGGCGTACCGCCTTCGACAATCCGCCCTGGTAAGCCTGGGTCGCGTCGCCGCTCGTCGCGTCGAAGTCCGGGCTCGTCACGAAGCCCAGCACTTTGCCGTCCGCATTGATGTTGTCGTTGGCCTGGCCTTTGCGTCCGTCGAACGTAATCGCGTTGGCGGAGTACGTCTGCCGCGTGAAATTGGAATGATGCTTGCTGCCGTAGAAATCGTAGTAGCCGGCCTTGACAGCCAGAGACTCGCCGAAGGCGTTCACCACGAAGCTGTTCTGGTCCGACATCGTATGGTTGTACGTACCGTACGGGCTCGACCGGAAATACAGCGACGTGCGGTCGGTCTCGTACAGCTCCGAATGCATGGCGACGGCGCCGGTATCCGGGAACCAGATGCCCTTCGGCAGGTCGACCGGCGGCTGGCTGCCGACGTCGTCGGCCCGGTAGAAGTAGTCCGTCAGGCCGGTCGACTTGGCGCCGATCGCCTCGGCTTCCCACTTCAGGCGGGAATCGCCGTAGATATCGGCCATCCGCGTCAGTAAGCTGACGCTAGGCGCGCCCGGCGTATATTGAGAGTCGTCCCCGAACACCCCGATCGGGCTGCCGTGCGGGAACATGTATAGCGGATACAGGCCCTCGTTACGCGAGAAGGCTTTGTCGTACAGATTGATCGCGCCCGAGCTCAGCAGGACGTCCATCAGCTCTTTGTTGGAGCCGGACGACCACTGCCAGTACCCGGTCCCTTGCGACCAGGAGCCGTCTTCGCCTCCCCACGGCGGCAGCACGTTGATGAACAGCGGCACGGACAGCTTGTACCAATTCGCGGCTTCCGGCATGTCGTTCAGCATCGCGGTCGCGATGATGCCGATATAGCCGACAATCGTCCAGCCGTGGGAATCGTAAGGGAACTTGTAAAAGCCGTTGTTGCTCAGATAGGTTTGGACGAGCGTGTCCGTCCGCGTCTTGATCATCGTTCGGAGCGCCGTCTTGTCGCTCTCAGTCAGCAGATCGTAGAGCCAGTCGTAAGCGATCGCCGAGCGGTAGGCGATGGCGCGGTGAACCTGGTCATGAATCCGGTAGCTCGTCGCGCCGTTCGGATTCCAGGTCGCAAGGTTGAGCAGCAGCGTCTTGGCGCGGTTGCCGTACGTGGCGTTGCCCGTGACGAGATAGAGGAACGAAGCGTTCATCATATCGGTCATCGCGGTTTCGGCGTAATTTTTGAGCACCCCTTGCGCGGCGACGTAAGCGTCGCTGTTCGTGGGCACCTCGTTGTTCATGTACGGGAAAGTCGGATCGGCCGGCAGCGGCTTGCTCGCGCTGGCGTTATACGCGGTCACGGTCTGATCGAACACCGTCTTGGAGTTGCCCGTCAGACGCAGGTTGCGGAAGGCGGCGAGCTCGGCCGGCGTGGTCCAAACGCGCGGATGCGCGGCGGATACCTTGCTCATGAGCGTCTCGACCGCAGGCACCGCGAACGGCACGTTGTCCGCGTCGATGCGGAACTTGCGCGTCGTGCTCCAATCGGACCAAGCGCCGCTCGCCTGGTGATAGCGGACGCGCCAGTACCAGGTGCCGGCATCGAAGGTCACGGGAAAGTTGTAGTAGTTGAACTGGATCGCGTCGTTCTCGTGCGCGACCGTCGCGAAGGACGAATCGCGGCTGACCTGGACGTCGTACTTGTCCGCTTCGGTCACGAACGGCCAGCTGAAATCGGGCGGGTTCTGCGTCGTGACGAGGGAGTCCGTCGGCCGGAACGGCATATTCGTGCCGCCGAGCACGTTCGCGGGCCAACCCGAGTCGGCTGCCGCGGCCTTCGGCGTCATACCTGCCGGCCAACCTGCGCCAAGCAGTCCAAGCAGCATCGTGAAAGCTAATACAAGTGCGGTTTGCTTTTTCAACTTCCCGTAAATCGTCACTACACTTCATCCCTTTCGATCCGAATTTGTACGATTCCGTTTTTAATCCCAATTACTGTAAGCGCTTGCTGCCTTTCATCGCCTAAAGGACGGCTCTCCGCAGAGAGCCGCCATCGATACTAAACGCTTACGGATGCGATCAAATCCCGAATCGGAATCGTCTTGCGCTCGAGCCTCGACTGCTCGGCGGCGAATGCCATCATATGGCTCTGCACCGATACGTCGGCCGAAGACAAGCTGGCTCCATTCCCCTCCCCTCGTACGAGCCGCGTGAAGTCGCGCATGATGCCCAGATCGCCGCCGCCGTGGTTCAGCCCGGTCGATTCCAGATCGATCGTCTCTACGCGTCCCGTTTTAAAATCGGAAATCTCAATGGCGTTCTTGGCCATGTGCGCGCGCAATTGTCCGCGGGTGCCCATAATCTTGAGCGTGCGGCCCCCGTCCGTCGTGAAGGCGGTCATCGTGAACGTCGCCGTGATGCCGTTCGCGAATTCCATCGCGACGACCTGATGGTCGACGACGTCGTTGTCGCAGCGGTAGACGCATCTGCCGTAGGGACCGGTGCGCAGTGCCTCCAGCACGCCTTCCTCGCTCGTATCGTGGCTGATCGCCCCGCGAAGAATCCGCTCCGAAACCTTGTCCTCGTTGTTCAGGTAGATATCCGGCGCGTAGTACGGGCACTCGTCGCTGACCGGGCAGCCGTCCAGGCAGCGGTACGGCGCGCCTGGCGGCGCGTTTTCCGCCTTGAAGTGCCTGAGCCCGCCGAAGGAAGACAGCGTGTCGCAGTCCGCGCCGGCCAGCCACACCAGAATGTCGAGATCGTGGCAGCTTTTGGCGAGGATCATCGGGTTGGACTCGTCGGCTCTGCGCCAGCTGCCTCTGACGAAGCTGTGCGCCTGATGCCAGTACCCGACGTTTTCGATGAGGTCGATCGTGACAGGCTCGCCGATCCGCCCTTCGTCCAGCAGCCGTTTGACGGTCGAAAAGAAAGGCGTGTAACGAAGGACGTGACAGATGGCGAATACCCGGTCCGTGCGCTTGGCGTACTGGCCGAGCCTTGCGCATTCGCCCGGGTCGTTCGACATCGGCTTTTCGAGCAGCACGTGGTAGCCGAGCTCGAGCGACTTGACGGCGGGCTCGTAGTGCATCCGGTCCTGCGTGCAGATGAGGACCGCATCCGCGACGGGAGGCCCGGCGAGCAGCGCCTCCCAGCTGTCGAAGCGCCTGGACGGATCGATGCCGTGCTGGTCGGCGAACGCCTCGCGCCGGATCGGGTCGGGCTCCGCCACGGCGATAATCCGCAGCTCCCCGGGCTGATCCAGCGCGTACTGGGCGTACTCTCTGCCTCTTCCTCCGGCGCCGATGACGGCGGCCGTTACGGTTTTCATGATGTCCGGCTCCTTTTGACGCATCGATCAGCCCTTGACGGAGCCGATCATGGCGCCTTGCTCGAAGTGCTTCTGAATAAACGGATAGATGATCAGGACGGGCAAGCAGCCGAGCAGGATGATGCCGTATTTCAACGATTCGAGAATGACCTTGTGACCGTCCTTGGTCGTTGCCTCCAGCACATCGCCCGCTTGCCCGACGACGACGAGATTGCGAATGACGAGCTGCAGCGGGAACAGGTTCGGTTCGCGGATGAGCAGCAGCGCGCTCTGAAAGTCGTTCCAGATCGCAACCGTGTAGAACATGCCGATCGTCAGCAGCACCGGCTTGGACAGCGGCATCACGATGTGCGTCAGCACCGTGAAGTCCGACAAGCCGTCGATGCGGCCCGACTCCTCGACCTCGACGGGCATCCCGGAGAAAAACGTCCGCATGATGATAAGCCAGACGGTAACGACCGCGTTGGGCAGCACCATCGCCCAGATCGTGTCTATGAGTCCGTAGGAGCGCGCGACCAGGTAGAACGGAATCATTCCCCCGTGAAACATCATCGTGAACACGATGTACAGCATGATCGGCTTGTAGAAAACGAGGCCCCGGCGCGAGAGCGCATAGGCGCTAGTAATCGTCAGAGCCATCGATATAAAGAGACCCAGTACGACATAGCCGATCGAATTGCGGTAGCCGATCCACAGCCGCTTGTCTTCGAACACAGCCTGCAAGGCGTTGAACTGCAGACCTTTCGGAAAGAAGCTGATCTCGTTGCGGACGACATATTCCGGCGAGCTGATCGCGACGGAAGCCATATGCAGGAACGGGAACAGCATGGCGATCGCGACGAACAGCAGCAGCAAAAAGTTGACGACGTCGAATACGCCGATTTTCCCTGTTCTTACCATAGGCTCGTTTCCCCCACTTTGCGGCTTGCGGCATTCGTTAAATAGACGAGCAGCATGGTAACGAGACCCAGGGACAAATTAATCGCCGTCGCGTAGCTCATGCCGCCGCCGAGAATGCCGATCCGGTAGACGTAGGTCGTGATGATATCCGCGGTGTCCATATTGCCCGCATTGCCGATCAAAAACGCCTTGTCGAACGGAATATTGATAATGCCGCTGATGCTCATGATGAACATGATGACAATCGCCGGGATGATGCCGGGTATCGTCACGTGTACCGTCTGCTTCCAACGGTTCGCGCCGTCCATCCGGGCCGCTTCGTACAGCTGCGGATCGATGGCAGCCAGCGCGGCGAGGAAGATGATCGTACCGTAACCCGTCATCTGCCAGATATCCGACGCGATATAGATCGTCCGGAACCATTCGGGCCGCTGCAGGAAGTTGATCGGCTCGTAGCCGAGGGACTGAATGGCTTTGTTGATCCAGCCGGTGCTCGGGGACAGCAGCATAATCATAACGCTGGACAGTACGACGCTCGAGAGGAAATACGGCAGGTAACTGACGGACTGCACGAATCTCCTGAACTTCTTCCAGCGCATCTCGTAGAACAAAACGGCCAGCGCGATCGGCGCCGGGAAGGCGAAAATAAACTTATATAAACCCAATAAGAGCGTGTTGCGGACAATAAGCCAGGCGTCGGGATTGCTGAGAAACATCCGGTAATGCTTGAGCCCGACCCATGGGCTGTGCCAGACGCCCTTGAACAGGTTGTAGTCCATGAAGGAGACTACGATCCCGAACATCGGGACGTAGTGGAACAAAAGATAGTAAAGCAGCGTGGGTAACAAAAGCAGCAAGTAGACTTTATTGCGCTTGATGCGGTAAAAAACCGATTGCTTCATGACGCTACTCCTTCCCGGAAAAGCACGGGGCCGTGCACTGCACGTCTACGCACGGCCCCGCGGCTTGCTATCGTTGCTTACTTCGTATTCGCGAGCTGACGATCGAGCGCCGTCTGGTAAGTCGTGCGGACCTTCTCGAGATCATGCTTGCCGAGCTCCTTGATGAAGGCGTCCCACTCGGTGAGCGGTCGGTCGCCGTTGATGAACTTCGTGACTTCTCCCGTCCAGAACTTCCACAGCTGGTCGTTCGACGTCGAGAGCGCGGCCGCTTCGTCGGCGGTCAGGTTCGGACGGCTGTAGGCGACGGGGAACCGGTACTTCGGCGCCTCGACGTATGCGTACTGCTCTTCCGGCTTGACCAGCGAGAGCCAGGCGTTGAAGTCGAACCAGCCGTAGGTCGCGGCGGTCTGGATGCCGGAGATGACGCGCAGGTCGTTCGCTTCCTTGTAGTTATCGTTGAACTTGCGCTTGCCGTCCACGACCGTATACGTCTCGCCTTCCTTGCCCCAGCTCTGGATGTCCTTGCCCTTCTCGGAGAAAATGTAGTCCAGATAGCGGAAGGCCGCATCCATGTTCTTGGACGTAGAGGCGACTGCGAGGCCGTAGCCCTCTTGACCGCCCTTCGGCAGGTAAGGCTTGTCGCCGGCGCCGATCGGAGGCGCCATGAACTGCAGATGGCCGTCGGTCAGCTGGCTGTTCATGATCTCGATCTGGCCGATGAACTGTACGGTGACGAACGCCTTGTTGGTCGACATGAACTGCGTCCAAGCCTTGTAGTCCATCGTCAGCCAGTCCGGCGGGATGAGCTTTTCCTTCACAAACTTGTTGAGCCACTCGACCATCGTCTTGGCGTTCGGGTCTTCGAGACCGAACTTCATCTTGGTCGGATCGGCCGGATCCTGATAGAACTCCGGATAGATGTCGAAGGAAGGGCCGAACGTATCGAGCGTGCTCAGGCCGTGGCGGAACAGGAACGGATAGCTGTCGGGATAAATTTCCTTGAGCTTCTTGGCCACCGTGTACAGCTCGTCCCATGTCTTCGGAACCTCGAGATTGTTCTTCTT
The DNA here is from genome assembly GCF_030014955.1 of Cohnella hashimotonis. Lineage (NCBI taxonomy): Bacteria > Bacillati > Bacillota > Bacilli > Caryophanales > Paenibacillaceae > Cohnella > Cohnella hashimotonis. The sequence goes on from NZ_JAGRPV010000001.1 coordinate 5,535,278, forward strand.
GAAGATGTCGTCGCGGTAGAACCAGACCATCTGGCTGCCTTCGCCCGCGCCGTCGTTAATAATGCTGTAAATCTCGCCGTTCGGCGACACCACGCGGGACATGACGTCCGGATGGCTGTCGAGGAACGCCTTGACGTTCGGCATCTGATCCAAATGCTTGGACAGATCTTCGAAGGCGCCTTGCGAGCCGAACTTCTGAACGTCGTTCGGGAATACGGACAGTACGTCGGGCATGTCGCCCGAAGAGACCGCCAAGGCCAGCGATTCCGGACCGGTCGCGAGCACCTGCTCGACGTCGATGTTGGTCTCTTCCTTGACCCACTTCCATACGCCCCAGTCCGGCTTGGGCGGCCAGGCTGTGTTGTTCTCGGTGAAGATGCGAATCTTCGCCGGCTCCGGCAGCGCAGCCGACGCGCTCGCCGATCCGCTCGCCGTTGCCGAGGCGGACTGGCTCGCTCCGCTTGCGTCAGATGAGCTTGCGGCCGGCTCATTGTTATTGTTGTTGCCGCATCCGCTTACGGTCAGCGCGACCGCCGCCGCGGCCGCCCATGTCCATTTCAACGATTTCATTCCGACACCCCGTCCTTTTCATAATGTAATCCTAAGTTGTCCTGCGATATGGCCTTGCGCGTTTGGCTCGCCGTTCGTTCCGGCTCCGGCATGTGCTCCGGCCGTCCTTGGGCTTGCTCTCATCGTAGGCGCTCCGGCCCGCCCGGTAAATAATCGGTTGTCTTTAAAAATTGTACTTTTTTCGAGGCATATTAAAAAAGTATTAACTTTCCGTAAAACAGGCAAAAAACAGGCTGCAAACAGGCAAAAACGGCGGCAGGACGGGCTTATTCCCGCTTCCTGCCGCCGTCCGCTTCATTCCTCCGCAGCGCCTTGCATACTCTTCCGGTAATCGCTGGGCCGAAGACCCGTATACTTCTTGAACATCCGGTTGAACGACGCGATGTTGCGATAGCCGACAGCCTCCGCCACTTCCTGGATCTTGGAACGGCCGTTTACGAGCATGGCTGCCGCTTCTTTGATTCGCGTCTCGTTCACGTACTCGACGAAGTTTTTGCCGGTCTTGTCCTTGAAGTAAGTCGACAGGTAGCCGCTGCTGAGGTTCAGCTTTTCCGCAAGCGCATCGAGATAGATTTCCTCCGACAGATGCTCGTTCACGAAGTCCATGACGAAAGTGGTCACCGTATCCTTGCGGTCCTTTTTGCCGTCGATCTCCGCCGCAGCCCGGCGTATCCAATCGAGCAGCAGAAGCTCCAGCGCCTCCACGGTGACGCATCCCTCGATGAGCTGCTCCGCATTTTTCAGGATCGCGTCCGCGGCCGGCGCGCCGAGCTGATCGGCTGCCGCGCTTCGGATTCGCTCCGTCACCGTCTCGGCGAATCCCAGCCAAGCGGCAGCCGTCAGCTCCCGGTCGCGCTGCTTCGCGAAGAAACGCTCCATGAGCCGCTCCAGCACCTCTCCGTTGCCTTCTCGCAGGTTCGCCCTGAACTCGGCCTCCTCTTCTTGAGTAAAGGCGATCTCGGCGTGCCTGCTCGAAGAGGAAAAGACGATCTGCGTCTCGTCGACGAGGCCGCGATCGTCGATCCGCTCCCGCACCTCCTTGAAGGCGGCGCTGATCTGATCGGAGCGATCGTAGATCGAAGTGACCGCGATCGTGATCGTGCCGCTGTCCCTGTCCTGATCGAACACCGTCTTCATCTCGCGCAGCAGCTCTTGCAGCGTCTCCAGCCGGTCGATGAACACCAGACTTAGAATCTGGTTGTATTCCACCTGGTTCGTCAGCGCGTCGGGGAACACGCGGTTCAGCTTGTCCTCGATAAATACCTTCATATAATAAAGCCAGCTGCTGAAAGTTCCGTCGTCCCAGCTCGCCCCCTTCTTCTCGACGACCTGGAACAGGACGAACACAAACGGCTTGTCCGTAAACTCGAGCTTCGCGGCTTCGCGGCCGCTCCCCCGGATGTCCCTGAGCAAATGGATGAACGCCCACTGCTTCATCAGCTTGTTTTTATCCTGCAGCTGGCTGCCGATCAAGTCGAACTCCCGGATACTCGACCGGTAAGGCTCCTCGTCGTTCGCGCCCCGGATCGAGTCGACCAGCTTTTTGAACGGATTGTTGATGCGGGCGGCCAGCAGCAGCGCCATGACGAGGCTGAGCAGCACAACCGCGACGACGAGCACGACGAGCGTCAGATTAAGACGCGTCTGGGAAGCGATCTGCGCGACGGGCAGCCGATGCATGTACGTCCTTCCGCTGATGCTTGTCCTGAAAAAATGATAGCGGTTGTCCATGACGAACTCGTTCCCGGTCCGCGACTTGAGACTGGCGAGCGCAGGAAATTCGCCGATGTCCGAGCGCTCGAAGATCGTCTGTCCCTCGAAATCATAGATGATGAAGTCGTCGTTCAGCGACTGGTGAAACGCCTCGTACATCCGGTTCGCGTCAAGAAAGACCGCCATATAAAAATCGCGGTTATCCGCGCGCTTGAAGATGATGGGGATATAATCGCCTACGACCTCCTGCCTGCCGGTAAATACGTCGGAATAAAAGCGGTCCGCAGGAAACGTCCGGTTGGTGTAGTTCTCTTCGAATTGCCGGTCCCAAAAGGACTTGGGATATTGATCTCCGGCCATGAACACGTCAAAAAGATTGTCCGGCGTCGTGCTCGCCGACTTGTCGATGACGAAGTTATGGGACTTGGAGTAGAATACGATGTCGGCGATATACAAATTCGAGTTCGACACTTGCGTCTGGATATCGGTAACGATCGCGCCAAAGTCCGAATAGCGCGGTTCGCGCTGCAGCTTCTGGACGCGGTCGCTGAACATGAAGAGGTACATTTGCTTGCGGATAATGTCGAAATGCTTCTCGTAATTCTCCATCGTGGTGTCCAGCATCAGCGTATTGTACTTGACGATTTCTTCGCGGACATTGCTCTTGGAGACGGACAGCGCGTACGCGGTCAGAGATACGAGGAGAATGATGATACTCAAGAAACCCGCCATCAGGCGAAGGAAGAGCGTTGTCGAGAAATTGCGAAAATAACGCAGCGGCTGGAGCTTCATGATGATCATCCTGTCTGTTTGGTCTGATCGCCCGGGCGTCTTGAAAACGCTGCCGCGGGAGCTGCCAATAATTATGTCCATCGTAACGGATTCAGCTGCCAAGCGATGTCATTTGCACGAACGAGTTGGGATAAAGTTGCGTTGATGTCGCGTTGCTAATGCCAACGACCTATGTCCATCATAATAGCCCGAGGCATTTCGAGACAAATCTTTTTTATGTCTTTATACGATTTCGTGAAGAAAGCGCAATAAAACGACAGCGGCCCGTCCGCTCTCGCCGGCATTCAATCGATAATTGATAAATAAGAAGGGAAGGATGGGAAGGACTGGTTGTGTGTCGCCTGTCGCAGGAGTTCCCGCTTGAAGGAAAAGCGTTGAAGGGGAACTCCGCGGGGCCTTGAGGCCGATTGCCGAGGTTTACGCTTTTTGTCCTGCGTATTCTTTGTTCGCCGTATCGAGCATCGTCTTCCAGTCGGCGAACTTGGTCTCCCTGGCTACATGCCGCTCCCACAGCTCTTCATGAATGTTCTTGATATCCTCGTGGGAGTAAACCTGGAAGTTGCCCTTCTCGAGAAACGCGGGGAACGATTCGAAGTTCGTGTACTTGCTCATGAACGCATCGTTGAACAGCTTATCCAGCGAGACATGGTTCGGATCCTCTTGGAACGTACGTTGGCCCTGCAAGTCTTTCAGCAATTCTTCCATGGACATTGGTTTTTGCTTTTTCAAACGACCACTCCTAATTTTTGACGATACTCCATTATTGCCGTATTCCGCCAAAGTTACAAGTGAGTAACGCTGAACCTTTCGGGATAGACGGCCTAGGGCAAGCTCATATTCAGCAAAGTCTACTGTATAGTCCCGCTCCAGCAGCCACTCTTTTTGCTGTGTCTCGCAAACCCGCCTCCTCCTAAGTTAAGAAAACCGTCGGGGCAATCGCCCGGACGGTCCGCAAAGCGCCTGCCGGTTGCTCATCCGGGAACAGTTTCGACTTGTTGGCCGATGCATCTCAGCTTGCTCTCTCTCCAGGGCTGAAGTACCTGCAAATATACATCTTTTTCCGTCTAAATTCACTCTCACTGGCTGGTTAAAAATAGATGTACAGATTTTAATCCGAATCAGTCATCGGCCGTTCTGCGATACGCTCTGGGGGAATGGCCGAAGGCGGCTTTGAACGCCCGTTCGAAATGGGGCAGCGTATTGAAGCCGGATGCGAAGCAAATCTCGGTGACGGGCAGCCGCGACACCTTGAGCAAAGCGCTTGCGAACTGAAGCCGCAGATCCTGGAGGAAGCGTTGGTACGTCATGCCGGTCAGCTCCCTGAAGCGGCGACTGAAATAGTTGGGAGACAAATGGGCTTGCGCAGCGGTCGCCTCGAGCGTCAGCGGCTCGCGGAAGTGAATCTGCATATAGGAGACGGCTTGTCTGACGGCCCGGTCGCAGCCATGGTCCTGCGACGGGCGGATCGGCTCGGAGGGAACGCGCCGGATCAGCTCGACCAGGATCCGCTCGATCGTCCCTTGGACGATCAGGCTGGCGCCCGGACGCTGCCCTTGGCGCAGCTCCGCCTCGATACGTTCGAACTCGGCGCGAATACGGACGGCATCCGCTTCTTCGAAGTGAACGACGAGGCTGTCCGTGCGAGGGGCCAACAACAGGGCTCGAAGCTCGTCGCGCAGCGCCTCGTCGGAGAAGATGAGATTGTAGTGGACGCAGGGCGGGCCGGATGGTTTGTTAATCGCGTGAAAGTCCGCCGGCGTCAGCAAAAACAGCGTGCCGGGCCGCAGCGGGGCCGACCGGCCGTTCAGCACATGCTCGCCCGCGCCGGAGACGACGAAGCCGAGCTCGAAAAACTCGTGCCAATGCACGTCGACGTCTCCCGACAACTCGTGCACATACAGACGGAACGGAAGCGCCCGGTGCATGTAATCGCGATTCGTGAGCCGATCGGGCTCGCGGGTTCGATGGACGGTCATGCCGGACGCCTCCGTTTTCTGGCGCAAGCCCGCCTGAATGCGGCTCGCCGCCTGTCTCATACGTCTTGACGCCGTATCGTTCTTAACGTCTTATACGTTGACGAACGGGCTGCCGGCGACATCCTTGCCGCGGGCGAGCCAGATCTTGAAGCCCGGATTGCGCTCCGGATAGACGCGGGCTTCGGTGGAAAAGTAGCGCATCGTATAGCCGCACCGTCTATACGGGCTCGTGTTGGGTTCGGCGCCGTGGATGATGCGCGAATCGTGGAGCGAGCACTCCCCCGGCTCCAACTCGAAGTAGACCGCCTTACTTTCGTCGATCTGACCCTTGATTTGCGTCGGGAACAAGTTGCGTCCGGTATCGATGTCCTCGTACTCGGAGAACCCGCCACGGTGGGTACCCGGAATGACGCGCATGCAGCCGTTTTCCCGGTTGCTCCGGTCGATCGCGAGCCACACGGTCACGATCTTGTCGTAGGAGCTGAGCCGTCCTTCCCAGTAAGCGGAGTCTTCATGCCATGGCGTGGCCCGCCCAACGTGCGGGTCCTTGCAGATAAAGTGGCTGGACCATAGCCCGATATTCGGACCGACGATCGGCTCGACCAAATCCAGCACCTCGTCGCTCATCAAAAACGAGAGCAGGCGTTCGTCGCGAAAGTGCGGCGTATCGAGCTCGTCGGACAGCTTCGAGCCCTTCTGCGCGAGCTGATCCTCGAAGATCTCCGTCAGCTCCGCCATGCGTGCCGGGGAGAACAGCGGCTTCTTATGCAAATAATAACCTTCGTTGCGATAAAACGCGACTTCGTTGTCGTTCAATACGGACTGCGTCATGAGCGTATTCCTCCTCGGTTCTGGTCGTTGCAGTACCGATTATAGAGTGCTTCGCCATATCCGTACTCGTCGTAAGATAACCAAAAGTATGCTTATCTTATGATGCGCCCAAAATCCGGACCTAAGCCTGCAGCATTTGCTCCGCCCACCGCCGCATTCTGGCCGCATACGGCGCGAGCTCGTGCTCGGTCGCCAGCTCGTTCAGCAGCGCCGTGACGAGGAAGCGCCGCGGCTCCTCCTTCTCCCCTTCTTCCCGGAGCAGCCCGACAATCTGCTCCAGCTCCCGCTTGCGCGCGTTGGGCACGCTCAGCTCGCGGATGGTGGAGGTCGCTTGCTCGATGACCTGAGCGCCGCATCGCTCGATCGCTTCCCGCAGCGACTCCGGCTGCTCGGACTCGAACTCCTTCATGAGGTCGGCCGAGAGCATCGGCTCCGCCTTCCGCGCGAGCAAGCCCGCAACCAGATCGTCCATCCGGTCGGCAAAGTACGCTGCCAGCGCGGAGATCGAGAGCGGCTTGGCAGACGTCTTCATCAGGTGCAGATATTCCTTCGCCATCGCGTTCAGCATCATGACCGCATCCCAGATATGCGGCTCGAGCTTCTCTCCGTAGCGACGCTGCAGCACGCCGCGATTAAAGTTGAGCAGCCTGGCGCGCTTGCGAAAGAGAAGCGGGCCGAGCTTGTCGCCCGAGATCGGCGGCTTCTCCTTGAGCGAATTGGCCACGAACAAGCCGTGATTGTAAAAGTAGTCGAGCTGATGGCGGATCTCCTCGACGAACAGCTCGCGCGGCGACAGCGACGTGCGCTCGCGAATCCGCTCGGATTCCTCCATAATGCGCGTAAAATGCACTTCCATGATCTCGATGTACAAGTCCTCCTTGGACGGAAAAAACTTGTACAGCGAGCCCTTGGCGATGCTGCAGTCGTCCGCGATATCCTGGATGGATGTCGACTCGTAGCCCTTCTCCGCGAACATCCGCTCGGCCGACTCCACGATTTTGTTTTTAAGAATACTCATAGGCCCTCCCGAAAAATAAGGATTGACAAAGATTGCTCAACGCGATACAAATAGGCCTGTAGCCTTTTAGTGACTGTTCGGTTTTTGTTAAAACTGTATAGTCAGAACGTTAACGGAAAATCACGCTTCCGTCAAGGTTCAGGTCCTTCATTTTGGAAAGGATGGAATCAACATGGCAAATTCGCGTTCGGCCTCGCCTGACGTGGCAGCGCCCTTCTCGCTGCTCAAACTGCTGCCGCCGCTCCTCGCCGTTATTATCGGCATGTTTATGGTTATCCTTGACACGACCGTCGTCAACAACGCGATTCCGACGCTGGTCGACGACTTCGGCACGACGCTGCATCATCTGCAGTGGGCCGTCACCGGCTATACGCTCGCTCTGTCGGCCGTCATCCCCCTCGCAGGCTGGTTGACCGACAAATTCGGTTCCAAGCGCGTCTTCATCGCGACGATCGTGATGTTCACGCTCGGCTCCGCGCTCTGCGCACTGGCGACGAACACGGAACAGCTCGTCGTCTTCCGCGTCATCCAGGGCATCGGCGGCGGCATGGTCGCGCCAATCGGCATGGCGCTCGTCTTCCGCATCTCGCCGCCCGAGAGGCGAGGCGCGGTCATGGGGATGCTCGGCATTCCGATCCTGCTCGCTCCGGCTCTGGGACCCGTGCTGTCCGGCTACTTTGTCGAGTACGTCTCGTGGCACTGGATCTTCCTGATCAACCTGCCGATCGGCGTCGCCGCCGTGATCGTCGCGTGGCGCTACCTGCCCGCGTTCGAACGCGGCAAGCCGCCGGCACTCGACATCCTCGGCATGATACTCGGCCCGATCGCATTCGCCATGCTGGCGTTCGGCGTCAGCGAGGGCGGCACGGACTGGGGCTCCTCCCGTACGTTGACCGGCCTGATCGTCGGCGGCGTAGCGCTCCTGCTCTTCATCTTCGTCGAGCTGAGACATCGTCAGCCGCTGCTGGAGCTGCGCGTATTCAAGAGCTTCGCCTTCACGCAAGGCATTATCTTGTCTTGGATCCTCTATGCAGCGCTGTTCGGCTCCATCATCCTGTTCCCGCTCATGCTTCAGCAGGCCAAGGGCTATACGCCGCTGGAGACCGGCCTCATCCTGCTCCCGCAGGCGCTTGGCTCCATGCTCGGCATGCCGATCGGCGGCCGCCTGTTCGACCGGTTCGGCGCGCGTCCGATCGTCATCACCGGCACGGTGTTCATCTCCGCGGCGCTGCTCATCATGTCGCAGATCACGCTTGATCGTCCGCTGTACGTTATTATGCTCAACCTGTTCCTGCTCGGCTGCGGCATGGGGCTGTCGATGATGACGATGAACACTTACATCCTCAATACGGCGCCCAAAGAATTGGTGAATCGCGTCACGCCGCTGACCAACTCGGCCCAGCAGGTCATCGTTTCCTTCGCGGTTGCCGGTCTGACGGGTTACTTGTCTACCCACAGCGACAAGGTTTTGGCAGCCTACAAAGGTCCCAACCCGCTCGAAGCGGTCGTCGGCGCGTTCGGCGACACGTTCCTGCTGACCTCGGGCTTCGCGATTGCCGGCTTCGTGCTCAGCCTGTTCATACGCCGCGTCAAGCCGGCCGCGCAGAAGAGCGGCGCAAGCGATACGCGGGCGGAGGAGAGCATGCTCGCGGGACACTGATCCCGAGCGCCCGTTCATCAAAAGAAGCAGCCGATCCGCGAGATCGGCTGCTTTATTTTGCGAGCAAACGGCGTTCAATAACGCCCTCTTGTTAGTACGATGCCGTCCGTGTACCTGACAGCCTGGAAGCCGGCAGAAATCCGGCTCTTACGATGCCGGTCATCCGATCGCCGGAGACGCTCACCTCGAACGCTAGATTCAACCGCATTGGCTTCGTGATTCGCTGCGACCAACGGAGGATATGGCCCTCAAGCGCAAGGTTAAGCAGCTCGCTTTTCTCATCTCCCTGCGTTGCCGTACCTTCCAGCTTTCCGTTTGCGGCCAAAATCAGCAGCTTGACGGCCATCTTGCCGACCGGGGTCGCGATCGTGATAGCCCATTCCCCTGCAAATGCGGATGCGGATGCGCCCGCAGCCGTGTCCGTCGGAGCGACGTCCCTCCGCTCGTCGTTCAAAACCTTATCGCTGTCTTTATCCGGCTGGGAGATGGCATTCGTTCTCGGCGCGTTGCCGAGCGCTCTCCAGACCGTCCCCCTTTTTTCGTACTCGAACAGCCGCTCCACCGCAAGCGCGATCTGCGGCCCGAGCTCGCGCTCGACCAGATGCAGGGCAACGTCAAGCCCCGAAGTGACGCCCCCGCCGGTCACCAGATCGCCGTCGTCCACGACTCTCGCCGGTATGGCGATCGCTCCGGTCGCACCGAGCAGGGCCATGCCCATATGATTAGTGACGGCATGCCGTCCTTCGAGCAGTCCCCCCATAGCCAGAATCAACGAACCTCCGCATACCGCCGCTACGACGACATCCTTTTTTCCCAATGCCTCCCTCATCATGTCCGTTAACGCCGTGTTCATCGCGCGATTCAGAATAGCCGGAACCGAGTCGGGCCCGTCTCCCGTGACATCGCCGGACGCGCCGGGTACGAGTATAATGCCGGGCCGTTCGGGATCGAGCTTTCCGCTCGCCTCGATTTTTAATCCGCTAATGCCGCTCGGCACGGCTCTGGCCCCTTCGGCAGTGACCAGCTTTACGTTAAGCGTACCGGGAGCATACATTTCCGCGGCCAAAAACACCTCGTACGCCGCAATGGCATCCATCAGATCAAAACCGTCAAACAGCACCACCTGTACGTCGAGCATCGATAAATCCTCTCCTTATCGGTCGGCTTCACATTCGCCGCTCCCTTTAAGAAAAATGATACCGGCAGATTCTCTCGATCTTGGATGCTTAATCGTCACAGAACGATTAACGATTCATCACAAAGCGATTACGCTTGTCGCTTACGAACCGCTGTGTATCTCTGCCTTTTCGTAATACACGACACAGAACACGAGCGAGATCGCGAATAACGCCGCCAATATAATCCCTCCGGGCACGGCGTACGCCGCGGCATCGATCTCCTGAAGTCCCTGACCCAGCTCCCGGACCGGCCAGTAAGGCATAAGCCACGGGAACAAAAAGCCTCTCGCCCCGTGCCCCATCTCCCCGATGAGGGTCACGAGCGCGGCTAACGCGCCGAGCACCGTGGAGGGAATGACGCTTTTGCCGACCATGCTCAGCGCCGCAGCCAGCGGCACGGTGCCGAAGGAGAGCATACAAGCAAGCAGGTTCATGCGAATCCCCGCGCCTAATGCCGCGGTATCGATGGGCTGCGCGAACGACGCGACGAGCGCGGTCGCGAGCGTCGAGACGCTGGAGAGCGCGGAAGTGACGAAGATCAGCAAGAGCGCGGTCGTAAGCTTGGCCAATAGGATGTTCACCCGCGGGATCGGGTAGGCGAACAGCTGGTTGATCGTTCGCTCCTGGTATTCGCGAGAGACGATATAGCCGATCATGAGCGCGAACATGAACGGCGCCAGGATCGTCATCGTCATGCCCTGCCGGTAGAACATATCCTGCAGGTCGATGCCCGCCGAGGCGCCGTCCGGGGTCACTCTCGGCAGAAATCCCGACCAGGTGACCAGATTGGCCGGCAATGCGCCCGCAAGCACGAGCAGGTACATTTTCGTATGCTTGAGCTTCATCAGTTCGGCAGCGATGAGCCGGTTAAACATGCTCCACGCCCCCCGTCAGCTTCAGAAAATAATCCTCGAGACTGTCTCCCGACACCGACAATTCCCGAACGCCGACGCCGCCGGCCGCCAGCGCGGCGCTGACGCGCTCCGGCTCCTCGACGAATTCGTACAGGCGCAGACCGCCCGAACCGGACACGACATAATCGGTCGTCCCAAGCTTCTGCTCCAAAATAAAAGCGGCCTTCCGCTCGTCCGTCACCTTGATCTCGAGGCAATGCCGGGTCTTCCTGCGCAGCGCCTCGCTCTCGATCTCCTCCAGCAGACGCCCGCCGTGAATGATGCCGATCTTGCTGGCCAACTGCTCGACTTCGCCGAGCAAATGGCTGGATATTAAAAACGTAATGCCGCGCTTTCGGGCGAGCTCCAGAAAAAGCTGCCGCATCTCCTTGATGCCGCCGGGATCCAGTCCGTTCGTCGGCTCGTCCAGCAGGAGGAGCTCAGGCCGGTGCAGCAAGGCGCGGGCGATGCCGAGCCGCTGCTTCATGCCGAGCGAATAGCTTCTGACCTTCTGGTGTTTGGCGCCTGTCAGGCCGACGATCGCCAGCGCCTCGTCGATGCTCTCTTTGTTGCCCATGCCCATCATGCGCCTGTGAATCTCCAGATTTTCCGCCGCGTCCAGGTTCAGGTAAAATCCCGGGTACTCGATGATGGCGCCGATGCGCGACATCGCCATGCTGCGGTTGCCCTGCAGCGCGGTCCCGAACAATTCGATATTCCCTTCCGAAGGATGGATCAGTCCCGTCAGCATCCGCAGCGTCGTCGTCTTCCCCGCTCCGTTTTGCCCCAGAAATCCGTAGATATCGCCGGCGCGGATCGTCATGTTGACGTTGTCGACGACGGTTTTGCCGCCGTAGCGTTTGGTCAGCCCTTCCGTGCGCAGGATGCAGGTCATAGGTTCGCCTCCCTGTGAAGCTTCGGATATCGGTGCAGGACGGATTCCATCGAAGCGTCCGGCTCCTGTTTAAGTCGTTGGTCTAAAAAAGTCAGCGTCGCGGCCCGGACGATGGCGAGACATTGTTCCGAGGAAGTACTCCCGTTAATCCCGATGAAGCGGCGAAACCCGGTACCGATGTACAACCCGATATCCGACATCTTCATATGCGCGCTGCCTTCGATCGAATACAGGTTGCCTGAAGCCTTCAAGGTATCGGCCAGACCCGCGATCGCCAGTCGCTGCCGTTCGTAAATCTCGGCATAGGCTTGCTGGCTGCCATAGGCCGTCGCGACGGCCTGCCTTTCATCGCCTAGCATGTCCGTCCACTTTTTCATCAGAGGCTCGCGCGCGGAGATCGCCTGAAGGTGAAACTCGTCGTTCGCCAACATAAGAAGCGGCGCGGTCGGCTTGGATGCGTCCGGCGCGATATAGACCGCGCCGTCCAGATTGACGGCGGCCTTGATCCTGGGGTCGCGCACGGCCAGATTGTAGGCCGCCGCGCCGCCAAGCGAATGGCCGACGACGCCGATCGCCTGCAGATTCAACTTACCTTTCAACAACGCGTCCGCCCCGCCGGCATTGATCTTCGCCAGCTCATCGATGACGAAACTGTCGTCGTCCGCCATGATTTGCGTGATCGCCGCGAGCGGGTCGCCTTCGTCGAACGAAGCCGTCGCGTCCCGGTCCGTCACGACGCGGCCCGGCAGCTCGGCGGCCGACGCGACGTAAGTGTGATCGACGGCCGCGACGACATACCCGTGACTGGCCAGATCCTCGCATTGCGCGGTATGCGCCTCCATCGTCGTGCCGCCGCCGTGCGAGAACAAGACGACGGGATAGCTCGCCTGCCGATCCGATACGGGCACGCCTTCCTGCGCATGCGTCTTGACAAGCGTCAGCTGCTTGAACAGGAATGCCGGCATATGATAGCCCGCTGCGAACGCTTCGACAAGCCTCGGCGAATCGTGAAAATAAGCGGCATGCGGCTTATGGGCGTCCCTCTTTGCCGGATAGTAGATTTTGACCGCCAACTGCCGCTTGGCGGAAGAGTCCTTCAAAAAAGGCTCGGCGCGCCCTTCGTCGGTCAGATAGACGTACTGCACGCCGATGTCAAAGTCGCCGGTCAGCGCGGGAAGCTGGAATACGGGGAGCGCGTGAGCGAACAGCGCGGTGAAGGCGACGCCCAGCAAAGACAAGCTGGCGACCGTACCTTTCAAAATTTTTACGAACCCTTTATCCGGTATCCGAAGCTTCGCGCTCGCCGCGGCATAGATCGCGTACAACGCGACGAATGCGTATGAAAACGTCATTTGGCCGCGAAATCCTTCGATGAAGCCGTGGACGGCAAGCGCGCCGGCGTTGGCGGCGGCGAGTCCAAGCTTTAACGAGATAGGCCGCTTGGGGCTTAACCAGGACAGACAGGCTAGCAAATTGACGACCAGCAGTACAATCTCGAATTCTCTCATGAGGCTTCCTCCTTTATGAAGCCCAGTATAACGACGCGGTCTAACGCGCCTTTCTCGAATTTCTAACGAAGTTCTTACATTTTCCGCGATTCCAGGTCGGAGGCGGCCTAATCTTTATGCAAGCTGAACGAAAACACCGTTTTCTCGCCCGGCCGGCTGGAGACGGAGATACGCCCGCCCTGCTTTTCGACCAGATTCCTCGCGATGGCCAAGCCGAGGCCCGTGCCTCGCAGAGACGCATTCCGTGAATCCTCTCCCGTATAAAACCGTTCGAACACGCGGGGCAAATCCGCCGGCGGAATGCCGCGCCCCCGATCCCATACGTCCACCGCCGCGAAGTCCTCTTCTTCCCGTACGGCAACGCCGATCTCGCCGCCATCCTTACCGTACCTTAACGCATTGGACAGCAGGTTTTCGAGAATGCGACGAACCCCTCCTCCGTCTGCCATGACATACAAGGGCGACGCCGGAAGACGAACCGACGGTTCGATCCCGGCTTTTTGAAAGTCCGGATAAAAACCGAGCAGCACCTCCTGGACGGTATCGGTCAAATTCATTGGCCGCAGATCGGGCGGCGCGTCGTCGGCCTCCAGTCTGGCCAGCTCGAAAAACGATTGCAGCCGTTCCAGAAGCGAGTTGCCTTTGTCTGCGGCGATGCAGAGAAATTCGGACCGTTCTTCCGCCGTCAGCGACGCATCGTTTCGCAAGGCCTCGATATAACCGAGAAGGGAGGTAAGCGGCGTCCGGAGATCGTGCGAGAGGCTCGCGATCATCCGTTTACGTTCGTCCTCGAGAACCAGCATGCGCTCCGTCGTTTGCTGAAAATAGTCGATCAGACGGTTAAGTTCCCCGCTTAGTTCTTCGACGAGTCTGCGAGGCGCAGGCAGGCGGTACCGCAGATTCAGATTGCCTGTCCGAATCTCCTCGGTCGTCCGCCGAACCCTCCCGAGCTCGCGAACCAAACGCCGCTGCCGGACAAAAAGGTACCCGCATGCCAAGAAGAGGAGCGCCGCGACAACGCCCGGCCACGTCATGCGCGTCCCTCGCCAAGCTTGTAGCCGAAGCCCCATACGGTTTGGATATAGAGTGGATTGGACGGATCCCGCTCGATTTTCGCACGCAGCCGGTTAATATGGACCATGACCGTGTTGTCTTCGGATAGACTCTCCTCCTGCCAGACTGCCTCGAAGATTTGGGATTTGGTAAAAACGCGCGTCGGGTTCGTCATGAACAGCTTCAGGATGGCAAATTCCTTGGCGGTCAACGACTTTTTCTCGCCCGCGGCTTCCACCTCGAACGAGCTTGCGTTGAGCGCCAAATCTCCGTGTACGATCATGCCTGCATCGCTGCCAGCCGTTTCGTCTTTAAAATCGACGTAACGGCGCAGCTGCGCCTTCGCTCTGGCGACGAGCTCCCCGATCGTAAACGGCTTCGTCATATAATCGTCGGCGCCGAGCTCCAAGCCGAGTATTTTGTCGATCTCGCTGTCCTTGGCCGACAGAATCAGGACGGGGATCGTCCCCTTCGCCCGGATGCTGCGCAGCACCTCCAGGCCGCCTGCGCGCGGCAGCATCAGGTCCAAGATGACCAGCTGATATTCATGCGCCCGGAAATGGGCGAGCGCTTCTTCGCCGTCGTAGGCGGAATCGATCTCGAAGCCTTCTTTGGCCAAATATTTGGCGACGAGCCCGTTGATCTCGGCGTCGTCTTCGACCAATAGGATTCTTTTCATCGGAAGCGACTCCTTCCTTTCTTCTAGTTAGCATCTCCGATTATAGGCGTCGCCGGCGCGCGTTTCGATGGACCTGCGTCTAGAATGAAGCGCACGCGAATGCCAATCGGAAAAGCAAAGGAACCGTCCTCGTCCCGAGGCGGTTCCTTTTACGCGTCACTCTCGCGTCACCCTATAGAAGATTAAACCGCCGGATAAGCGAAAACGACCTCGTGGACGCTCAGCTTCGCGCCCAGCATGATGCCGCCGCCGGGCCGCGCTTGCTCCCCGTGGCCGCCCTGATGGGCCCCCGGCTCGGCGCCCGCTTCCGGCTTCGGACGGGCGTGCGCGTGCGCCTGCTTGAACGCGTCGCTGTTCACCCAGCCGTCGAAGGCGGCGCGGTCTTCCCAGGTCGTGCACACCTTGAGCTCGTCGTGCTCCTCGAGCGATTCGGTCAGCAGCTCCATCCGGACGAAGCCCGGCGCGTGCTGCACGCCCTTCGGATTTTTGAAGCGCTCGGCAACTTCGGCGACATGGCCCGACTTGATCTTAATCGTATTGATCGCGACGATCATGGCGAACATCCTTCCTGTGTCAGTGTTTTATATATTGTAGCAAAGGCGGAATAGCGGCTCAAATCGGCGTCGAGTACGGGGTGCGGCGAGCGAGCTGTGGCGGGGAGTTGCGGTAATCGGCTGCGGGGAGTGGCTGTTGCGCCAGAGAGTTGGGGCGATGGGGAGTTGGGGCGATGGGGAGTTGGGGCGATGGGTAGTTGGAGCGATGGGTAGTTGGGGCGAGCGCTGCGGCGGGATTGTTGCGTGCGGATTCAGCGGGCAATTGCGTCGGGCAGCGGCGACGGAGCGTTGCGGCGTTCTGTTGCGGGGCGCGATGAGAAACAGTTGTTAAAAGGCAGCTAATTTATCGCAAAGGCTCGTATACGGACAATTAGTTGTCAGAAGGCAGCTAATTCTCTCTCCAGCGCCGCAATTCCGCGTATAGCGAAGAAATAAATGCCTTTTGACAACTATCTCCCGCTTGCCCTCGATGCCGCTCGAAATAAATGCCTTTTGACACTTATCGTCCGGATTTCCAGTTCCGATCTGCCCGCTTCGCCCCCTCACCGCTCCATCCACCCCACTCGCTCTATCTCCTTCACTCGCTCCATCTCTCTCACCCGCTCCATCCCCCACTCAATCCACTATCCCGTTTGTCGCTCTATCCGTTCCTCGCTCTGTCCCGACTAATTGCCCGACTGCCCAACCGCCTACCGACCTTTCGTGCGCGCAAATGAAAAACCCCCTGCCGATCGATCGGCAAGGGGTGCTTGTTCACGCTGCAATTCGAGCCGAATTACTTGCGAATCGTCTTCAGGCCCGTAGACCAGGAAATGACCTGATCCAGCATCTGCCCAAGAGAGGTTGCCTGCACGTCCTTCGGCTTGAAAACGGAGCCGTTCTCGAAGTCGGTGAACAGCGAGAGCGCCGGGTGCACGCGCACGTCCGCGACCGACAGCTCGCCGAGGATGCCGCGGAGATGCTCCGCCGCGCGGGCGCCGCCGACCGAGCCGTACGACACGATGCCGGCAGCTTTGTCGTTCCATTCCTTGCGCACGTAGTCCAGCGCATTCTTAAGCGCGCCCGTGATGGAGTGGTTGTACTCCTGCACGATGAATACGAACCCGTCGCAGCTGTCGACCTTCTGCGTCCACGCGGCCGCGCCGGATGCGTCCTGACCAGGCTCGCCGAGCAGCGGCAGCTTGAAATCCGCGATGTCGATGATCTCGTATTCGGCGTCGCCGCGCTTGTCGGCGAGCGCCTTCACCCATTCTCCTACTTGCGGACTGAGGCGGCCTTCGCGCGTGCTGCCCAGGATAATGCCGATCTTCAACATTAGATTTCCTCCCTTGGCCTTAAATAGAATTCAATTTATTGTATCATCTTGCTCCAGACTTATCCAAAGTCTGTCCGATTATGCCGCGGCTCCCGGATATCGCCGAATCGTGCCACGGCCGCGAGTAACTAGGTACGTGATCCGGGCGCCGCGTACGACGCTTCCGGCAGCTCGACCATCGCAGGCGATGGCGCGATCCCAAGGCAGCGGCACATGAGCGGAGCCAGCAGCAGCTGCGGCAGGGCGGACTCGCCGCGTCCCCGCTCCAGCATAAAGCGCGCGTCGCCCAGCAAATAAAGCGGGACGCTCCGCTCCTCGGCCGCCGTGCCGCCGTGCTGACCGGACGCGCTCATCCCGTGGTCGGAGGTGACGAGGATGCGGTAGCCGCGCAGCAGCCAATCCGGGACGAGCGACGCCAGCATGCCGTCCGCCGCACGCACGGCCGCTTCGTACTGCGCGCTCTCGCCGCCGAACTTATGGCCCGCGTCGTCGATGTTCATCGTATGGACGTACAGAAAATGCGGGTCGTACGCCTTGCGCAGATGCTCGGCATCCGCGAACAGATGGCTGTCGGGATAGTGGTCCTCGAAGTAAAAGACGCCATGCTGAATCGGCCTGTCCGCGTCATGCTGATGGCGGTCCGTCAAAGGGTGGAACGGTGCCGCGTTATACAGCTCGCTGACCCAATGATAAGCTGCCGCCGCCGTCCGCAGTCCGGCGTCGGTCGCCAGATGGAACACGCTCCGCTCACGGCTCAGGCGTGCGATATGGTTGGCCGCGATGCCGTTCTGCGCGGCGGGCGTGCCGGTCAGCAGCACCTCGTAGAGCGGTCGCGACAGGCTGGGCAGCTCAGACCTGACTTTATGGCAGACCGCTTCGCCCTGCTCGGTCAGATGCTCCATATAGCCAAGATAACGGCGCGCGGCGTCGTATCTTAGTCCGTCCAACACCACGACGACAAGCTTCGGGGACGATGGGTTCATGCATGCTCTCCTCCTTTAATCTCGTGGTCTCTCCTTAGATCTCCGTCTCTCTTTTAATTGGCCACCGTCCATTGCAAACGGTGCGCGCGCAGCAGCTGCGTCCACTCCCGCGGCGCGGCGACATTGCTGACGATCGTATGGACGCTCCGCAGCGGAACGATCTCCACGAAAGCTTCCTTGTTCAGCTTGGAATCGTCCGCGAGCACGATCGTCTGCCCGGCCGCTTCCGCCATTCGCCTGGACATGCCGGTCTCGCCGAGATCGTAATCGCTGATGCCACGGTTCGGCGACACGCCGCCGACCGAGATGAAAGCCTTGTCGACCCGGAACTGCGAGATCATCCGCTCGGCCATCGTGCCGGACATCGACTGCTGTTCCGGGTTCAGCTCGCCGCCGATGACGATGATCTTGCCTGTGAAACGCCCCCCGTTCAGCGACTCCATCAGATGATAGGCTACGGCAAGGGAGTTGGTCAGCACGGTGAGCCGCTCGCAGCCCGAGATCGCTTTGGCCAGCTCCAGCGTCGTCGTGCCGACGTCGATCGCGATCGTGTCGCCGGACGAGATGAGCGCGGCGGCAGCGCGGCCGATCCGTTCTTTCTCCTGCGCTTTCTCCTTCTGACGCTGCAAATAGGGAGGCTCGTAGTTGGTCGGCTTGCTCGGCACCGCGCCGCCGTACACGCGCTTCGCCAGCCCTTCGCGTTCCAGGTACAGCAGGTCGCGGCGCACCGTCTCCTCCGACACGGCGAACCGCAGCGACAGCTCGGGCACCTTGACCCGCCCGTCCAGCTTGAGCTGGTCCACGATGACGCGCTTGCGTTCTTCCGACGAGATCGACATGTTCCTTAAGCTCCTTCTTTCTCCAGATGCAGCAACTGCGACTCGTCGAGCGCCAAGAGCACGGGGCTTTGCTCCGCGAGCGGCAGCGAGCGGCCGTCGTTCAGCGCGTCGATCGTGAGCCTCACGCCGGCGGCCTCAACGGTATAACGGATAACGTTGCCGAGAATGGATACCGACCGGATCATCCCCTCGGCGATGCGCCGGTTGGGCTCGAGCGGCTCGGTCCTTCCGTTCAGAAGCACGACCGATTCCGGACGAATGGCGAAGCTGTGCGCCGTGCCCTTCACATTGCCGAACAACCGGGACGCGTCCGACCGGCTGAGCACGTTGTAGCTGCCCATGAACCGGGCGACGAATTCGGTCCGCGGCTTCGTGTACACCGTTTCCGGAGAGCCTTCCTGGACGATGCTGCCTTTGTTCATCAGGCATACGCGGTCGGACAAGGTCAGCGCCTCCTCCTGATCGTGCGTGACGAAAATCGTCGTCATGTTGAACTGCCGCTGGATCGCGCGAATCTCCGCACGGAGATTTTTGCGAATCTGCGCATCGAGCGCACTGAGCGGCTCGTCCAGCAGGAGCACCTTGGGACGGACGGCCAGGGAGCGCGCGAGCGCCACCCGCTGCTGCTGCCCGCCGGACAACTGCTGGGGATACGCGTCGCGCTTGTCTGTCAGTTCGACGATGGCGAGCAGCTCCTCGGACCTGTTTTTTCTCGCGGCCTTGTCGATGCCCCGCATCTTCAGGCCGTATTCGATATTTTGGCTGACGGTCAGGTTCGGGAACAGCGCATAAGCCTGAAACACCATGCCGATCTCCCGGCTCCGCGGCGGCAGCTTGGCGATATCCTTGCCGTCCAGCAGAATTCGGCCGCCGTCCGTATCCGCAAGTCCCGCGATGCAGCGAAGCAGCGTGCTTTTCCCGCAGCCCGAAGGACCGAGCAGCGTTACGAGCTCGCCTTCGCGAATTTGCAGGTTGACGTCGTCAAGCACGTTCGCGTTGCCGTATCGCTTGCGGATGCTTTGCAGCTCCAGATAGTCGCTCATCCTTTCATGCCTCCGTTCACTTTTTGGCCCAGCTTCATCAGCAATGCCGACAGAATCAAAATAAACACAAAGTAAGTGATGGCGATGGCGCTCGCCATATGGCCGCTCTCGCCCATTCGCTGATACAGGTACACCTGGATCGTCTGGATGCGTCCGCCGACCAGCATGTTGGTCAGCACGAACTCGCCGAACAGCACCGAAAACGAGAGCAGCGCGGAGACAAGCACGCCGGGCCAAATATTCGGCAAAATGACCGTCGCGAGTGCTCGCATCCGGCTCGCGCCGAGCAGCTCGGCGGCGGAGAGCAGCGGGCCCGCCGATACGGTCAGCAGACTGTTGCGGATGCCCTGGTACATATAAGGCAGCACGACGACGAAGTAGGCGCCAAGCAAAATATAGGCCGTGCCCGAAATATTGAGCGGACCGGAAGAATAGGCGCGGATGAGTCCGACCGCCGCCACCACGCCGGGCACTGCGTACGGAAGCACCACGATCCCTTTCATGAGAGATTCCAGTCTCGGCATGTAGATCGTAATGACGAACACCGCGGGCAGCATGACGAGCAGGCTGATCGCAACGCCGAGCAGGCATAGATAAAGCGACGTCCAGAGCGACTCCAGGAAACGAAGATCTCGGAACATGCCGCTAAACCATTCTAGCGTCCAACGTGCCGGAAGCACCGTCGTCTGCCATTCTTTGGCGAACGCGTAGATGCAGGTGGCGAGCAGAGGCAGCATCAGATAGACCATCAGCAGCAGCATTAACGAGCGATGCGCGGGACCCGCCCGCTTGGTCGAAGCGTCCATCACAGCTCCTCCTTGGCAGCGGCCGGCGCAGCTGGGGTCCAGGAACGAAGCTGACGACGGCGTTTAGGCGCAGCGTGCTGGCCGGCGCCCAGCACGGCGTCAAGTTTCCGAGTCCGCTGGGTCATTTTATGATTGAGAAAGACGGCGAGCAGCGTCGTCAGCGCGAGGATGACGGCGAGCGCATTGCCGAGCTGCGGCTGGTTGACGACGTCGCCCGCCACGAGCGAGCCGATCCGCACGGCCAGCAGGTTGTAGTTGCCGCCGACCAGCGCGTAGGCCGTCGCGTAAGCACCCATGGCGTTTGCGAACAAAATGCCCAAGGTGCCGAACACGGCCGGCGACAGCACCGGCAAGCCGACGCTCGTCCAGAACTGCCACCTGCTCGCGCCCAGCATGGACGCGGCTTCGCGCCACTGATCCCGAATGCCGTAGAAGGACGGATACAGCAGCAGCAGCGCCAGCGGCACCTGGAAGTACACATAGACCAGAACGAGTCCCGACCAGCTGTACAAGTCGAAGTCGGCGAATACGCTCCAGCCCCACTGCTTGAACAGTAGCGTGAACACCCCGTTGCTGCCCAGCAGCACGATATAAGCGAAGGCGAGCGGTACGCCCTGGAAGTTCGACGTCATATTGGAGAGCATCAGCAGGCGGTCCCGCGTACGCGCCGGAAATCTCGTGATCGCATAGGCGCAGGCCAGGCCGACGACGATGCCGATCGCGCTGGACGCGGCGGAGATAAGCAGGCTGTTTTTGATCGCTTGCATGTAGTAAGCGCTCTGTAGGATTCGCGCATAGAAGCCGAAGGAAATGCCCGAGCCTGTCGCGGGCTTCAGGCTGCCGGCCACCATGGATACGACCGGAATCAGTTGAAACAAAAGTACCATCGCCAAAAAAGGGACAAGCCCCAGCCACATCCACCGGTTGCTCCGTTTCAAATGCGCCACGCTCCTGTCGGATAAGAGAGAGGCGCCTTCGGCAAGAAAGCGAAGACGCCTCGTAAAAAAATCAGTTCATGTGGACGAGAACGCGCTCCTGCCACAGCTGGGGAATCTGCTTGGCCGTCTCTTCCCACGCCTTGTAGTCGTTAACCGGCTTCACGTTCGTGTAGGCTTCCTTCGGCAGCAGCTTGGCAGCCACGTCGTCCGGCAGCTTCACGCTGTCGCGGATCGGTCTCGCGTAGCCCTTGGCCAGGTTGATCTGGCCCTCGTCGCTCAGGATATATTCGCGAGCAAGCTTGGCCGCGTTCGGATGCGGCGCGTACTTGTTGATGATCGTGGCGTAGCCGCTCACGACGCTGCCTTCGGCAGGAATCGCCACGTCGTATTGGTCCTTGCCGAGCTGATCGCTGTAATTGAGCGCGTTGAAGTCCCAGAGCAGCGTCACTTGCACTTCGCCCTTCTCGATGTTGGCGAGGCTCGCTTCGGCGTTGGAGAGGCGGCCTTCCTTCGCCAAGCCTTCGAAGTACGCGATGCCCGGCTCGATGTTCGTCTCGCTGCCGCCGAAGGCGATTGCTGCGGCCAGCACGGCCATCTGGGCTTGCGCAGCTTTGGTGACGTCGCCGACGATGATCTTGTAGTCGCCTTTCTTCAGATCTTCCCAGCTTTTGGGCGGGTTCGCGACCAGCTTTTTGTTGGTCAGGAATCCGATCGTGCCTTGATAGCCCACGATCCAGTGACCGTCCTGATCCTTGGCCCAGGCGGGAATTTCGTCCCAGTAAGAGGTTTTATAGGCTTGCGTAACGCCCTTGTCGATCGCGACCGAGCCGAAGGCGATGCCGACGTCGCCGATATCCGCGGTCGGCTTGTCCTTTTCCGCGTCGAACTTGGCGATCTCCTCGGCGCTCGACATATCGGTATCCGTATGAGAAAGGCCGTATTTCGTCTGCAGGTCCGCCCACGTATCTTTCCAGTTCGCCCATGTGTCCGGCATGCCGACGCTAACGACGGAACCTTCTTCCTTGGCGTTCTTCTCCAGATCCGCCAACGAAATTTCCTGCGGGGCGCCGCTCGCTTCCGCGCCGTCCGCGTTTTTCTCTCCGCATGCCGCCAGCGGCAGCGCGAGCGTGGTCAAAACAAGTCCCGCAGCCAATTTTCTTTTCAATGCGTTTTTCATGGTTTCCCCTTCACTCCCGCGTGGATTATTGTGGACTATGTCTATATTCTTGTTGTTTTCTCTCCTACTAGAGTGTAGTTGGGGACTATTTACGCTGGATTATCCGAACCGGGCATGTTTGTTAAATCGTTTGGGGGATTTATCGGAGAGACGAATCTAGTATAATGTTGAAAAAGGCCATATTTTGTAAGAAGGAGATTTGCCCTTAATATGAAAAGAAAACTAGCGGGTCTCGTGCCTGCCGCGCTTGCGCTCGCCCTGGCGGCAGCTCCGATCGGCGCGTTCGCGGCCGGACCGAAGTTTCAAAGCGGGGGGCCCTCGTACACGATGAACGGCGGCTCGATCAACGATATCGCTTTTGCAGATCTGAACGGGGACGGGCATCTGGACGCGATCGTGAGCGATGTGAGCAATAACCGAATCGCGATATTTAAAGGAAACGGCGACGGGACGCTTCAGGCTACGCCCCAATACCTGGCAGTAGGCATAAGTCCGCGAGAGATTGCGGTCGCGGATGTCGACGCCGACGGCTTCCCGGATCTCGCGGTTACCAGCTATAGCGACGACAAAATAACGATTATTCTCAGGAACGCCGACGGCACGTTTAAGCCTGGTATCGCGTATGCGGCCGGAGACGGACCGTACGGAGTCGTCCCCGTCGATTTGAACAAAGACGGGCACCTGGATCTGGCGATCGCGGACAACGACAGTTTTCAAGTTTCTATCCTCTACGGCAATGGAGACGGTACCTTCCAAGCCCTTGTGTCTCGCGCTGTTGGCAATTTTCCCCGTTATATTATCGTCGGCGACTTCGACAGGGACACACTCCCCGACCTGGCCGTCTCTAACACCGGCTCGGCGAATATCAGCGTGCTGCTTAATCAGGGAGACGGGACCTTTAATCGCAGCGATTTTGGAGGCATGCTGACCCCGATGTACCTGGTGTCGGGAGAATTCAATGGCGACGGGATCGTCGATCTCGCGACCGCGGACAACGGCAACCCCGGCGGCGCGGCCGTGTTGCTCGGCGTAGGCGACGGCTCCTTCCACACGGCCGTTCTGTACCACACCGATCCGGGTACCTATCCGAACGACATTGCGGCGGGCGATTACGATGGCGACGGCCGACTCGATCTGGCCGTCAAGAACCAGGGGGTGGGCACTCTCTCTTTCTTTAACGGCAACGCGGACGGAACGTTCCAGCCGAAGTTCGATCTGGCGATTAACGGTTATTTAGCCTCGGCCGACTTGAATGAGGACGGACTGGCGGATTTGGCTTATGCGTCCGGCGCGAGCTTTACTTTGATGAACAGCCCAGCAGAAGGCGAGCTGGCGTTTTCCTCGCCGACGTTTACGGTTGCGGAAAACGGCGGGAATGCGACGGTAACCGTCAACCGTACGGGCAGCGCCTACGGCCAGACCAAGGTTCGGCTCCAGACGTCGGACGGCTCTGCCGCCGCCGGCGCCGACTATACCGCCGTCGACGCGACGATCGTCTTCGGTCACGGCGAGACGACGAAAAACGTGACGGTGCCGGTAGCGGACAATTCGGTCCACGGTACGGACCGGACGTTCGGCGTGACGATCTCCGGTCCGACCAACGGAGCGACGCTCGGCACGCAGACGAGCGCGATCGTCACCATTCAAGAGGACGACCCGGCGCCGGATACGACTGCGCCTACAATCGATGTTTCGAAGTTCGCTGCCGTCGACAACTACAGCGGCACGCAGGATCGGCTGGCCGGGGCAGCCGGCGCAGTAGGCGAGCCGGGGGCGGACGTGCGTGCCTTCCGCTGGAATGACAGCAATAGCGACGGCATCGTGGACGCAGGTGAGCTCGGATTGGAGATCGCACTGGGCACAAGCGCTGCTGATGGCTCGGTCCCAGGCGCCGACATCGGTGACCTCGGGCCGGGAACCTACAAGTACGTCGTCACCGCCGAGGACGCCGCGAGCAACGAATCGCCGCGCACCGCGGCGGCAGCGGTCTCCGTCACGCTGGCGAAGGGCATCGCCCCGGACGTGGCCGATCCGACCTGGCCGACAGGTGTGGAGCTTGTGGGTGCCAACGTCACGCGCACCGGCGTCAAGCTGTCCTGGCCCGCTGCCGTCGACGACCGCGGCGTCGACCACTACGAGCTGACGCAGGACGGCGACTTGATCGACTCGCCTGCTGCGGCGACGTTGTCTTACGACGTCGCCGGGCTGACGGCCGGCACCTCGTTCGCGTTCGAGATCGTCGCCGTGGACGCCGCGGGTAACCGCAGCGCCCCGCTTGCAGCGACGGTGGCGACGTCACCGCTTGTCGATCCGGCCAAGTTCGCGGCCGTCGACAATTACGATGGAACGCCGGATCGGCTGACCGGTGCAGCCGGTGCAATCGGGCGTTCGGGCGCGACCGTGCGCGCCTACCGCTGGACCGACGCCGACACCGACGGCGTCGTTGATGCGGGCGAGCTCGGCACGGCCATCGCGCTCGGCACAAGCGCTGCCGACGGCTCGGTCGCGGCCGCCGACCTCGACGATCTTGCGCCAGGCGCGTACAAGTTTGTCGTCACGGCCACCGACGGCGCCGGCACCGAATCGCCGCGCACGGCGGCGGCAGCGGTCTCCGTCACGCTGGCGAAGGGCATCGCCCCGGACGTGGCCGATCCTACCTGGCCGGCAGGTGCGGAGCTTGCGGATGCGAACGTCACGCGCACCGGCGTCAAGCTGTCCTGGCCCGCTGCCGCGGACGATCGCGGCGTCGACCACTACGAGCTGGCGCAGGACGGCGATCCGGTCGCCTCGCCTGCCGCGGCGACATTGTCTTACGACGTCGCCGGACTGACGGCCGGCACCTCGTACGCGTTCGAGATCGTCGCCGTCGACGCCGCGGGCAACCGCAGCGCGCCGCTCTCCGCAACGGTGGCGACCTTACCGCTTGTCGATCCGGCCAAGTTCGCGGCCGTCGACAACTACGATGGCACGCCGGACAGGCTCTCCGCCGCGGCTGACGCCATCGGTCGCGCCGGCGCGACCGTGCGCGCCTACCGCTGGACCGACGCCGACAGTGACGGCATCGCGGACGCGGGCGAGCTCGGGGCGGCCATCGCGCTCGGCACGAGCGGCGCCGACGGCTCCGTCGCCGCCGCGGATCTCGGCGATCTGTCAGCCGGAACGTACAAGTTCATCGTGACCGCAACCGACGGCGCTAACGTAGAGTCTCCGCGCAGCGCGGCCGCGGCGTTCAGCGTCACGCTGACCAAGGGCGTAGCGCCGGACATCGCCGATCCGACCTGGCCGTCCGGCGCGGAGCTCGTGGACGCCAACGTAACGCGCACCGGCGTCCGGTTGTCCTGGCCCGCTGCCGCGGACGATCGCGGCGTCGACCACTACGAGCTGGCGCAGGACGGCGATCCGGTCGCCTCGCCTGCCGCGGCGACATTGTCTTACGACGTCGGCGGGCTGACGGCCGGCACATCGTTTGCGTTCGAGATCGTCGCGGTGGACGCCGCGGGCAACCGAAGCGCGCCGCTCTCCGCGACGGTGGCGACTTCGCCGCTCGTCGATCCGGCCAAGTTCGCGGCCGTCGACAACTACGCCGGCACGCCGGACCGGCTGGCCGGCACAGCTGATGCCATCGGCCGCGCCGGCTCGACCGTGCGCGCCTACCGCTGGACCGACGCCGACACCGACGGGGTCGTCGCGCCCGGCGAGCTCGGCGCAGCCATCGCGCTCGGCACGAGCGCCGCCGACGGCTCGGTCGCAGCCGCGGACCTCGGCGACCTCGCGCCTGGCGCGTACAAGTTCGTCGTCACGGCGACAGACGGCGCCGGCACCGAATCGCCGCGCACGGCGGCAGCGGCCGTGACCGTCACGCTGATGAAGGGCATCGCGCCTGACATTGCCGCACCTGCTTGGCCTGCCGACGCGGCGCTGTCCGTCTCGGCCGTTACTTACGAGAGCCTTAGGCTCGCATGGCCTGCCGCTCAGGACGACGGCGGCGTCGACCATTACGAGCTGACGCAAGGCGCGGGAGCGCCTGTCATCCTGACCGCCGCCGCGCTTTCGCGCGATATCGATGGCTTAGCTGCTTCGACCGTGTATGAATTTTCCATCGTCGCCGTCGATGCTGCAGGCAACCGAAGCGCTGCGATGACGGTTACGGCCACAACGCTGCCTCGGCCTGAAACTGCGCAGCCGTCCGAAGCTTCGAGCGAGACCAGACTTCGGCTGCTTACGCTCGAAACCGATGCCGGCTCCGTCAGCTTGACGCCTCCCTTCGACATGAACATACTCGCCTATGAGGCAACGACCATGGAGTCGCGCATTACGCTGAATGCAGAACCTCTTTCTCCAGCCGCCGTCTTGCGGATTAACGGACAGAGCGCCCTCGGCAAGCTCCCGCTCGCGGTCGATCTCGCCCCGGGCAAAAACGTTGTACAGATCGAGGTTCAGGCAGCCAACGGCAATATCCGCACTTACGACCTGACGATCAATCGCCGGGAGAAGCCTCCGGTTGTCACTTGCTTCGGCGATATCCGCGGCCACTGGGCGGAAGCGGAAATTAACGAAGCCTGCGCGCTCGACCTGGTTAAGGGCGGGCCCGAAGGCCTCTATAGACCGGACAGCCCCGTCACTCGCGCCGAGTGGGCTGTCATGATCGCAAGATGGTTGAATTTGGACGCCAAAGGTACTGCGGTGGTCTCCGGGTACGCGGACTCGTCCAGCATTCCGGCCTGGGCCAGAGAGGCGATTGCCGGCGCGACGGACATCGGCATCCTGAACGGCTATTCTGACGGCACGTTCCGCCCCGCCGTGACGGTCAGCCGCGCGGAGATGACGGTCACCCTCGTCCGAGCCGCGAAGTGGACGACGGATCCGAAGGCCCTCACGGATTTCGCGGACGACGCGAGCATCCCGTCCTGGGCAAAGCCGTATGCCGCAGCAGCCGCGATGCACGGCATTACGAACGGCAAAAGCGGAAATCGCTTCGAGCCGGACGCGCCTACGACCCGGGCAGAAGCGGCGGCGCTCCTCGTCCGGATGTCCAAACTCTCTAACTAACTGTAATGGACAGCTTTAATTAAAAACGGGATTAGGCAGATTTGATTCCTGCCTAATCCCGTTTTTGTTTTGGCCGATCGCTGGGCATCTACTTTCCTACGACAGTTGTTTGCGCATTTCGGCGCCCGGAACCGCCCATCTACTGCCCTACGACAGTAGTTTGTATATCTCGGAGCCCGACACCGCCCATCTACTGCTCTACGGCAGTTGTTTGCGCATTTCGGCTACGAGCACCGCCATCTACTGCTCTACGACAGTAGTTTGCAAATCTCGGCGCCCAGCACTGCCCATCTACTGCTCTACGACAGTAGTTTACGTATTCCGGCATCCGGCACTGCCCATCTACTGCTCTACGACAGTAGTCTGCGTATTCCGGTGTCCGGCACCGCCCATCTACTGCTCTACGACAGTAGTTTGCGCATTTCGACGCCCGGCACCGCTCATTTACTGCTCTACGACAGTAGTTTGCGCATTCGGGCGTCCGGCACCGCCCAACTACTGCCCTACGCCATCTTCTACGCTCCTACTGCGCCCGAATCCCCTCGAACCCGCTCGTCACCAGCTGCCGCACATAATCGTCGTCAAGCGGCTCGCCGGTCACCAGCAGCCGGTAGAGGATCGGTCCGTACAGCAGGTCTACGCCGAGCCCGACATCCAGCGTTCCTTTAAGTTGTCCGCGCCGGATCCCTTTTTCCAGGATTCCCTTAGCCTCAAGCCTTCTCGGCTGAAAGTAACGCGTCCGGTACGCTTCGGCCAGGCCCTCGTCGAATTGCCCCTCGCCGACCAGCGCGGTAATGATCTTGCCTTCCCGACTCAACAAGAAGCGGGTCAAGTTCACGGCGTGAATCTGTACGTCTTCGAACGCGTCGCCCGTGTCGGGCACCGGCAGCCGTGCCGAGGCGGCGGATAAAAAGCCGTCCATGACCACTGCGGCTTTGTTCGGCCACCATTTGTAAATGGTCGCTTTGCTCACGCCCGCGCGCTCTGCGATCTTCTCCACCGTCACCGCGCCGAAGCCGACCTCCAGCAGCAAATCGTACGATGCGGACAAAATCGCCTGCTGCGTCTTCGGATCCCGGGGCCGCCCTCGCTTGCTCTGTTCTTGCATCCTCATGACCTCCTCCCTCACACGCGATCGCGTATTTGTGAACATTAAAATACAATACGTTCAGTATACGAAAAAAGATTCGAAGAAAACGAAACGCCTATTTACAAAACGCTGCGTTCAGTATATCATAAGGTCACCAATTAATAAACTGTACGTTCAGTATTTACTTGTTTATATGAACGTACCGGACGGAGGAAACAACATGCGAACGGAACAAAAAGTAATGGACGGCGGCATTTCGCGGGGATTGATGTTCCTGCTTGCAGCGGCTTGCGGCCTGATTGCAGCGAACCTCTATTATGCGCAGACGCTGGTGGGGCCGATCGGCGCTTCGACGGGACTGTCCGCCGGCGCGGCGGGCCTGATCGTCACGTTGACGCAAATCGGTTATGTGGCGGGGCTGCTGTTCATCGTGCCGCTTGGCGATATCGTCGAAAACCGCCGGCTGACGGTCGTCTCTCTCGCCGTGGCGGTCGCCGCGCTGATCGCGGCCGCCCTCGCGCCGAACGCGCCGCTGTTCCTGGCCGCGTCTCTCCTCATCGGAACGGCTTCGGTCGTCGCGCAGGTGCTCGTGCCCTTCGCCGCTTCGCTCGCATCCGAAGCCCAGCGGGGCCGCGCGGTCGGCAACGTGATGAGCGGACTGCTCCTCGGCATCATGCTCGCGCGCCCGGTCGCCAGCTTCATCGCCGGCATCTGGAGCTGGCCTTGGGTATTCGCCGCTTCGGCGGTCGCCATCGCGCTGCTGGCGGTATTGCTGTCGCGGAAGCTGCCCGAGCGGCGGCCGGCGCCAAGCGTATCCTACGGCAAGCTGATCCGCTCGCTCTTGCCGCTGCTCGCCCGCACGCCGGCCTTGCGCCGACGCGCGCTGTACCAGGCTTTTCTGTTCGGCGCCTTCAGCCTCTTCTGGACGGTCGCGCCGCTCCACTTGGCCGACACCTACGGCATGTCGCAGCAAGGCATCGCCTGGTTCGCGCTGGTCGGGGTCGGCGGCGCGGTTGCCGCGCCGATCGCCGGACGGCTGGCGGACAGAGGCTGGAGCCGGCCGCTTACCTGGCTGGCCTTAAGCGTCGCGCTGCTGTCCTGGCTGCTCCCGCACTTTTTCCACGGCCACTCGACCGTCTCGCTCGTCCTGCTCTTCATCTCCGCGATCGCGCTCGACATGGCCGTCTCCGGCAATCTGGTGCTTGGGCAGCGCGTCGTCTACGCGCTCGGCAGCGAAGCGCGCGGGCGCTTGAACGGCCTGTTCATGTCGATCTTCTTCATCGGCGGAGCCGTCGGCTCGGCGCTTGGCGGCTGGACGTACGCGCATGGCGGCTGGCAGCTCGCTTCGCTCATCGGCGCCGCGCTGCCGCTGCTGGCGATCCTCTATGCGTTTACTGAGAAGGGACGCAGAGAGATCGAAGCAAAACCTGCGATTAACTAAGCTTGGCCAGCTCTTCCATAAAAGCGGGTCGTCTTCCGTAAGCCGCCTTTAGCCGGGAGACGATCTCCGCTTGCCTGGACGCGCCGGCGATTTTTTTGTAGCGCTTGATGACGCCGCAGACGGCTCTGTAGTTTTTTCTTTCGCTTGCATTTTCCGCTTGAAGCTCGATTTGGTTTTCATAAATGCCCAGAACCTCTTCCAGGTAATCGAGAGCCAGCCGTTCGGCATGCGCTTCGATCTCTGAAGGATAGGCATGGACATATGCCATCAACTCCGGCAGATCGTTATTCTCTAGAATCAGCCGCAAGTACACGCCTTTGGAACGCTAATCGCCAGCCTTTCTCAGTTCCTCGACGATACCTCGATAGAACGCTTCTTTATTTTCCCCGGCCAAGTTCGCAAGCTCTTCATAATAAGCATATTCTCCGTCCAGCAGGAGCTCCTTGCCGAGCGCCGCCTGCTCCTGCTTGAGCGACAGTTTTTTATACGCTTCATACCGCTTGCGCTTCCACTTGGCTGCTCGTCCCGGCCAGGGCCGATCGTCCCGTTCCCCCTCCTAGGCCGCTTCGATCGCGCGGCGGTAATCCCCCGATTCCATAAGTCGGTCGATAATCAGCTCGCGGAACGAGGGATACTGAATATGCGCATAGGCAAACCGCTCCGCTTCTTCCTCCGATTCCAGAAGGAGCAGCCGATGCATGATTTTGAACAAATTTTCTTGATAAAATGCTTTATATCCATCATCCGCGCTCTCTTCCAGCTGTTTCTCAAGCAAGCCTCTCAACTTTTCCCTAGGCTGCGGCAAATCGGCGAAGGTGACGCAAATATCAAGCACCTCGATGCGGTTCGAGTCCCAACCGTCGAACATATCGCTCTCGCTCAACGTCACCAGCCGATCAAATAGCCACATACGGGCCGTCTCGCTCTCTTCACGGCTTTCGTATGCGAGCTGCCCGATTTTCCCCAGACATTCCTGGATCAGCATGCCGATGTCGCCGCCCGAATCGTCCGCATATTGCAGCGCCTCCATGCACTCTTCCAGCATTAGAGACGTCATTTCCAGCGATACAGAGCGGCTGTGCCGGTCTCCGATGATTTCGAGCAGATTCTTCAGCTCCGCAGCAAACCCGGAAACGTCCCGATAGTGAATAAATTTTTGTCTGCCGGCGTACTTGTTTACGACCGACGCGATCATTTATTTAAAAGTTTGTACTTGCCGCTTGTCCGACTTCTCTTCACCGTATTTCAACAAAAGGCTGTTTTTCAGCATGGGATCCTGTTCGCAGACCTCCGCAACGATTCGAACAAGCTCTTCCTTGGACAATCTATTCAATAGCATATCCAGCTCGGAAATTTCGGTCATGACTACACTCCTCGGCTTTTCGTCGTTCTCTTTATTGTAACGGATCATAGCGTCCGTCCGCACACCCATTATTCGCTCTCCGCTTGTTGACGCACCACCTCTTAGGAGTTATTATGGATATTCAATGTCTATAATTTAAGATAGGAGAACCATAAAGGAGGCGGCGACGATGCACAGCAAATCCGATCCCGATCAAGTAAGCCCGACAACCGAGGTAAAGCCTCCGGAAGCGATGTCCCGTCTAGGAACGGAAGTCCTCTCTCTGCTTCAGCCCGCCCCCGGGGAACGAATTCTCGACCTCGGCTGTGGAAACGGAGACCTGACGGCCCGCATCGCGGCCGCGGGAGCGATCCCGACGGGCATCGACTTGTCCGCGGAATCGGTGGCACTTGCGAGACAGCGGCATCCGGACCTTGATCTGCAAGCCGCGGACGCTAGTCTCTACCGTTCGGATACCCGTTATGACGCGGTCTTTTCCCACGCCGCGCTGCATTGGATCGGGAATGCGGAGGCCACGGCGCGCACCGTATCGATCGCTCTTCGGGAAGGCGGACGATTCGTCGCCGAATTCGCGGGCAGCGGCAATCTGGCTTCGCTGACCGATGCGATCGGGCAGGTGCTGTCTGCGCGCGGTTACGAACCGGAGGGGCGAAATCCGTGGTATCAGCCGACGATCGGCGAATATGCGAGTTTGCTGGAGCGGGCCGGTTTTCGCGTGACGTTCGCCCTGCACTTCGATCAGCCTTCGCCGTCCAAAGTCCCCTCGGGGGTCAGGGCCCTGCTGGACAGCTTCGCGGGTTATTTTTTCCCGGATATCCCGCCGGCGGAGCTCGCCTCCGTCTACGACGAAGTCGAAGCTGCGGTCAAGCCGCGTCTGTTCCGGGACGGCCAATGGATCATCGACAAAAGCCGCTTGCGTATCGCGGCCGTCAAGGCGTCCCGCTAAACCGTCGGCCGGCACGCCGTATTCATCGATCGGCGAACCGATTCCGATATAGAAAAGGGGAGGCTGAGATTATGGATATAGCGGCAATCTCGACAGGACTGGCCATGAACGATCTGCGCCAGCAAGTTAGCATCGCCGTCCTAGGCAAGGTCATGGATACCGCGCGCCAGAACAGCGAGGCGGTCGTGCAGTTGACGCAGAGCATCGCGCAGCCTCATCTGGGCGGCAACATCGACATTCGCGTTTAAGTTCCTGCAAGCGCGATGCGACGCCGGCGCAAAAAGCCGAATCGGCCTCGTAAAGGTCCGGTTCGGCTTTTTGCGCTGCCGCATATCGCGGCAGGCGCGCCGGGCAAACTACAAGCGGTCCAGCTCCCGCGCTTCGGCTTTGGGCCGGCAATCCTTGCATACGCCGATCGTCCGGCCGCTTTCGTCGATATAAAACGACAGCCGCGAATTGCGCGCGCGGCACAAAGAGCAGGGGCGTGCCTGCTCCCCTGCTGCGGATTCCCGCCTTTTCCCGGGCCGCTTGCGGGCGGCTCGAAACGGCACGACCTTGGCGCTGCGCGAGACGGCCCGCTTACGACGGCGCCGGCCTAACCAAAACGCCCCCCCTGCTCCCGCCAATAAGACGGCTGCAACAATTGCGATCAGCATGCGGTTCTCCTTTCCTGCACCGGCCAGCTCAACCGATGGCCGCGAGCAAGTCGTTGAGCGACTCGGCCATCGACGGATGCGTGAAAATCGTATCGCGGAACGCCATATAAGGCTGGCCGTCTAACTGTCCCCCGCTTCCGCCTGTCGCTGCAACGGGTCGCGGACCGTCCGCCTGAAGCTCTCGCCCCAGTCCCGCATGGCGGCGATGATCGGGGTCAGCGTCTGTCCGAACGCCGTCAGCGAGTACTCTACCTTGGGCGGCACCTGGTTGTACACCTCGCGGTGAACGACGCCGTCCTCCTCCAGCTCTCGCAGCTGCAGCGTGAGCATCCGCTGCGTGATCGTCGGGCAGATTCTGCGGAATTCGTTGAACCGCTTCGGACCGTCCATCAGATGATACAGCAGCACGCCCTTCCATTTTCCGCCGATCACGTCCAGCGTGAACTCGACCGGGCAGCCTTCCTCGTCCGGACAAAACCCGTACCCGCTCTTCCGATCCCGCACGCCGATCCGCTCCTTCGTCTCTCTCTTCCTTATTTAATGATCATAGCATTCATGCGCGGCGATTAAAATCCTTCGAGCACGACCTTGCCGACCGTGCGGCCAGTCTCCAGCATCGCATGCGCCTTGCGCAGATTGTCGGCGTTGATCGGAGCGAGCGTCTCGCTCGACGTCGTGCGGATCGCGCCCGCGTCCACGAGCCGCGCGACTTCGTCCAGCAGCCGATGCTGCTCGATCATATCCGCCGTATGATACGTCGACCGCGTGAACATGAGTTCCCACGCGAAGGTCGCGCTTTTGTTCTTGAGCAGCGTCAGGTTGAGCGGCTCGTCGGTCTCGACGATCGAGCAGATCTTGCCTTGCGGCGCGATCGCCTCAGCCATGTTCGCCCAGTGCTTCTCCGTGCTGTTCAGGCAGAGAATGTAGTCGACCTGGTCGAACCCGACCGCCTTCAGCTGCGGCAAGAACGCCTGGAAGTGGTCGATTACATAGTCCGCGCCAAGCTCTCTTGCCCAGTCGGCCGACGCGGGGCGAGAGGCCGTGCCGATGACCGTCAAGCCCGCCAGCTTCGCCAGCTGCGTTGCGATCGACCCGACGCCGCCGGCCGCGCCAATGATCAGGATCGCCTTGCCGGCATTGTCGGCCCGATCCCTAGCGACGCCCAGACGGTCATAAAGGCTCTCCCATGCCGTAATTGTCGTCAGCGGCAGCGCGGCCGCCTGAGCGAAGCTCAGCGAAGAAGGCTTCGTGCCGACGATGCGTTCGTCGACAAGATGGAACTCGCTGTTGCCGCCAGGCCTGGTGATGCTGCCGGCGTAGTATACCTCGTCGCCCGGTCTGAACAGCCCGGCCTCCGGCCCGACCTGCTCGACCACGCCCGCGACGTCCCAGCCGAGCACTCTCGGCGCGCTCTCCTCGCGGCTCTTGGGCGAGCGGACTTTGCAGTCGACCGGATTCACCGAGATCGCGCGCACCTTCACGAGCAAATCCCGGCCTGTCGGCATCGGCTTGTCGATCTCTACGTCGATCAGGCTCTCCGGATCGGCGATCGGCAAATACTTGTACAGGCCCACGGCCTTCATCGTTTCTGTCGCGGTTGCTTTAAATTCATTCGTCATGTCGGTTCGCTCCTTCGCGGGTTTGCCGTCGATTCGGCTTATACCTGCAATATAAGGCATATACGACAGCCGCGTAAGTACGCACATTTGTGTAGGATAGGCACACGAATGATACTCATTGACGCAGGGCTATTCCGCGGAAAAGACCGATACCGTTTCCGGCTCCTTCTGCGCCTCTACGTTCAGACCTTTGCGGTATGTCTTCGGGCTGACGCCGTAGACATCCTTGAACACCCGGCTGAAGTAGTGGGCCGCGCCGAAGCCGGAGACCTCCGCAATCGCGCCGATCGAGGCGTCGGTCCGCCGGAGCAGGTCGAGCGCGCGCGCAAGGCGAATCTCGGTCAACCGGCCGACGATCGTCTTGCCGGTCAGCCGCTTGTACTTGCGGGCCAGATGGTTGTAGCTGACATGCAGGGCGTCGGCGAGTCTGCGGACATTCATTTTTTCCGCGCGCTCGTCGTTCAGGTAGACCTCGATCTTGCGCAGAAACGCCGTATCTGACTGGTCGGCGCCCGCCGGCGTAACCCGTCCTTCGGGATGGCGGACCGCGGCGATCGTCAGCAGAATCTGCACGAACGTCAGTTGAACGGAAGCAAGCGAATCCGCTTCACGCGCCTCCTCGAACAGCCGCAGGATCCGTTCGCCCAGACCGTAGCGATCCTCGTAGCAGCCGAGCTGCCACTCCCGCAATCTCTCGAGCGCGGCATAGACCGAGCCTGCTCCGCCTCCGGCGGTCGGCTCCGCCGGCGCGACCGTCCATCGCAGGCAGACGCCCCGGTGAGGAGACTCCGGCAGATACTCGTGACGATGCTCGGCGCCTGCGGGGACCAGAAAGAACTCTCCCGGTCCGACGTTCAGGAGCGGCCCCCCGAAGCCCGTCTTCATGCTGCCTTCGTAGATATAGTTGCACTCGAACCACGCATGCGTGTGAGGGGGGCACGAGCGGGCTCCCCAAGGCTGCTCCTCCAGCACCTCGATGATCTCGATGACGGCGTCGTTCACCCTGACGGTTCCGTACAATTCATCCGGCATGATGCCGCTCGCCATAGACTCGTCCCCTTTCCGCAACTGATTTCTATCATAGTAGCACAAGCGAACCGGTCATTTTAGTGTAAAAACGGGATACTTCAATGAATTTACATAGACGCGCTTCAAAATGAAAATAGAAGGGAAGAGAGCGACGAACCAGAAAGGATGCATGGACTTGAAAAAGCTGCACCTCATCAGCAATGCGCACCTTGATCCCGTATGGCAGTGGGAATGGGAGGAAGGCGCGGCTGCGGCCGTATCCACGTTCAGGGCCGCCGCATCGTTTTGCAGAGAATACGACGGATACGTTTTTAATCACAATGAAGCGCTGCTGTACAAATGGATCGAGGAGTACGAGCCGAGCTTGTTCGCGGAGATTCAAAGCCTCGTTCGTCTCGGCAAGTGGCACATCATGGGCGGATGGTACCTGCAGCCCGATTGCAATATGCCTTCGGGCGAATCGCTCGTCAGGCAGATTCTGCTCGGCAGGCAGTACTTCAAGGAAAAATTCGGACAGGCGCCGACGACCTCGATCAACTTCGACTCCTTCGGGCATTCCAGGGGATTGGTGCAGATCATGCGCAAATCCGGCTTTGATTCTTATCTGTTCATGCGGCCCGAGCAAAAGACGGCGGGTCCGGCGGACGACTTCGTCTGGGTTGGCTTCGACGGCTCCGAGGTGCACGCGCATCAGATTGCGGACGGATACAATACGCTGATCGGGCAAGCGCACAAAAAGATCGCTAAATGGCTGGAGAAGTACGCGGACGACGGCGAGGACCGCCCCCGTCTGCTGCTGTGGGGCGTCGGCAATCACGGCGGCGGTCCCTCCCGTCTCGACCTCGACCGCATCGGCGAGATGATGGATGCGGGTCCGGTTGAGATCGTGCATTCGACGCCGGAGGCCTACTTCGCGGAGCTGCGCGAAGCGACCGATCTTCCCCGCCATGCGGACGATCTCAATCCGCGCTTCGTCGGCTGCTATACGTCGATGATCCGGATCAAGCAAAAGCACCGGCAGCTCGAAAGCCAGCTCTTCATGACCGAGAAAATGCTGGCGACGGCCGCGGTTCAAGGACTGCTGGCGTATCCGGCCCGCGAGCTCGGCGAAGCGTTTCACGACCTGATGGTCGCCGAGTTCCACGACATTTTGCCGGGCAGCTCGATCCAGCCCGCGGAAGAAGCGTCGCTCAGACTCATCGACCACGGCCTGGAGATCGCTTCGCGCCTGCGCGCCCGCGCGTTCTTCGCCCTGGCTGCCGGTCAGCCGCAAGCGGCGACGGGCGAGTATCCGATTCTCGTTTACAATCCGCATCCGTATCCCGTACGCGGCATTTTCGCCTGCGAGTTCATGCTGGAGGACCAGAACTGGACGGAGGAGTTCTCCATGCCGCTGGTCTACCGCGACGGCGCGCAGGTGCCGAGCCAGCCTGAAAAAGAGCATAGCGCCCTGAACCTGGACTGGCGCAAACGCGTCGTTTTCGAAGCCGAGCTCGCGCCCTCGTCCATGAACAGGTTCGACTGCCGGATCGTCAAGCTGCCGCAGAAGCCGAAGGCGCATCTGACCGAGCGCGACGGCGCGATCCGGTTCGAATCGCCGTCGCTGCAGGTCGAGATCAATACACGCACCGGGCTGATCGACAAGTATGTCGCGGAGGGCGTATCCTACCTGCGGCCGGGCGCCTTCCTCCCCGTCGTAGTCGCCGACAACGAGGATCCGTGGCGCATGGATACGGACCGGTTCGAGCCGGACGTCGGCCGATTCGAGCTGATGAGCCCCGCCCGCGGCACGGCCTTCTCCGGCGTCAAGGATGAAGTGCTGCCCGCCGTGCGGGTAATCGAGGACGGAGACGTGCGGACCGTCGTCGAAGCGCTGCTGGCCTATGGCGACTCTGCGGCCGTGCTCACCTACCTGCTGCCCAAGCAGGGCACCGAGATCGAAGTGCAGGTCCGCCTGTATTGGCAGGAGAAGGACAAGCTGCTCAAGCTGTCGATCCCGACGGCGCTCGGAGACGATCATGAATACCTGGGGCAGACGGCGTACGGCGTGCAGCGGCTGCCGCAAAACGGCGACGAGGCGGTGGCGCAAAAGTGGACGGCGATGGCCGAGTCTTCTCCCGACGGACGGGCCGTGACGCTGATCAATGACGGTGTCTATGGCTCGGACGGCGCCGACGGCACGCTGCGGCCGACGCTGGTCCGCGGCGTCGCCTACTGCGCGCACCCGATCGGCGAGCGTCCGATTCTGCCGCAGGACCGGCTCCTGCCCCGGATCGACCAGGGCGAGCGCACGTATACGTTCTGGCTCAACGCCGGCAAGCGGGAGTCGCGTCTTGCGACGATCGAACGCGAAGCGCTCGCTCTGCACGAACGTCCGTATGCGCTCTCGTTTTTCCCGAGCGGAGCCGGCGAGCTGCCGTCCCCGGGCGTCGCGCTTGAAGGCGACCGCGCGGTGCTGACCGCCTTCAAGCAGGCGGAGGACGGCGACGGTTATATCCTCCGTCTGTACGAGCCTACCGGCGTGCCGGGCTCGGCCCTCCTTCGCATCCCTTCGCTCGGCATCTCGCAGCGGGTCGAGCTCGACGGATTCGAGATCAAGACGTTCAGGACGGACGCTGCCGGAAGCGTACTTAGGACATGCACGTTGATGGAAAAAGACTAGTCTCCTCCGGTAACGACACTCGCAAATCAAAGCTCCCGCCGGTCACCGACGGGAGCTCAAGGCTTGTTTGCCGATTTCATGCAGCGAAAGTTGAGTT
The DNA here is from genome assembly GCF_030014955.1 of Cohnella hashimotonis. Taxonomy (NCBI): domain Bacteria; kingdom Bacillati; phylum Bacillota; class Bacilli; order Caryophanales; family Paenibacillaceae; genus Cohnella; species Cohnella hashimotonis. The sequence continues at coordinate 5,573,651 of NZ_JAGRPV010000001.1, forward strand.
ATTAATTGAAGTTACCTACAGTATCTATGCCATTATTAATAAAGGTATTGTTATTCTGCGTAATTGTAACGGTTGTAACGTTTTGCAGGCCTATACCATTGTTTTCAATAGTTGCACCGGTTACTACGGTATTGGTCGGATAATTGTTGTTTTGGCCGGTCTCTCCAAAACGTATTCCAACGGGGGCATTGGAGTAAGTACCGCCGGATACGGTCACACCAGTAAGCGTACCGTTGTTGGTACCGTCATTCCTGCCTTTTATTACCGCAGCCGCACCGTTTACAGGGTCGCCGTTCCCGCTGTTTGTAACAATATTGTTTATGAGGTTGACATTCTGGTAGTTGCCGTGTTTGAGGTTGATATCTATACCGGCCGCAAAACTCCCGGCTGTACCGCTGCTGTCGATCGTATTATTTGAAATAATTGCATTATTCAACGCTTCATAGTACATTCCCTTTGAAGTGTTGTTGTTGAACGTGGATTTTGAAATTTGAATGTTATTAAATATTGCCGTTCCTGAAAATACAAGCATTCCAAAGGCATTTCCGTTAAACATGCTGCTTTGGATAGTTACATTTGAAACCTGCGCGTAAGTCGGGACTCTGAATCCCGCAGTAACGTTATTGGAGAAGTTACTGCCTGTTATAATCAGATCGTTCATGACAGGAAATGAGGGACTGATATTGATACTAAAGCCGTTATCCAAATTATTCAGCAATGATACGTTAGAAAGAGTAATAAAGCTTGGCTGATTGTTTCCTATGGTTGAAATCCCCTGGGAAGCGCCGGTGACCTGCAAGTCTGATATTACCAGCCGATTTGTCGAACTCAACCCACCGTTTGAAATGGATATGCCGACTCCTGACGCCGGATGAATGATCGTTCCGCCAACGCCGCTTCCAGCACCATTTAGCGTAATCCGCCTGTCAATGGTCACGTTTTCGGGATAGCTCCCAGGCCCCGCCTGGATCATATCTCCCGGATTAGAAGCATTTACGGCCTGTTGAATCGTAGTATAGAAAGTCCCCTGGGTTTGGTTATATACCGAATTGCTTCCTATGGCGATAACTGTAAATGATACGATGGGACCTTCAATATTTTTTGTGGCTACGGTTATTACAGCAGAACCGGAATTATTTATTGAAATAACGCCGGTATTTGGGTCTACCGGAAAATCAGGATTGTCTGAACTAAAGGTAAGCGGTACATGATTCGGATTGAAAAGGTTGTCGTTTGCATTCAGAGTATGACCAACGGCTCCGGAAATAAAAGGATCAATGATACCGACAATTGATATTCTTTCATCTAACCTGGATGCTGTGGTGGATAACACCTTTGTCTGTCCAGGGCTTACTTCCGCCGATTTTTCATCCACCCAGATGCTGCTGCCGTTCAGTATTTGAAGTACGGCAAGTCCATTTGTAAATCCGGTGTTTTCAACACTGAAAGTACCAAGTATTCTTTGGCCTAACAACAGCGTATTTGACTCGTTAATCATGTAATCTCCAGATTGAGTTACTTCATTGATCATGTCGCTGTTGCAGTTACTGCTTTCCTGGTAAGTTACCTGAAGAAATGGATATAAGTTGCTGTCGGAAAAGTTCGTACTGTAACTTCCAATTATTGAATACGTATTTTCCGGGCCAATCATTGTGATACCGTTATTTGCTGCGGCATTCGCATACCATTGTTGCGCAAGCGGAGTTATATCGATACTGATAAAATTGTTTACATCTGCGTCATTAACGGTTTTAGTAATGCCCGTAGGCGCAACAGCAGGTGCATTTGAATATGTCGCCGTATTCTGGTTGAAGTCGCTTTGATTTAAATATATAGCGATAACTTCCGTACCGGGGACGTCTTTTCTGAAAATAAAAAGCTTTAATATGGCCTCAACGATGTCACTGCCTTGGGGAATAACGGACAAGTCAAATTTTAATAAAGTCCTGTAAATATCTCCTGGAGCTACATATTCACCCACATATAAAAAGGGATAACTGCCGAATACAGCTGTAGGGTAACTTGAAGCGATAAGCGTATCATCACTCGGAAGTAAACTTGCTACCGGCATGAAAATTCCTCCTTCGTATGGCGGCGTAACGCTTGACGAGTGTGCGATTAGCCTTGGGAAGCTACGCCCCAGAAAGCTTCGGGTCCGATGCGGGTAACCAACACAACGCCCGCTACGCCGGTGCTGCTGATAAAGGCTGTGTATTGAGTAAGGAGAGCTGCGGGAGCGAGCAGGTCTTGCGCGTTGAAGGAGACGATCGTGCTGGTGTTCGACTGAATCGGAAGTACGGCTGTGTAGATGATCGTGCCTTGGGCAATGGTGCCGCCGCGTACGACATTGATCGTGACTGTGGCGGGCGCAACAATGGAGAGTCCGATGGTACCGGCCAGATCGACGATCAAAGAGCCGTTGATCCCAAGTCCGTTGCCCGCTACCCCTTGGGTCTGCAAGCCGATGTCGCCGAATAGAGCCGGAGTCGTCGTTGCGGCTATCGCGATGGTCGTGTCTGTGTTCATCGAGCTTCTTTGGTCAAGAAAGGTTCCCATAGATGCTTCACCTTCTGTCTTTTTGCATTTTTATATCCTATGTACTCCTGTCTGTGGCAGTATGGACAAACCGTTTGGTGCGATCGCGGAATCTTCCCGCTGCTTCGCGGGGAGACACCGGGCATGGATATCGTGCAAGTGATATCGGACAGGTCCCTGTCGAGATTGAAGGCAAGTTCTCCAGCGTTGCAAATAAACGTCAGGGCTCATTGCCCTGACGTTTATTCGTTATGCCGGCGGAAGATTCTTATCCTTTGTTGCGTACCCGGCTTCGAAGTCGAACAACATGGCGACGTTTGCGATTGCAGAATTACTGTGCATGCATCGTAATGAACAGGCCAGCTCTTGCTCGAATCCATCGAAGCGATCGAAGCGCGGGAGGCCGGGGGCCGAAGTCTACTTGCAACGCGGGCGGTATCCGTTGCCCGGCGCGACAGATCAACTGAGCAATCCATAAGAAACGCCCCCCATCGGTCCATGATAAAATGGAGCCAAAAGGAGGCTATCGAAATGACTGACGCGAATATCGGCTCGTCCGCGCCCGGCATCGTCCCGCATCTGTGGTTCGATCGCGAGGCCAGGGAGGCTGCCGCATTTTACAGCTCCGTCTTCCCCGATTCCGCCATTAAGAGCGTGACGACGCTGCGCGATACGCCGTCGGGCGATTCCGACATCGTCTCGTTCACGGTCTGGGGCAGGCCTTTCATGGCGATCTCCGCAGGCCCGCTGTTCAAGATAAATCCGTCCGTGTCGTTTATGGTGAACTTCGATCCGTCGCTGGACGACCGCGCGGGCGAGCTGCTGGACGAGATCTGGGACAAGCTCTCCGACGGCGGCGCCCCGCTCATGCCGCTGGGCGAGTATCCGTTCAGCAAGCGATACGGCTGGATTCGGGACAAGTATGGCGTCAATTGGCAGCTCATTCTGACCAATCCCGAGGGAGAGCCCCGCCCGACGATCATTCCTTCTCTCATGTTCACCGGGGACAACGCCGGCAGAGCCGAGGAAGCGCGCGAGCTTTATCTGTCCGTGTTCGAACGTTCCCGCCCTGGCCAACTCCATCGTTACGGTCCCGGCAGAGCGCCGGATCGGGAGGGCACGGTCATGTTCAGCGACTTTATGGTGGAAAACACCTGGATGACCGCAATGGACAGCGCGCACAATCACGGCTTTACCTTCAACGAGGCGGTCTCCCTGCTCGTCCGCTGCGACACGCAGGCGCAGATCGACGCCTACTGGAGCGCCTTGTCCGCCGATCCGCAGGCCGAGCAGTGCGGCTGGCTCAAGGACAAGTTCGGCCTGTCGTGGCAGATCGCGCCTGCCGCGATGGACGACATGATGGCGAATGGCACGCCCGAGCAGATCGCGCGCGTGACCGCGGCATTTATGCCGATGAAGAAGCTCGATATCGCCAAGCTGGAGCAGGCATATCGCGGCTGAAGCGACGGGGGCCTGGAACCTCCCTGCTGCGGCGGCTTGGACAAAGAACCGCGAAGCTAGATGCTTCGCGGTTCTTTTTGTGCCGGCTTTTCATTTTTGCGTCCAGTCAGTCATTTTCCCGGTTGACGCCCTTTCTCACCCGATGCTCACGACCCTCCAGCCCATGAGCTCGCCGAACCGCTCCAGCGCGGGCTTCGCATCGCCATAGACGATGACGCCATGATGGATGCCGCCGTGCCGGCTGAAGGACGCCAGAAATTCGGACACCGGCAGCCGAGGCGCGAACCATCCGCGGATGGCCTCCGGCATCCGGTCCCACCCTTGCGTATCCAGCATCTCCACCTCGGATAGGATCAGCGTATAGCCGTCGTCCTTGGCCGGCGCCAGGCAGGCATACACCGCTTGACCGCCTCGGAATGCCGCATAGGCGGCGACGGGCGCGTCCGCGTCCGTAAAAGGAAAGGCCTTTTCCAGGAGCACGGGCTTCCCGGCGGCGGCGCGGAGATTCATCTCTCCCATATGGCTCACAAAAATTCGGTTATTCTCCCAGTCGGGACAGAACATCTCCGCGAACGAAGCGTCCGGATAGACGGAGAGCAGCGCGCCTACGAGCGCGGCGGTCAGGACATCGCCCTCGCCGGCATAACCGATGCCGCGGTCCATCGCTTTGCCGGCCTCCAGGAAAGGCATGCAGGGCAAGCCCGACGACTTCGTAATGTCCATGAAGTTCACGGTAAAAGCGGTCAGCCGGTGCTGCTCCGCCCATTGCCGCACCTTCAGGCAGGCTGCCGTCGATTGCCTGTATAGCCGCTCGTCCAGCTCGCCGATCTCGAAGCGTTCCCGGTCTGACTCGAGTTCCGCGTCGATCTGCGCGTCCGTTATTTCCGCGAACGTCGTCCGGCCGTCCGTCAAGTCGAATTCGACGGTCTCGATGCCGATCGCCTTGCGCAGCATGTCGGTCGGTACCTCGAAGTCTCCCATGCCGGCAAACGGGCGCCCCAGCCTGCCCACCTTGGCCGTTCGCATCCCATCGGCGAGGCGGGCGGCTCTTACGCCTGCAACGACCCGATCCAGCACGTCCGACCGCGACCAGTGCCCCGCTTCGATCTGGAATGCCTTGCCCCGCCGGAGCAGCAGGTTGCACATATCCTGTACGCCGTGTATGCCGTGATTGTACATAATCTCGTCCGGCAGCTGCGACGGGCCGAATTCGTATGTCGGCGTCGTGTCCAGCACGACAAGCGGAAGCTTCGTGGCCGCCAGCGCGCCGATGGATTCCAGGGAAGGCGAATATGCCAGATGCAGCGTCACGACGGCATCGACGGACTCGCTTTCGAAGCGGGCGATCGCTTCCTCGAACTCCGGTTTGACCCGGCAGAGCGGGACGGCGACGACATCGAGCCCTTTGCCGCGGAGCGCGCCGGCGATCGCGTGATGGAACGCGTCCACCCTTTCCCGAAGCTCGGGCCAATGATCGTCATATAGCCGGACGTACAGCGGCAGCAGCCCGATTTTCAGCGGCTTCGGCGGTTTCATCGGCGCCTCTCCTTCCCGATTCCGTTAACCAGGTCGAAGGCGTTGTTGTAAAAGACGTCCTCGATATCCTTCTTCCCCAAGTTCTCGGCGAGGCTCGCCTGCCGGAACGCTTCGATCTCCTCGTACATGAAAAAGGTCAACGCTTCCGCTTCCTCGCCATCGACCTCGCGCATGTTTTTATCGCCCGACACGTCGCCGTAAAGGCCCTTCGGCACCAGATTGACGTAATGGCCGTTCTCGTAAATCCGCCGCATCCGCATCCGCAGGATCGGGAAATCACTGCCGAACAGTATGCGCTTCGGCCCGACCGCCTTGATCAGCGCCCGAAAAACGGTCTCGTTCGTATTGGCGCTAATATCGAACACCATGTTTTTCGTTTCGGCCAGCACCTCGAACGCGTTCCCGAGATCCTCCGGACAATACGCTCTGCCTACATGCGCGATGATCAGCCTCAGCCCGGGATATTTCCGCTCGATCTCCAGCATTTGCATCAGATTGACGGGATCCTTCAGGCGGCCGTCTCTCGGAATATGCAGCATGGCGGCCCAGCCGCGCTTGCTCAGCACCTCCAGATGATGAGGCGGCAGGAAGTCGTAAATGCGAATCTCCTTCTCCGGAATGCAGGTGTCGGCAAAGTTCAGATACACCTTGCAGCCGAGAAATCCGCCCTTCTCGATGCCTTCTTCGAACTCGGAGGCGCTGAGTCCGGGCTTCGTGACCATAAAGGAAGGCAGCCCGTGCTTCTGCGCGCTCTCGCGGACATATTCGTTGCCGGCGTCGATATCGTATTCCAGGCTGACCTGGGAGAACAGCAGCGGCGTCACCTCTTTTCCCGGAAACATCAGGCGGTAGGTCTCGAACAGATCCTCCACCGAGTTGTCCCGGGCGACGAGCGAGGGCCAGGTCACCGCTCTTACGGGCGCGTTCGCCTCGCGAATCCGGATGCGGTCCAGCCATACATGCGTATGAATGTCGAAAATCCGCTCGGGCAGGAAGGATTGCAGCTTGCTCTCGTAAAAGGCCTTGTCCACTTCTTTGATCTGAAATAGGCTCATTTTGTCACGCTCCATTATTCAGTAGGGAATCGCCTGGCAAACGCCTCGTATTGCCGCACATAGATCTCATGCGCCTCGCGATCCGGCCGTCTCGTCAGCTTCGGAAACGCCGCTTGCTTGAAGGCTTCTCTCTCGTCGGGATACAGGCCGGCCGCCACGGTCGCCAGCAGCGCGGCTCCCGCGGCGCCGGCGCAAGATCCGTTAACCGTATGGACTTCAACGCCGAGCACGTCGGCAACGATCTGCGGCCAGGGATGCGTGTCCGAAGGTCCGCCGACCATCGTGACGGACGTAAAGCGGATGCCCGCTCGCGCGAGCCGATCGATGTGCGATTGAAGGAGATAAGCCGTGCCTGCCATTACGGCGCTTGCGAGATCGGATGCGGCAACGCCCTTCCAACGGCCGGTCCCGGCTTCGAGCAAGGGGTTGATGAGGAGGCCGCGGGCTCCCGGCGCTGCGGCGGCGGCGAGCGCGCTGAACGATTCGTACCTGTCCGGGGCATCGGAGATGTATTCGCGAACGATCCGGTCGACCGATACGGCGATTGCGGGCAGCGAGAACATCGCGCCCCAAGGACCGTTCGGCTGCAGAAACGGATCCGTCAGCATGCCGTTGCCGACCACTTGGCTTCGTTCGGACAGCGGCGTGAAGCCCACCCACGAAGTGCCGCAGGAGAGCAGCAGCCCGCCCTCGTCCAGCACGCCCGCCCCTCTCGCGGCAGCGGGGTGATCGAAGCATCCGGCGGCCACGGGCGTGCCGGCCGGCAGCCCCGTAAGCGCGGAAGCCGCGTCAGTGATGCGGCCCAGCACCGATCCCGTCGCGACCAAGCGCGGCAGCTTTTCCTCAGGTATGCCGAGCGCGCGCAGGTATGGCGCATGCCAAACCTGCGTCTGCTGGTCCTGCAAATAGAAGGTCGTTGCCTGCGACGGATCGATCGCCCACTCGCCCGTCAGCCTGTACAGCATGTATTCCGTGCTCATGCCGACCTTGGCCGACCGCTTGAGCAAATCCGGCTCATGAACGGACAGCCAGGATAGGTGGGCGAGCGGGAACGCTTTAAGGAGCGGCCAACCGGTTCGTTCGTGAACCGCCGCCGGCGTCAGCTTGCCGAGCTTGACATCCATCTCGTCCTTGACGCGCGCGTCCATCCAGCTGATCGCCGGACGCATCGGTTCGCCCCGCTCGTTCAAAAGCACGGTATTCCCGCTTGCCGAAGCCATGCATAAGCCCGCTACGCGGCCGTCCGCCGGCAGCGCAGCAGACAATTGGCGGATCGCGTCCGCAGTCAGACCGAACAAGGCTTCCGCATCGAACTCGACTCGCCCGTCCGGGTATGCGTCCAGCCGGGTTTCTGTCCTCGCCCTGGCTACGACCTCGCCCGCCGCGGACAGGAGCACGCCTTTGACCGCGGAAGTGCCAAGATCCAGTCCGATCGTATAGCGGTGCCGGTATTCGGAGCGGTCGGCATCAGAACGGATCGACATAAGCGAATCCGAGACTGTCCGCCACAGGCCGGCAAGTCACCGCTCCTTCGTAGGTGTTCAATCCGAGACGCAGATCCGGATGCTCCGCCAGCGCCGGCTTGATCCCTTTGTTCGCCAGCTTGACCAAGTACGGGAGCATCGCCGCTTCAAGCGCGAAGGTGGAGGTGCGCGGTACCGCGCCGGGCATGTTGGCGACGGAATAGTGCACGACGCCGTGCTTTTCGTAGTAGGGGTTGTCATGCGTCGTCACCCGGTCGACCGTCTCGATCGAACCGCCCTGGTCGACCGCCACGTCCACGATGACCGATCCGCGCTTCATCGTCATGACGGCGGATTCCTTCACGATTTTCGGCGCCTTGGCGCCCGGAATCAGCACCGCTCCGATGAGCAGGTCGGCCCGCTTGACGGCTTCCCCGACGTTGTAGTCGTTGCAGATCAAGGTCGTGACCTTGCCGCCGAAAATGTCGTCGAGGTAGACGAGCCGGCTCTTGTCGACGTCCAGAATCGTCACGTTCGCGCCGGCGCCGATCGCCATCTTGGCTGCGTTGGTTCCCACGACGCCCCCGCCGATAATGACGACCTCGGCGCGGTTTACGCCGGGCACGCCGCCCAGCAGGATCCCCATGCCGCCGTTGTTCTTCTGGAGCAAGGACGCTCCGATCTGAACGGACATCCGGCCGGCCACTTCGCTCATGGGCGCCAGCAAGGGAAGCTGGCCGTTTGGCAGCCGCACGGTTTCGAACGCGATGCCGGCAAGCCTTTTCTCGAGCATCATCCGTGTCAGCGGCAGATCCGCGGACAGATGCAAATACGCGAACAGCGCCTGTCCCGGCTTGAACAGCTCGTATTCCGACGCCACCGGCTCCTTCACTTTTACGATGAGATCCGCCTGCCCGAACAGCTCGGCCTTGTCTGTCATCACGATGCCGCCGGCCTGCGTATACTGCGAATCGTCAAAGCCGCTGCCTTCGCCCGCGCGCGATTCCACCAATACCTGATGCCCGTGGCCGGCCAATTCCTTGACGCCGCCCGGCGTGAGCGCCACCCGGTTTTCGTTGTTCTTGATCTCTCTGACTAAGCCGATCTTCATGTTCATCACCGTCTCCAGCAAATTATAGTCAAACCAGCCGAACTTCGATGCCGCGTTCCTTGAAGGCTTCTATCTCTTCCTTGTTGGCGTTGTGATTCGTAATGAGGCAGTCCGCCTTCTCGACGCGCTCTATCAGCGAGAAATTCGATCTGCCGATCTTCGTGTAGTCGGCGACCAGGATCGTTTTGTCCACCCTGGCGATCATATGCCGGTACAATTCCGCTTCCAGGTGATGATACGTGCTGATTCCGTAATCCGCGCTGACGCCGTCGGACGAGAGAATGAGCTTGTCGGCTTTGTACTTGTTCAATTGGCTGATGGTATCGTCGCCCGAGACGAATTGATAGGGAACGTTCAGGTTGCCGCCCAGCAGGACCACGACATGGACGTTCCGGCTGTAGCCGGCTTCCTGCGCGATCGACAGGGAGTTCGTAATAATGATCAGGTTTTTGTGGTTGATGAGTTCCCGCATCACGTATAGAGGCGTCGTTCCCGATCCGAGGATCAGCGTGTCGCCGTCCGAGATCTGAGCGGCCGCTTCGATCGCAATCCTTTTTTTCTCTTCCTTATGCGTCTCCATGCGATCCTGAAAATTCATGTTGTAGTACGATTTGTACGTGCTGATCGCGCCGCCGTGCGTGCGCTGCAGCAGCTCTTGCGCCGCCAGCTCGTCCAGATCGCTCCGGATCGTGACCTCCGACGTCCCGAACAGCTTGCTCAATTCGGCGACCTTGATTTTCCCTTCCCGGTGGAGCAGATCCAGTATTCGTTTTCTTCTCTCGTCGATATCGAGCTCTTCCATACGATGCGCACACACTCTCTTTCGTTAATTGGGATCGTTCAAGCGATGCAGGACCTCTTCCATCCGATGAACGAAGTAATCGATCATGGCAGGCGTAGCGATGACTGGCGGCTTCGTTAACGCAGCCGGCGGGCATTTCGCCTTATAGGTTTGCGCGCTGATATCGATGCAGCTCCCGTTCAGAATCGCGGTGAATTCCGTCACCTTCCCGGGCTGGCGGAAGAACAGCGTGGACAGATGACCTTTGCCCTCCACCTTCTCGATAAGCCCGCCGTGACACTCCGCGAGCCTCTGGAGCTTCTCTTCATAATAAGTGCCCATTTCCCGAATGTAATCCGCATTTTCCTCGGAAAATTTCATCGTGATCAGATAGGCCAGCGCTGCGAGCTCCTCCTGCCCGTTGGTCACCAGCGCGCCGAACTGATTGAGCGTGTCCATCGCGGCGGTGGTGATGACGCGAGATGCCGGGTATTGGCCGCCCGGGAAGCCTTTGCCGATGACGACAAAGTCCGGGTTCAAGCCGTATTCCCGGAACAGGTACATGCCGGGGTACCACATGCAGGACTGGATCTCGTCGCACATGACGGGCGTGTCGTGTTCGTGGCAAAGCGCATACGCTTTTTGCAAATAAGACGGTTCCAGCAAAATGCCCCCGTAGTTCATCAGGACGATCTCGTGCAGAAATCCCGCGACCTTGTACGGCGGTTTGTTATATTGTTCGAACTTGGCTTTAAAATCCGCGAAGTCGTTGATGCGCACGGGACAGGTCTGCATGATCTCTCCCTGCAGCTTTTCCCGGATTCCCGGCCACAGCCCCCGCATCGTCTGCGCGACGATGGTCGTGCCGTGGTAATTCGCCTGGCTTCCCCCGTCGTGGTCGGCCATGACGAGAAATACTGGCGTCCGGTCCTTATACTTGGGATCCGGGAACGTGTCATCCAGCTTGTAGAACCGCGCCAGCATCATCTTGATGGCGGCCTCGCAGGCCAACGTTCCCGTCTCGAGGTTGATGACCCGATTGAGAACATGAGGCTCGCGGGAATCCAATATCCGCCCCAGCGCGTCGGCATCCGCCTTGGCAAGGCCGTTGGCGGTGCGAACGAGCTCCCTTTCCAGCAGACGGGTGATGGAGCCGCGCGTGTTGTTGTGCGTCGCATTCGTGATGCCGAGCCGCTCCGCCTGGCCAATCAGCTTGTAGCCGGGAAAATTGTGGCCGAGCGGCGTGTGGTAATGCTCGCTCTTGGTAATGAGATACAGCTTCCCGTCCTCTCCCAACCGGAAATATCCGAGCCCCCCGAGCGGACTGGCTTTGGGGTTGGCGGCTTTCCGGAACGCATCCGTCGGAGCCCCGTCATGCGCGCCCTTCATCTCCGGCACGACCTGGCTCCCTACCTGGGATAATAAGCCATCCATTCTCCGAATGTAAGCTTCGGGCATAAATTCGATAGGCTCGCGGGCGATCTCCTGCGCTTCCGCAAGGCTCAGGTCGGTAAGAAACGCGGCTGCGGCCGTGACGGCATCCACGTATTCCTTGCCCAGCAAATCCTGCAGCGAGCTTTTAACCGGCTTCATGTTGTGCGCGTTCTGCATTTCTTGCACCTCCTGCATCTTCTGCACCTCCTGCATCTTCTGAACCTTCTGCATCTTCTGCTTGTTCTGCATCTTCTGCGTGTTCTGCACCGCTTGCCGAGGCAAGCTTTTTCTTTTCTTTTGTTTTCTTTTAACTTTTGTTTTTGTTTCGTTTAATTTGCATTATAATTCGTTTAGATTGCGTTTGGCAATGCAAAATGTAAAAATCGAGCTGTGAAAGGTGCCGCAACCGCAATCTGTCTGAATGACAAGACATCCGCAGGTGCATCGCCTCTACAGCCCTTCGGAAGAAGAAGGTTGTGTTAACTGCACATTCGATGCTCGCGTATAGGCTTGCTCGTTGCAGCGGCGACTTGCAAACGCACATCTGTCAGCCTTTTCAATGGGTCCGCGTATCGTCGCCCGTGTCGTTCTTTCGCCGCAAAGCCTGCAAATATACATCTTTTTATGCCGATGTTGGCCGTTTGTACAAAATAGATGCCAATGTGCAGTTAATTTCCATCATCAGCCCGATTTCCGGCTTGCGCTTTACATTTACCTGCACATTTGCAGGCATTTCATCAAGTACCGCACGTCGGCAGAAAATGCCTGTATAATAAGTCAATTTCATAATTAATTTGGTCATGGAGCCAAGCATGAGGCCAATGTTGGGGAAGTCCTTTTTTTTGAGGTTAAGCGGCTGGTTTTGCTTCGCGGATGCGCTTGTTTAATTTATCTATTGCAAGTTTGCATACATTGTATGTGAGACAACTTAAGTCCATATCTACGAATGCACGTCTTTTAAGCTTTCGCGTCGTGCCTAATTCCAGATAAAGTTTTAAATAGGCAAAGACACGCTCAACCGCGGTCCGCTGTTTAAATAATTGATGGAACTTTTCACTGCCTCGCCCAGGTGCAGTGTATCTACGAACATCCTCTTTTACTTGTTTTTTTATCACCTTTTGGCAGCCGTCGGCTTGAAACGGACAGGCTGCGCATTCTTTGGGTGCTACAAATTTAACAGTATCCCGAGTCGCATCATAGCTATCGTAGCGGTACGAATGACCTTGTTTGCACGTTGGGCGCAAGTGTTTATCTACACCATCCGGCAGTTTGGTGCGATGAACAAGCGGAATAAGCGAACATGCACCTACATCTCTAACTTGCTGGTAAACGGGCTCGCTATCGTATCCTTTGTCGCCTAACACGTACTTAGGCTGGAGTGTTGGGAACCGCTCTTTTAATCGTTTAAGCAGCACGATCGCCGGACGTTGGTCGTTTACGTGAGCCGAGCAGTTTACGCCAGTCACAATATACTGACTCTGGCAATCCACTAACAAATTGAGCTTGTAGCCGTACCAATATTTTACGCGTCCGCTTCCGCGGGGATCGCCTTTTGCTCCTACACTTGGATAGGTCGGCATGTCCGCGATGAGTTCCTCGTAGCTGCAAGACAACATCCCCGCAACTTCCTTTTCAAAGTGTGTTAACGAAGCTTCGTAAGCCTCGACTTGCGCACGCCACGCGGCCTCCTCGGCTTTGGGGACGCGCCCGCGTTTGGCACGCTTGGGTTTCTCGGGCTTGGGGGCTGGCTGCGGGACATGGCTGACGGCGTCCAGAAAAGCAGGCTCTTCGCTGTCTTCTACCTCCTTGGGGAGAATGGACGGGGCCGGTTTAGACGCGTCAATTTTGGGGTTTCGGTCAAAGGCTTCCACATGCGAAGAGTCCACCGCCATGCTTTCACCTTTCAGGAAGCCTTCTGTAATCGCTGCATCCACCGTAATATCGATGACCTCATGCAGGATACCGGACTGCTGAAGTTTGGTGAAAAGCCTGGAATAGGCGGCTTGGCTCGGTACCCGATCAGAGCCTGTAAAGTGACAGCGCAATCTGAATTCTGCACTGCTTTTCAGACGGTTGACCAGGTCCTTGATGAAGCGAATATGCTCGATTTTGCAAAGGATAAGCGAAAAGATCATCGCTCTGGTGTTCAAGCTTTCGGGCCGACCACGTCGTTTGAAGCTACTGATGGCGTACAAGATTTTCGCAATAGGAACTTCTTCCAAAATGAGGTCGTCTTTTGACGCCGGGGACATTTTTAGAAGGGTCTCAAAGGAAAAGAGCTCTTCTTGTCGAATTGGAATCGTAGGAGTACTTCCTTTCTTTCTCGTTTTGGTTGGCTAACCTTAATTTCGAGAATGTGGGGAGGTACTCCTCTTTGGTGCGCCAAAAAAGTCAGTCGTAGCAAGGGGTTTGAATTATGAAATTGACTTTAATTGCAGGTTTTTTGCCCGCCAAACTTCCATAAAGCGCTGGTACACCGAAAGCGCGCCTACCTTCAACTTCTAAAAAAGAAGCCTCCTCCCCCATGATTCAAGGGAAGGAGACTTCCGTTTCTCGCTTAAACGTCAGGACAATTCGCGTTTTACGATTTTCATGACAATCTTGCCGATTCTCCAGTAGTTCTGGAAGTCCTTCATGAAGTTCGAGATCGTGCTGCCCATCATCGACTGCAGGATGAACACGCCGATCGCCGCGCGGTACTCGTCCCACACCGCCCCGAGCGCATCGTCCCACTCGTAGCCGGACAGGATGAGCATCACCGTCGCCTTCATCCAGTCGCCCATGTCGTTCGTGAGCAGGTCGGCCGACTCGTGCGCGCTGAACCCGGCGCCGCGCAGCGTGCCCAGCGTCACGATGATCGCGGCCTTGTCTTCGTCGAGCGCGCGGCGTTCGACTGCGGACAGCTCTCCAAGAAACGCGGCCTGCTCGTTTTTGCTGATAACCTTAACGATGTCGTAGATTTGCTTGTTATTCGCCTCCGCGATCTGCAGCGCCTTGACGATGACGGTGAGGGAGATCTCGCCGGTATTGACCATCGCTTGGGCGATATCCTGCAGCGGCGCCATGCCGTACAGATAGTCGGGGATCCATTCGGGACGAAGTCCCGCCTTGTACACCGCCTTCACGACCTCGTTCAGATCCGTGAAGCCGCCTTGCTTCAGGTCCTGCGCGATGATCGCATAGTTATTCGACGCGCCCGACTGGACGATCGCGACCGCGATCTCCGTGGCCCCCAGGCCGGTCTGCTTCAGGTAAGCGACGGACTCCGCGCCGTAATAGACATACTTCAAATAATCCGTCAGCTTGTAGCCGTTGAGGGCGAGCAGCCGCAAACGATCGTTCCGGCTCGCGAACATGCGGCTTACGAAGCCTGCCGCGTCGTAGGCGCTGTAGCCCAGCCGCTTTAGAATGGCTTCCTCCGCGATGCTGCCGCTCAGCTCGCCCATCGCCTGCATCGCATTCTCGATCGGCAGCCGGCCGAAGCCGTAGCCCACGACCGCCAGCGCGATGTCGCTGATGGAAGCGTTCGGCAGTCCCGCACGCATGATCAGCATCATCGCAAGTACGCCCGCGGAGCTGCCGCCATAGCTCTTGTACATCAGGAAGTCCGCCATCGCGGCAGGGGTATTGACGCCGAACCGGATGAGCAGCGCGGCCTGTTCCTGGACAGTGCCTTCATTTTTAAAGCCCCTGTTGAAGGACCTGTACCGCAAATTCAAGATCGTCGCGCCGTCGTAGCCGAGCGCGGCGAGCGTATCGACCAGATAACGGTCGCTAACCTCCAGCTTGCCGTTGCGCTGCATCTCGACCGCGAGATCGCTCGCGCTGGCTCCCTGAGCCTTCATCCGGGTCAGAAGCGCGAGCACCGGATCGACGCCGTACACTTCCGCGATCTTGCCGTTGATCTGATCCGGCGAAGCGTCCACGTTGATCATCGCATCCTTGGCGCCGAGCGCGTCGAGACCGAACAGCAGCTTGAGCGCAAGCACGATGTCGGACAGCGGGAACTTCCCGGACATATAGCCGGCCAAATTGGTCGGATTGCCCGCATAGGCAGCCGGCACCCTCTGCTTCAGATACGACAGATTCGTATCGGCATAGTAGACGGCGGCGATCGCCAGCGCGATGTCTCCGGCCTGGGCGTAAGGCTTGAGCAGCTCGGTCGCGCGCGCGGCGTCTGCCTTGTAGCGGTTCTTGAGCTGCGTCGCGATGTCGGTGAGCGAATTGTTCGTTTGCTTCAGAAAAGCCACTGCGCCTTCCGCCGTCGTCACCCCGTACAACTCGAGGACATCCGACAGCAAGTCGGCCGATGTCGGTCCTTGTCCGCGCGCCTGATTCACGGCGGCTTCGATCGTTTGCGCCGTATAGACGCCAAGTCCGGACAGGATGGCCTTCGTATCCGTCTCCGATTGGGCATAACCGTTCAGGAGCGCGGACGCGATGTCCGTCGCGCCATAGCCGGCCTGCCGCAGCATGCCCGCAGCGTCCGATGCGGAACCGACGCCTACCGCGCTCAGCACCGCAGCCACGCCGGCACCGGTCAAACCTTCCGAGCCTGCGGCCAGCACATAGACGATCGTGGCCGGATCGAACAGCGCCGTACCTGCCAGAACGGCGGCAATCTCGCCGGCAGTCAGACTGTAATGACGGCTGAGCGCGCCGGCGATGTTGCTCAGCGGAATGCCTGCTTGCCATAGGAGCCTTGCGGCGGCAGCGGGATCCGTGATCTCTTCGCCGGCGGCAAGCACCGCGTCCGCATCGGCGGCCGAAGCCGGCGCATAGACGTCCGCTACGGCGGCAGCGATCAGGGATGCGCTGTCGAAGTCCAACGCCGCGAGCCCGTCGGCGGTCTGCTCGGCGGTCAAGCCGTAGTACGACCGCGATGCCGCTACGATCTCCTTAAGCGAATAGCCCATCTGCCGCAGGATCGGCGCGCCGTCCTGCAGCTTGGCGGCGCCGGCGCCGCGAAGCAGGTCTCCTGCGCTCTCCGCGAACGGCTTGCCGTAATACTCGAGCACCGCGGCCGTCACTGCATCGGCCTGGTAAGCGGAGATCGGCAGCAGCGCGCCAAGCGCCTGACCGGCGGTCAGCCGGTAGTGATCGCGCGCGGCCAACACGAGATCGTCCAGCGTCAGGTTCGCCGCTCGCAGCTCCGGAATGGCGGCTTCGAACGTCGTTGCCCCCAGCCCGTCCAGCACGGCGACCAGCGCCTGGCTCATCGTCTGTCCGTATACGGAGGCGATCGCGGCGACGACTTCGCTGCCGCTGCCGTCGAAGAAGCCCGACGCGTCAAGCGCCGTCGCCGTCTGGCCTTGCGTCAGTCCGTAGTGCTCGCGGCCGACGCGGACGATGCTCCGCAGATCGAAGTTCATCCGCAGCAGGTACGATACCGCGTCGGTCAACGTATGCATACCGCTCGCTTCGAGCGAATCGACGATGCTCGCGTCGCCGGACATGCCGTACACGCCCGCCACCGTAGCGACGACGTCCTTGTCCTTATACATGCCGAACGTGCGGAATGCCTGCAGCGCTTGTCCCGACGAAAGACCGTATTCTTCCTTCGCAAGCATCGCGCCCGTCCGCAGATCGAACCGCTGCTGCGCGTAAATATAGGCGATCGCATCGGCGAAGGACGCTTGTCCGTTCGCCGTCAGCAGCTCGTGAATCGCATGCTCGACCGTCTGGCCGTAGACGCCCGCCGCCGCATAGAGCACGACGCTGTCGCGTTCGCCGCTGTGCGCCAGCAGGGCTTGCGCCGTCCGGCCGAGCGGCGCGCCGAGGCGATCGCGGGCGATGGCGGCGATATCCTGCAGCCCGAAGCCGGCATCCCGCAAGTACGGAATCGCCGCCTCCAGCGTGGTAATGCCCTCGGCCGCAAGCGCGGCGGCCGCGACAGCCGCCTTGCTGTCGCCGTAAATGCCCGCCACCGTCTGAATGACCCTCGTCAGCTCGGACGGGTAAGCGTCGGCGAGCAGCCTGGCCGCTTCGCCCGATTCCAGCCCGTAATAGGATTTCAGGCTGCGGGCGATCTCCGCTTGCGAATACTTCGCGTTTTTAAGGAAGGCGATGCCGTCGGCCGGCGAAGCGCTGCCGGATGCGGCCAGCAGCTGCGCGACCGTCACCTGGTCTTGCGCGTACAGCGATTTGAGCACGGCGATCGTATTTTGCAGGTTCGGATTGCTCGAACGGGCGATCAGCGCCTGAATGACCTCTTCCATACCGTAGCCGCCGCGGATCAGAGCCGGACCCGATACGCTCGGATCCCGGTATTCCGTATAGCGGGATGCCAGCAGGTTGATGACCGAGCCCGCCGACGCGCCTTGCGCCTTCAGCGTCTTCACCCACAGCGCGACGGGGTTGCCGCCGAACGCCCAGGCGACCGCCGATCCGATCTCGTCCTGATCGTAGAACTGCACGGACAGCAGCGCCGCAATCGCGCCCGACTCGTCCAGTCCGTACTGCTCGCGCAGCACGAGCGCGATATCCTTGAGCGGATACGGGCGCAGACGAACGATGATCTGGTCTTCGGTCTGCCCCTTGGACTGCAAATACAAAGCCGCTTCCTTGGCCGCAATGCCGTACCGGCTGAACGCTTTGATCCAATCCCAGCCCTCGCCGTCATATACGGCTGCTAGCTCGCCGACCGGATACCCGGTACCGCTCAGAACGGCGGTGAGCGCGGACATCTGCGATTCCCGCGAATTGCCGGGGTACAGCGAGATCGTACCCTCGATAATCTGCTGCAGCGTGAATTTGCCGGTCGCGCTCATCGTCGTCGTGAGGTCGCCGACGGACGAGGCGCCGAACAGGAACTTCGCATCCTTGGCCAGCTTGGCTGCGTCGCAGGCGCAATCGGCCGTCTGCTGCCCGATCCACATCGGCATCGTCAGGCCGAACTGCGAGATCAGCGCCCTTTGATAATCGTAGAACGAATACCGTTCGCTCATGCCCGCCGCCAGGTTCGCCGGATTGGCCGGCTCGGCGGCATCGCTCGCAAAGGCGGCCCGCAGCGCGGCGAGCGCCTCCTCCGCGGAGTAGAATGCGCCGGTGGCGAACATGTCCCGGACCGCGTCCTTCATCGCATATGCCTTGCCGCCCTTCGTCACCGCATCGTGCACATACGTCAGCGACGCGGGGAGCGGGTAGCGCGCATCCTCCAGGAAGTTTTCCAGCACGGGCGCGATGCCGACATAGACGTGCTTCAGAAAGTAATCCGCTACCTCGATCGGATCATACCCGCCTTGGAGCAGCGTCGTGAACAGCCCCTTGGCATCGAAGCCCCACGGATGGAACATCGGCTCGAGCGCGTCGAATGCGGAGGCCGCATCCGCGCCGTAAACGGTGCGCAGCGTCGTCGCCGCCTGAGTCTTGCTAAAGCCGCCCTGCACGAACTGGCTTGCCGTCTCCCGCAGCGTCAGCGAGGTGCCCCATGCGCTCATCACCTGGCGGGCGATCGCTTCAGGATCCCCGCCGCGGCTCAGCAGAGCGGCGACAGCCGTCGCCGCGCCGCCGCCGGCCGCCCGGATCGCGTCCGCCACGTCGAACGTGGACATGCCTTGGCCGAGCATGGCCGAAGCTGCATCCGCTGGCGAGAAGATCGCGCCGGCTGCGGCATACAGCTCTCCCCCGGCCAGACCCGCTAGAGCGAGCGCCTGGACGGCCTCTGCCGCGTCCGCGAACGTATAGAGCTGCCGGACGGCTGCGCCGATGGCCTTCGCCGGGTAGCCGGCGCCGCTCAGCAGTCCGGCCGCGGTCGCCGCATCGGCGGCGAACAGCGTCTTGCTCGCAGCGGCGGCATCGGCCGCTGACATCCCGCCGGCCGCCAACGCCTGCACCGTCCCGGCCTCGGTCAGACCGTACGCGCTCTGCACGGCGCCTGCAGTTTCCGCAGCTCCGTACAAGATGCGCAGCTGCGTCGCCGCGCTGTCGCTCGTTTCATGGAGCGCGCGGTTCATCGTCAGCGCCGCCGTCTTCGCGGACACGCCTCCCAGTTTGAGCCCGCGAACGATATCCCGCGTCTGATAACCCACGTCGCGGAAGCTGCCCGCGAATTCCTCCGGCGCATAGCCGGCGGCAAGGAAGCCCGCGATCCACGTATCCGGCGCGTTCGGCAAATACCGCGTCGCCCGAACCGCACCGAACGCCGTTGGCGCATCCGTGTCCATCTTGTACAGCAGCCCGAGTACGGCCGCAAAATCCAGCTGATATTCCTTGCCGACGGCGGCCGCATACAGCGAGGCGGAGAACCCGCCCTCCCGCAGCAGCTTCGCGGTCTCCAGCGCCGAGCGACCGAACTGCGCGTGCAGCATCGCCGCCGGCGTATCTGCGTTCCAGCTGTCGACGTAGCTCTGCACGAGGCCGAGCTCGCTCGAGGCATTCAGCGCCGGCGTAGCGGCGAATTGCGCCAGGAACGCGCCGTTCACGCCTTTCACCCGGTTCACGCCGGTATAGGCGACGGCCAGCTCGTCGGTCGAACGGAGGAGCGATCCGCTCCAGGTCAGCTTGACCGTCGTCGCGTTGATAAAGTAGGACTTAACGCCGCTTTGCCACTGGCCGCCTATTTTCAGCGTAAATCCGGCACTGGTCTCCATCGAGACGAGCGGCGCGTCGAACGTCAGCAGCACGCTCGCGCTGTCCGCGCCCGATACCGCGCGGAGCATGACGGGCGGCTTCTTCGCGTATTGCACCGTCTGGTCGGCGCCGAGCGCGTACCCCGGCTTAGACAGCGCTAGCGTCAGCGGATAGTCGCTTGGCCACGATACGCCCACCTGATAAGTCCGGCCTCCGTCCGGCGTCGCAATCGTCAGATCGTAATAGGCGCTGGCGAAGCCTGGCTTGAACAGCTTGATATCCAGATCCGGCACCGGCTCGGACAGCACGATCGTGAAGCCCGACTCGTTCGGATTCAAGACGGTAGCCGTCACGGCGATCGGCACCTGTACCTGCGTCCCGCCGGCCGCGCCGAAGCTATAGCCCTTCTTGTTCAGCTTGAGCGTATACGTGCGTCCTTCCGTCAGCTTGGCGTCGACCGCATACTTCGCCGCCGCCTCTCCCGCGACCGCGCTGCCGACGGCGATCCGCTCTCCGTCTTCGTTCAGCAGCTCGATCTCGTCCGCGCTCAGTCCTTGAACCGCTTTGTTAAAGGCGAGCGTGAAGCCTTTCTTCGAGATGCCGGACACTTGGGCCTGAACCTGGATCGGCAAAATAACCTGCAGCGGTGCGGCCGTCGGATGCGCAGTATCGCGGACGTCGATCGTGTACGTCTCGCCTCTCGTCAATGAATAGACGACCTGGTATTGGCGTCCGGCGTTGGCCGCGCCAGATAAATCGAAGAACGAGACCGCATTCAGCTTGATCCGCGTACCGGACGCATCCGTCAGATAGACGTCGTCCGGCTTCAGATTCGGCACGGCTTCGCCGAGCTCGAGCACGAAGGCGACGTCGGAAACGCCGCTCGCCGCGAGCGCAAGCGCCGGCCGCGCCTCGCGCTGGACGGCCGGGCCGAAGTCGTAGCCGTTCGCGACGAGCTGCAGCGCGTATGTCTCATGCTCAGCCAGCTCGGCGGACGCTTGGTAGGACAGCCCGTCCTCGGATGCCGTCCAGGCGGTGATGGCGACTGCTTTTCCCGCGCTGTCCGTAAGCGTCACATTGCCTGCGGTCAATCCGGGCACCTCCCGGTTCAGCTTTATCGTAAAGCCGGTCGTCAGCAGCGCCGGCACCTCCGCCTGTACGGCCAGCGGTACGACAAACCCTGCATCGGCGCCGAAGTCGTAGCCCGCTTTGGATAGACGCAGCGTATAGCGCCGCTGCGCCTCGAGGGCAGCCTCCACCGCGTAGGCGGCGCCGCCGTCGGACGTCGTCATGGCGTCGATCGCAATCGGCTTGCCGTCCTGATCGAGCAGCGTGACGTTCGCCGCTGTAAGCCCTGGCACCGGAGCGGCCAGGCGGATCGTCAGACCGGACGTGCGAACGTCCGAATACGCGGCGGTAACCGGGATCGGAACGTTCAGCGTCATCGCGGCGCCGAAGTCGTAGCCGGCAAGCGCGATCGTCAGCGTATAGCCATTGCCGCCCGCGAGTGCTGCGCTCAGCGCATACGTGGCTCCGCCGTTCGTCGTCTTTGCGCCTGTCAGCGAGACCGCATGTCCGGTCGCATCCCGCAGCGAGAAGCTCGCCGCGGACAATCCATCCACGGCAGGAGCGAGCGACACGGTGAGACCCGTCTCGGATACCGCCGTGATCGCGGCCGTCACGGCGTCGGGAATATCCGCGGTGAGCGGATCGCCAAATTCGTAGCCGGTCTTGGCAATCGTC
Source organism: Cohnella hashimotonis (assembly GCF_030014955.1). Classification (NCBI taxonomy): domain Bacteria; kingdom Bacillati; phylum Bacillota; class Bacilli; order Caryophanales; family Paenibacillaceae; genus Cohnella; species Cohnella hashimotonis. The sequence continues at coordinate 5,595,341 of NZ_JAGRPV010000001.1, forward strand.
ACTGTGTACTTCTCGCCGCCCGCATAGTCGGCGACGATCCGGTAGGTCGCTCCGCCGTCGTCGGTCGAGACCGAACCGACGGGCAGCGTCGTACCTGCCCCGCTGCGCAGTGCGAAGCTGCTCTCGTCGAGACCCGGCACGGCCGGGTTGAAGCCGATCCGGATCTCGCGCGGACTTGCGCCGGTCACGGCCGTCCGCTCGAAGATCGGCATGTTGAACGGGATCGGATCGCCGAACGCGTAGCCGTCTTTTTCCGGAATAATCGTGTAGCTTTCCGATTGCAGGAAGTCGGCGGACAGCGCGTACGTCGTGCCGCCGTCCGTCGATTCGGCCGACAGCACCGGGAGACGCCGTCCGTCGGAAGCGCGCCGCAGCACGAATTCCCCGGGACGCATGTCCGGAATCGCCGGATCGAGCGACAGACTGAAGGTGCGGCTGCCGCCTGCCCCCAGACCTGCGAAGGCCGCCTCGGCCTTCCTCACGATCAGCGGAATGCCCGGACCGTAGTCGTCGCCCGGCTTGGTGATCGTCACCGTGTAGTTGACGTCCGGCACGAGAGCCGCATCGATCTCATAGCTCAGTCCGTTATCCTTGGAGACGATGCCGCTTGTCTTGACGGCATTGCCCTGCTCGTCCATGACGACGAGTTTGAATTCGCTGCTCCAGTTCACCGCACGGTCGAAGTTCAGCCGGAAGCCGCGGACCGACGCCATATCCACCGAAGCCGCCCGTCTGTTCAGGCTGAACGGAATCGTGAACTTCACCGTATAATTCGTTTTGTCGATCGTGACGGTGTAAGTCTTGCCCGCCGTCAGCTTCGCGGACACCTGATAGGTGGCGCCGCCGTCAGCGGTGGTTGCCGACGTCACGGCCGTCGTCTGGCCGCTGCCGTCCTTGACCACGATCTCGGAGACGCCCAGGTCGGCCACGGGAGGGCTAAGGAAAAGCCTGAAGCCCTGCTGGTTCTGGAACATCGTCGTGATGCCGACCGCGATGCTGAGGCCGAACGTCAGCGGCTTGCCGAAGTCGTAGCCCGGCTTGGCGACGGTCAGCGTATACGTCTCTTGCGCGTCGAAAGCGCCGGTCAGCTTGTACGAGCCGCCGCCGAGATCGGCCATCGCGAACGATACCGGACGTCCCTTGCTGTCCCGCAGGTCGAGGCTGCTCTTAACGAGGCCGAGCTCTCCGCCTCCGTAGCTGCCGATCGCAAGCAGCAGATCCGTGCTTGTCGTCAGCGAGACGAGGACATTCGCCGGAATCGGAATATCGAACGCGAGCGGCGCGTCGAGCGCGAATTCGTCGCGCTGCACGTCGAGCGTGTATCCTGCGCCCGGCTCGACGACACCGGCGCCGACCGCGTAACGGAACTGATAGGTGAGGCCTTGATCCGTCGTCGAGAAGCTGTACAGGCTCGTATGGAGAATGCTGCCGTTTGGATCGCGCAGGACGACTTCGGAGCCCTTGAGACTCGCGACCTTCTCGCCGAACTGGAGCGTGAAGCCCGTCGACGTCACGTTTTTAATCGTCGGCGCCAGCGACTTGCGCACGGCGAACGAGACCGGCTGCGTCTGCTGATACGATGCCGGCGATTTGTACTGTACCGTGTAAAACTTCCCTGGCGTCAACGCGGCCGTGAGCGCATAGCTGCTTCCCGCGTCCTCGGTAATCGCGCCGGTAACGGGGATGGCCGTGCCCGATGCGTCGCGGACGATGAAGCCGGCGCCAGTCAGTCCGTCGACGGGCGAGATGAACCTGACCTTAAGGCCCGTTGCCGTGCCGTCCGCGGCGGAGATCACCGTCGGGAACCCGAACGTCAGCGAGGTCAGTGCGTAGTCCGCGAGCTCCGGCGCGGCTGCCGGATTCAGCGCGATGCTGTACGTATGGGCGGACGAGAAAGTCGGGAGCCGCAGCCGATAGACGGTACCGCCGCCGGCCATCGCGTATTCGTACGGATAATAATCGTTACCCGCTTCGTCCCGGGCGAACACGCCGCCGTACTGCGCCTGCGGAAGCGCGGACGAGAAGCGGACCTCGATGCGTCCGTCCAGCGTCGTCTGCGCGATCGTCGCCGACAGGAAGTAGCCGACGTGGAACGTGGCCGGCGAGGCGAAGCGGAAGAAGTCCTTGCTCAGCGTCAGCTTGTAGTCCCGTCCGCTGGTCAGGCCGACATGGACGCGGTAGCTGGCCCCGCCGTTTGCCGTGGACAGCGTCACGCCGCTCAGTCGGCTGCCGCTCGCATCGCGCAGATCGAGATCGGCCGGCAGCAAGCCGGGCACGGCGCTGTCGAACGTCAGGTCGAAGCCGTCCGCGCCGATGCGGTCGACGGCCGGAACGCCGGCATCCACCGTAGGGGCAACCTGGAACGGGACGCCCGCGTCCGGCAGATGGCCGTACAGCTGCAGCGTATAATTGCCCCCGGACAGCTCGGCCGACAGCCGATAAGTGCGGCCTTGATCGGACGTCGTCGCCGAATCGATCGTAACCGGCGTACCCGTATCCGCCTGGACAAGTCCGAAGCTGCCGGCGGTCAGACCGCTCAGCGCTTCGCTTAGTTTCACGGTGAGGCCGCTATCGGTAATTTGATCGACCGTTATGGTCGCGACGACCGGCACCGTGAAGTAGAACGAATCTTCGTCGATATCGGCATCCACCGACAGCTTGTAGTCCCCGGGCGTCAGCGCGGCCGCGAATTTGTAGCTGGCTCCATTGTCGGTCGTCTGGACGGAATCGATCCGCAGCGCGCTGCCGACTGCCGCTCCGTCCTTCACCTTGTGCAGCGAAAAGGCGTGCGCGGTATCGATCGCCGCGGGTGGATTGAGCGCCAGCGTAAACCCGGTTCCGGAAGGATCGACGATCGTATTGCGGGCATACACGTTGATCCGGTGCGGACCGCCGAAGTCGTAGCCTTCTTTGACGACGGTCACGTCGTAGCCGCGGCCCCGCACGCCTTCAAAGGTGGCGATAAATGCGTTCTGCATCGGGATGAGCGCCTTGATCGTTACCGCGGCGCCCGATGCGTCCGTAATCCGATAATTGTCCATCGTCGTCGGCACGGACGGATTGAGTCCGATAAACGCGGCCAGGTCGGCCAGCCCGCCCCAGTTGTTAATCGTCGGACGGATGATCTGCAGCGCGCCGCCGAAGTCGTAGCCCGCATGGCGCACGTCGAGCGCATAGTCGCTGTACGTCATTTGCTCCGGCACCAGCAGGTAGCTCCAGCCCCCGTCGTCCGTCGCCGCCGACGCGAGCGCATACGGCGTGCCGTCCCGGTGCGTCAGCTCGAACGCCTCGGGGGGCAGCCCCTGGACCGGGACGCTGAAATGCACGCGCAAGCCCTGATCGACGTAGTTCACCGACTCGAAGGTCGTATAGCGGCTGACGGCGATCGTCTCAGGTACATGCAGCTCTCCCGAGAACACGAGGTCCGCAAAGGCGATGCGATATCCGTAGTCGCCGGCGGCGGTCAGATCGGCCGTCACGACGGCGGACCTGCCGTCCGCCGCCAGCTGTACGCCCTGAACGGCGATTGCCGCGCCCGACGCCCCGGTCAGCGAGATCCGGTCGGCGGTCAACGCCGCGACCGGCGAGCCGAAGCGGATGGAGAAGCCCTGATACGAGACCCACTCGATCGTAGAAGGCGATTCGGTCGCCTTGACGGACAGCACCAGCGGTTCGTCGAAGGCATAACCCGGCTTGTTCAGCGACACCGTGTACGTGTCGCCCAGCGCGAGCGGCGCGTACACCTCGACGATCTTGTGCGTGGCTTCAGTCTCCAGCATATTGATGCCGACAGTCGTCTCGTCGCTGCCCTTAATCGTGAAGCTGTCCATTTCCAGCTCAGGCACCGGCTTGTCCAGCGCCAAAACGAAACCGGAGGAAGTCAGACGACTGACGCTGGGCGCGACGACTACAAGACCTGCAGGCACCGTGAAGGTCAAGCCGCTGCCGAAGCCGTAGCCCGGCTTGACGATCGTCAGCCGGTACGTCTCGCCTTCGGTCAGCGAGGCCGCGATCGCGTATGTCGCCCCGCCGTCTTCGCTGACGGCGCTCGTCACGGCCACGCTGTCTGAACCGTGCGTCAACTGGAACTGCCCGGCCGACAGATCCGGAATCGGCACGCTCAAGCCGACCGTGAATCCCGCCCCGCTGGCCGTGCCGCTCGGCGTCAGCGTGACGGCGATCTCCTCGGTCCCGTCCGCAGGCACGTCGATCGTCAGACCGCCGCCGAACCGGTAGCCCGGCTTGGCGATCGTCAGCACGTAGCGCTCGCCGGCCGTCAAGGCCGCGACGACCGCGTAGGTGGCGCCGCCGTCGGCGCTGTCGGCCGACGCGATGTCCACGGGCTGGCCGCCGTGCGTCAGCGCAAGATCTGCCGCCGCAAGGCCGGCGACCGGCCCGTTCAGCGCCAGCGTGAAGCCGGACGGCGCTGCCGCGCCGACGAGCGAGGCAGCGACGTCGATGTCCTCCGGCGGCGTGACCTGGACAGCGACGGCGAGGCCACCGCCGAAGCTGTAACCCGTCTTGGCGATCGTCAGCGTATACGTCGCGCCCTCAGTCAGCGCGGCCGCAGCCGCGTAGGTCGCGCCGCCATCAAGCGTTGCCGCGTACGTCACGGGGACGATGCCGCCCGCGGCGTCTTTTACGGCAAAGTTCGCCGCAGTCAGTCCCGGCACTGTGGGACTGAGCGCCACCTTGAAGCCGGCCGCGCGCGCCTGAACCAGCGTCGGAACGACCGTTATCGTCGTATCGACCGGCGGCGTCGGCGTCGGCGTACTCGTCGGCATCGTCGTCGGCGTAGAGGTTGGCGTAGCCGTCGGCGTAGGAGTTGGCTGCACGCCGCCGTTGCCGCCATTTCCGCCAGTGCCGCCCGACCCTCCGGCCGCGCCGCCGCGCACAGTCACTTCCACGTTCGCCGGCTGCGTCTCGAAGCGCACGTCCGCCGCATCCACCAGCGCGTGGCCGATCGTCCCGGCTCCCGAGACCTGCACGCCGCCGTGCAGCTCCGCGTTTTTCACCGCCACGCCTTCGTTCAGCTTGATCGCGGCGGACTTCACGCCTTCCCCGACCTGCAGCGCTTCGATCGTGCCCACGCTGACGGTCAGCGTCACGTCGCTGGCGACTTCGACCTTGCCGAAGCTGCCCGACAGCACGACCTCGCCGGTCGCCGTGATCGAAATGCCGGCGATCCCGCCGCCTGCCGTCGTTCCTTCCGACTCGATATTCGCGTCCGTCCGCACGTCCAACTGCTCGATGACCGTCGCGCCGCCGACGACGACCCGAATCCGGCCGTCCTTCTTCTCGACGACGACCGTCCCGAGCTGCGAATCGTCGATATGTACGCTATGCGCCCCGCCGCCCTGCAGATTCGTGCTCCCGCCCACGGCGACGCCTTTCAGGTAGACATCCCCCTCGCCGACGGCTGCGCCGACGGTCAGGCTGCCTCGGACCTTCACGTTCCGCAGCGTGATGCCCGGCGCATCGATGACGACGTCGCCGGCGACCTCGACGGTGCCCGACGCGGGACCGTAGGCGCCGGCAGCCGTCAATCGCAGCGCGGCCGGCACGATGGCGCCGTCCGCGCCCTTCGCGGACTGCGTGCGGATCCGGTCCAGCAGCACGACGGCCTCCGCGCGCGTCAGCTTGCCGACGGGACGCACCGTCCCGTCCGCGAAGCCCTGGACGAAGCCGTTCTCGACCAGCGCGCCCAGCGCGGCCTTCGCATAGGCAGGCACGTCGCTCCGGTCGCCGAACGCGCCGAGCGCATCCGCCCCGTCGCGCTCGACGACCGGGACAAGCTTCGCGAGCATGACGGCCGCCTCGGCGCGGGACAGCTGCCGATTCGGCTTAAACGTCCCGTCGGGGAAGCCGTTTATATAGCCTGCCGCCACCGCGGCTTGCACCTGGGATGCGAACCAGGCGTTCCCCGGCACGTCGGCGAACTTCAGGCTCGCGGCACCCTTGTATGCGAACAGCCGGTTCGCCAGCGCCACGAATTCAATCCGGCTGATCGCCTGGTCCGGGCGCAGCGTGCCGTCCTGGAATCCGTTGATCAGCCCCAGGCGCCGCCACTCCGTCATCGTATCGCCGGCCCAGTGCCCCACCGTGTCGGCGGACGCTCCAGCAGCGGCCAAAGCCCCGATGTCGGACGACCCGAATTCCGCGGCTTGCAAGGTTGCCGCCGCAGCCGATCCTCCTCCGAAGTTCGGCAGGATCGCGCTGCCCAGCATGCTTGTGATGAGCAGCCATACGAGCGCGCCCCCGCGCCAACTCATTCCTTTTTTCCCCACAGTACGCCAACCCCTCCCTCGCTTGCCGTGGCGCCGGGACAGGATCGACCCGATGCGGACGGACGGCGAGCATTCTAGAGCTAAGTCTACGGGACCCGAATAAAAGAATAATGAAAGAATTCGTCACGAAATGACAAAAAACCGCTTCGCATCAAGGCTTGGCGGCGTTTTGTCACGTCTATGAAAATATTATTCCGCTGTCTGTTCCATGCGCTTGTTTGTTCCATGCGCTCGACTTAGGGGTCGGTGTTTTCCGATAGCCCGCTGACGAGCGAATCGTAGAGCAGCAGCAGCTCCTTGGACGGCTTGATGCCGAGCTCTCGACCGAGCAGCTTCACATAATCCGTGTACTGCGCGGTCAGACCTTTTTTGTCGCGCTCCATCGCATGCGTGCGCATTAGCAGACTCACGACGGCCTCGTCCCAGGGATTGCGGGCATGCAGCTTTTGCAGCAGCTTCGCGGCGGCGGCCGTGTCCGGCACCTCCAGCAGCGCGGCGGCTGCCGCCCGCACGAAGGCCGCATAGCGATTCGCCAGCCGTTCCGTATGCTGGACCGCCCAGACATAGGCTTTGGCGCCGAATAAGTCGCCCGTATACAGCCGTTCGACGTCCAGCGCATCCGCTGCGTTGCCGGCATGGAGCTTGCCGAGCCTGGCCGTCTCCCGTTCGAACCGCTCGTAATCGACCGCCGCGTCTTCAAGCTCGAGCGCGTACCCGTCATTTTCGGAGCGAACCGACTCGCGCAGGCCGATCGGCTCCAGCGATTTGCGCAGCTGGTAGACCGCCGTGTTCAAATACTTTTCCGCGTTCGCTACCGTCATCCCGGCGAAAATCTCGGCGATCAGGCGATGGCGCGAGATCCGCTTCCCCCGGCTCAGCAGCAAGTATGCGAACAGCTCGGCGCTCTTGCCCGACATCCACTTCACCCGCCCCCTTTCGCTCTGCACGGCGAAGTCACCGAGCACGGACACGTTCACCCTGCCCCCGGTCTGCGCAGGCGCGTCCGCAGGCTTCGCGGTTCCCAGCGCCTTGCGGCTCTCCAGCGCGCGATGGACCGTCCGCTCCAGCCGCTCCTGCGTCACCGGCTTCACGAGATAATCGAGCGCGGACAGCTCGAACGCGTTCACGGCAAAGTCCTTGTGCGACGTGACGAATACGATCTGCGGCCTTCCGCCTTCCTGATCGACCTTGGCGGCGAAGGACAGACCGCTGCCGCCGGGCATGGAGATGTCCACGAAGGCCAGGTCCACATCCTCGCGTTCGGTCAGGAAAGCGGCTGCCGACGACGCGTCCGCGAACGTGCCGACGACCTCGAGACCCGGATATTTCTCCAGCATTTTTCTCATGATGAGGTGCATGACGGGCTCGTCGTCAACCAGCATCACTTTCATATGCGCTCACCGCCCATCCGTCTTTATCCGCCAGTGCATCCCCGCCGGCATTCCCCGGCAGCGTGAACCAGAACGTCGTGCCCCGTCCCGAGGAGCTCTCGAACCGGAGACTGCCTCCGTGCATGCGGAGAAACTCGCGCGTAAGCACGAGTCCGAACCGCATCTCTCCGCCGCCGTCCGCGCTCGCGAAGCCGGGCTCCTTGAAGTACATCTCGTCGCGCCGGAGCAGCTTGGCCGTCTCCTCGTCGATCCCGCGCCCGTCGTCGCTCACGGACACGCTCACCTCGCCGCCCTTGGCGGTTGCGCTCACCGCGATTTGGCCGCCGACGTCGGTGTACTTGATCGCGTTCGCCAGCAGGTTGCGCAAGATGAGATCGAGCATTTCCTTGTCCGCGTTCACGGTGAGCCGGTCGTCGATCCGCTCCGCGATCCGGATATGCTTGGCGGCGGCTCTCGCGCCGGCCAGCGACATCGCCTGGCGGACGACCTGCTGCAAATTCCACGCCTGCGGGCGAAACGCGATCGTGCCGTTCTGACTGCGGTACCAGTCGAGCAGATTGTCCACGAGCTGATAGGTGCCGCGTACCTGCCGTTTGATCTCGGGCAGCACCTCGGCCTTCGCCCGATCCGGCTCTTCCGGCTCCGCCTCCAGCAGCTCGGTCAAGCTGACGAGCAGCGCGATCGGATCGCGGATATCATGGGCCATCACTGTGAACAGCTTGTCCTTGAAGGCGTTGAGCTGCGTAAGCCGCTCCGACTTCTCCCGCAGTCGCTCCTCGTTTTCCCGCAGCGCCGTGACGTCGCTCAGCATGATCATTTTTCCGATAGGGGCCGTGCCCGTGTCGTAAATGTGAGTGATGCTGCATATGTAATGCCGCGTCCGGTCCCCTAGCGCGCGCGCCAGCGGGAAGCGCTCGTCCAAATGTGCCGCCGACGCCAATCGGTCCAGCAGCGCCGGACTATCCGCGAGCAGCGTGCGGGCCGGAATCGGTCCTTTTTTCGCCGCGTGCAGCCCGGGATACGCCTCCGTCGCGGCATCGTTGTGGCTCACGACCTGATTGTCGTAGTCGAGCAGGATGACGCCGTCCCGGATCGTATCGAACATCTTGGCATAAGCGAGCGGCGTCAGCCGCAGCAGCCGGAAGCGGAAGATGCCCCAGGCGTACACCAGGCCGGACAATGCGAAGCCGAGCGGCGTGAAGTCGATCTCCTTGTTGAACATGTAAGCGATATTGAACAGAATCGGACCCGCCGCTCCCACGATCAGCACGACGATCTGCTTGCGGACGATCGGGACCGCTCTGAGATACATCGGGAGGAACAGCAGAATGCCGAACAGAAGGATCGTATAGTTGTAGATGGCGTGAATCGGATACCAGGGACCTTTGATCGTATTGTAAACGGGAACGAGTCCCTCCGCGTTCGGGATGAAAGCTTGATAGAGGAGATGGTGCCAGTCGTTGGTAAGGTGCAGCAGGAAGGTAACGGTCGGAATCAGGAAAATCCCGATGGCAGCCGGCCTCCGGCGCCTGGCGGCAAACCCGGTAAATTGAAAAACCAGCAGCAGCCAAAACGCCGAAACGAAAGGAATGCCGACATACTCCAGCTGGTACGAAAGCTTGACCTCGCGCAGGCTCTCGCTCACGATCTCGAACGCGTAGCCCATCGCATAGCAGGAGGCCGTCGCCATCATCCATATCATCGTGCGCGCCATCGGCTGCTGGCGCTTCAGGTAAGACAGACAGGCCACGAACAGCATGAGCGCCGTCGCGAGACATAACAGCACCGACATCCATTGCCTCGTATCCACAGCGCTCGCCTCCCGTCTTCTCTCGTGTATCACTGAGATTCGACAAGCTGCCGCAAAATCCTTTGTTCGCAACGCTAGCCCGGCGGCCTGTCATTCGGTGAACGTCTAGTTGCCGTCCAGCCGCACTTCCGCTCCGATCCGGGCCGATTCGTAGATGGCGCCAAGTACCCCGATCAAGTCCGCGCCGCTTGCGGGATCGCTGATCGGCTCCGCGACGCCGCGCGCGCAGTCGATGAAGTGATGGATGTTGCGCCAATGGGGCAGGCCGTCATCCTTGCCGAAGCGCGGCACGATGTCGCAGAGCACGCCTTCGAGCTCAGTCAGCAGCTTCACCTCGCCGTTATGGAGGCTGCAGCCCGCCTTTGTCCCGCGGAGCTCGACATACTTCGGTCCGTCCTCCGCATTCGCGGCCCAACTGAACTCAATCTGCAGCGTAGCCCCACCTTCGAAGCGGATGAAGCCGGTAGCTAGATCCTCCACGTCGAAGACGCCGCCCTCCTTCACCGCGCCGATCCGGCTGTCCGTCAGGCCAGGGAGCGGCGCATCGGCGAACTTCGTATAGGCGGCTCCGCTGACCGCGACCGGGCGTGGATTGCCCATCAGCCAGACGGCCAGATCGATCATATGAATGCCCAGATCGATGAGGGGACCGCCGCCGGACATCGCCTTCGTCGTGAACCATCCGCCCCGGCCCGGGATGCCCCGACGGCGGATCCAGCCTGCCCGCCCCGTGTAGATCTCGCCCATCGCGCCGCTGTCGATGTAGCGCTTCAGGAATTGCGACTGCGGGGTGAAGCGGTTGTTGCGCATCACCATCAACACCTTGCCGGCTTGCCTGGCGGCATCCGCCATCCGCCAAGCTTCGGCGGGATTCACCGCGTCCGGCTTCTCGGAGAAGACGTGCAGTCCCCGCTCCAGCGCAGCGATCGCCACCTCGGAGTGATACACATTCGGCGCGCAGATGCCGACCGCGTCCAGCTTCTCGCGCTCCATCATTTCGACATAATCGGTGTACACGTCGCTTACGCCGAGCCTTAACGCCTGCGCCTCCGCTGCAGGCTTGTAGGCGTCGCACAATGCGGCGATCTCGACGCCCGGATAAGACTTCCACGCGGGCGCATGCGCGTGTTCGAATATTTTGCCGGTGCCGACGATGCCGACTCTGAAGGTACCGCTCATGCTTCGACCGCCCCTTTCGGTCGGATGGCTTCCAGGGCAGGGACGGCCTTGCCGAACCGCAGCGGCTCCCGCTTCGTCGGGGCCGCCCAGTGGACCGCGTTGGAGATGACACGCAGGACATTGGCGTCATGATAGGTCGGGTACAGCTCGTGGCCGGGCTGGAAGTAAAAAATTTTCCCCTGCCCCCGGTTGAAGCAGCAGCCGCTGCGGAAGACGTTGCCACCCTCGTACCAGCTCGTAAACACGACCTCGTCCGGCGACGGTATGTCGAAAAACTCGCCGTACATTTCCTCGCGCTCCAGCTCGAAGTACGGTCCGACGCCCTCCGCGATCGGATGTCCCGGCGCCGTCACCCACAGCCGTTCCCGCTCCCCTTCGTCGCGGTAGAGCAGCGAGCAGGTCGTGCCCATCAGTTTGCGGAACACCTTGGAGTAGTGGGCCGAATGAAGCGCGATAAGACCCATGCCCTGCAGCACGCGGGCGGCGACGCGATCGACGATGTCGTCCCGCACCTCCTTGTGGGCGACATGCCCCCACCAGACGAGCACGTCCGTATCCGCCAGCACCGCCTCGCCGAGTCCGTGCTCGGGCTCATCCAGCGTCGCCGTGCGGATCGCGAAGTTCCCTTCCAGTCCTTCGGCAATCGCCCGATGCATGCCCTGAGGGTAGATCGCGCGCACATTCGGCTTGTCCAGCTCATGCCGGTATTCGTTCCAGACGGTCACCTTGATCGGTTCTCTCGTTTTGCCTGTCGTTTCTCTCGTTTCGCCCATGGAAAGCTCCCCCGTTCGTCCATTTTTTCGTCCAATGACGGTCAGCCCTTGACCGCCCCGATCGTGAGGCCTTTGACAAAGTATTTTTGCAGGAAGCCGAACAAAAACATGACCGGCAGCGAAGTCAGCACCATCATGGCGTACATCATGGCGTCCGACGGCACATCCGAAGCGCTGACCGGCTGGCCGCTCGGATCGACACCGCCGTTTTTCACCATCTCGATATAGGTCGTAATATTTTTGAGTACGAGCTGAATCGGATATTGAGCCGTATGGTCGATAAACAGAATGGCGTTAAACGTCTCGTTCCAGTAATGCAAGGTCATCATGAGCGCCACCGTCGCCAACGCAGGCTTCGACAGCGGCAGAACGATGCTCAGGTACGTCCTCACATCCGAGGCGCCATCAAGCTTGGCCGATTCGATCAGCGCAGGTGGGATCTCCTGGAAAAAGACGCGCAGCATAAAAATTTGAAACGGCGCCGCAAAAGCGGGCACGATCAACGAGATCAGCATGTTTTTCCAATCCAGGTACTGCACGATCAGAATGTATAGCGGCACCGTGCCACCGCTGAATATCATCGTGACGAAAATATAAAAGGAAATCTGGCCGCGATACTGAAAATCGCGCCGCGCCAGCGAATAAGCGACCATGGAGGTTACCAGCAGATTGCCGAGCGTGCCGACGATGACGATCAGCAGCGAATTTTTGTACCCGGCCAGGAGCGTGCTAGGTTCCATGAAAATATAGGTGTAGGCTTGCAGGGAAAATCGGCTTGGAATGAGCTGGTAGCCGTACTTCTGAATGACGGAGCCGTCCGTGAGCGAGATCGACACCGTCAGCACCATCGGCAGCAGACACATCGCGCAAAACAGGATCAGGCAAAGATGGACGACCAACTGATGATACGTTTTGTTTTTGTACATGTCTGGTCACATCCGCCCTAGAATAGTCCGTACTCTTTGTTGAAGAGCTTGGCCAGTCGGTTCGTCCCGAGGATCAGCACAAATCCGACGATCGATTGAAACACCCCGACAGCCGCGCTCATGGCAAAATCGCCATTGACGGTCAGCGCCCGGAAGACGTACGTGTCCAGAACGTCGGTGACGGGGTACAGCGCGCTTACATTGCGGGGGACGAAGTAGAAAAGTCCGAAGTCTGCTCGCATAATATGACCGATCGCCAAAATCGTCAGCATCACCATCATCGGCAGCAGGAAGGGAATCGAGATATGACGGATCGACTGCGCTTTGGAAGCGCCGTCAATTTCGGCAGCTTCAAAGAGCTCTTTATCGATGCTCATAAGCGCCGAATAATAGATGAGACTGTTGAAGCCGGTTCCCTTCCAGATGGCCACCAGCGGGAGAATAATGAGCCAGTACCAGGCTTTGGAGTAGAAAGCCACCTCGTGGCCGGTAAGCTCGCGAATCAGCGTGGTCAGCATGCCCGTAGCCGGATTCAACAGCGTCGTGAGCATCAGACCGACCAGCACCCAGGAGAAGAAATACGGAAAAAACATAACGGACTGATACACCTTCAGCATTTTTTTGGTCGTCACTTCGTAGAGGAGCAGGGCGAAAAAGACGCCGGACAGCAGCTCGACGACGATCAGCATCGCGTTCAATCCGAGCGTATTCCGAAGTATTTTCCAGGCATCCGCCGATTGAAAGAAAAAAGCGAAGTTGTCGAAACCGTTCCAGGCGCTCCCCATAATCCCTTTCACCGGCACATAGTCCTTAAACGCCATGACGATCCCGATCATGGGAAGATAAGAGAAAATAAAAATTTTGACGATCGCCGGCAAAGACATAAGCATCAACTGCCAATTTTTCGCGATCGGCTTTCGCCTCTTCCGCAGCGCTTCCGTTCTCATTTGCACTTGCACTCCTTTTCTGCGTGATCCGTCGCGTCTCATTGACTCGACGGCCTCAGTATAAGCGGTTGCAGAAAGGGCGCCTACTGCAAATCTGTCCGAAAAGGCTTCAAATCCGGCTATTCGTTACGATCGGAGCCGGATTCCAGACTCGTCAAGCTTCTGAACTCATTTGGCGTAATTCCGTTATACTTTTTGAACAACGTGTAGAAGTAGTTGATATTCGCAAAGCCGCTCCGAAGGGCCGCTTCCTGAACCGTAACTTCCGCGCTGTCGAGCAGACCCTTGGCCTGTTCCAATCGGTAGCGGGTGATGTATTCGCCAAGCGACTCTCCCGATGCCTTCATGTACAACGTCCTTAAATACCGGGCGGACAAGTCGAACTGCTCTGCAATAAGCTCCGGACTCAAGTTCGGATTGGCATACTCGCGCTCTACGAACGCCTGCACATCCTTCATAATGCCGCTATACCGCTCGTACTTTTTGACGGATTTCTGCGAGCGGAGGACGACGTCCAGCAGGCCGGCAAACAGCTCGTCGAGCTTGCCCGCGATCTCGTCCACCGTCTCGAAGCTTGTTATGCGATTAGCCAAATCGATAAAGGGTCCATAGTGAAGCTCATCCGCCAGTACAGGATACTTCTGCATGCCCTCTCTCATGGCGATGGCAAGCCGAAGCAAGGTCGTCTGCAGGGAGGCGACCGAATGCCCTCGCGTGCTCTCGATCAATCGCGCGCAGCTCTGCCTGACGGCTTCGCCGTCCCCCGCAAGCAGCGCTTCGATAATTTGCGTGACGACCTGAGCGGGAAAAACAATTTCTTTTTTCTTGAGCTCCTTGATGCCCGATACATATATAAGCGACCGCGGTCCGTAGAAGAGCTTGTAGTCCAGCGCCTCCTTGCACAGGCTCACGCTGCCCGGAATCTCCTCGATCTCCTCCAGTCCCTCGCCTAACGAAGCGGATAGAGATAGTCCGAGATATTGCGATGTTTTCTCCTGAACGTCCTTGACCAGCCCTTCCGTTCTGTCCGCGAATTCCTCGCCGTCGATGACGTCCGTATTGAGAAGCAGACCAAGGCAGCCTTCGCCGAGGTCGACCGCTTCATGCGTGAAGACCGGAGCCGCCAACTCGCCGATGATGTTAATGATGCCGTATGAAAGCAGTGCACGGTCTTCCGGCGAATACTGCTCGCAATAGCGTTCGTATCGGTCGATCTTGAACACGACGGTCATAAACCCGGTATCCAGCCGAAAGTTTATGCCGTAGCGCGCAAGCCTTTTGCGCAAAATGCCCTCTTCAATTTTCCCGGCAGCCAGCATGCGCAAAAACTGCTGTTTTTTTTCGAAGCCCGCATTTTTCTCGTCGTCGAATTTACGTTCCATCTCACGAAGCTTGCTGCTGAACAGCCCGTACACGAACCTTGAGATGAATAAAACGGCCAGCACGGAGAGAAAAGTCACGACGAGGAAGATGATCAACGTCCAGGACAGCAGTTGCTTGAGCTTGCCGGATACGGCTTCGTATGGCGTAAACCGGATAAACTTCCAGTTTAGAATCGGGGACGATACATACGTAATCAAATATTTCGTCCGATCGATCGTCTTGACGGAATAGCCGGACGATTCTCCCCGATCCAGAATAGAGCCGAACTCGGGATATTTCTCAGACGCGCGATCCAGATAACGATATCGCTCGTTGCCAAGGGCGATCAGACCCGCCGAATCGACAATGACCGTATCGCCGCTCGTCCGGGGTCCCATGGAGTCGATTGTATTTTTGAGCCAGCTTTGAGAAACGTTGAGTACAATCGCATTGTCGATCTGATTGGACTTGCTGTCGTAGAAAACAAACGAATACACGTCGTCGTACTGCGCATCGTCGGGAACGGTGCTGGTGTAGTTGCCCGGAGACTGGATGCGGCGAGCGATCGGCCGCAGGTTGTCGATGGTGCCGCTTTCCAGACGCCGAATCATATCCTGATCCGGAAAAGAAGTATCCGGAAACGCCTTTCCGTCGAAATACATACGATGCGCACGGTTGTTGTAAATATAAATGGAGTTAACGAACGGGAGGTTGATATTCACCAGCCCGACCTGGCTGAGCAAGGAAGCTGTCTCCAGCTCTCCGAGGTCCGTCTGATTCATCAGCTTCAGAACGGCAGGATTCGAATACAGCTGCAGCAGCGTCATCTTGGCCGCTTCGAACATAAAATTTGTGCTGTAGCTGATCTGAGACAGCTCCTCGGCGCTGTAGATCTGTACGAGCTTGGCGGAATGACGCTCTGAATTCACGTACATCGAAGAAGACGTGACGATATTCGCCGCCATCACGATGGCGACGAATAAAAGGAAAATTTTAACGTAGCTCAGAAGGGCTACTCGTTTTTTGCGGCCGATAAAGGTGAACATCGCGCACCCCTTTGTGTCCGAGAGCATGGTCTGACGCAGCTGCAACAAAAGGAAATCCAAATCATCTCCAAGATGACGCTCCATCTTCAAGATGATTTGGATGGCGTTTCTATGGCAAAGCCGATTGTTACAAAGCGAAGTTGCTATTTAGCGGCGATGAACGCGTCCACTTGTTTTTGCTTTTCTGCAATCAGCTTGTCGACGCCGGCCGTCTTCAGCTTGGCCAGAAACTCATTGTACTTCTTTTCCGTATCGCTGCCGTACATGCCCGTATTGAAGGCGGCCTTATATTCATTAACGATGGCCGCACAATTCGCGCTCTCAGCCTTGACATTGTCGGGATTGAAGTTGAAGCCGAACAGCGTCGATACTTTTGCCGATTCATTCAACGCCTTCGTCTGCGCCCACACATCGTCCGGCTGACTGCCGCTCACATAAGCATTGAATTGATTGCCGAACATCCACCCGTAGGCAGGTCCGTATGTGGCGCCTGGCAGCGACTCGACGCGGTTGTCGCCGACCTTCTTGTAATCGACGCCTTCACGGCCCCACACCATCAGGTTGTACAAATCCTTGTCCGTGTTGAACGCTTCGATCACCATGAGCGCCCGCTCCGGATGCTTGGAGGTCGACGAGACGGCCGTCATTGTGGCGATCGCGTTAGGCGACGTCAGAATCGGATCTCCCAGCGGGATGATCACCTGGTCGGCTTTATATGTCGTCTTGAGCGTTTCCTCAATGCCCGGCATCAGCGTTGCGATCGAATTGGCGGCGTACTTGGCGGGATCGAAGGTCGGTCTGGTCAACGCATCCTTCGCAATGTATCCCTTCCTTTGGTACTCGCTCATCGTCATGACAAAATCCTTAAACTCCGGCGTATCGTACTCGTTGAACACCGTCGGGTGCTCCTCGGTGGAATCGGCAACCCCCGGCACATCCGTACCGCCGATCGTTTCCCATTCATAATAAGGGAAGAAGTAGCTGAACACCTGGTTTTTCATCTGCGCGTTATAAAGCTGATCCGTTTGCTCAACCGGCTCGCCCGCCTTCACCTTCTCAAGGAAGGGCAGGAGATCGGACAACTTCTTGACGCCGGAGACGTCGAAGCCGTACTTGTCGACGAGCGGTTTGGAAAGGCTCAAGCCCGACTGGCGCGCGAAAATCTGTTGATTGATGGCGGCGTATATTTTGCCGTTTACTTTGGCGGCGTTCCAGATTTCCGGCTTCAACTCCGCATACGTCTTCGGTGCATATTGGGGTAATAGCTCTGTGAGGTCAACGAACGAACCCTTCGCCGCATTGGAGAAATAATCCAGATAGTTCGGAGAGGTGAAGGCCAGATCGAACGCCTCCTGCGCGTTCACCATAACCGACATTTTTTGCGTATAATCCCCGTTCGGAACCTTGACGAATTCGATCGTCGTATTGATCTTTTCCTTGAGTCTTTTGTTGATCTCGTCGTAGACGGCCGCATCGCCCGGCTTCGCTGCACCGAAAAAATAATACTTCAGCTTAACCGGCTCAAGCGCTTCCTGCGTGGAGGCGCCGCCTTCCGACGCAGACGCAGAACTTGGCGAAGCCGAAGTACCCTTAGCGTCCGCATCCTTCGGATCGGAACTCGAACAGCCTGCTGCGACGATCATCGCCGACAGCAAGGGGACAATCGCGGCAAGACGGGTATAGTTTCTCATTTTGTTGCTGACCCCATTTCATCCATGGAATGTTCCAGCCTCGGTATAGCGCTTACATCAAGTGAAGCCCGTAAACGCTCCGCCTCGGCTCGACGAGTTGAATATATAATGGGAGCCGCGTCAGAAAAACTGCAATATCGTCCAAAAGGCTTTAAATACGGCGCATTTTCACCTATTATCCGATTTTGAAGTCCATATGACAATAACGAAGCCGCTGCCGCAGCGAATGCGATGCGCGTACGAGCGCGATGCCCCCGATAAATTTATAAAACCGTGCCTAGATCGTTAAGGATCTGAGGCACGGCCCGCTGTATATCCAAGGCTTATAAATGTTTGAAAAGAAAATTGATCGGTTGATCGCCCGGATTGAACTCGTGAGCGCCGTCAAAGACGGCAGCTTCGAATCGATCCTCCAATCCGAGACGCTCAAAATAAGTTCGCGCGCTCTCGCTCGTTTTTCGGAAGCCTCCGACTGCAAAAAGCTCGTCCCGGATCCCCGCCTCGACGTACAGCGGCCTGGGACAGATAAGACCGCATATCTCCGCGTCCAGGAACGTGTTGCCGGCGTTGAACCAAGTCCAGTCTGACCAATCGTATGCGTAGCGATCGTTCACGAAGCATGAGGAGACGACGACGCGAATACGAGTGTCCGCCGCGGCAGCGAACAGCGTGTAGAAACCGCCGTACGACAGGCCGACCATCCCGACCCGATTCTCATCGATATCCGGCCGGCGCAGCAAACGGTCCAGACTCCGCTGCAGCTTATACACCTCGACTGCCGTTATGGAGCCGCCTAACTGCTTTAGCTGAATATCCATTTTTCTGCGGTCATGCTTCGGCCCGAAGCGTTCGGCCTCCCACAGCAGCAGTTGGGGAGCGAATACGGCCGCCCCGCGCCGAAGGATTCTGCGCGTCATGTCATTGTAGTTGTCCGATCCGAAAAATCCGGCGGTCAGTTCTGGCGTGCCCTGGCCTCCATGCTGAGAGATGACGAGCGGGAAGGGACCTTCGCCTGACGGGCGAAAAAATAATCCATAAGTGTTCAGGCCCTCGCGTACCGGAAGGATCACCCTGAAAATCTCGCCAAGCTCGTCCTCCGCGACGGGAATATATTCAGCCGCTGTTTCCGTCTCCGCCGAGACCGGCTCCTGCGCCGATAGAGGCATGCCCAGCATGCCCGCAAAGTCCTGCCGATAGCGCTCGATGCTGCGCGCATAGGACCCGATGTCGGTGAAGTCGGGCGAAAAATAAGCCCGCCTCTTTTCTCTCGATTGACGACGCAAACCGAGGATCAAGTCCTCCAACTCGTCATGCTGCCGCTGGCGATAAGAATTCCCCGCATCCTCCTCCTCTTGATACAGACGCGGGGCGCCGTTCAGCCTTTCGAACGCTTCCTCAGCTTCCTTACCCATGTCCTTCACCACGTTCCTTCTTCAGGGTGTTACCGGCTCGGCAATCAGATCGTTGTAAGAATAGGCGCCGGTTCGGGTATTCCAGAGCACGTACTCCGCACGCGAGAAATTGGCGGCAGCAACGTTCTGCATCGACTGGCTCGGCAGCGCCCACGCCCGATTCGCGCCGGACAGCTCTTTGATCTGTACGGACACCGTGTGCGCGTCGAAATCGAGATTGAGCGTCACCTGATACCATATATCCGACAGCAATTGCCCGCTCGTTACCACGGTATTGTCGGAGGCCAGCTTCACGTGCAGCGTGTCGTCGACAATTACCGTCGCAATCACTTTTCCGCTCTTGTCCCTCAGATTGACGAAGCTTTGCGGACTGGCGACGCCGCTCTCCTTTTTCACCTGATAGGACACGCGCACCTTCCCCGCTATGCCTGCAGAGCTGTATATCTTGGTGAGCGTGGACGAAGAGGTGTCGTTTGTCGTCGTTTTGTAGAGATGCAGGCTCTTGTCTGCAGAAGTGGGCGATTCCTGAATCGTAAAGTAGCCCAGATTGGTCGGCGTTACGATGTAGCCGGAGGCGCCGCTGATGTTGCCGGCCGCATAGCCGTCAAAGGTTTCGTAAATGCCGCCCGTAACCGGGGCCGACACGGCGATCGACTTGGCCGTCGGCGCAGTATCGACCTCATCTTCATTCATATCCGTCAGTCGGACCGCGGACAGTTCGATGGCGGAGGAAGCTGCCGCCGACTTGGCTTTGAAGGTCGCTGCGAACAGCTTCTTCTCCACAAAACCGCCGAGCGAGGTTCCCGTTCCCGAGAAGGCCAGCTCTACCGTACCGTAAACAGCCTCGCTCGCACTGACCGTCACGCCAGGCGCCAGCGACGAGATCGCCTCAAATTCGAACGCAGCGGGATCGTAGGCGATCTCGGCTCCGTTCAATGTCAGCGCGCTATTGGGGACGATCGCCCCGGTCAGCGTTACATTCCGGTCGACGGTTGCCGTGCCGACGCCCGAGAGCGAAGCTTCCGGCGCATCGGGAATCGGCCATTCGTCCTCGCCTGGCAGGCCCAGAGCGGTCTCACCAAGCGTCATGCTGCCGGAGCGGGCGTACAAACCGAAGTAACCGTCTCCTGCGATACGGTCCGGGCTCGTATCTAGATACGTGAATACGTTTTGCCCGTCCACGTTTAATATGATCCGTACGCCGCCGCTCTCATTTACCGCGCCGGCCTGGACGAAATGCGTCTCGTGGAACGGTATCGACGAATTCGGGTACGAGGCTGCGCCCAGGCTGTCAAAGCCGGCGATTTCTCCGAAAAAGACGGTCCGTTCGCCTCCCGAAAACCGGTGGAGCTCGATGATATCCGGTTTGAAGCAAATCATGTACAAGCTGTTGTCGGCTGCGGTAAAATCCTTGTCCAGCTTCTGGCTGCGCAGCACGATCGAAGGCCAGCCGCCCGTCGCGTTGATTTTTATATTCATCGATAACAGCTCGTCGCCAAATGTCTTCTCCTCATACAAAGCGTAGCCGCTGCCCGGCGTATTGACTTCCAGCGTGCCTGCCCCCGGCGTAATTGTGCCGCTGCTCAGTTTCGAGTACCAGCCGCCCGGATCCCGAATCAGTTCGTTGATCGAATAGGCAGGAACATCCAGGCTGTCCTCATCGCTGTAATCGACGACATCGATGCCGATCTCCTTGGTGACCGTAACGCCGTTCAGCGAGGTGGAGACCGAAATATTCGCCGTGCCGGGCGTATGCGTCGTCAACAGACCGTATACGGCTGTCGCCACGGACGGATCGCTGCTTCCGAACGTTACCTCCGTGCCGCCGATGGTTTGACCGTAGTTCGTCACCCCCCGCGCAACCAGTTGCCGAACGGTGCCGGGAACGAAGGTCATGGATGCAGGCACGACATGCTTCACGTTTTCCAACGCGTAATATACTTCGATATCGTCAAGCACATCGTCGACATAGACAGGCACCGTCTTCTTGACCAAGCTGCCGTTCCAAAATAGATGCAGCACGATATCGACCCTGCCTGCGCTGATGGCAGTAACCGTTCCGCTTGCATCCACCGTCGCGACCGCAGGATCGCTGCTGGTGAAGTACGCTTGCGCAGCGCTTATGTCCACCGGCGTCCCGCGTCCGGTCTCTGCCTCCGGTACGATCTGGAACGTCTGCGCCGCAGTCGAGCTCAGATTGACCGCGTCCGGCACCTTCAAATTCTCGATCGTCCCCAAGGCAATGTCCTGATAGGCCGGCTCAAGACCCGCGTTGGCGATGATCGCCTGGGCTGCCGCCGGCCAGTTGCCTTCCGGATAGATATGGTCGTTCGTCTTAATAATGGAGTCCGAGGAACTTTTATTCCAGAAAGCGCTCGTCGTGCTGTAGTTGCCGTCGAGACGGATGTCATGCGTGTTGATATTGGCGAACGCCCAGTAGGTATCGTAAATATCGTCCCAGATCGGCTCGTCCCGCAGATCGACGACATTATTCTCGATCTTCCAGAAGTCCGACGACTGATCCATATAAATGGTCGCATAGCGATTCATCTGGTTTTTAATATAATTGCCGGAGATCAGGTTGGGATTGGCCGTCGTGCCCCCCGTCACGCCGAAGGCATAAATGGCGCCCCCGTCGAAGATTCCGTCGCCCATCAGATCATGGACGAAATTATCCTCCACCCGCGCGTTTTTGGTCGTAGTCACGGGCGCGTAGACGCTGCCGAAGAAGCTGATGCCCGAGTATGGGATATTGAATATCTCGTTGTGGGAGATGTCGATATCCATCGGAAAAGCGACCGTGACGGCTGTCGCGCTCTTGTATTCGACGCCGATGTCGTGGATGTAGTTGTTGACGATATCGTTGTTTTTCAAAATCATCCGCGCATCTGAAGGGTTATAGACCGATGCGCTTGTCTTGGATGTCTGGCCGGCGTTCACGGCCGAGCCCGAAATATCGAAGAAGCGGCCGCCTTCGATCAGATGGTTCTGTACGCCCTTCAGCAGATTGATGCCCGTGCCGCCCATTTTGGAAAAATCGCAGCGTTCGAACGCAATATCATGCGCGTATTGTACGTTGACGGCGGCTTGCGGCATCTCAAGCGTGCCAACCTTGTAGTTGTTCTGCTCATCGTTCCAGCCGCCTTCGTCGGTCGGCTGCATCCACGTCGTATACGCAAAGCCGATCCCTTCAAAACGGATATTGCCCGCCTGTGCATCCACGCTGCTTCCCTCGATGTTGACCAGATTCTCAAGGACAGGTGCGGTTACGCGGGCGGTTGCCATGTTTTCGCCCGGCCTCGGTTTGTAATATATGGTCTCGTTCTGATCATCCAAATACCACTCGCCAGCTTGATCGATAAACTCGTAGGCATTCTCCAAGTACCACTGCTCCAGATGAGAACGGTTCATCACCGCGCTCCAGAGCGCGGAATTCAGCGCAATCGCCGCCTTCCCGCTTTGATTGGTAATGCCTGTGACGCGAATTCTCGGGCTCGTCCACGCCGCATTGAATACGGCCTCCACTTCTTTCGGCCGCGCAAGATCCGTCAACCACGCGTCGTCGCTCGTATACCCTGAAGTCGTCTTGACCGCATTGTTCAACGGCGCTTCCATCCTTGCCCGGACCGCCCGAATACCGTTGACATAGAGTTGCCTCGTCCGCAGATCGGCCGCCGGCGCGGCATAAATATGGTTCGCCGCGTCGTACAGCGTCCATCCGGTCAGGTCGCGGCCGCCCTCGACGACCGGCATCTCATTGCCGTAAGCGGCGAAGATCACTGAATGCCCCTCCGTGCCGGAATCCTCCTCGTCCAGCGCAAGCGGAGCCGACAGCACGTAGCTGCCTCCACGCAAATAGACGACGATATCTCCGGTCATCGCGTCGTTTGCGCCGCGGACCGCCTCCTGCGCTTTTTGCAGGGTGGCGAAGGGCAGCGCTTCGGAGCCGGGGTTGTCGTCGTCGCCGTCCGGCGAAACATAAAAAGCGGCCTGCACGGGATCCGCCGGCGTAGCCGGCTCGTCCCCGTAGACGGGACCTGCCGAAAAGATAGCCATCCACACAGCCAATAGTCCTGTTGCCGCCCGCTTTAACTTCTTCCTCATTACGAGACCTCCTCAGAATTTGGAATCGCTTTCAAATATGAGTCAGCATGAGTATAGCGGGGAGTGCGCCCCAGAAAATACTGCAACATCAGCCGATCGGACTTCAAAATCGGCCGATGCCGCGCCAGCGTTCGATTTTAGATCAAATTACGGTTAAACGATGCGTACTTATCCGCATGCTCATTTGAAAAAGGCGAAAGACTCGAAGTTTATCTCGTGCACGACAATCCGCGGGCTCATCGCCACGACGCATGCAATGACGTCCGCCACGTCGGCAGCCGTCATGAACTTGTCTCGCGGCACCTGACGATCGCCCCAGAATTGCGTATCGGTCGCGCCTGGATTCACCGTCGTCACGCGGATACGGCGCTCGATCAACTGCAGCGCGAGCCCCTGCGACAGCATGTTCACCGCAGCCTTCGCCGAGCAGTACAACGGTGCCCCGGCATTCGCCCGCTTGGCCGCCATCGAGCCGGTATGCACGATGAGCCCGCCCCGCTCCCGGTCCACGCAGGGAATGAAGTGCTTTGCGCATAGGAAGCTCCCTTTCACATTGACGTCGAAGGTCCGGCTGTAGTCCTCCTCCGGCATCTCCGACAGCTGCGCGGGAATGCTGAGTCCCGCCGCGTTCACCAGCACATCCAGCTCCCCGAACGCCTCTTGCGCCCACGCGAAAAAGGAACGCACCTCCGCCTCTTTGGTCACGTCGACCGTACGGTATGCGGCGCTGGCTCCGCTGGCCGCGAGCGTCTCCGTGAGCTCGCGCAGCGCCGGCTCGCCCCGGGAGCCAAGCGCGAGGCTGGCTCCCTGCGCCGCCAGCGCCCTGGCCGTCGCCTGCCCGATGCCGCCTCCGGCCCCGACGATCGCGACCGTCCGTCCCTGCAACGGATTCATTTCCATTTTTGCAGCTCCTTCCTGTCATTTTTTAATTGAAGCCGATCAATATTTTGCCGTTGCTGCGTCCTTCCTTCATCGCATGAATGGACGCTTCCAGCTCTTCGACGGCGCAGATGTCCGTGATGAGACGTTCGATGCCAAGCGCCGGATCGGCGGTCATCCGACCTAGCAGCTTCACGGTCGCCCGGAAATCGTCGAATGTATAAACGCGACTTCCGATGAAGGTCAGCTCCTTGAAGATCCCCTGAAGCACATTTACCTGCGGCTGCTTCGACGGAAAGCCGACGAACACGACCTTGCCACGAATGCGGCAAACCTCCGTCGCAAGCTGCATTCCAGCCTGGGAGCCGGACACCTCGATGACGATGTCGAAGCCTTCTCCGCCGGTCAGCTCCCCGGCCCGTTCCGCTGGATCTTCCGTCGCTGGCCGGATCGAGTCCTCGAACCCGAACGAGCGGACCTGCTCGAGCCGGGCCGGATTAATCTCCGAGAACGCGACCATGGACGCGCCTCTCTCGCGCGCGACGAGCCCCACGATCAGGCCGATCGGTCCTCCGCCGATGATCAGCACGCGGTCGCCCCGGCCCGTTCCGGCCCGCCTGTTCACGTGGTAACCCACCGCGAACGGCTCGGCCATCGCCGCGATCGTGTCCGGTAGACGATCGTCCACGCGAATGACCTTGTCCAGCGACGCCTTCACGTACTCGCCGAATGCGCCGTTCGTATGAATGCCGAGCAGCTTGAGGCTGCGGCAGACGTGGGGGGTCCCTTCGCGGCACGCCTCGCAAGCGCCGCAGCTGATCAGCGGCTCCGCGACGACCCGATCTCCTTCGCGCAGGTCCGTCGGAAGCGACGCGCGTATCCGCTCGATCGTTCCGACGAACTCATGACCGGGAATGAGCGGCGGCGTCGCCGTCGGATGATGCCCCTCATAAATGTGAAGGTCCGTCCCGCAAATGCCTGCATACTTCACCTTGATCAACACTTCGTTGTCGCCGAGCTCCGGCATCGAAACGTCCCGGAGTTCGATGCTTCCCCATTGCTCCATGACGGCCGCTTTCATCGCGTTATCCTCCTTAACTCCCTTGGCGTTGTATATCCGGCGCCCAAGTCCGGCGATCAGAAGTAGCCGCCCTTGCGCACGACCTCCGTAGGGGTCAATCCGTCCAGCACCATCTGCTTGATCGCCTTTTCGTTTTCTTTGACGTGCTCGGCTTTAAGCAGCACCTCGTATGCCAGCTCCCGCGGAACGACGATCACGCCGTCGATATCGCCGAACACGACGTCGCCCGGATAAATAAAGACGCCGCCGATCTGGACGGGCTGCTGCCAGCCGATCATCCGGAAGCGGCCGAGCATCCCGTTCGAGGTCCGGTATTTGCAGAATACCGGAAAATCCTGCTCGAGCACTTTGTCCGTATCGCGAACGCCTCCGTCGACGATCGCCCCCCTGCACCCTCGCCGCTTGGACGCCATCGTCATGATCTCGCCCCACTGCGCGGACTCGTCGTCGCCGCTCGTGTCCCATACGACGACGCTGCCCGTGCCGATCTCCTCCAGCATGCGCGCGCGCTGCTCCATCTCGCTCTCAAGCGTCAGGTTTTTGGATCCCTTCACGGTAAATGCGATTCCGCATACCCGCATATGATCGCGAAGCGGCATAATGCCGGCCGGAAGCACCTGGCCGAGCAATCCCCGCTCGCGCAGCACATCGTTGACCGCCGCCGTGAACGTCCGCTCGTACCGTTCGCACAGCACGTCCTCCGGAATCGGCAGCGGGGCCGGGACCTTCTTTCCCCTGTCCGCCTTCAACTGTTCCAGATCCATTCGAGTCCCCCCATTCTTTTTTTGCACAAAGTGATGAATTCGTCCGGTATAATGATTGATGAATCAAGCCAAAAAGGAGCGATCGAGCGTGAACGAGTCGTCCGCCAGGCCCGACTATGACTTCGATATTGCGGCTATCGCCCACATGACCGACAGGACCGCGAATCCGGACTGGAAACTAACCGAAGTCAGCTATCCGAATCTGGACGTGCTCGCGTTCTGCCGGAGCGGCGAAGCGATATACGATATAGGCGGAATCCGGCATCGCATCCAGGCAGGTGACCTGCTGTTGCTGCCCAAGGGATTGGTACGATCCGCTTATGCGAACCCGGAATCTCCCTGGTCGTTCTGTTCGGTCTCGTTCGAGCTACGGTTCCTCAACAACGATACGAGCCGGCTCTTCGACAGCTTCGAGACCGTCATCCGCAGCCCTCGACTCTACCGCATGCCGGCTTTGTTCGCCGAGCTGCTGCAGGTATGGACCGGCAAGCGCAGCGGCTACACAGTCAAGTGCAAGAGCGTCATCATGGATATTCTCTACGCCCTGATCAAAGAGCGGGACCGCGCCAACTACGGCACAGCCCATTACAGCGCGATCGAACGGACGGCCGACCTGTTGATGGAGAACTACAAACAGCATTACTCCATCGAAGAGCTCGCGGCGCATGCGGGGCTAAGCCCCTCCCACTATCGGCTGTTGTTCAAGAAAATAACGGGCATGACCGCCGTCCAGTATCAAAATCACGTCCGCATCAGCATCGCCAAGGACTTGATCGCGAGCGGCGAATGCAACGTGACGGAAGCGGCGCTGGCTGTCGGCTATCAGGACATCTATTACTTCAGCCGCCTTTTCAAGAAGCTCGTCCGCGAGTCCCCGTCCCGCTACGCGAAGGGCTGACCGGCAGACGCAATGCGCTAGACGACAGACAGACGGCCGTCGCGGTCGATTCGGTACGCCTTGCCTGCCGAGCGATCGCTCACGATGAGCGCCTCGTCCTCCGCGAGCTCCAATGCGCAGCCACCGTCCTTTGCCGGGGGCTCCACGTAGAAATGCCGGGCTGCCAGCAGGACGATATGCCACTTGCGAACAGCCTCGGTATCGTCCAGCGCCGCGGCGTAGACGACCGTGTGGCTGCAGCGGTACAACTCGCTCGTATAGCGGCAGAGCTGCGGGCCGGTCTCCGCCTCCGGGTCCCGTTCGGAGTCATGGCCGCGCGATAGACGGCACTCGTTCGCCTCGTCGCCGGAGACCGACAGCACCTGGAAAAACTTCATGCCGGCCCCGCCGCTCCGGATGACGAGCTTCGTCTCGGCAGCCGTCTTCACCGCCACACGGTCGCCGTCGGCGCCGAACAAAAACGTGCTCTCCGTCCTGACGGGCTTCACCGCCTCGATCCGGTCGACGATAAAAAACGCATGCGGCGCGAATACAATCCAGGTTCGCTCCGCCCGAACGATCGGAGTTCCGTACTGCGCCGCGGCCTCGGTACGGAACATCCGAATGCCGTTGCGCTTCAGCTCCGCGCTGACGCCGTCCGGGTCCGCCGCTTCTGTCCATGCCCTCGGCTCCGCCCGTACGGGCGGCTTCTCGTTGCGTTTACCGATTCGGTTCGGCACGCCTGCGGACGTTTCCATCAGAAAACGCATCTCGCTTCGAAACGGGATCGGCACGCCCTCAAGCCTCCCGCGATAGCTGGTAAATTCCATTGCGATACGCCTCCGTCAGTGCCAGCATCAGCGGCCCGAAGCTGTGAAGCTCGTCGCGGCGCGGCAGCCTCAAGGTTACGTATGCCTTGACTGTCCCCTTCTCCTCGCCTTCGCCCGGGCAAAGACAACCGGGACAACTCAGTTCCGTCGAGAAATCGTCGTTGATGCAATACGCGCTCAAGCCGCAAATCCCCAGACGGAATGCGGGTTCATACGTTTCCCTGTCGAGCAATCCCATCCGCAAGCCGACGCCCATTCCATACAGAATTAGTCCGGTGCCGGAAGATTCTTCGTAGGAATGATCGAACGGAATCTCCTGCCTCCACAGGCCCCGTTTCGACTGATGGGGCAAGAGTGCCGATGACAGCGCCTTGAAGTAACGCTCCGCCTTCGGCCGGTGCGGGGAAGCCGGAGGCAGCAGGCGCACAAGCTCGGCGAGCGGAAGGTAGCCCCAACCGTTGCCTCTGCTCCAGTGATCCTCGGAATGCCGCCCCGGCCCGCTGAAGTTTTTACATTGATGGAGCAGCCCGTTGGACGCGTCGAGCAATTCCTCGTACATGAGAAACGTCTGCCGGGCCGCCTCTTCCACGTAGCGTTCGTCGCCGAGCGCAAGCCCCGCATAAAGTAGATAAGGCGTGACCGCCGTGGCGACGTCGATCCATATCTTCTCCTGCTCCGGTTCGTATCGGTAGGACATGATTCCGTTCCGGTCGCGAGGCGCCGTCAGCATCTCCTCCGCGTATTCCCGGACCTGCGCCTCCGCCTCCGGCATCCACCCTCTCAAGAGCGCATACGCCTTGGGAATGCCTCCGATCGCATAACTCGGAAAGTTGTATGCGGGATGCCCGATTCGTTCGGGAAAGCGGGATAAAAGCGCCCGCCCCTTATCCAGGAGCATGGCATCCTGCTTTTCCTCGGCTGTCTGGAGCAGTCCGAAGATCGCAAGCAAGCCGTAATAATGCTTGACCTCCTCGATGTGCGCGTAGCGCTCGAACAGCTTCTGCGCCATGTACAGCGGATTCATTTCGCATCCGCCTCCTTTCCTCGATTTATAAGATTCGCTTGAGCGGCATCGGATCTCTTTTTGCCGCGCACCTTTATCTTATGGAATGCCTCCGCTTACCTACATGAAGGAAACAATCATTATTTATCCGATCTGCCGGAATCGCTAATTCGCCGAGAGGCCCCCCATGCTAATCGTTTTGTGCAAAAGTTGGTCATATCCTCAATGGCGATCCGCTAGAGCGAGCCGGTACAATGCAATTAAAAGGCAAGCATGAAGCGATCGGAGGCAGCGCATATGCATTCCAGTTTTAATCCCGAAGCAGGAGTCAAAGCTTCATTTTTACGGCCGATTCCCGTCCAAGACCGCTGGTGCGTGCACAGCTACTATACCGTCAGCCCGTATGCGCCGGACGGTTCCGGCAGGCTGCTGATTGCGGGCGGCGATCTCGCGGGAGGAACAGGCGAAGCGCTCGTGTTGGACGCGGAAAGGCGGGTTATCGACCGGTTCGGCCGTACGCCGCTTCATTCGGGCTTTTACCATACGGGGCTATGGCAGACGTGGAGCCCCGACGGGCAATACGTATATTATCAATCCGGCTCGCTGGAACGGCCGCGGATCGTTCGCCGCCATCTGCGTTCGGGAGAGGAGCTCGCGATCGACGGCGATATGGAAGGCGCACCGCCCTTGGGCGAGCCGCTGATTTCCGGCCTGATGGGCATGCTGTATGCTGCGGGCTACGGCTATGGCCGCTTTCAGCCAGCGCTTGCGCCGGTACCTTTTTTGCATCGCCGCGAGCATGGGCTTTTCCGCTACGCGTTCGAGCCCAAGCAAGCCGCTCTGGCGCTGAGCGTCGCGGACGTGCTGGACCGGCACCCGGAACGTGCGCGAATCCTGGAGAGCGAGCGAGAGCTGCAACGGCGGCTTGGCTTCGAAGAAGGCTTGACGCTGATGTGCTATTGCGTGCGTTGGAGCCCGGGTGGCGGCAGACTGCTGTTCTACTTCGGCAATCACTGCGTTAATAGCGGCCGCGGAGAGCCTAGACTGGCTTACATCTTTACGGCCGACCGCGAGCTCCGCGACGTGCGGCTGGCCATCGATCTGAGCTATGAACGCTCCGGCGTCCACTGGTCCTGGCATCCGGACGGCGAACGCCTCGTCGGTTACGGACCGGACCCGGCCGACCCGACGCGCATGTGCCTGGCCGAGGTGCGCTACGACGGAAGCGGCTATCGGAAAATCAGCGAGCATCACAGCGGCGGACATCCGAGCGTCTCGCCTGCCGACCGCAATCTGCTCGTCACCGACGAGAGCGGCATTCCGGGCACCGTACTGTTCATCGACGTTCGCACGGGCGGGGTCATCCGCCGCTTGTCGCTTCCCCGCGTGTTCGGGGACACGGAGCCTCGCGGCAGGAATCGCTACCGCGTCTGCCATCATCCCGTATTTTCGCCCGACGGCCGCAAGCTGCTCGTCAACACGCTGCCGGGCGACCTTGCCGCGGTTTGCGAAGTCGACGTAGCCGAGGCGTTGGCATGAGCTGGTGGACGCTAATCGACGGCGGTTACAGCATGCCTGCCAGACGCACTTTGGGGCAACGCCTCGCATGCCGCGCCGGACATTGGTTGGCGTCCCGCCATTCCGGAGCGACCGTTCATCCGACCTGCCTGATCAGCCCGGAAGCGCGCATCCATCCGCGCGAGGGCGTCATAAGCATCGGCGAGCAATCGTCGATCGCGCTTGGCGTCCTGCTGCAGGGCAGCGTCACCATCGGCCGGCGTTGCTCGGTTCAAGCCTATTCGAACATCGTCGGCTACGGGACGGCGGACCGTCCCGACGGCCTGATCACGATCGGCGACGACGTGCGGATCGCCTCGCACGCGGTCATCGTCGCCGGCAACCACCGGTTCGAGGACTCGGATCGGCCGATTAGGACGCAGGGTATCGAATTTGCGCCGATCACAATCGAGAATGACGTCTGGATAGCGGGACGCGTGAATATCACGGCAGGCGTGACGGTCGGACGCGGCTCCGTGATCGGAGGCGGGTCCGTCGTCACCAGGGATATCCCGCCTTACAGCATCGCCGTGGGCGTACCGGCCAGGGTGATCGGACACCGCTCCGCGCAAGAACAGCCCGACTCCGGGCATAAATAAGAGGCCGCCAGCGTCTTCATAGAGTCTCCTCCCTCGTTTGCTGATGGAGGGGACTTTTTCGTTGTCGGGAGGCTTCGCGATGTGGTTAGATCCGTGAGGAAACGATCAGTCAGTTCCAAGAAGCCGCTCAGCATCGACTAGGACTTATGTAATAATTTACATAGGTATAAAAGATTAATATGCTGAAAATTTAAGTAAAAATTAAGCAAATCTATTACTTTTGGCTTTTTTAATTTCGATAAAAGATTGTCGGTAACTTGGATAAGGAGGGAATTTTATACGCGAAAGGCAATCATTGAGCGGCGATTGCGACCATAGACGTAGGTCCTAGAAAAAGAAACGCAATCGAGCCGAAACGGACCCAGATGCAAATTATACAACAGGAGCGGAGTTTAGTGAAGAAACTGCTTAAAATGTCCTTTTTCTCCAAAAACTTAATTTTGTCCTTTATTAACATTATCCTCATCGGAGCGGCGCTGATCACCTCCGCATACATGGTTGAAAAGAACATTCTGATCGACCAGCTGCGCGGCCAAATCAAGGTCGTCACGGAAAACTGGGCCAAGGGCATCGAAGCGGACAAGATCCGGCAGGCGATGGCCGAAAAAAGCTATAAAGACCCCGTTCAAACGGAACTGACCGCTTATCTGGACCAGGTCAACAAAAACAATCCGAACATCGCCCAAGCATACGTCTTTGGCACCGAACTGACGAACGGCAACCAAACGTCGATCGCCGCGATGCCGACCAGCCTCGTGACGGCGTTCGAAGAAGCGAAGCTGAACGTCGGGGACATGTACGAGCAGCCGAAGATCGTCGCCGACGCGCTCTCCCATATGCTTCACACCGGGAAGCCCACCTTCACGACCATCTATTCCGACAGCTTCGGCACCTGGACGACGATCGCATATCCGATCAAAGACGCCGACGGAAGCACCTTCGCTTATTTCGCCGTCGACGTGGATGCCAGCGCAGTCTCCAAAGGCCTTGGCAAGCTGCTGACCTACGGCATCACCATCCTTCTCATTCTGCTCGCCGTCATTCTGTTGATCCAGTTCATCGTCGCCCGCCGCATGATGAGACCGATCAAGGAATTGATCCGGGGCATCGAGCAAGTGAGCCAGGGCAATCTGGACGTGAAGCTGCAGGCGGGAAAGAGCGATCTCGGCATGCTGAACGACAAGTTCAACGATATGGTCGGCCGGATCAACGATACGATCGCAAAGGTCCAGCAAACGTCCCTCGCGTTGACCTCCTCCGCCAGATCGCTTCACGCCGTCTCGGAGCAAAATGATGCCAGCATGAACACGATGACCGCCAACATGCAGGAAATTACCGTAAGCGTCGTGACCCAGGAGCAGGCCGCAAGCGACGGGGCCAAGGCGATGGCCGAGATGGCCAACGTGATCCAAAACATCGCCGCCAACTCCTCCCAGGTCGCGGACGAAGCGACCGAGATGGAGAAGCTCTCCCTCGAGGGCAACAAGGTCGTCCGGCAGGTGTCCGATCAAATGGGGCAAATCGAGCAATTCGTCTCTCGTACGACGAATGCGGTCCAGCTGCTGGAGGGCCGGTCCCAGGAAATCGAGAACATCGTCGCGATCATCACGGGCATCTCGAGCCAGACCAACCTGCTCGCGCTCAATGCGGCTATCGAAGCGGCACGGGTCGGCGAGTACGGCGCGGGCTTCGCCGTCGTAGCGCACGAAGTCCGCAAGCTCGCGGAGGCCTCGGCGCAGTCGGCCAACCAGATCACCGAGCTGATCAAGGAAATCCAGACCGAGATCGCCGTTGCCGCCGCCGCCATGGAGCAAGGCACGAACGAGGTCCGGATCGGCAAGGAGGTCGCCTCCGACGCGGAGCGGATGTTCGCCGGCATTCTGAACGCCACGAACAACGTCGCGCTCCAAATCCAGGAGGTGTCCAGCTCGACCGAGCAGATGTCTGCCGGCACTGAGGAATTGACCGCCACCTCGGCGGAGCTGTCGGCATCCGCCGGCAAGACCGCTGCGAACAGCGCCAAAATCAACGAATCGATCGCCGACCAGAAGGAATCGATGCGGGCCATCGTCGAATCCTCGACGGGGTTGGCCGCGATGTCCGCCGAGCTGCAGCAGTTGGTCGAACGCTTCAAGGTTCAACGTTAAAACGTTTCGTTTTCGACAGCTTCATATACGCACTCTTCCGGATCCAACCGAGACGCACTCAATTCTCTGGGATGGGGTGCGTCTCCATTCTAGCAATGGAGGCAACAAAAAAATGGCTTTGAATCGTTCTGCAATCGACCGGTCTCCCACGCGCCAATCGCAACCGCCGGTTCTCTTGCTGCCGATGGACTTCTCCCGTCATACCCGCACTTATGCTTACGCTACGACCGTGTACGTTTTAAACGAACCATTAACCCGGATGCTCCGGGAATCAAGAAGGGAGGGAAATCACGATATCGCCTTGCTTGCGGCCGTCTACTTCGCATGGATCTGCCGCCTGTCGGGCGAGCGGGAGATTGCGGCGGATATCGCGACGGCGGCGGGCGACGCGCCCGTGCTCGTCGACGCGGCTGCGGCCAGGACGTTCGGCGATCTGCGCGACGCCGTTCACCGCAGCTTGATCGCGCCGGAGCCGCCGTTCGACGGCAAATGCGAGTCCCGCTTTTCCGTCGGCTTCCCGCTTCGCGCGGAGCATGAGCTGCTTAATTGGCAGCTCCGCGAGCGCGAAGACGGCTGGGTCGTCATCGTCGAATACGATACGTCTCTCTTCCGCGAAGCGACGGTCGGCCGCTACATCCGGTACTATGCGGCCCTGCTGGAAGCTGCGCTTGCGGACTCGTCAGCGAGCTTCGCAGGGGTCGACCTGCTGACGGAGGAAGATGCCGCGGTCTATGCGGCGCTGAACGCGACGGAGGCCAATTACGATCGGGACGCGACCATTCACGGCATGATCGAGAAGGCAGCGGCACGCTATCCGGACAAGACGGCGGTCTCCTCGGCAGAAGGCAAATGGACGTACCGGCAGTTGAACGAGCAGGCGAACCGAACGGCCCGCATGCTGATGGACCGCGGCCTTCGCAAAGGCGAATTCGTCACGATCCTGATGGAGCGCAGCGCGGAGCTGATCGCGAGCCTGCTCGGCATCCTGAAGGCCGGCGGCGTATACGTCCCCGTCGATCCCGAGCATCCCGAAGAGCGGAATCGTTATATCGTGGAGGATACGGGGTCGGCGTTCGTGCTGACAAAAGGCAAATACCTGTCTGTCGCGGAACGGTTGTGCGGGGGCATCGGGACGGTCAAGGCCATCGTGGACGTCGAGGCGGGATTTCCTGCATATGACGGCACGGCCAATCCAGAAGCGGGCGCCGGCCCGCACGATCTCGCGTACGTCATTTATACGTCGGGCTCGACAGGCCGGCCGAAGGGCGCGCTCATCGCGCACGAAGGCGTCGTCAACCTGGGGGAATCGGTCCGCAAGGATTGCCGGATCGGGCCTGACGACGTGCTGACCCAATTTGCGACGTACAGCTTCGACGCTTCCGTATGGGATACGATCGGCGCGTTATTTTACGGTGCCGAGCTGTACCTGCTGTCCCCTGCCGAGCGGATGTCGGTCGAAGACTTCGCCGAGGCGGTCGAGCGGACGGGGACGACGATCGTCGCGATATTGCCGACGGTGTTTTTCAATCAGCTGTCCGCTTATTTGTCCGAAGAGGGTTACCGAAAGCTGTCCCGCGTCCACTTGATCACGGTAGCCGGCGAAGCGCTGTACGGGGAGCAGGTGCGCGCCTTCCAGAGAAAATTCAAAGACGCTATCGCGATCGTGAACGTGTACGGGCCGACCGAGTGCACCGTCTGCACGACGACCCATACGATCAAGGATTACATCCCGGACGATCTGGCGAACGTGCCGATCGGACGGCCGATCGGCAATTACAAGGTTTACATCGTCAACGAAGAGAATCGGCTGTGCCCGGTCAACGTCCACGGGGAAGTGCTTATCTCCACCGTGGGCCTGGCGAAGGGCTACCTGAATCAGCCGGACAAGACCAGGGAAGCGTTCGTCCCGAATCCGTTCGAGCCGGGCAAGCTGATCTATAAGTCCGGGGACTTCGCAAAACTGCTGCCGGACGGCACGATCGAGTATGTCGGCCGCCGGGATTCGCAGATCAAGATTCGCGGGCACCGGATCGAGATCGGGGAGATCGAGGATGCTTTTGCCAAGATTCCGAACGTACAGAACATTGCCGTCGTGCCGAAAAAAGAGAAGGACGGCCAGAACATGCTCGTCGGCTTCTTCACCTCAAAGGACGGAGAACGGGTGTTCGCCGCCGACATCAAGCATCTGCTAGGCGAAAAGCTGCCTGCCTACTTCGTGCCGAAGCAGATCGTCCAGCTGACGGACATGCCGCTGTCTCCGACCGGCAAGATCGACCGCAAGAAGCTCGCCGGATACGAGCTGCAGGAAGAATCGAAGCGCGACGACGAAAGCTTTGCGCCGCCGGTCAACGAAACCCAGGCCGCCATCGCGGCCGCCTGGCAGGATGCGCTCGGCCTGGGCAGAGTCGGCATCCGCGACGATTTCTTCGAGATCGGCGGCGATTCCCTGGCGATTATCCGGGTGCTCGTCCCGCTTAAGCCGCGGTTCCCGGATATCGGCATCAACGACTTTTTTGAATGCCGGACGATCGAGAAGCTGGCCGAACGCGCGGATCGAATGAGCGCCGGCGGCGGCGCACCCCGCAAGGCGTACGTCGGGGGCGAGGTCGTCCCGCTGGTGGAGCATCCCGCCGTTTTGGGGCAACCGTCTGCGGTGCCGGCATACGAACGGCGTCATGAGCGGCCGTCTGCCATATTGCTGACCGGAGCGACCGGTTATCTCGGCGCCTATCTGCTCTACGAACTGCTCGTCCAGAGCGAGGCCAAGGTGATCTGCCTCGCACGCTCGAGCGGCGCGGACTCGGCGCAGTTCCGCATTCAGAAGACGCTTGTGCATTATTTCGGCGACTCGGCGCTCGATCTGCTAGACGGTCGCGTCTATGTCGTGGAGGGAGACCTGTCGCAGCCCGGGCTGGGGCTGTCGCCGGCGGACGCGCATTTCGTCGGCGAGAATGTGGACGCAATCCTGCACAGCGCCGCGGACGTGCGGCATTTCGGGGACGCGGATCAGTTCGACAAATCGAACGTCCTCGCGACCCGCCATTTGATCGAGCTGGCCGAGGGATCGGACCGCAGCGTGAGGTTTCACCATATCTCGACCCTCGGCATTCCGGAAGATCTGGCGCTGAGCGGGCAGTGGGAAGAACAGCTTGGGCGTACCGCGTTCGAAGCGGGTCTGAAGGTCGACAATCTGTACACGCAGAGCAAGCTCGAAGCGGAACGGTGGCTCATGGCCGCGGCGGACCGCGGTCTGGCAGTCAGCATCTACCGGGCGGGCAACCTGTCCTGCCATGCGGAGAGCGGCAGATTCCAGCAGAATATCGACAACAACGCGTTCTACCGCATGATCAAAGCGATGCTGCTGCTTAGCAAAGCGCCGAAAGCGCACTGGGACGTCGACTTCACCCCGATCGATTATGCGGGCAAGTCCATCGTGCATCTGGTGCTGCGTCCCGACACCGCGGGACGGCTGTTCCACATCTGCAATCCGGAACCGATTCGCTACGACCGGATGATCGGGATGCTGGCGGCGCTCGGTTACCCGGTGGAGACGCTCGACTTCGCGGATTATTCGAAGTGGCTGTTCGATACGGCAATACCCAAGGATCCGGAAGCCGTGAAGCTGGCGATCGCCCAGTTGGAGGGCGACGGCGCCAAGGATTCCGATTACCGTTACGGCTGCCCGGCCACCTCCTCGTTCCTGGACGGGACGGACATCCGCTGCGCGCCGGCGGATGAGCGCTATCTTCGCAAGATGATCGATTATGCCGTTTCGATCGGCTATTTTCCGGCGCCGAAGACGCTCCTGCAAACGGAGCTGCAAGGCGGGACGGCGGGGGTTTAGCTGCCCATAGATTAGAAAAAGGGTTACCCTTAACCAGCGCGGTTTGCTGGCGGGGGTAACCCTTTAGATATGTCATGCCCGTTTTAATTGCTATAATAGGTGTGATCCCAAGCTTGGGAGAGTCATTTTTGAGAAAGGGGATATGTAATGGACCGCGCAGAAGTCTGGGCTCTCATTTCATTATTAATATCCATTATTCTGATGATCAGACTCATCGGCCTGCACGCCCGCTTGAATGAGCTCAAATACGATATTGCCCGTCTGGAAGGCAGACCGGAGGCATATCCCGCTGCCAAGCAGGCTGCCGTCGATTCCCCCGCCTCGCCCCCCTTAAGTCCGATGGAGCTAACCTCCGAGTTGGAGGAGCGGCTGCAGCATTTGGTGACAGGCGGCAAGCGGATCGAGGCAATCAAGGTATTGCGGGAAGCTACAGGTCTCTCGCTGAAGGGTGCCAAAGATTACGTTGATACGATGCGACCGTAGCGTTCCCTTCACTCCGCATCGAAATGATGCGCCGCGACGACGAAAGCCAATCATCTCGCCGGAGCGCAACCGGAGAAGGCTCCCAGGTTGCCGCCTGAACGCACAACGGACCGCGCCCCCCTCGGGAGCCCCGCAGGAGCGATGTGCGATCGGACGACGCTCCCCCCGTGCGAGATTTGCCTACTTGAGGCATAACAAACGAAAACCTGCAAATTTACATCCTTTTTCGTGTATGACAAACCTTGATCGAGAAAAGATGCGAATCTGCAGGCTTTTCTCTCTTTTCCTTTGGAATTTCGGGCTTCACAGTTAAATGCCTGCTGATTTGCAGGCATTTCCGCTTAAGCTCGTCAAACCGGCTAAAAGCCTGCACGTATGCAGGCTTTTATTTAGGAATGCCGCGATTAAAGTACACGACGCGCGGTCACGTAGTGCGTCGACCAGAAGCCCGAGTTGATCGAGCTGATCAGGAGCCCGTCGACGGACGGAGTGTCGTGGATGACCTGGCCGTTGCCCATGTAGATGCCGACGTGATTAATGACGCCGTTATTGCTGCCGATCGTATCGAAGAATACGAGATCGCCCTTGGCCAAGTTGCTCCTGCTCACGAACGAACCGGCAGTCTTCTGCGACTTCGTGCCCCACTTCAGATCGACGCCGATCTTGGCAAAGACGAACTGGGTGAAGGCCGAGCAGTCGAAGATCAACTTGGATGGATTGCGCGTGCCGTAATCGTAGCTGACGCGGCCCATGTAGCTCTTCGCGATAGCGATGACCTGATCGGCCTTCGCGCTTCCGCCTCCGCCGGCTGAAGGGGCCGTGCCTCCGCCGCTGCTGCCGCCTCCAACATAATTCGTATATTCGCTGCTGGACGAGATATAACCGGAGTTACCTTTCTGATCGAATACATGCAGCCAGTAGCTGTTCGCTTGACCGACGACATGGACCGATTCGCCTTTGCCGATCATCCGGATCACGCCGGAACCAGCCGACGCACTAACCCGCAGGTTAACGCCATATTTGATCTTCGTATTATAGTAGGTGGCGGCGGACGCCTTGGGTGCGGATACAGCTTGTCCGGCCGTAACGACTCCCAGGCCGATCGCGGCGCAAAGGCCGACAGCGATTACCCGACGCATAAATGCAGGCTTGGTTTTAGACATGTGAGTTCCTCCCGAGATGTATGTATGTTTGTGTGTGCCTCGGAACCCACGATATCACATTTGAAACAGCCTAAAGTTTACCACGAAGGAAAAAAACGCCGATGTATCATAAAATTTCGTTATTTATTAAAATATGTTGAGAAATTTCTCATCAACCTACCTCTATATCCATATTATTCTCATGCATGACCATCGCTCAACCCGGCAACTCGTCCGCTTCTGCCCCCCACATACGAATATAGCGCAGTCTTGGGCTATATTCGCAGGTCTCGAGCCCCCCGCTCGCTCGCCGCTTCCCCTGCACACGGAAATAACTCAATTTTGCGCTATACTCGCAGGTCTCGAACCACCCACTCGCCCGCCGCTTTCTCCCGCACACGGAAATAACTCAATTTTGCGCTATACTCGCAGGTCTCGAGCCCCCCGCCCTCTCTTTAGATGGTCAAAAAAAGTGAAAGGGTATACGGTCGCGGTTGAGCGAATACTTTCGAATTTTACGATGCTCAGCGTTTATGGGCGAGATGAACTGCTTGTCTACGAGCAACCTGAGGTACTTACCCGCAGTATTTTTGCTCACGCCGGCGGCGGGAGCTACCTGCGAAGGTCCGAATCCCCCCGTCATTCTGGATATGCAGGCAAGTATCCTTTGTTCGGTCGCACATAGTTGGTTGAAGAGCTCGATATGAGCGCCGCCCGCGCTGCCGAGCAACTGCTGCAGCAGTTGCTCGCATTTTCGCGGTTTGTCTCGGAGCATTAGAAAAGGGAACCGCAGGACGAGCCAGTGGTCGAGCACAAGGTAATTCTGACGCATAAGCTCGTCCTCGAATTCGTCGGCGGAGAGGTGAAGCCGATGGGGGCCGCGCCCGTCCAGCTCAATGGCGATGCGAAGTCCGTTCGTTATATAAACGAAGTCAATATAGCGATATCCATCCTTATAATCGACGATTTCATACTCGGGGATAAGTCCCGTCAGCGAGCGGAAAGCAGGCCACCACACGAAGCGGAGA
Source organism: Cohnella hashimotonis (assembly GCF_030014955.1). Classification (NCBI taxonomy): domain Bacteria; kingdom Bacillati; phylum Bacillota; class Bacilli; order Caryophanales; family Paenibacillaceae; genus Cohnella; species Cohnella hashimotonis. The sequence continues at coordinate 5,634,503 of NZ_JAGRPV010000001.1, forward strand.
AAGAACAACGAAGCGTGCGATAAACCGCCGGCAAGCCTGATGCGACAGCGACTCGAGGTTTTCCTGAGAACCTGTCTCCACCACGTCGCAAAAGCTGCCTCGAAAGCAAGTTGACTATGCGCATCCAGTTCGCCTGCGGCAGCGTTAATTGAAAGCTGTTGCAGCATGGCGCTCACTGCGCTAAGACGGCGCGAGGATACTTTTCCCATCTCCAATTCCCCCTTAAAAATATAAAAAGCCGCCCGAGCCGCGAATCTCTAGATTCGCTGCACGAACGGCGTGTGCTTCACACCTATATGAATTTACTCTAGCGGATCGAGGAGAAATACGCAAGTTTCTCGCTTCAACCGAAGCATGCGAAAATACGCAATTTGCGATATAGGGGAAGCGGCGGGCAGTCAATGCAAGCGCAGCTGCAGCAGACGGTCCACCATGACAGCCGCCTGCGCCCGGTTGGCGGTGCCGCGGGGTGCGAAACTGCCGTCGGGCATTCCGTCAACGACGCCCTTGCGATGCAGCGCAGCGACAGCTTCCATGGCGTAGTCTGCGATCGCGCTACCGTCCGCGAAGCCAGGGGTCTCTCCGTCAGCTGCGCCGAGATCGTAGCCGGCTGCGAGCAGCGCCCGGTGCGTCATGACCGCCATATCCTGGCGGTTGATCTTGTCCTGGCCGCCGAAGGTGCCGTCGCTTTTGCCAAGGACGATGCCTGCTTGATAAGCTGCCGCAGCGGCGTTTGCATACCAGGCATCCGTCTTGATGTCGGTAAAAGGCGATCCGACAGAGGCATCTCCAGGCTTCAGATCGAGCGCCCGCACGAGCATCTGTGCGAACTCGGCACGCGTGACCGCTCGCTTCGGCGCGAAGAAAACTTCAGAAGCGCCTGCTGCGTCGCTCGAGACATTCGGGTCGCTTAAGGCACTCGAGCCGCTAGCGTCGTTGCCATTGCGGCCATTTGCGCCGTTCACGATGCCCCGCGCCGCCAGCGCGAGAATGCTGTCCGTCGCCCAAGGCGCCAGACGTTCGTCGGCGAAGCGTACCTGTACCGGCGCTGCAGCATACAGGCTGAAATGGCTTGCATCGAACGTAACGTTGCCCGCGGCCGGATCGTAGCGGCCGTTCTTGATAACTTCAAGTTCGCCGTTATCGGATACAGCATAGATCACGACCTGGCCTGGACGGATGCCGGGCTCCTGCGCATAAGGTATCGCTACCCGAACTTTCCTGTCCGCGCCGAACGCGGCGATTCGCGTCCCGGCTGCACGCAGCGTGAAGTCGTAAATCGGCCGTTCGCCGATCTTCCCGCGGACTTCCCCGGACAGCGCGGCGGCATCCTTCAGACTCACGCTCAGCTCGACGTCCCCTGCGAGGCCCGCTTCTTCGAACAACGAGAGCGGCAGCGTAAAGTCGGCAAGTCCCGTGTTTATCCGAATTTCTCGCACGCCTGCCTCGTCCGCGGATTTCACCTGTGCGAGCGGCAATTGGACGGCCATGCTCTTCGTGCCGGCCGGCATTCGAACGTTGAACGCGATGCGTCCTTCCTTCACGTCCTTCAGCGCTTCCGCAAATGCCGCCGCGCTTACGCTCGCCGTCGCATTGCCGTTGGCATCCGTCGTCACGGCGATCGGATCGGCGCCGGTCTGCGTTCCCGGATTCGTCCCCGTCACCGGTCCGTTCGTACCGTCATCCGGCTTGGGCCCGGCGGTCTCCGCGAGCTTCAGGACGCCGAGTCTGGAGGTGTTCGCGTAGGACTGTCCGGTCGGGTCGTTCCAGGTGAATACGCTGTCCCGCGTCCCGCCGTCCTGATCGTTATTGACCTGCAGATCGAAGCCGATCAACGTGCCTGGGGCAGGCGATATCGTGTCAAGGGCGATCGCAGCCTCCACGGCATATCCGCCCTCCACAAGCTTCGTGGCAGAGATATAGTTGTCGTCTCTCGCATGCCCGCCGACCGTTTTCGCATTTTTGTAGCTGATGCGATACTGACCGTCGTCATCTTCGTAAGCAGCCGTCTTGCCATTATTTTGATCGACGAAAATCTCCAGCGAATCCTGTTCCCAGGCGTTCGCGATGACATCGCTCAGCTGAGCGTCCGTCACGACCGCGTAAACGTACAAGTACTGCGCATCCCACAGCGTGCGGAACTCGGCCTTCGCGGCCGCGCCGCCCTGCTGCTCGACGACGACGTCCGTCCGGTAGGCGGGCGCCGCGGACCAGATGCCGTCGGGTTCGCCGTCGATGACGGGCGTGCCGCGCAGCGCCGTGCCGATCCGGGTGGCCTCGATATACGTCAGCACGCCGTAGCCCAGGCTGTCGCCGTCCTGCGAGCTGCGCGGATCGCTCCAGGAGACGATCACCCCGTTGCCGCCCTGCTCCGTACCATCGTTAATCCCCTTGTCGGTCACGCGCACGTCGAATTTCACCTGTTTACCAAGCGCTCCATCCACTGGAATCGCCGTCTCCAGCACGTATCCGTCAGCAGTCTCCACGATGGACGAATGACCGCGCGGGAAGGCTAGCTTGCGGATGCGGCCGTCGTCGACGAACAGCTCGACCTGATCCGTCGGCGTATCGGTAAGGTCCCGGACCGCAACGCGAACGTACAGTTGCTGCGCGTCCCATAGCGTCTTCACCTCGGCGTCCAGCGTACCGAGGCTCTCCGTATACATCGCCGGAACGGTCTGCCACGCTTGATCAGCGGTGTTCGCAGGCGAGCCCTGCGCCGTGTTCGCGGCTTTTGCCGTGAGCGGCAGCTTGGACGGATTCAGCGTTTTCACCGCTTCGATCATGCCCCAGTAAGCATACTTGGCCTGATGCCGCTTATCGAACGGGAAAGGCGCGTCCTGACGGGTCGTACCGCGATTATGCAGCCACGTATAGTCGTCCGCGACGCCCCACAGCGTTACGTTGCTGATCCAGCCCTCGGGATTGCCCGCGGCCTTGCCCGCCTCGTCGAGCTGGACCAGCTCCTTGAACAGCTCCTTGTAACGGTAGCCCTGCTTGACCAGAATATCCTCCGGAATCGGCTCGTAGCTCGTGCTGTTGTTCGTGTAAACCGATACGTCCAGCTCGGTCAGCTGGTTGTCGAAGCCGGCTTCGGCGAACTTGCGGATCGAATCGGAAATCTGCTGGACTGACGGCCCGCTGATGTTAATGTGCGTCTGATGCCCGACGCCGTCGATCGGAACGCCTTCAGCTCTCAGCGTCGTCGCCAGGCTGTAGAGAAAGTCCCGCTTTTTCGGATCGTGCGTGTTGTAGTCGTTAATGTACAGCTTGGCGTCCGGAAGCTCGCGGCGCGCGACGGTAAATGCCGTCTTGATAAAATCCGTGCCGGTCAGCCGGAACCACTCGCTCCGCCGCATGCCGTCCGGCTGGCCTTCGTCGATCACTTCGTTGACCACGTCGACGGACTGGATCTGAACGCCGAGCGCTTTGAAATGCCGCGCTACCGTCTCGATATAGGTCGTCAGCCGGTTTAACACGAGCGTCTTGTTCTCCGGGGTCGCGGCCAGCGGCTGGCCTGCCTCGTCCTTGAACATCCACTCGGCGGCCTGCGAATGCCAGGCGAGCGTATGCAAGCGGAAGTCCAGGCCGTGATCCTTGGCATACAGCGCGATCTTGTCCGCCGAAGTCCAGTTCCAAACGCCCTCGGACGGGTCCAACGATGCGGGCTTCGTGGAGTTCTCGGCCACGATCGAGCTGTAGTGGAAATCGACCAGCGCCTTGGCGTCGCCCTCGATCTGCGCCGGCTCCACCGCCGCGCCTATCTTGAACGAATCCGCGTAGACGTTCTTCAGCGCGTCGATATCCGTCTGGATCGGCAGCGGTCCGGCCACCGGCCCGATGTAGGTCAGCGCAAAGTCGTCGAGGTAAAAGGAACGTTCGCCGCCGATATTGTCGGCCGCTTCGACGTAAGCCCGCAGCACGGACGGCGTCGTCGCCACCGTAAACGTGCCGCTTAGCTGCGTCCAGCCGTCCGCGGTCACGTTAGCGTTGGCGGAGACGTTCGTGAACGCGCTGTCGCCGGACTGCACGGAAATCCGCAGTGCCGTCGGCGACTGCCCCGGCGCCATGCGCACCCAGGCAGACAAGTTATATTTATAGCCCTTGTGCATCTTGCCCATCACGTCCAGCAGCGGGCCGTCGTACTGTTGGGAGACGGTCGTGAGCAGGCTGCGCGAGCCGCCTTCCGTATGGTTGGCCGCATCGGTCGCGGCGATATTTCCGTCGCCGAACCGGCGTACCCAATCGCCTTGACCGTCCTCGAAGTCGGCCAGCACGCCGCTCTGATCGAGCTCGCCTTCACCAGGCTCGCCCTCGCCGGGCGTGACGTCTTTTACGACGACCTCGTCGATATAGAAATCCGCTACGGATGTGGAGCTCGTCGCCGATTCGATCCAAATGCGCAGCTCAGACGTATTCGCCGGCACCTCGAAGCTTTTCACCTCGAAAGTCGTCCAGCCTTCGGCGCTTACGTCCCGGTCCCCCGCAAGCCACGGATACTGATTATCCAACAGCGGCGATGCGACCTTGGACGCGAGATGCAGCGTATCGGTTCCCTCGCCCAGCTTCACCTTCAGCGACAGGTCGTACGTACGCCCGGACTGCATAAGGCTCGTCAGATTCAACGTCGGGCTGCTTGCCCGCGATCCGCGTCCGCTGAACTTGAGCGCATGCGTCCCGTCCGACGCCGTATCCGCGGACACGCCGATCGTCCCGGTGCCGCCCCAGCTCAGATTTTCCCAGCCGCCCGGCTGCCCGTCCTCGAAGCTCTGGGACAGCACGACGGTGCCCGATACCGGTCCAGGCTCCGCCGGCGGCGTCGGTCCGCCGATCTTGGACGCGAACGTCGCGAGCGTGTCGCCCGCCAGCACCATCTCGCGTCCAAGCGCGAGCTTGTCGTCGGACGGCCGCGTGATGCCGTCGCCCACCTTGAACGCCAGCTCGATACCCGCGTCCGCCGCCGCCTGCGCGACATCCGCGTTGAAGGCGCCGTTCGGGTAAGCGAGCAGACGCGGCTTTTCGCCCGTCAGACTCTCCAGAAACGCGCCTCCTGCCGCGATATCGGCCTGCGCAGCCGCTTTGTCCATTTTGGTCAGATCGCCGTGCGTCTTCGTGTGGTTTTCCAGGTCAAGATTGGAATCCGCCGCGAGCGCGGCTAATTGCGCGTTCGTCATCCCGTATTTGCCTTCGCCGATCCAATCGGCCACGATGAAGAGCGTCGCCTTCATGCCGTATTGTTTCAGAACAGGCCAAGCATTGCTATAAAAATCGGGCGTGCCGTCGTCGAAGGTCAGCAGGACGGGCCGCTCCGGGGGCGCCAGGTCGCCGCGGATCATCTCTTCGTACTGCTGCGCGGACAGCGTCGTATAGCCGTTGTCAGACAGGTACTTCATCTGCTTTTTGAAAAGGTCGAGCGTCGTCTGGTAATCGTTGCCCGATTCGGCGATCGCGTTCACCTTGTGGTAGAGAACGACGGGGATCTTCGCCGACGGCGCCGGCTCCCCGGCCGGCAGCGACACGAGCTTGACCGCAAAAGTGTCCACATAATAGTCGACCGTCGCGCTGTCGGTAGACTGCACGTACACCTGGTAGCCGGAGGCGCGCGCGTCGACCGTCATCCGGCCCTGAAGCGGCACCCAATCCGCAGCCGTAACCGGCTTGGCGTCGATTTTGGCATAGGCGCCGGCGTCGCCTTGCGGCAGTCCCTGCTGGTTAATCGTCAGCTCGACCGTCGCCGATCCTGCCGGCGTATCCTCCTTTAGCTTGGCGTAGATGGAAAAGTCGTACGTCGCGCCGGGCACGAGCGCGTTCGCGTTGACGCCCGGTCCGTTCCACGTCGCCGAGCGGCCGGTCGCGAGCAGGCTGCCCGCTCCGCTCTGCGCGGCCGCCGTCGACTGCGCGACGGTCTCGGTCCCGCGCTTGAACCAGCCGTCCGTGCCCGTATCGAAGCCGGCGCTCATCACCGTGTCTCCCACGGCGGCCGCGGCCGCTTGGCCTGCGCCCAAGCCGGTCGGCACCGCGATCGCGATGCCGAGCAGCAGGGCGAGAACGGGCTTGACTCTTATTTTCCACATCCAGGCATTCCCCCTTGAACGTTGTTCCGGATTCGCAAGCGGTACATGTACGGCCGGCAGCATCAACGAAGAAAACCGGCCTCGCAATGTAAGCGCTTCATAGTCGCTTGCGTTTCTTCATTATGCAATTTCCGCCAGCAGGGTCGTACCCGGCAAACTATGGGATTTACTATGAAAAATAAAGATTCTCGCCTTTACGCGAATCGTCACTTAAATACAAACCAGCCGCCTCCTTGCTGCGGCAAGTTCAATAAATCGTCCGGCCGCGAGCGTCCGGAATGCCGGATTTGCGGTAAAAGTAGCTGTTGAGCTGATCCCGCCATTCCTGCGCATGCTCGGCTTGGCAGGCGAGACGCTCGCGGACTTCCACGTAGACACGCGCGGGGAGCCGGTCTGCGATGCTGTCCCAGGATGTCAGCAGTCCGGCCGCCCGTTCGGCGCCCTCGAAGCGCGTATCGTAAATGTGTTGAATGACCGTTTTACCGCTCTTGAGGCGCATGTCGTAGGAAACATGGTGAAAAAAGAGCAGCAGCTCGTCCGGACATGTCTGCGGGGTTTCGTACATGGCCGCGGCAAAAGCGGGATACTGTCCCGCATAGCCGGTTCCGGTCGCGACGCTCCGGTCCACGCCGATGCCGTACCGGTCCGCGTAATGATACGTGCCCCAGGGGCTGTATTCGTACCCGTCGACGTTCGGCCCGTAATGATGGTTCGGATTGACCATCCAGCCGACGCCAAGCGGCGCCGTGTACGATTCGTAAATGGCGTGCGAGTCCATGAGCATCCGGATGACGGTCTCCTCGACGGTCGGGTCCAGCCCCAACGCCATTCGGATCCACTCTCGTCCGATGGCTTCAGCCGAAGCCGACGGGTTCCAGGCGAGACGGCCGAAGCCGTACCAGTTCGCCTGCGCGAGCAGATGGCCGGTCCAATTGAGGTCGGTGCCGACATTGGCTACGGCAGCCAGGCCGCCGCGCCACTCTCTCCGCTCATCCGCCCCTCCGCCTCGCGCCTCCAAACCAGCCTCGCGCTTGAGCCCGCCCGCCGCATCCGCCACCGTGCGCCCGTCGCCGCCATCGAAGTCCAGCACCTCCTTCCACATCGGAAGAAGGTAGCAAAGATGACGCTGCTGTCCCGTGTACTCCTGCGTAACCTGCAGCTCCAGCGCGATCTGCGTGCGCCGGAGGCCGAGCAGCAGCGGCGAGACGGGCTCCCGCACCTGAAAGTCCATCGGTCCGTGCTTGATCTGCAGCACGACATTGTCATGGAACGCGCCGTCGAGCGGCATGAAGTGGTCGTGCGCGGCACACGCGCGGTCGGTCCGCCGGTCCCGCCAATCCTGCTTGCAATCGTACACGAAGCAGCGCCAGATGACCGTGCCGCCATGCGGGGCGAGCGCGTCCGCCAGCATATTGGCGCCGTCCGCATGATCCCGTCCGTAAGTGAACGGTCCCGGCCGATGCTCCGAATCTGCCTTGACGACGTAGCCGCCGAAGCCCGGGATGCGCCGGCACACCTCATCCGTCGTATCGCGCCACCAGGCCGCGACGGCCGTGTCCAGCGGATCGGCCGTAACGAGCCCGCCGAGCTCGATCGGCGCGGCGAAGTTGACGCTCAGATAAAGCGCGATCCCGTACTCGCGCAGGACGTCGGCCACCCGCGCCACGTCGGCCAGTCGTTCGGGCGCCAGCAGCCGCGTCTCTTCGGCGTGAACGTTGACGTTGTTGACGGCCACCGCATTGATGCCGATTGAAGCCGTAAGACGCGCGTAATCGCGAATTCTGTCCATCCGTTCGCCCAGCCGTCCATCATTAAAAAACAAACTTCCGCCCGCATAGCCCCGTTCGACGGAACCGTCCGCATTGTCCCAATGGTCGATCATCCGCAGCGGATAAGCGGGCCGCTCTACCGTTTGGAGGCCGCGAATGTCGCCGCCCGTCTGCAGAAGGCGGATGAACCCGAATGCTGCGTACAGGACGCCTTTCTCGCCGCCTCCGAGCAGATAAACGCTTCCGTCATTGCCGGATCGGATCGCATAGTCCTCGTCGCCGAACGTGCCAATGTCGGACATTTCCGTCGCTCCTGCTCCTGCTCCTGCTCCTGCATGCATACCCGCCGCACCTGACGCCGATTTAACCCATATGTCACGTACCGCATCCGCCAGTCCGACGACAATGGCCGGCCCTGCCGCCCCTTCATCTCCGACACCGGCTTCGGCCTCCGCCGACAAGTCGACCGGCTCGCAGCCCAGCAAGCCCTTGATCGCGCGACGCAGCTCCAGCCGCGCCGAAGCCAGCCCAGCGCCTTCGCCGACCACGATCAACCTGCCGCATACCGCCGCATACCGGGCGCGCAGCGCCTCGTCCTCCAACCGCCTGTAACCCAACCACGCTTGCTCATACGCCTCATGTCCGGCTTTAACGGCGATCATCATTCATGCGCCCCTTCCGTGCAAATAAAAAGAGTCTCCTGCAACAGAGACTCCTGTTCTAACCGCTAACTTCATGCACCCTGCCGACCGCCGCGCCTAGGCCGCTGGCATCCAGATCCGGTACCGTCCGCTCAGCGCCAGCAGCGCGAACATGTACAGGCAATTGTCGTAATAGCGCCGCTCGCCCTCGCGCACCGGCGTCCGCCAGAACAGCGCGACGGCCTCGCGCGCATGCGGGCTGTCCGGCGCGGCGAGCGCCGCGCAGGCGTTGGTCGCGATCAGGCCGACCGGGTGCAGCGCCGGCTCCTCGAACGGCGTCCCGTCGATCCGGTAGCGCCGGAAGTCGGCCGGGTCCTTGTCCGCGAAGAAGCGCAGAATCGCCTCCGCCTCGCGCGTCATCCACGGCGTCGCGCCGAACCAGGCCGCTTCGAGGCCTACATTGGCGGCGACCCGGTACGAGTCGCTGTAGAAATGCCCGTAGCCGCGCTCGTCGTTAGGCGCGCCGTCGTAGTAGGCGTATTCCGGCGCCAGCCCCGTCTCCGGATGGCAGGCGAGCGGCAGATACGCCCGGCTCGCCGCGGCCGCTTCCCGCCAGAACGGCCGGTCCGCCTCGTCCGCCCACAGCGCGAACAGCTCGTAAAAATGCGGCAAATGATACGAAGGATCACTGTACGCGCACTCCGGGACGAACTTGATGAGCCGGTTGTCCCGGTTCCACATCGGATAACCCGGCCCCTGCTCGCCGTTGTGCAGGCAGGCCCGCAAAATATCCCTCGCCTTGGCCGCATAATCCAGCGGCGGCTCGCCTTCGCCCCAGCGGTGCGACGCGAAGAACAGGGCCAGCGCGAAGTACTCCTCGCCGTCCGGCGCCGGCCCCGACGAATTCCGCGTCCCGTCGGGCGCGCACGACCATGCGAAGTAACCCGCATGCACGCCGTCCTTCATATGCATGTACGTCCACGTCCAGCGCCACAGCCGGTCGAACAGCGCCTTGTCGTCCATCTGCACGGCCATCATCATGCCGTAGGACATGCCTTCCGTCCGCACGTCGAGATTGCCGGTATCAAGCATATACCCCATATCGTCGCCGGACGGATAATAGATCCGGGTACGCTCGTCGTCGCCGAACAGCCGCCGCCACGCATCCGCCAGTCTGGCCTCGATCTCCTCCGGCGCATAGCCGTACCGTTCGAGCAGGTTCGGATACTGCCCGGTGACGAATGCTCCCTTGCCGTTATCCATCGTGCCATCGCTTTCCGCGTCCGTCGGCCCTTTTTTCGAATTCATCGCGCTAGTCTCTCCCTCCCGATACCGCAGGCGCTCGCGCCTTTCCTCTCCTGGCTTTTTCCCTTCCTATTCCTCCGCCAACCTTATCCCTTCACGCCGCCTACCGTCATGCCCTTCACGAAGTACTTCTGCAGAAACGGGTACACGACGATCATCGGGACGGCCGCCACGATCGTCATCGTCGCCCGGATCGAGAGCGGAGACACCTTGATCGAGGCGCCGGAATTCGAATTCGCGAACGCCGTCTCGGCGCTGGAGGTCGTGTTCGAATTTTGCAAAATTTTCTGCAGCTCGTATTGCAGCGTGCTCAGCTTGACGTTGGAGGAGTTGTACAGGAACACGTCGAACCACGAATTCCATTGGTACACCGCGGTGAAAAGCGCCACCGTCGCCAGCACGGGCAGGCATAGCGGGAACACGATGTTGATAAACGTCCGGAAGTCCCCCGCCCCGTCGATGCGCGCCGACTCGATCACGCTCTCCGGCAGCTGCTCGATGAAGGAGCGGATGATGATCAGATTGAACACGCCGATAATGCCCGGCAGAATGTATACCCAGAAGCTGTTGATCAGTCCCAAATCCCGGATGAGCAGATAGTTCGGGATCAGGCCGCCGTTGATGTACATCGTAATGATAAAGGCGACCGTGACGACCTTGCGCAGCACATACTCCTGTCGGCTGATCGTATAGGCGACCATCGCGGACGCGAACACCGTGACGATTGTGCCGATGACGGTGCGCAGCACCGAGATCAGCGTCGCATTGTAGATCGTCGCTTCGCCGAAGACGAATCTGTAGTTCTCGCCGGAAAACTGGCGGGGCCACAGATGGATGCCGCCTTTGATGGAATCGCTGGCGGCGTTGAGCGACACGGCGAGCGTGTTCAGGAACGGGTACAGCGTCACGACCATGAGCAGGGTGAGAAAAACGTAGTTCAAAGTATCGAACACCCGGTCGCCGACCGAGGAATGCCGTCGCGAGCCGCGAGCCCGCCGCGACTTCGCCATCGCGTTCGCCATAGGGACCATCTCCTTTTTAGAACAGTCTGTCTTGTCCCAATCGCTTGGCGATATGGTTGGCCGAGAACAGCAGGATGAAGCTGACGACCGTCTTGAACATGCCTGCCGCGGTCGCGAGCGGGAAGTTGAACTGCTGGAGGCCGTACTTGAGCACGAATATGTCAATGTTCTCGGAATAATCGACGTTCATACCGTTGCCGAGCAGGTACTGCGGCTCGAATCCCGATTCCAGCAAATAGCCGATGTTCATGATGAGCAGCACGATAATGACCGGTTTGATGCCCGGCAGCGTGATATACCACATCCGTCTCAGGCGGCCCGCGCCGTCCATCTCCGCCGCCTCGTACTGCGCGGGATCGATGGAGCTGATGGCGGCCAGATAGACGATCGTATTCCAGCCTACGTCCTTCCACACGGAGCTTGCGCCGAAAATGCCCCAGAACCATTCCGCCTTGCCGAGGAACAGGTATTCCTGCCCCTTCTCGATCACGCCGAACATCTTGAGCAGTTCATTGACGACGCCGTCCGGCGCCAGCATCGTCTGGATGATGCCCGCGGCGACGACCCAGGAGATGAAGTGAGGCAAATAGCTGACGGTCTGCACGACGCGCTTGAACGCGACCTTGCGGACCTCGTTCAAGAGCAAGGCGAGCGACACGGCCGTTACGAATCCGAGCACGAGATTGATGCCGCTCATCGCGAGCGTATTGCGCAGGGCGATCAGGAAGCGGTCCTCCGAGAAGAGCGACCGGAAATGCGAAAAGCCGACCCACTGCTGGTCTTTGAAGGCCAGCGAAGGCTGATAATCCTGGAACGCGATCGTCCATCCCCATACCGGTACGTATTTGAAAACGAACAGCCAGATGACAAAGGGGACGGACATCAGGACCAGCATGCGCTGGGATACGAGTTTTTTGACGAACAGCTTCAGCCCACCCGGCTCTGGCTTCGACGTCGACGGCGACGTTGGCAGCGCGGTGTTGTTCTCCATCGTTCTTGCTCCTTCCGTCGGGCTAAAGAATAGAAAGGAAAGCCGGCCCTCAGCACGAAGCAGCGCGTTAAGCCGGCTTAGCCCTTCTATCGAAAACCTTTCTTTACTTGGCGACTTCCACGATTTTCTTGATCTGCTCCGTATACCACTTTTCGTAGCCGGCCGTATCGAGCTTGCCGAATTCCTTCATATAATCGGCCCAGACGCCTTCAAAGTCCGCCGGCTTCGCGAGCACGAGCTTGGCGTAGTATTTCTTAAGCAGATCGTCCTTCTTGGTCTCCCAGATCTGCTGCGGCGATCCCTGCTCCTTGGGGATACTCCAGGCCGGGAACCACGGACGGTCTTCGGGCTTGTCGAACATCTGCGCATAGGTCTGCACGCCGTACTTGTCCAGGATCGTCTTGTCGCCTTCGGTCAGGCTGAGCTGGAAAACCTCCGGCTGGAAGCCTGGCGCCACCGCGTTGCCGTCCGCAAGCGTGGACGAAGTGCCGTACTGCGGCCAATCCCAATCGTACGTCTTGAAGCCGAACTTTTCGTTAAACGCGTCATCCAGCTTGGCAATCTGGTCCGCCGTCCGGTAGAAGCGGCCTTTGTCGTCTACTTCGTACGTCTCGCCTTTAATGCCCCAGCTCTTGAGCACCTGATTGTCGTCCGTCAGCAGGTTGTCCCAGTATTGGATGATGCGGGCGGGATCCTTGGCGCTCTTGGTGATGCCAGCGCCGCGGTTGCTGGTCCATCCCGGCGGATCCAGGTACTGGTCGTGCGTGCCGTCGAACGTCACCGGCAGCGGGAAGTAGACGTAGTCGTCCTGCGCCTGATCCTTTCTCGCCGCGTCCTTCAGCACGTTCATCGCATTGCCGATCTGCCAGCCGTAATCGAAGAAGCCTACGACCTTGTGCGAGGTCAGCTTGGCGATATATTGATCGTAGTTGTCGACGAAGGAGGCTTTGTCGAACAGGTTTTTGCCGTTCAGATCGTTAAGCGTCTTGAGCCAGCGCTTCTCGTTCTCCGAGCCGGCGTACGTCTTGGCTTCGTTCGTATTGATGTCGACCATGACGTTGCCGTCGTTCGGGAAGCCGGCGAGGTGCATCGGCGGATTGGAGGTCGCGAAAAACCGCCAATCGTGCGTCAGCGTGATCATGCCTGTCAGATTCTCGTCCTTGTGCTTGGCGACATAGTCCTCGACAAGCTTGACGTATTCGTCCAGCGTCTTGATCTTCGGATAGCCCGCTTCCTTGAGCACGCGCCGCTGTACCCAGAACGCGCCCTGGTTGATGTTGGGATCCGCCACGTACTCGCCGACCTGCGGTCCGAACGGCAGGAAGTAGATCTTGCCGCCGTAGTCCGCCCGCATGCGCTCGAAGTACGGGCCGTAGACGCGCTTGATGTTCGGGCCGTACTGCTCGATGAGATCGTCGAGCGGGATAAACGCGCCCGCCTTCAGCACTTCCTCGATCGCCGCGTCCGGTATGATGACGTCCGGATATTGATCGGAAGCGATCATCGTGCCGATCTTCGTATTCAGGTCTCCGACCAGATGCTCGATCTTGAAGTTTACGCCGGTCTGATCCTCGAGCATCTTGCCGATCGTCGTCTCGTTGGTGTTCAGATCCTTCTCGCCTGCCACGCCATTAAAGAAACTGAACGTAACCTTGTCGAGCGGCTTCTCTGATGCAGATGCCGTTGCCGTTGCCGAGGCCGATCCGCTCGCCGGCGCCGACGAACTGCCGGCGGGTGCGGCGGAGGACGCGTTGCCGTTATTGTTGCCGCTCGAGCATGCGGTCATCGATACGGCCAAGGCGGCAGCCATGCCGGCTGTCCACAGTTTTTTTGCCACTGCGTTCGATCCCCTTCCCTGACGATCCATTGTTTTTGTAAGCACTTTCATTATAAAACGTTCTCGCGAGTTTGTTTACTGGATAAACTAAAGATCCTACTTAGGATTTTTAGGATATGGAATTTTGGGACATAAATGCTATTAACAAAGCGCTTTCCGGCTAAACGTTGGACAACCTATACAAAATCGGCTATTATCTAATCAATAATCTATACAATATCTATACATAAAAAAACGATATCGATCCGTCGAGCCTGCGTCGCACCCCAGTGATGAATCGAGGAGATCATTCCGAATGAAGAGCGATCCCGTAAACAATGCGTTAAGCACGGCTACGATTCGACGAAAAGACGAGCATCTGGATCTGTGCCTGCATGCGGATGTACAAGGATTAGACGCCGGGACGGGCCTGGACCGTTACCGCTTCCGGCACAATGCGCTTCCCGAGTTGGACTTTGCTTCGATCGATACATCGGCGCGTTTTTTGGGACGGGCGTTGAAGACGCCTTTTCTGGTCAGTTCCATGACGGGAGGAACGCCAAGAGCGGGCGATATCAATCGACGGCTGGCGACGGTTGCCCAGGCGAGGGGATGGGCGATGGGACTGGGATCGCTGCGGGCGGCGATTGAAAATCCCGAAGCGGCGACGTCCTTCCGCGTCCGGAAGCTGGCGCCCGATATTCCCCTTATCGCCAACATTGGCGCCGTGCAGCTAAACTATGGCTTCAATGCCGAGAAGTGCAGCCAGGCGATCGATATCGCGGAAGCCGACGGCCTTGTCCTTCATCTCAATTCGCTGCAGGAAGCGATCCAGACAGGCGGCAATACGGATTTTAGCGGACTTCTGCGGCAAATCGAGAAGGTCTGCCGTTCGCTGAATGTCCCCGTAGGCGTGAAGGAAGTCGGCTGGGGCATCGACGGGGAGACGGCCCGGCTGCTGTCCGACGCGGGCGTTCGGTTTATTGACGTCGCAGGCGCCGGAGGCACCTCCTGGAGCCAGGTAGAAAAGCTGCGCGCCACGGATCCGGTCAAAAAAGCAGCCGCGGAAGCATTCTCGCAATGGGGGCTCCCGACGGCCGAATGCATTCGGGAAGTACGCTCCGAGCTGCCCGGCATGTTATTGATCGGCAGCGGGGGCATCGGCAACGGACTTCAGGCAGCCAAAGCATTGGCCCTGGGAGCGAATCTTGCCGGGTTCGGACGCGGCTTGCTGGAGGCGGCCCATGACTCGGAGGAGACGCTGGGCCGCGTATTTGAGCAAGCCGAGCTGGAACTGCGGCTCGCCATGTTCGGGATCGGCGCCGCCAATATCCGGGAGCTTGGAGAAACCAAACGTCTTGTGAAAAACGAATGAAGCTGCTACGTTCCGCCGAGTTCGCAGACCGTGAGACTGCCGGGGTAATCGTAGAGTCAGAAGGAGGCCTTTATGGACACGGAGCAAATGCAAGCGGATTTCGGTTATTGCGAAGCCATTATCAAGAGGCATTCCAAAAGCTTTTATTACGCCTTCTCGCAGCTTCCGCCGCAAAAAGCGAACGCGGTCTATGCCATTTACGCTTTCTGCAGAACGGCCGACGAATGCGCCGATTCGAATCAACGGCCGGAGCAGAAGCTCGCTTCGCTGCAGCAGCTCAAAACAGAGCTCGATTTGTTCAGAGACCGTTCGGAAGCGGATCGTCCCCTGTGGCGCGCGCTCAGGCATGTCTTCTCCGAATACGAGATGGACATCGGGCCCTTTTACGACCAACTGACCGGACAGATGATGGATTTGGCGTTTTCCAGCCCGAAGAACATGCATGCGCTTGAACAGTACAGCTACTACGTTGCGGGCTCGGTCGGCTTGATGCTGCTGCCCGTGCTCGCTTCCAAAGCTGAAGCCGACCTCCGCCCCTCTGCAATCCAGCTGGGCATTGCGATGCAAATAACGAATATTCTGCGCGACGTCGGCGAAGATCTCCACCAGAAGCAGCGGATTTATTTACCCGAGGAAGAGATGGAGCGCTTCCGTTATACCCCGGCGGATTTGCGGCAAAGCCTGATTAACGAAAATTTCGTTCAGCTATGGGAAAGGCTGGCCCAACACGCCGAACAGCTATACGATCAGATCCAAGGCAGCCTGGACTTGTATGACGCCGACAGTAAAATGCCTCTCGCTTTGTCTGTCGCCCTGTACAGAGCGATTTTGGATGCCGTAAGAAGCAACGAATACGACTGCTTTACCAAGCGCAACTATGTGACAAAGGATGCGATAGCCAAGATTAGCGCATCGATTGTCGACTGGTCCTCCATGGCGGAAAGGTGTGTGTGACGATTGAAAAAGAAAAGCGTACTCGTAATCGGCGGCGGACTTGGCGGCCTGTCCGCGGCGATCTCCTTAAGGCAGAGCGGCTATGACGTTGCTTTATACGAACAGAACCGTCACATCGGCGGCAAGCTGAATCGGCTCGAGCAGGATGGCTTCGGCTTCGATCTGGGTCCCTCTATTTTGACGATGCCGCATATTTTTGAGAAAATGTTTGCCGCGAGCGGCAAGCGAATGGAAGATTACGTCCCCACCGTCAAGCTGAACCATCAGTGGCGCTCCTTCTTCCCGAACGGCAATCGGATCGATCTCTTCGAGAATCTGGCGGATATGAAAACGAAAAATCCCTCGCTGAGCGAACGGGATATGCGCGAATACGAGGAATTGCTCCAATACGCCAAAAAGCTGTACGACATGACGGAGCTGGGCTATTTCAAGCATGGCGCCGACAACACGAAAGACATCGCGCGTTACAACGGCGTTTTCAGCGCGCTGATGAACTTCGATCTGTTTTCCACGGTACATAAGTCCATTGCCAAACGGATAAGCAACCGGGATCTGCGGGACATGCTCTCTTATTTTATCAAGTATGTCGGTTCCTCTCCTTACGATGCGCCGGCCGTATTGAACATGATGGTCTACATGCAGCATAAGCAAGGCCTGTGGTACGTGCCCGGCGGCATGCACCTGCTCGCTCGCGGATTGGTACGGCTGGCCGAAGAGACGGGCGTGTCTATTCATACCGGCCGACGAATCGTACAGCTCCGGAAGACGGACGGCAAAATAACCGGGGCATCGCTCGAAGACGGAACGGAGCTGTCGGCGGACTATTTTGTTTCCAACATGGAGGTCATCCCGTTCTACGAGAAGCTGCTGCAGGAAGAGGAGCCCTTTATTCGTCAGCTAAAAAAGAAATACGAACCTGCAAGCTCGGGGCTGGTCTTGCACCTGGGCGTGAAGAAGTCGTATCCGCAGCTCGCCCATCACAACTTTTTCTTTGCGGACAACATGAAGCGGCAGATGGCCAAAATATTCCACAGCCACGAGCTGCCGGACGATCCGGTCATATATCTCGTAAACGTCAATAAAACCGACCCTGCGCAAACGCGCGAAGGCTACGAAAATTTAAAAGTGCTGCCCCATATTCCCCACATCCAGGACAAGCCGCTGACGCAGCAGGACTACGAACGGTTTGCCGAGACGGTGCTCGTCAAATTGGAAAAAATGGGACTGACGGATCTGCGCAGCCATATCGTGACAAAAGACATGTGGACGCCGGAAGATATCAAGCGGGTGTACGGCTCCGACCGCGGGGCCATATACGGCACCTTGTCCGACCGCAAAAAAAACAAAGGGTTCAAGCATCCGAAGCAGAGCACGCGATACGACAATCTGTACTTCGTTGGCGGCACGGTAAATCCGGGCGCCGGTATGCCTATGGTTACGTTAAGCGGTCAGCAGGTACGGGACAAAATCGTGCAAAGGGATGCGAACGATGGATAGTCAAGAACGCGACGCGCTGCAGGCCCTTTTGGAAAAGCAGCAGGAAGCTGCGCGCATGCGCCCGGTCCCTACCGTGGAAGAACGCAAAGACACGCTGCTGCGGCTTAAGCAGATGCTGCTGGACCATGAAGCGGCATTCATCGCGGCGCTCGTATCCGATATGCGAAGACCCGCCTTCGAAGCGTATTCCTTTGAGATCGCCTTGTTGCTGAACGAGATCGAGCATGTATGCGGGTCGTTGAATAAATGGACGAAGGCCGCGCGTTCCCGCCCGTTCAAATTCGGCTATATGGAAACGATTCGTACCCATAGAAGTCCGTACGGCAGCGTTCTGATCATCAGTCCCTGGAATTATCCGCTGCAGCTCGCCTTGATGCCGGCCATCGGCGCGATCGCGGCGGGTAACCGCTGCGTGATTAAACCATCGGAATACGCGCCGGCTACAGGCGAGCTGCTGCAGCAGACGATCGGCCAAACGTTCCCGCCCGAAGTGCTGACCGTGGTGACGGGTGATGCGCAGACATCCAGGCTGCTAACCTCCCTCCCCTTCGATCTCATTTTTTTCACGGGGAGCCAAGCGACGGGAAAAGCCGTATCGCAGCAGGCAGCGGCGCAGCTCACCCCTGTCGTCATGGAGCTCGGAGGGAAAAATGCCTGCATCATGGACGCGTCGGGTTATTCTCCCAAGGCCGTTCGCGAAGTCGTCTGGGGCAAATTCCTTAATGCTGGCCAGACCTGCATCGCGCCGGACACGCTTTTCGTGCATGAATCGGTCTATGAAAAAACGCTTGCGGAAATAGGGTCCGCGTTAAACGAATTTTACGGGGAAAGGCCTTATGAGAGCAAAGACTACGCCCGCATTTGCCATGCCGGACATTTCCAGAAGCTGCAGCAGCTGATCGAGCAAGGCAGCATCCGGTTCGGAGGCGCCATCCAAGCGGAAGATCTATTCATCGCCCCGACTGTATTAACGGACATTCCGCCCGGCAGCTCCATTTTGGGAGAAGAGATTTTCGGCCCCATTCTTCCTGTCATTCCTTATCGCGATCTGGAAGTTTTATTCGAGCAAAGGGCGGTTCAGCGCGATGCCTTGGTCGCCTATCTTTTTAGCCAAGACAAGGAGCAGATCAAGCGGGTCCAGGCTTATATGCGGTCGACGACCGTCAGCGTCAATCAGGTCATCCATCACGGCGCCAATCCCCGCGTCGCCTTTGGCGGTGTCGGGCGCAGCGGACATGGCAGCTATCATGGCAGAGCAGGCTTTTTAGCTTTCAGCTATGCCAAAACCGACTACCGAGCCCATCGTTACCTGCATGTTTCCGATAAATTTCCGCCATACTCGGAACAGGACCTGTCTATCGTTCGAAGGTTTAGAAAGTGGCTGCTGTAGCGCAAATACGAGGTTGAGGAGGACTACCGTGCCGCTCGTAAACTTGCCTCACCTATGGGTCGTTCTGATCGATATCTTCGCCTGGGCCTTTTTTCATCTCGGCATTTCCGTCATATGCCTGAAGCTCCCTCAGTCTTATTTCCTGCAGGACAAGGCCTGGTTTCGGCTTGGGGCATGGGAGCAGTCCGGCAAGCGGTGGCAGCGGTTATTTTTCGTCAAACGGTGGAAGGGCCGTCTCATAGACGGAACTTCGATACTGAGAAGAGGCTATGCCAAGAAAAGCTTGCACGGCACCCGCTTATGCGATCTGAACGAATTCGCCGCGGAAACCAAACGCGCGGAGCTGACCCACTGGCTGTCCATGGCGCCTGCCCCTCTATTCTTCCTATGGAACCCCGTATGGGCAGGGTGGATCATGGTCCTGTATGCAGGCGCGTTCAACTTGCCCATTATTATGGTGCAGCGATACAATCGCGGGCGCATCGATGCCATTACATTAGCGACGAATAAAAAGGGAGCGGGGTCGTTCACATGAAAAAAAAGGTGCTGGTCGTTGGCGCCGGCGTCGCCGGGCTTGCGAGCGCGATCCGATTGCAGCATGCCGGATACCAGGTAGAAATCTACGAAAAAGAAGCGCTGCCGGGCGGGAAAATGCACCGCATCGAAAAAGACGGCTATTCGTTTGATTTGGGGCCGACGATCGTCATGATGCCGGAATTGTACAGGGAGATTTTCGAGCTCTGCGGCCGCAATCCCGACGACTACATCCCCATGGAGCGATTGGACCCGATGTATCGGGTGTACTACAACGACAAGCCGGACGAGCCCTTCGACATCTCCTCCGACCTTACGCAATTGACGAAGACGATCGAAGGCGTCAGCGAAGCGGACATGGAGGGATTTTTCCTCTATTTGCACGAAATCTACAAACGTTTTATCGTAGCCAAGCACAACATTATTCAAAGGCCGTTCCGCAAAGCCCGCGATTTCTATAACTTCTCCATGCTGAAAAAAGCGATGAAGCTGAAGACGCTGGATACGGCCGACCGTTTTATGAGCAAATATATCCGCAACGAACGGCTCAAGCAATTGATCAGCTTCCAGACGCTGTACATCGGCATTTCGCCGTTTCGTAGTCCTTCCTTTTACACCATGATACCGATGATTCAATTCATGTACGGCGTATGGTTTATCAAAGGCGGCATGTATACGATGGCTCGGGCGATGGAGAAGCTCTTTAAAGAACTGGGCGGCACCATCCACTATAACCGCCAAGTGCAGGAAATAAGCGTGCAGGGGCGCAGGACGACCGGCATTGTCGCAGACGGGCAAAAAATATCCGCGGACTTCGTATTATGCAACGCAGACTTCCCTTACGCCATCAAAAATCTGGTGAAGGACCGGGCCGCCAAAGGAAAATACAGCGATAAAAAGGTCGATAAATTAAAATATTCCTGCTCCTGTTTTCTGCTCTACTTGGGCATGAGCAAAAAATACGAGGAAATCGAGCACGTCCACAATTTTGTTTTTAATGAGGATTTGAAAAAAAATCTGGATGATATTTTTGCCGGAAACAAGTTGACCAACGGGTCGTTTTACGTATACGTCGCATCCAAAATGGACGAATCGATGGCCCCTGAAGGAAAAGACGGCTTATACGTTCTGATGCCGGTATCCCATCTGGCGGCGGCTAATTATGAATGGAACGATGCAACGATCCGGGATTACCGGGCCTATATTCTCGATACCTTAAAAAAGATACGCGGTCTTGAGAACATTGAACAAGAGATCGTCACAGAAACCTGCATCACGCCGCGCGACTTCGAATCGAGGTTCAACGCCTATAACGGCTCCACCTTCGGCCTGATGCCTATTTTGACGCAAAGCAACCATATGCGCCCGCAAAGCAAGGCCAAGCATTGCGACAATCTGTACTTTACCGGCAGCAGCACGCACCCGGGAGCGGGCGTGCCCATCGTGCTGTTATCCGCCCGAATCGCCGCGCAGGAACTGATGCAGGACGATCAAGGAATCCAATTTAATTATTCCGGGAAGTGAACGAGGAGGGACTGCTTTGCCTGCTTCAGTCGGGATCAATCTTCTCATCGGTTTGCTAGCGCTGCTCGTCGGATTCATGATGTTTCGGTCGCTGCCGGTTCTTGCGAGGACAAGCGGCCCTGCGCGTTTTCCGCTGCTGTCGATCGTCATTCCCGCGCGCAACGAAGCAGGGCGGATCGCGCCGCTGCTGCGTTCGTTGCAGGAGCAGCACTACCGGTCGTTCGAAGTGCTGGTCGTGGACGATCAATCGACCGACGAGACGGCGGAGATTGCCCGCCGCTTCGGCGCCACCGTACTTCGTAACGACGCGGTACAATCCGGATCGGGGAAATCCGCGGCCTGTTGGCACGGCGCGCAGAACGCCAAAGGACAATGGCTTCTGTTCCTGGATGCGGATACCGCTCTCGCGGATGCCGACAGCCTGACGAAGCTGCTCGGCTCCTATCGCCAAAGAGGCGCCAGGGGGATATTATCCCTGCAGCCCTATCATACCGTGCATCGCTTTTACGAAAATTTATCGGCTATTTTTAACGTTATCGTGATCGTCGGCATGAACGTATTCACCATATGGAAGTCGCGGTTTAACACCGCAGGCTCATTCGGTCCATGCATTTTATGCAATAAAGACGATTATTTCTTGTCGGGCGGCCATCACAAAATCCTGGGAGCCGTATTGGACGACCTGGCGCTGGGACAGGCGTTCTTGGACAAAAATCTGCCGGTCCAATGCATGGGTGGGGGCGGCGTCATCGATTTTCGCATGTACCCGGAGGGTTTGAAAACCCTTGTAGAGGGCTGGTGCAAAAGCTTTGCCGTCGGTTCGAAATCCACCCACCCGATCGTCATGTCGATGATCGTTCTCTGGATTACCGGCGGGTTTATGAGCGCGGCCGCATTGATCTCGTCGATCGCGGCGCGGGAGCCCGTTGCGTTGACGCTCAGCGCCTTTTTATATGCGGCGTATGCCGGCCAAACCTTGCAGTTCGCCCGCAGATGCGGCAATTTCAACAAGGGATTGTTTTTGATTTATCCTATATTGTTTATATTTTTCGCAGCTTTGCACCTTTATTCCCTATTCAGGGCGCACGTGCTGCATTCCGTAAAATGGAAGGGACGAAAAATAGAGGTTTGACAAGCCTGGCCTTCCTCATCTTGTATCGGTTTTGTATAATTTACAAGGAGGAGGAACGATCAATGTATAGCATGAAGCGGGCATCCGAGCTTCTCGGCATCCCGGTCGTCACCATTCGCGCCTGGGAGAATCGATACGGGATCATCTCCCCCAGCCGAAGCAGCGGCGGACACCGTCAGCTAAGCGACGGGGATCTTGCCAGGCTCAGCTTTCTTAAAGAACAAATCGAAAAAAACGGCTTAAAGATCAGCGAAGCGGTGGAGCTGCTGCTGCAGAGCGAGGCTGCCCCTCGGGAACAGGCTGCAGAACCGTCCGCGATCGGCCAGATGTACGACGGTCTTGTCGATAAGCTGTATGCCGAACTCATGCAGTTCAACTCCGCGCAAGCGGATCTGACCATAGATCTGGCATTTGCCCTGTACGATGTCGAAGAGACGCTGCGGCGCATTATCGTTCCCGTTCTGTATCGGATCGGCGCGGAGTGGGAAGCGGGGAAAATTAAAGTCGTTCAGGAGCATTTCGCTTCGGAAACGATCATGCGGAGATTGTCAGCATTGTTTCGCGTGTTTCCCGTTAATCCAAGCCTGCCGGTCGTATTGGCGTTTTGCCCGGAAGGAGAACGCCACCATCTCGGATTGCTGTCGTTCAGCCTTTTTTTGCGCAAACGGGGCGTAAACGTCCTGTACGCCGGTCCCGACACGCCGCTTATGGAGCTGGAAGGCATTATTGAAAGTCAGAAAATATCGTTCGTCGCGTCTTCCGTTACGGACCCCCGCTATACCGGGAAGCTGATGGCTTGGATCGAAGAAACCGCGCGGAATCGCCCGGAACTGCGGTTTTTGCTGGGCGGGGCCGCGTTCGACAATCCGGCGGTCCGGCGCGACGTGAAGGCGAACGTGCGTTACCTGTCCGCCGATCAATGGGAGAATTGGAGCCAAGCTTAGGACGGCGCTCCCTCTCCATGGCGCAAAGCATACGACCGCAGCCGGTTAAGACAGCATTTCCGACACGTCGACCGGCTCGTAGTGAACGTGGACCTCGTACACCTCCGAGGTCTTCTTCAATTTATTTTCCACGCTCGTCGCGATCTCGTGCGCTTCCGCGAAGTCCAGTTCCATGTTGACGAGCACGACGACGTCGACGACCGCGCTGCTGCCGTAATTTCTCGCCTTGATGTCTTTGACGGCCTCGACCCCCTCCACCTCCAGGATCGCTTCCTTGAAGGATTCGATGGTCGATTCATCGAACCCGTCGGACAAATGATGGGAGGCATCGCGGAAAATATCCCAGGCGGTCTTGCAGATGAGGAGCCCGACCGCAATGGCGGTGACCGGGTCGAGCCAAGGCAGGCCGAACTGCGAACCGACGATGCCGACGACCGCGCCTACGCTCACGATGGCATCCGAGATGTTGTCCTTGGCTGCCGCCATCACCGCCTGACTGTTGATCTGGAGCGCAAGCCGTTTGTTATAACGGTAGACGAAGTACATGACGACCGCACAGAACAGGCCCGTCCACACCGAGATGAGGTCCGGCGCCTTCTCGCTCCCGTTGAAGACCGAGGACACGGCGGCGAATAAAACCTGCAGCCCGACGGCCGCCATAATAAAGGAAGATATCAAGGACGCGATCGTCTCCGACTTCCAATGTCCGTATTGATGGTCTTTGTCCGCCGGCTTCTGCGCGAGCCGCAGTCCGATCAGAACGGCGATGGACGCGACGATATCGGTCGCGTTGTTCATGCCGTCCGCTCTCAAGGCTTCGGACCCCGAGGCGTAGCCGATGATTAATTTTAGCGCCGAGAGGACGATATAAGCGACGATGCTGATGACCGCGCCGCGTTCTCCCAGCTTCAGATTGTCGTACCTTTGCTGCTGATCCATTGCCCGAAGTACCTCGCTCCCTCTCCAATACCATCCATACTAGCAAGCGAAAATGGAGTGGGTCTAGAGAAACGTTTTTTCGCCGGGGCTACAAACGTGTCGGTTTACAACAATCGTGTCGGCTCGCAAAAAAGTTGCCCGGCGTAAAAAAAGCTTTCCATAGCCGCCCTGCGGGCGAATATAGAAAGCTTGCATCTTCGCTGCGCCAATCGCGCTCGCCTAAAACTTGTCGGGGAACTGCTTCACGATGCCCTCGGTCAGGATGTCCGCCAAGTGAATCATATGGATCTCGTTCTTGTCCGTCGCGGCGATATCTCCCTTCCAATCTCCCTTGAGACAGTCGAGGACAATCTCCGTGATCAATTGAAGATGCGTATAGAGCATGTCCTGCAGCGTCTTGAACGACCAATTCGGGTTGGCCCCGCTCAGAAACTTGGCGATGTCGTCAGCGTTCCGATGCCAGTCGGCCTCAAGCTTCGTCACGTCCGCCTGATTGCCGGCTTTGGCGGCGGCTACGATTTTGACCGCGATCTGAATATGCTCTCTCAGCAGATCGGCCAGCTTGTCGCCGGCGGCTGCCCCATAATAAGGCTTGATGAGATCGCCGATGTCCTGCTGATTGCGGAGCAGACGGTCCAGCACGTCCTGCTGATCCGGACGATTGTCCATCGCGCTGACAATGTAGCTTCTCGTCCAGATCGTATGGTCGATCCACGCTTTTTGCATATCTGTTTTCAGCTGCACCATTTTGGGGCTCAGGCAGGCCTTGTCCTTGCTCTTGTCCGCCATCGCTTGAACGGATCCCGTGCCGCTCGTCATGCCAAAAACAAGCGCCAGGACCAATAGCAATGCCGGCATCCATCTGTTTTTCAAATTCATCTGCTCCTCTATGCGGTTGAAATGACAGGCTGGTTTATTTTGGTTGAGCCTGTCCCTTTTTATTCAACCGCGCGGATGGCAGGATGCCGGGCGGATGCCGGGTTGGCGTTCAGCCCTCCGCTTCTCCCCTGACAACGAGGCGGAAGGTCGTTCCTTCCCCCTCCTTGCTCGACACTTCGAAGCCGAATTTGTCCTTGTAATACAGCTTCAGCCGATAATAAACGTTTTTGATGCCGACGCTCTCCCCCATTTCCTCGCTCTGCTCCAGCTCGCTTAAGATGGACGCCAGCCTGTCCGGCGGGATGCCCGCCCCGTTATCCTGCACGGTGCAGACAAGTCCCTCGGCGGTCTTCGCGACCGCGATGCGAATCAGTCCGCCCTCCTTCAGCTTTTCGATGCCGTGAATGCTGGCGTTCTCTACGAGCGGCTGCAGCGTCATCTTCGGAATCATGAGGCCCAGCACCGACTCGTCGGCTTCGATCCGATAGTCGAGCTTGTCCCCGAACCGGTATTTCTGGATGTCGAGGAAGCACGCGACGAGATCGAGCTCGTCCCGGATCGTCACCCAGTCTTTGCCCCAGGTGAGCGACTTGCGGAAAATTTTGGCCATGCTGTGAATGATGCGCGCCGTCTCCTCTTCCTTTTTCATCAGGCTGCGCATGCGTATCGTCTCGAGCGAATTGAATAGAAAATGCGGATTGATCTGGCTCTGCAGCGCGTGCAGCTGCGACTGGTTGCGCTTGATGAGCAGCTCCTTCTTCTGAATGTCCGCGATGTAGACGTCGTGGATGAGGCTCTTGATCTGCAGCGTCATCCGGTTGAACTCGGCCGTCAGCTGCCCGATCTCATCCTGGGCGTCCTGCCGCGCGATCGTCTCGAACGTATGGTTTTTTACCTTTTTCATATGCTTCAGGATACGCACCAGCCGCGCGTTGAGCGACCGGGAAAACCAGATGATGATGAGCGTCGGCAGCAGCACGTTGGGAATGGCCAGATACAGCACGAAGTATTTGGACTTGCGCACCTCCTCCAGCACCGCCGATTCCTTGAATCTGCCCACGATCCGCCAGTCGGACAGATAGGGGACGCCCTTGAAGTCCTCGTCGATGACAATCGTGTCCTTGGACACCGGGGTCGCGGCAAAATCGGCCGTCTGCGCGAGGTCGACTTCCGGATTGGTCGTGTACTGAATCTCGTTGCCCTGCAGCAGGTACAGATCTCCCTCCAGGGTCACGTTATGGAAGATCTCCTTGATCGCTTCGGGATGGAGATCGATCTTCATGTACTTTTCCCATGGCTCCGCGGCCTCGGTATCGGCGATCTTGCGGACGACGCTCAGCATGTCGCCGGTCGCGCCGGGATAGTCGGACGTCGTCCGCAGCACGATCGGGGCCGACAGCGCCGAATCGCGGACGAGCCGGTACCACGGCTGCTCTCTCGTGCTTGCCATGACGGGCTCGACCTGCCCGCCATAGATAAGCGTATCGTTGTCCGAATACAGCGTAATGCGCTGGATCGCCTCGTACACGGGACTATATTTATTAAGCATGCTGATAATGTAGGTTTGATAGTTGTACACGTAATCCGACGGCACGTCGTAATTTTTGTCCATGTATTCGATCAGCAGCGCATCGTTATAGATGACCGCGGAGATGCCGACGGCCACGTTGACCTGCGTCATGAAGTCGTTGCGGATCTGCTCGATGGCGAGCGAGATGTCTCTCATCTTCTGCTTTTTGACGTTGTTGGTCGTAATGTTGTAGAAAATAACGTTCGTCAGCACGACCGGGATGAACACCGACAAAAAGTAGACGATCAGCATTTTGTTGCGGAGCCTGACGTTATTTAAGCTGAAGGCCCGCTTCCGAATCCGTCGCAATCCCATTCGCATTCCCTGCACCGCCGATAATCAGATCTTTTCGCCGATGGCATTTTTGTACGCGGTCGGCGTTTTCCGTTCGACCTTCTCGAATTGGGTGACGAAGTAGTCGGCATTGCAGAAGCCCACGCTAGCCGCGATCTCGTACACCTTTTTGTCCGTCTGGCGGAGCTGGCGCTTCGCTTCCTGAATGCGCAGCTGCAGCACGTATTCGTTGAAGTAGACCCGGTACGTTTTCTTGAACAGCTGCCCGAGGTAGACCGCGTTCATGTAATAGCGCTGCGCGATGCTCTTCAAGCTGATATTCTCGTGGAAATGCTGATCGATGTACGCCTTGATCTTGGCGATATCGCCCTTGCCGATCGATTCGCGCAGCGACGAGATATAATCGGCGCATTCGGTCAGGAAGGCCAGCAGCAATTGCCGCAGTCCCGCGAGCGAGCGAGGGGCTTCCTGCCAGCCGATCGCCGCATTCATCGTCTTCAGCTTGCGGTCGTCGCCCTGCATCGTGCGGACGATGCCCGTCGCCCCGTAAACGACGCGGGATACGGCCGCCGCGACGGCGTCCGGCGCAAAGCGCTGCTCGCGGAACGCCGCGAGCATCCGGTCCAGGGCGTCCGTCATCGCGCCCGCATCATGCTCCTCCAGCCCTTCAAGCAGCGCGGCGTATACCGCGGGCTCGATCTCGCGGCAGGCGTCGGTCTCGGTATCGCGCAGCTCTTCGAACAGGAGGACCGTATCCCCGGCCTTCGCGAACTTCGCTCTGCGCGCCTCCTGCGCGGACAAAAAGGACTGTCGGGCCCGCAGGAGGCCCGGCGCGGCCTCGCCGACGTAGACGCGGGCCACGGTGCCGTCGCCGCAGCCGGCCACTCTCGCCAGGCGCTCGCCCAGCGCCTTCGCCTCGCGCGCATCGGCCGTGCCCGGCACGAGGAGGCCCAGCTCGTACCGGTCCCTGAAGTGAACGTAAGGCTCGCAGGAGCAAGGCGGCACGGCGCCCGCCTCCGACACGGCGCGGGCGAGCGCGCGGGCCGCGTCGCCGGCGCGACGCAGCGCCGCCTCGGGCTCCTCCTCCGTCGGCGCGTCGTTCAGCTCGACGGCGTAATAGCGGAATTGCAAATCCGCCTGCCATCCCAGCGTATGGCGGCCCGCGTCCAGCTCGCGCGCCTCCGCGCGTCCCGACACGAGCGCTTCGAACAGCGACGGGCGCCGCAGCGCGTCCTCCGCTTCGGTCCGCTCCTGCTCCCGCTTCAGCTGCTCGCCGATCCGGACAAGGCAGGCGATAAGCTCATATTCGTCGATCGGCTTCAGCAGATAGTCTTGCACGCCGAAGCGTACGGCCTGCTGCGCGTACTTGAAGTCGCCGAAGCCGCTGATGATGATAAAGTGCGTGCCGCGATAGCCGCGCTCCTGCGCCGCCCGGATCATCTCGAGTCCGTCGAGCACGGGCATGCGGATATCGGTGACGACAATGTCCGGCGACAGGCGGCCGATCAGCCCCAACGCCTCTTCCCCGTCCTCCGCTTCTCCCGCCACCTCGAAGCCGTACTGCTCCCAGGGAATCAAGCCCGCCAACCCTTTGCGGGCGAACATTTCGTCGTCCACCAGAATGACCTTTCTCATGGCAACCTCCCGTCCGGCCCGATCGTCTCGGCATCGTTATTGTAATCGCTTTCATATCTCGTGCCGAAGGCGGCACGGCATTTTATCGTCTTCGCTGCTTCTATTGTAGCGTATCGCGGTCCCGGCCGCACTTTCAAAACTTAGCATATTTCTTTGTAAATTTAACAAGTGCGGCCGCTGTGCGGCGGAGCTAAACTTTGGACGGTGTTAAACCATGGTTTGCGGGGGTGTCCGAGGACATAAGCTCTGCTACAATGAGAGCGCTTCGGTCCTCGGCGGAACGCCGAGCGATCGCGTCCAGGCTGAAATCACAGCGAAAACAGGGCGGCTGCCGTCACGGAATGCGGAGCTGCCAAAAAGCGCCTATCTCACGTGAAAGCGGGTCTTGCCCATGCCCCTTGCTATTCGCGACATGATCGCCTGGCTGCGCGGCGATGTGCCGCCGGTCGCGGATACGGTCGACGTCCTGCTCGGCCCCCACGATCCGGATGCGCCGGTTAGCGGCGCGGCCGTCGCCTTCATGCCTTCGATCGAAGCGGTGGAGCGCGCGGCTGCGCTGGGCGCCAATCTGCTGATCGCCCACGAGGGCCTCTACTACAGCCACCGGACGCCCGATCGGCTCCCGGAAGGCGATCCCGTCTATGCGTTCAAGCAGGACTTGCTCCGCCGGTCCGGCGTCGCCGTGTATCGCCATCACGATTATTGCCACCGCGCGGCGCCCGATCCGATCACGCTAGGCATGGTCCGGGCGCTGGGCTGGAAGGCCGAGCTCCAGCGCATGCTGCCGGCGGCGGCGGTGCTCGCCGTCCCGGCGATGCGCGCGGACGAGGCGGCCGCGCACGTCAAGGCGCGGCTCGGCCTGTCGGGCGTCCGCTTTGCGGGCGACGCCGCCGCGCTCTGTCGCCGCGTCGGCGTGCTCGCCGGCTATCGCGGCGGCGGCGGGCTCGCGATCCCGCTTCTGCGCGAGGAGCGGCTCGACTTGATCGTCGCCGGCGAAGGACCCGAGTGGGAGACGCCGGAATACGTGCGGGACGCGGTCCATCTTGGCGCGGCGAAGGCGATGCTCTTCATCGGGCACGCCGAGAGCGAGGCGCCCGGCATGCGGCTCGTGGCGGAGCGGCTGCGCATGGCATTTCCCGGGCTGCCGGTCCATTGGCTGGACGGTGATCCGGCGCTGCGGTACCTGTAGCGGCTCGCCGCAAGCGCCGGGACCGGGCTCCGATGCAGCGGCACGATTCACGGATGGCCCGCACTTCCTGGCGCGGCGTTATGCCTTCGGTCCGGCCGCGCGAACGACGCGAAATCCCTGGTCCGGCCCGACGCCGCTCGCCTCGAACTTGCCGCGGTAGGCCGTCTCCCCGCTGCCGATGTCGCCGATCCACCCGCCGCCTTTGACGATACGGAACAGGCCGCTCCCGAGCTCCGGATCCTCATACCAGTCCCAGCACCATTCCCGAACGTTGCCGGTCATATCGTACAGCCCCAGCTCGTTAGGCTTCTTGCCGCCGACCGCCCGCGGCTGCGTATGGTTGTTCTCGATGGCGGGCCAGTTCCAGGCGCCGGACAGACGCTGCTCGCCGGCATTTCTCCAGTACCAGGCCGCCTCGTCCGCTTCGTTGCTCCCGCTGTACGTATAGCTCTTGCTCGCCGCGCCGCCGCCGGCCGCGTACTCCCACTCCGCCTCGGTAGGCAGCCGGTAACCGTCCGCTCCCTCGCGGATCGTGACGGTCCACTTCAGGGGATCGTTTTCGCTCCGATTGCGCGGATCCTTGTTCGTTTTGTCGATGACGTAGTAGGGCTCCAAGCCTTCCTTCAGACTTCGCTCATTGCAATACGCGACCGCGTCGTACCAGCTTACCATCTGCACCGGCAGACGGTCGCCCCTAAACGCCGAGGGGTTGCCGTCCATGACTTCGGTCCACTCTTTTTGCGTGACCTCGTAGCGGCCGATATAAAAGTCCGGCACCGCCGTCTCTTTTCCGTAAAATCCGGACTTCGTATTCGTGAAATGCCCCCCATCGATCAGCGCGAAGTTATCGCTTGCGGCAGGCGTCCCGCTTGCAGCAGTACGGGCGGGCGTTGTGCTCGCTGCCGGCTTGCCGTCGGACGAGCGAGCGCAAGCCGCGAGAAGGACGGCGGCGACAAGCGAAATCAAGGTAAGCTTTCTCATGCATCTGCCTCCTTTCGGACGGGTCGAAGCCAATCGGTCCCCGGCGTTGAAAAAGAGAAGACCGCCGGCGGTTAGACCGGCGGTCTTGTGTCTCTCAATAGGGGGACATTACCAGACGGTGACGTTGGAGCTGCCGCTGCTCTGGTAGCCTTCGGTCGCCAGCACTTGATAGGACCAGCTGCTGCCCAGGTTCATGCCTTTGCTCTTCCAGGCGTTGACGTGATTGCTGAAGGTGATCGCTACGTTGCTTCCGGTCGGTCGCTTCGACTGCCGCACGCTCCAGTACTGGGTGAACGTCTGGGTGCCGTCGATCGAAGGCGCGTTGTAGCGCGTCGTCGTGTAAATGTCATACGTGCCGCCGTCGCTGTTCACGGTACCTTTATAAGTCCCGGTCGGCCTGTAAGTGCCCCAGCTGTCCACGACGTAATATTCGATGAGCGAGTTGCGCGTCCAGCCGTACAGCGTCAGGTAACCGTTGCCCGAAGGCGCCCATACGCCGGCATTGTAATTAATGACCCGGTTCGGCGAGCCGGTGTTCCAGCCTTTGCCGACCACGAAGTTCCCGGTATTCGACCAGTTGACGCTGTAGTTGCCGCCGGAACCGTTGACCGCATTGACCGTCCCGCCGCCGTCCGTCCAATTCTGCCAATAGTCCGTCGCCGCGCTCGAGGCCGTCGCGAACAGGCCGAAGCTCATCGTAGCCGCCAGCAATGCCGAAGTCATTTTCTTTGAAAGTTTAAACATCATATTCCTCCTCGTATTCGTTTCGGATTTAATCATGCCTCTCCAGGCACCGTTTGGGCCTTCCTCACGCAGCTCGCCCGTTTGCCGCGTCCGATATCGTGCCGAGTACGACTGCCTCACCTCCGAGTTCATTATAAATTGTAAGCGCATCCATAAATACCTAAGAAATTAAAGATTGGCCTCCAATAAATTTACAGATTTGAAGTTCCCTATGAGATAGGCACCTTTAATAATCAACACATTTAGCCGATCTGTTCACATCTGAACAGATCGCTTTTTTTTAACCATTGAATGCAGGCTTCGGCCCTCTATAATAGACACGAGTCGATTAAACAAAACGTATCGAGCTTGCGCGGCGCGCTTTTATTGATTGCCGAATGGGGTGCGTCGTTGTCGTTGTCGTACTCGTAGGCGTATTGTCAAACCGCACGTTGCCCGCAGCTCCGCTACAAATCATGAACATCCAGGAGGTTTTAAGATGATCACCGTTAACGCACGTGCGACCTTTGGCCCCGAAGGCCCGTTCAAACTGACCGAGATCGAACGCAGAGTGCTTCAGCCTCACGACGTTCTTATTGAAATTAAATACGCCGGCATCTGCCATTCCGATATCCACACCGCCCGCGGCGAGTGGGGGCCGGTTCAATATCCGCTCGTGCCGGGGCACGAGATCGCAGGCATCGTCGCTCAGGTCGGGCCGGCCGTCACCAAGCATGCCGTTGGGGACCGTGTCGGCGTCGGCTGCATGGTCGACTCTTGCGGCGATTGCCCGAACTGCCACAAGGGCGAGGAGCAGTACTGCCTGAACGGCATGACGAGCACCTATGGCGCGATCGACAAGTACGGCCAATATACGCAAGGCGGCTATTCCACCCATATCGTGGTCACCGAGGACTTCGTCGTGCGCATCCCGGACGGGATCGCGCTTGACGCGGCCGCGCCGCTGCTATGTGCCGGCATCACCACCTATTCGCCGCTGCGCCACTGGGGCGCCGCTCCCGGCAGGCGCGTCGCCGTCGTCGGACTCGGCGGGCTGGGACATATGGCGGTGAAGCTCGCGCATGCGATGGGCGCGGAGGTCACGGTGCTCTCCCAATCGCTCAAGAAAAAAGAAGACGGCCTGAAGCTGGGCGCGGACCACTACTACGCAACGAGCGATCCGGAGACGTTCAAGACGCTGGCGGGCTCGTTCGACCTTATTGTGAACACTGTGAGCGCGAAGCTTGACATGAGCGCTTACCTTTCGCTGCTGGCGCTGGACGGCACGCTGGTCAACGTCGGCGCGCCGGCGGAGCCGTTGTCGGTGAACGTATTCTCGCTGATCGGCCACCGCCGCTCGTTCGCCGGCTCGATGATCGGCGGCATACGCGAAACGCAGGAAATGCTCGACTTCTGCGCCGAGCACGGCATTGCGCCGGAGATCGAGGTCATCTCCGCGGACCGGATCGACGAAGCGTGGGAACGCGTGCTGGCTTCGGACGTGCGGTACCGGTTCGTCATCGATATCGGCACGATGGAGGCTTGACTCCCGGTTTTTGGACCGGACTTCCAACAAACGCTTGCTTCGTCTCCCGGCTGCCGTATGATCTGGACCAGGAAAACGGCGCGGCGCAAATGCCTGCAAATCTGCAGGCTTTGCTTCGTATTCCGATGGCCGTAAGTGTAAAGATGCGAATCTGCAGGCTTTGCTTCGGATCCCGGTTGCCGTAAGGGTAAAGATGCAAATCTGCAGGCTTTTTTAACGGCAAGCGCCCCCGCTGCGCAGTTCGAGCAGCAAAAGATGCACGTACGCAGGCATTTGCTCCAAAAACGGATTCAAGTGTTGAAAAGGATGTATATTTGCAGGCTTTCGAGGCTGAGCAACCCGCTCGACTACCCGTAGAGCAACCCGCTCAGCCACCAGCTGGGCAACCTGATGAGCAGCTCGCAGAGCAACCCGCTCGGCCACCAGCTGAGCCATCGCCGGGCCACAAACGAATCGACACGGCGATTAAGTCCGATCTGGACCAGGAAAACGGCGCGGGGGCAAATACCTGCAAATCTGCAGGCTTTGCTTCGTATTCCGATGGCCGTAAGGGTAAAGATGCGAATCTGCAGGCTTTTGTAACGGCAAACGCCCCCGAAGCGCCGTTCGAGCAGCAAAAGATGCACGTACGCAGGCATTTGCTCCAAAAACGGATTCAAGTGTTGAAAAGGATGTATATTTGCAGGCTTTTGAGTTTGAGCAACCCGTTCGACTACCCACAGAGCAACCCGCTCGGCCACCCGCTGAGCAACCCTACGAGCAGCTCGCAGAGCAACCCGCTCGGCCACCCGCTGAGCAACCCTACGAGCAGCTCGCAGAGCAACCCGCTCGGCCACCAGCTGAGCAACCTGATGAGCAGCTCGCTGAGCAATCTGCTCGGCCACCCGCTCAGCAAGCTGCCCAGCAGCCCGCTGAGCAACCCGCCCGGCCACCAACTGCTGAGGTTGACAGTCGACATGCGCTGCCGCGCCTCGCGCGGACGCCATCCGCGCAGGGCCGCTCAAGCCCTGCAGGCGAGCAGAAGAAACGAGGCTGTTCCAAATGACTTTGGGACAGCCTCTCCTTTTCATTTCCTCGGTTCATGCGCCGATTCAGGTCCCGTGCTTGGTGGCGCTATGAGTAACGACAGCGCGGACTCGATGCAATTATCGATCCATTCCCGACTCAGATTCGATTTTTTCAATACGGTGATTCCGACGAAAGAAGCCAAAAGAGACTGCGCGATTGCCCGGCAGTCGACCGAACGGTCGATCTCCCCGGCGATTACCCCCCGCTCCAGCGTTTCTTGAAATATCGCCGCCAAATATTGTTGATGCTCCCGCGTCAAAATTTCAAGCTTCGCATCGTGCGGAGCGAGCTCCACCATCGTATTCAAGCAGAAGCAACCATTTTGCTCCTGCGTCCCGCCCGGGAACGCTCCATCGAGAAACAGCTGCCTGAACGCAGCCTTGACGCTCGTCTTGTTGACCAGCTTCGAACGCACGGACTTCGCATGCAGCTGGTTATAGTTTCGAAGCGCCGATTCGAACAAGGACAATTTGTCTCCATAGGCTGCATACAGACTGGGTTTCTGAATCCCCATGCGCGAGGTTAAGTCGCTAAGCGAAGTCGCCTCGTACCCCTTTTCCCAAAAAACATGCATAGCCTCCGTTAACGCCTTCTGCTGATCGAATGCTCGCGTTCTGGCCATAAAGCCTCCTTATAAAATACCAATTGGTACATAAATAATATCCAATAATTTTATTCAGGTCAATTATTCGTTGACAATACGTGAAATAAGTGCGTTAATCGGAGAATAAATAATGTACCAAATGGTACACTTATGGAGGTTATTTGCATGTTTACTTCTCCGGCGTTTCGTCCAAATGACAAAGCGTCACACACGCATCTCACGCGTGCAGCGGTTTTGCTGTATGCAATCATCTGCGGCCTGGCAGTCGCCACGATTTATTTTTCTCAGCCTTTGCTTGATGCGATTACGCTGGAATTCGGCATCAGCAAGGCTGTCATCGGCATCGTAGTAACGGCGACGCAATGTTGTTATGCGTTAGGATTATTTTTCCTGGTCCCGCTGGGAGATATGCTCGATCCGCGTCGGCTCGTCACCGGAATGCTTGTATTCATCGCGATCGGATTAAGCATCGTTGCGTTTGCGCCGAACAAATGGTTTCTATTTCTCGGCATGGGCATGGTCGGTTTTCAGGCTGTCGTTGCACAAGTTCTCGTTGCCCTTGCCGCCAATCGGGCGTCGCAGCAAAGTCGCGGCCGGACGATCGGCGTCGTTACGAGCGGTATCGTCCTAGGGATCTTACTGGCCCGCACTTTCTCGGGGATCCTGGCGGATATGGCCGGATGGCGATCCGTCTATATAGCTGCGGCAATGATTACGATCGGCATGGCATATTTATTCATAACCGTCACCCCCGCTTCCAAGCGCCCGCCAAGAGCTGTCACGTATCCGGACATGCTCCGGTCCATCAAGGATTTATTCGTTCAAATTCCGCTGCTGACCGTTCGCGGACTGCTTGCGTTCTTCCTTTTTTCAGACTTTAGCATCTTATGGTCCTCCATGGTGTTGCCGATGAGCGCCCCGCCCTTGTCGTTCAGCCACAGCCTCGTTGGACTCTTCGGACTCGCCGGGGCAGCGGGTGCTCTGGCCGCCCGCAGTGCGGGACGACTGGCGGATCGGGGATTCGGACAATGGACGACAGGCATCGCTTTATTTCTATTATCGTTTTCCTGGCTGCCCATAGGAGCGCTTCAGCACTCTATGTGGCTGTTTGTCGCGGGAGTCGTGATGTTGGACTTCGCGGTGCAGGCGGTTCACGTCACGAATCAAAGCATGCTCTTAAGCGTTCGTCCGGAGGCGAGGAGCAGGCTGACCGCAGCTTACATGATTTTTTATTCCTGTGGAAGCGCAGCAGGCGCAGTCGCCTCGACCTGGATTTATTCGTGGGCGGGGTGGCTTGGCGTGTGCATACTGGGGGCCTCGGTTAGCTTGGCCGCGTTGGTTTTTTGGGCATGCACGTTAAAAATGGGGCGAATCGTCGACAACACTTGTCCATGCGATTGATAAAACCTCGCATACGATACATCATGCCATACCAAGAGGAGGTGACAGGCATGCCTTTTTCAACCGGTACGGTAACGAACACGAGAGACTTCAACACGGCCGCTTCCAACATCGTCCTGAACGTCAGAAATCTGGATCTTACGACTCCTGTAAGTATCATCGTTTCTGTTTTCGCTTCTGTCGATTCGGACACCTTCTATTCGGCGTATATGCTCTCGTATGACGTCCCCGCGAATTCCTATGACGTCAGAACCTTTTTCATCGGAGGCAACGTCGCTTATGAAGTACAGATCGACATGTTCTCCACCTCGCTGCCCAATACGCTGACTTCCGTTTACGGCATCGACGAATTCGGCAATCTGGTCACGGACCAGCGCTTCGCACCGAGCGAATTGAGCTTTATTCCTGCTTTGAGCCCGAGCATGTAAAGTAAAAGAAAATTTGAGGGGCGGAGCCTGCCGGATTGTCCGGCGGGCTTTTTCGTTGTGGGACAAGCGTTGTGGCGGTTTGGCGTTATAATGATATTGCGTGTAAAACCCCCTTCGAAATGCAACTAAACTTACTCCGCCTCGTCCAATTAGAAGTTCCTTCAATTTGGAAAAGGAGGCAAATTCATGTCCAGATCAATGTTCCGAAAAACCGGCATTTTAGCTCTATCGCTATCCATTCTGCTCCTGTCCTCCGCATTCGCTCAAGCGGCCGAGTCGTCCGGCCCAGCTGCGAGCAATCCCATCGTCTCCATCGAAGCGGGTTGGAATTCGCAATTTCTCGTCTATGCCGACGGCCGCACCGCCGCATGGGGAGCCAATAAAGACGGTCAACTCGGCGACGGTACGCTGTACGAGCAATATGTACCGAAGTGGCTATCTCTAGCCAACGTGAAGCAGACGGCGTCTTCGAAGAGCGCTTCCTACGCACTGCTCCAAGACGGCTCGGTATGGCGGTCCGGCACCTTCATAGACGCCATCAGTCACAACGTGGTCAACGCTCCGCCGACCCGGATCGAAGGGCTCTCGAACATCTCGGCGATCAGCGCCGGTGCGGACTTGTTGATCGCGCTCAAGAACGACGGAACGGTATGGACGCTTGGCAACGATCTTCAAGGAGCCAATCGTGCAGCCCAGGATGCTTCGCAAATCCCCGTGCAAGTCAGCGGTCTCCAGAACATCTCAGCCGTATCGGCTGGCGGCTACCATATGATGGCGCTGAGCCGGGACGGACAAGTCTGGACATGGGGCTACAACTATTACGGCGCGATCGGCAACGGCACGAAAAATACGCAATTCGAGCCCTACCTTGTTCCCGGAATCGGCAAGGTCAAATCCATCGCTGCGGGCAATTATGACTCCAATGCGCTTCTGGCGGACGGCAGCGTGTGGAACTGGGGGAAGACCAACGGGCTCACAAGCGTCCGTAAAACGCCAGCGAAACTGAATGCTTTAAAAGCTACGGTCGCGATATCCGCCGGCGGTCAACTGTTGGCCTTGCAGGCAGACGGAACGATAAACACGGTCGAAGGCAAGGTCGCCGGTCTCTCCCATGTCATTCGGATCCATGCAGGATATACGATGAATCTGGCTCAGACGAAAGACGGAACCGTATATAGTTGGGGTTACGGCGGCTATCCCGGCGACGGCACGCCATATGCAGTCGACTTAAAGCCGTCGAAAGTCAAGATGCCGCTGAGCTTTTCGGTCAACGGCGAACCGGCAAACGTAAAATTGTCCCCCATGTATCGCGACGGCATCCTGTACATTTCTCGCTCGGAATTGTTCCAGAGCCTGGGCGTAAAGGTCGATATCAGCTTTTCCAACCCGGATCCTAAAAAGTATAACGCGGTCTATGAAACCTGGACGTTCTCCAAGGGAGATCGGCTTATTACCTACTCGTGGCGCGACCAAAGCTACCGAATCGGCGACGAGCCTATAGCCGAAGCGCCGAAGCCCTTTTCGGTAAACGGCAACTATTCCAATACAACCATGTTCCCCCTCCGGTTCTTATGCGAGAAATTGGGGATTTCCGTGGCGTTCGACGCGGCTATGAATACGGTTATGCTGGATGAATCCTAATTATCAACCGATACATGCAAGCCGTAATACTTCCGCCCTGTTCGCGTTCCGGAAATTATAGGATGATAAATGACATCAGGACTGGCGGTCATCGGCTGCCGGTTCTGATCCCCAGGCTATTGCGATCCTTCCTTCTAATCAAATTCGAGATTTAGGGTCGCAGCTTTCCTGGGGATTTCTTTTTACGGGAGAACAACAATGATGAATTCCATTTTTTTGCGCCGAGCGCTCAAAGTTGTCATCGAAAGCGAGCCTAGCGACAATCCGGTCTCGACGGCTTGGCTGGCTACCGCCATGAAGAACATCGAGGCGTTAGGATATCGGTTTTCGCCGCGTTTGACGCGCGAGGCCAGCTTGCTTTCTGCTGAAGACTTTCATGTACTCTACGACGGAATCGTTGCCGATCTGAAGGTGATGGTCGGGGCCCATGTCCAATATCGGCCGATGTATTCCGGATTTCCCGGACAACTCATGCAGGAGCACGATGCGGATCTTTATTTGAACGCCTTCTATCATTACTACACCTTGGAGCTGCCCCATAACGAAGCCAGCGACAGAATGCCGTTGAAGGATGGGCGCCGCGAACTGAAGGTCATCGACCTGGGATCAAGGGCTGAATTCCACGTGCTCATCGGCCGCATCATGAGTGCCAAAGGATCGATCTCGGAGACCGACAAACAAGATCTAGATACCGCGATCAGTTGTTTGGAAAATGAAGCGTTAAAAGAGACACTTCCTTCTACGATTCCTTTTAAGGAAAATGCAGCTTTTGTTGTTGGCTCCCTTCTCAAACACGGCAAAGCTGAACCGGCTTTAATCGGACGATACGTCAAAACGGCTACCGACGTTCTGCGGCTTGCCGTCGCCTGGTCGGGCGGCGATACGAGCCTTGCCGAGGCAACGCGGTTCCGCAAGTTTACGCGACCTGAGAGAAAGTTGCTGCTCTCCCTGCTAGAACAGAGCAACTCCACGACAGAGGATATGCTGCGGCACAAACAGCGCTGGATTCGTTTGGGCGAGATTCTTCATCCGTCAGAATATAAGCGCCGATTCCCTCAATGTCAGGAAGCCTTCGATATCCTTCGGAACGATAAGCCGTTCGTTACGTTCAACAATAGTATTGAACTCGCTTTTCAGTCGAATCAGGTCTGGAGGCTTATCGATCTGCTGATGCAGCGTCCGGGCGAGTTTGCCAGAAGACTGGATCAATTGGCGCGTTCGACGGAACACGGCGAGTACGTTGTGCTGGCCTTTGAAGAAGTGATAAACGAGATTGCGACGCCTGTATTGCTCCAGGTCAAATCGCATTTCGCTAATCGCCCGAACCCGCAGAAGCTGCGCACCTTTTTCCCAAAAGGCAATGTAGCCAAAGCATTTTCGATTCCTTATTCGCTCTCCGACATTCCGGATGCCGTATGTTCCGCTATCGTGGACGCATGCCGGCAGGAGCTGGTTCGCCGCTTCTCCTTGCTGCCTCCGCTTGGGAAGACGTACATCGATCAACGCCTTAAAACCTACCTCGTTCCGTTCTCACAACGGTCAGCAAGCAAGTCGCTGCGCACCATCGTTCGCGGCAGCCGCGTACCGATACCCGAGGGAGATACGATCCGCTTTTTTACTTGGTGGAAAGAAGGCTTGGTCGACGGCCAGCCAACCGGGAGAGTCGACATCGACCTGTCTGCCGTCTTGTACGATCATAAATGGCGATACGCCGATCACATCTCCTATACGAATTTGCGTTCCTCCAAGTATCTGGTCGTGCATAGCGGCGATATCGTATCCGCGCCTCATGGCGCTTGCGAATTCATCGACCTGCATATCCCCACGCTGGTCGGAAAAGGCGTACGGTACGTAGTCGCCGCGATGCAATCCTTCACCTTGCAGCCATATTGCGACTTGCCGGAATGCTTCGTGGGATGGATGATACGCAGAAATCCGGGTTCCGGCGAAATATTCGAGCCTACTACCGTTGTCGATAAAATCGACTTGGCGGCAAATACGCAGGTTGCGATTCCGGTAATTCTTGATTTAGCAAAGCGCACCGTCATCTGGACCGACCTCTCGCTGACAAGGCACCCCGACTACTACAATAACGTGGAAGGGAACCGGCAAGGGATGACGCTGATGGGCCAGGCTATGACTGAACTGAGAAAGCCTGACCTGTACGATTTGTTCCTGCTCCATGCGCAGGCAAGAGGCGAGCTCGTCGAATCGATCGAGCAAGCGGAATCCGTCTTCGCCGTGAACCGAGGGGTGTCGCCTTACGATATCGAGCTGATTATGGATGCGTATATGGGATAGGTATTCTGGCTGCGGGCGAGCGTTAGCGGGACTGACGTGCGGGGGAGTCCCTGCATGCGAGAATAGCGCAATTTTGCGCTATGCTGAGTATCATGTGAGCGGCGGGCGAGCGTGTGGAGTCTTTGCATGCGAGCATAGCGCAATTTTGCGCTATGTTGGGTACCACGCGAGCGGCGGGCGAGCGTGTGGAGTCTTTGCATGCGAGCATAGCGCAATTTTGACAATTTTGCGTTATGCGGGTTTCACGTGAGCGGAGGCAGGCGCCTTACCGATTTAATTCAGGGTCTTTTTGTTTTGGCCAGCCGAATACTCGCAACTTTGAACTTGATAAAAAAGAAGATCTCAGCAATGAATACGACCATTATAGAAAAAGCCAAAAAACTGCTGCCCCAATAATGCTCCTCTGCATCTTGAGGATTGTTGTGGAGGATATAATCATTTGAAAAGGCATAACCATACCTCTGGCCCAAATAAACCGCGCACAGCGGTACAATAAAGCAAGAGATAGAGATTGAGCGATAGTGATTCCAATGGTTTTTAAAATTACTCCGGACAACGATGACTGGCAGTATAAATACTAAAAATAAAATTATTAAAATGTTGAACACGCCTATGTAGCTTCCCAAAATGTACATAGAAAAATATACGAATATAAAAAGTATGTTTGTAAGTACGTTCGACCAAGCAAAATTCGTTTTAGTAGGTTTCAAAATTATATTAACTCCTAATGAGAATAAAAATGGATTAAGGCACCCATACAAACGGCTCGCTCATTTCAAAGTCCTTCAAAATCACCTTTGTTACATCTCTCTTGAAATCCCATACCACTAGGTCATAGCCTTTGCTTAACGAACTGCTCGACTTTTCAAATGCCACGAAACGTTCACCGGGCGAGAAGATCGCATAGCGATGATCGACATCGATGCTCCATTCGTTCCGAGACGTGGAATCCCGCACAACCAGTCTATCTCTAGATTCAGCGTCTAGTTTATATCGATTCGTCGGCGTGCTGCCGCTCGATAGACGATTTAAGATGGTATGGGCGATCGGTCCCCGAGAAATACTTTGCTCGTTTGACGGCAGAGCGATCTCGAGAACTTCCTTCTCATTCGACTTCGAAGAATAAGGGTTGGGTAAAATCAGTCGTCCTGATAATTCTTGCTGCTTAAAGGTCCTAAACGGATGTAGTTGGATCAAAAATATCCCGATGAGAACAAACCCGATAAGCGTTAATGCGGACAAAAAGATATACAGCTTTTTAATCGCTTATCCCTCACAATCCGCAGTCGCTACTCCTACTGTCTCCTGGAAATATTATGCTTAATTCGCCCAATCCGCAAGCACTTTACACAAATTTAAGAGCGCTCCCTGCCTCCCGCCCCCGCCTGAGTCAGCCTGCCCCG
Organism: Cohnella hashimotonis; assembly: GCF_030014955.1. NCBI lineage: Bacteria > Bacillati > Bacillota > Bacilli > Caryophanales > Paenibacillaceae > Cohnella > Cohnella hashimotonis. The sequence goes on from NZ_JAGRPV010000001.1 coordinate 5,676,073, forward strand.
CGCAAGTCCCGAGCCTGCGAACAGGCTGTAGCCGATCGCGCCGCCGAGCGTGTTCAGGATCATATCGTCCACGTCGAAGCTGCCCATGGCAAAGACCAGCTGGGCGCTCTCCAGCGTGAGGCTGACGCCGAGCGCATAGAAGAGCACGGCGGGCAGACGGCATCCGACGAACAAGCCGAGGAACAGCCCGAGCGGCACGAACAGCGCGATATTGCCGAACAGGTTGATCGTATCGTGCATATGCGGCAGTCCCGCTACATTTTCCCGGATCGATACGAAGGGCGTCAGGTTGGCGAACTGCAATCTGTAGGCGATATTGTGCGGTTGATCGGCAGCCTCGAGCAAGAGGCGTCCGAGCAAGGTGACGTTCACGTCGCTGAATTTGAACAGGATAATCTTGATCAATACGTAAAGGTAGCCAGCAAACAAGGTGGCGGCGCCCAGCTTGATCCATAGTACAGGAGAAAGGTACTTCGCGTTCAATCGTTCCACGCTCCTCTGCAGCTCTTAAGTGCATTTTAGCGCGTATTGTTAAATTTTTTTCCATATTAACTTTTAAATTTTCCTTAAGATTGGCATTGGGGCAATCCCCGGCATAACGAACACGAGCCGCGCAGGCACCGGCAACCGGCGTCCGTACGGCTCGCTTTACCTCGCCCTCGATAAGTCCGTCCCAATACGAAGGCTCCATGTGAAAGTGGAAGTGATGACCGACGACCGGCCCAAGATTATTTTCCATCGGTTTGCTGGTATGGATGTTGGCGATCCACTCGGCCAGCTTGGCGGAATCGGTTAAAGCAGACCACAGCTTCTCGATCGACGTCTCGTATTCAAAATCCAGGACACCATTAAGATTCATGTCAATCTATTTATGAAATGCAACCTTCCTTCGGTCTAACGAGTCTACCTTGTAAGGGGATGATAAAACGATGACACGCGCCGCCAAAATTTCAATCGCCGTACCTGCCGTCGTTGCCGCACTCCTGCTGTCCCTCTTCGCGGTATGGAAGACCAACGACGAATTTTTCAGGCAATTCCGAAGCTTCTCCGTGACTGTCGTCAACGACTCCGATTACGACCTCGTCTCCGTCGAGACGGGCATCCTGCACAGCGACGCCGCCGGCAATGCGATCGAGAGCGGCGCCAAACACACCTATGCGAAAACGATCAAGACCGGACAAAAGAAAGCAATTAGTCCCAAGCTAAGCCTCAACGGCGAAGGCGGCATTTATCTCAAGTACACCGACGCGCGCGGACAGACAGTTCAAAAAACGGTATGTTCTTACACGGAAAGCGCCTCCGGCTATTCCACCGTCACGATTAGAAACGATCGCGTCGACGTGAAGGAGAATTGTCGCTAGACGCCCCCGCGAACAAGGAGAGAAAGCAAACAGCAGACGCGCGCGTCTGCTGTTTGTTTATTCTGATGGTTTTCCTGGTCGTACTGTAAGCAAACGATTCGATTATTGGAACAAGAGCATCGAGATCACCTTGGCGGTCTCCGCGCGGCTCGCCGGGTTCAGCGGCTTGAAGCTGCCGTTCGCATCGCCTTCCATCAAGCCGAGCTTGCTAAGGGCTTGCGCCGCATCGCGCGCCCAATCCGCAAGGTCGGCCTGATCGCCGAAGTTCGCTCCGCCGCCGGTCTGAGGCACCGTCACCTTGCGGTAATCCAGCGCCCGCTGGATCATGACGGCCATTTCTTGCCTGGAGATGTCGGCGTTCGGATTGAAGCGCCCGCCGCTATTCCCCATGACGATGCCGTGCTCCGCAGCCGCGGCGACAGCCGAGCCGTACCAGGCGCCGGCCTTCACGTCCGCAAAGGCAGCCGAGCCCGATGCCTGAAGCCCAAGCGCTCTTGCGATCATCGTCGTGAATTCGGCCCTCGTCACTTTCTTGTCCGGGCTTACCGAGCCGTCGCCGGTGCCTTGGATGACGCCGATGCCGGACAGCATCTGGACGTACGGATACGACCAATGGGAAGCCGCAAGATCCGAATAGCCGTGCTTCACTTCAACCGCTGCATACGTCACGCCCGAGGACAGCGTCGGCGTCTGCTTTTGGTTGACGAGGCTGAAGGTCGCAAGCTCCAGCTTTCCGCCTTCGGTCACCTTGTACAAATTCGTATAAGGCGTAAGAGACAAGCTCTTCCAATCCAATGTGTACGCGAATGCCTTGCCGTTGGAGGATACGCTGAAGGCCAAGCGGCTGGACGCTTCTGCGTTCGGCGCCATCGCGACCTGATTCAGGGTGCCTGCATTCACGAGTTCTTCCTTCTTCCAGGTCAGAACGAGATCCGATCCGTCGGCCGGCGCGCTCAGCCCGGCTGCCGCGATCCGGATTTGCGGCTGATTGTCGCCCGCGATGACCAGGGAATCGACTTTATTCGCGGCCAGCTTGGCCAGCAGGCTCGGATCGATTTTCAACTGTTGAATCGTGCCCGTTACCTTCACCGTCAGATCGCCGTTCGCCTGGACCGCTTGCAGCTCCTTCTCCGTCAGCTCATGCACCGTCTTATCCGTTTCACCGGAACCGGCCTGGTTGGTCGGCGTGCCCGGGTTGGGAGTGCCCGGATCCGTACTGCCGTTCGTCTTGGCGATCGCAAACGAATCGACGAGCTCGCCGGTCAGCGTTCTCGCTTCAACCTTGATCGCATCGTCCGCCACTTGAACGTGAGAATAGACGGGCACGTCGTCATCGAACGAGAAATTCAGGTAATCGTATTTCTCGCCATCGTAGAACTTCCAGCCGGAAGCGCCGCCGTCCAGGTACACGGTGCCGACGCCGTTCGCGGCGACTTTGCCGCCCGCCATCGGATGCGTTCTCGCATACACGTGATCGTGACCGACCAGGACCAGATCGACTTTATGGCTCTCGAGAATATCGGCAAAATAAACCTTCACGTCTTCCACGAGATCCCCGCGGCCGGCTTCCGTATGATACACGGGACGGTGGAACATCGCGATGGTCCATTTTTTCTTGTTGCTGTCCAGGTCCTTGCGCAGCCATTCCGCCTGAAGCGCCATCTGCTCCTTCGTTCCCTCGGAGTTCAGGACGACGAAGTGGGCCTCGTCCAGATCGTAGGAATACGCGTATTCCTTGTACGTATCCGGACCGTTGTCCGGCAGGATCGCGCCCTTGGCGTAGACTTCCTTGCCCTCCGCCTTGACGTCATGGTTGCCGAGCGTCGTCGCCGAAGGAAGGAACGTCGCGTAACTGCCCGATGCCTCCCAGAATCGCTTCCATTCCGCGAACGCGCCGCCCGCATCCACAGCGTCGCCGCCATGCATCAGGAATTGGGTATCGGGGTAAGTGTCTAGCGCGTTTTGAATGAGCGATTGATACGTTTCCTTGCCGTTGTCGGCCTTGATGTGGGAATCCGTGACGAAGACGAACGATACCGGCGTAGACGTCTTCGCATCAGTCGTCGAATAATCGTACCACTCGCTCCACTCGTAATCGTCGCTACCTACCCGATACTTATAGGCGGTCGACTCGCTAAGCCCGTCGATCAGCGCCGTATGGAAACGCACCTCGCCCTTCGGCCCGTTTTCCAGCTCGCTGAGCACTTGATTCACGCTCTCCGCTTGGACCGTCGTGATCTTGGGATCGTCCGCAACCAGCTTTTCCTCTTTCCAATCTGCCGCCTTCACGTATTGAATGTAGTTTGTCTTGGCCAGCGGGCTTGTCGTCCAGCCCACGCTCAGCTGAGAAGACAAGTCCTCCGTTACGTATGTCTGTACGTATTCCGGCTTCAGCGCGCCGTATGGCTCGACGACCTCGAAGCTCATGGCCGCGCTATTTTGGCTGCCGACGACCGCTTGCACCTTGTAGGTGCCCTTCGCCAACGTCGCTACGTCGGTTTTCAGCTCGCCGTTCTCGTCCGTCTTGCCCAGGGAGCCGTTCAAAGGAACGATCGAAGCAGCATTCACGTTCGCTTCCTGAACGTACCCCGTCGTCACGCCGTCGGGAAGCTGTACTTCAAACCAGCCATCGTCAGCTTCAGGCGTTCCATAGATACGCGTACCTGCGGGAAGCGTGGCGATCACTTTCTCCGACGTATCGTCGTCCTCATAAACCGGCGTTTCCGCATGAACCGTTAAGACGGCCATCTGACCCAGCAGTCCGCGCAGGAAGACGTCCGCGCCTGCAAACGGCGTACCGTCATGCTTGGTCACCTTGAAGGTCGTCAACGAATTCAAGCCTACGCCATCGACCGTGATCAAGTAAGGAAAAGCGATGGTGTAACGGACGGGCTGGGCTAATGAAGAAACATTCGCGGCATCGGAAGCGAGCGTGCCCGCGCTCATCTTCACGAGCTTGAAGCGCTCTCCGCGGCCCAGTACAGCATCGGAGCTGACGCGGAATTGCACCGTGGCCAACTCGCCGGACGACTGAACGTCGTTGACGTCAAATTGGAGCACGCCGTCCGCATCGGACGTCTTGGTTGCCGTCGTTCCGTTTTTGGAGACGATCCGCTCGACGGTGAGCGTGGTCGGATCGTATTGGAGCGAGACCTTCGAGGACTTGCTCGTCCGTTCTCCGGCAAGAGAGACGGTCACTTCGTACAGCTCGTTGCTGATCGCCTCCGCCGGTGCCGACATGACGAGACGCTCGCCGGCGTCTTCCGTGAAGGAATAGCTCAGCCGGGCCGGATTGCCAGCCTTATCCTTGGCCGTCACGACAACCTCGTGATAGCCGCTCGTGATGAGCGAAGCAGGCAGCGTCAAAAGCTTCGTTTCCTCAGAATAAGTCGCCTGGGCCGTCAGATCCAACCCGTCCACGAGCAGCGAGATCGAGGTCGTGTCGATGCCGGACATCGTGTCCGTACCCGCTTGCACGTCCTGAATGCTCACCTCGAACTTGTCCAGGTCGCTCGTCAGCAGCGCATTCGGCGCCGGGGAGACGGCCTGAATCGCAGGCACTTCATGATCGAGCCCCGTGTCCTCGTAGATCAGCTGCACGTCGTCGATCCAGAGGGAGCCTTTGTTCTTTTTGGACATATCGGACTGCTTCACCTGAAAATAGAGCTCCAGGGAGCTGCCTTCGATCTTGTCCTGAGGGACCCCAACCTCTATGTACTTCCAGCCCGTCCAGTTCACGCCGATGGAAGCGTCCGAAAAATATTCGGGCGTAAAAGAAGAGCCTTTGCTGTCGCGGAACTTCGTCGTTAACAGGTGGCCGTCGTTGTTGCCGTATACCCACAAGCCGACCTTGATCGGCTTGCCTTGGATGGCGATGCTGCCGGTACCGGGCGCCAGCTCCAGCTGCGACGGATTGTCGACGACGTCGATCATGTCGTAATCGATTTTAAGCGAGTACGCGCCGTTCCTTACGTACTGCGGTCTGCTCTCGATCGACGCAGCGGCCGATACGACCCGCTTCGGATTTAATTTTACGACGCTCGCATTACCGGACTCGAAGTCTTCCAAAATCAACACGCCTTTATCGTCGGGAACGGTCGGAGCAGCGTGCGCGACATGCTTGACGGACGCCGGTACGGCGAAGGGAACGGATAACAGAACCGCCATCGATCCGATGACGATGCGGGTAAGACCGGTTTTACTTTTAATCAAAACAGGACACATCCTCTCTTTAATGCGCTAAGCTAATAAAGGAGATTATAGATGGCCCATGTCAATTCCAATCCATTTTTATGTAAACATTTGGTGAACGTTCGACAAAAACCGCCAGGAACCGCCCTGGCGGCATGTCGGAAAAGTCTATTATTCTTGTTCGTCCAAGCGTTCGATCCACGTCTCGTCCGGCCGATAGACAGCGGTCACGGCGCCCGAACGGTCGATCGCGAACAGTACCGAGCGCTCGGCTTCGAGCTCGAACCGATAGATGCTCCTGCTGACGGGATCGCGCACCTCGATGTCCGCCGATACCGCATATTCGGAAACAAAGACGAACAGCGAGCCTCCTGCGAAATCAAGCTTGCGCCCGAAAACGCCTGGCAGCTCTCCGCCGCGTCTCCACTCCAGCTCCGGTCCGACGCCCGCTTCGCCCAGCGCATACCGGTACAGCTCTGTCAGCGTTGCGTGCCGCTCGTTCAGCTCGACGGGCAGCGGGCAGCGGATCAGCTTGCCTCGGCCTAGCGGCTGGACCGTGACCGAGACTGCGCCGTTCGCGTCCGTCGCATCCGCCGGAAGCTCCTTGGCCGTCTCGGCGAACCGCAGCTTGTGGAACGAGACCGGCAGCGCCCGCCCCTCGAGCAGCAGCAGCTCTTCCCTTCGCACGTTGGCCCAGCGCGTCTCCCCGATCCGCGAAGCCATGCGAGATGTCGGCCGCCAGTATTCGTCCAGCCCCATCGGGCCTGTGAACAGCAGCGTACCGCCTTTCGCTTCAACATGCGCCAGCAGACGCTCCAGCGCCTCGCCGCTGAAGTTGTGCGGGCTCGGGACGATCAACAGCTTGGGCGGATGGTCGTCCAGCGAATCCAGCGCGTACTCCGACAGCCCTCGTATCGGCTGCTTCAGCTCGTAGAGCATCGTGCGGGTCAGCCGCGTCGTCGCGTCCATCGCCAGCTTGCGCGTCGAGAAGTCGTTGGAAAACGGATAGACGACCGCCGCTTCCTCCAGCCGGCGCTCCTTGAACAGGCCCGAGATCGAAGCCATGAACCGGCCGAAATCGTACGACACGTCCGCCTCCGGCTTCTGCGTGCCGTCCGCGCGCAGCGCCCCGATGTTCGACTCGTTGACGTTGTCCATGTAGGGATTGATGTTCCAGATCCACTGCACGGCGCCCGCCCCGCCCGAAGCGAAGGCGTACGCGTACTTGCGCTCGAGGATCGCCTTCAGCTCGTTCTCGGTGCGCTTCGCCTTGCCCTCCGGCGTCTCTACGTACATGAGGCCGGTCTCCTGGACGAGGTTCGGCTTGTCCGGCGTCTTCGTGAAGATGCCGTCCCACATCAGATCGTCGTTCTGCCACCACGTATGCACGGTCGTGTAGTCGACTGCCGGTCCGTAGAAAAACGGAGACGGCCGCTGGCTGCATATGCCCTCGTCCTGGCCGACCGTTACGAGCTGCGCCGGCTGCGCGTCGCGAATCGTGGCACTGAGCTCGCCGATCCACCGGTTGTGCATGTCCATGGAGAAAAGCGTGTAATCCAGCAGCCGGGCATTGCGCCGGGGCTGTACGCCGGTGATCTTGAACTGGAGATCCGCCGCCGTCGGCGCGCGGACCGACTCGAAGTCCGGCAGCTCCTCCGGCGTCATGTTCCAGCGCTCCTGAAGGACCCGGATGCTGTTGTCATGGCGGGCCTTCAGCCAATCCGCATACAACTTCCGCTCAAAGGGATCTCCCGCCGTCTGCGCGCCGTTAAAAATGTTTTTCGGATCGAACAAGGACGGTTCGTTGATCAGATCCCAATGCACATGCGTCGAGGCGGCGTGCCGCGATACGATCGAGGCGATAAAACGCTTCTGGGCCTCCACGCTCCGCGGGTCCAGGTACGGATTCGACCCTTCCCACAGCTCCGGCGTGAACGTGAAAAAGGTGAAGGTCACCTCGAGCCCGTGACGCTTGGCCGTCAGCAGGAAAGCGTCGATCGCCCGCATCGTCTCCTCCGACGCGTGGCCGTCGACGAACATCGTCTGCCGCCACATCGACCAGATGCCGGTGCGGATCAGGTTGATGCCTGCCCGGCTCATCTCGGCCATGTCGCGGTCCCAGGCGGCCGCATTCGGCAGCAGCAGGAACTTGCGCGCCACGTCCGATGTCATGTAGGTCATTCCGACGATCGGGACCGGCCGTCCCCCGCGCTCGAAGTAATCGCGGCCGCACGCAAGGAATTCTCCCTCGGCCAGCAGCTCGCGGTCAAAGCCCCAGAACCCTTGGCGGAGCAAGCGGTTCTCCCCGTCGTCGGACGTCGCCCGGCATGCCGCTTCGTAATAGCCCGGCTCGGCGTTCAATCCGGTGGGAAGCCGCGTGAACCGAAGCTCGCGGGAGGCATCGAGCGAAGCGCGCGTCTCCCAGATACGCTCGCGGCTTCCGTCCCGGCCCGGGCGGAAGATCTCAAGCTCGAAGGTCCATCGGCGCGGACTCGAGCCTGCCGACGATCGGCCCAACGCCTGAAGCTGCACGGTCAGGACCGGCATCTCCCCAAGCTCGTAGCTGGCGTAGTTCGGCTTTAACCAGATCTCGGTCACGCCTCTTGCGCAATAGGCGGCCCAGTCCGCGAGCGCCTGCAGCCCCTCGTCCTGCCACAGCTTCGCTTCCGCCTGCAAATGAACGAACAGCCACCTGCCGCCGGCGAAGGCGCCCTTCGTGTTGTCCAGCAGCACGGCCGGCGCAGCCACCTCGCGCCCGTCCCGCGATACGCCCTTCAGCAGCGGATACAGATGCGCGTCCATCGGGCCGGAGGTTCCTCCGTCGCCCGGATGGTCGTCGAGCGTCGTGAAGTGCGCGACGATGCCGTACGTCGGCTGCACGCCGAACAGCGCTTCCCTGCCTGCGAAAAGCGGAAATTCCTCGGAAGCCCGATACTCTACGATCGGACCCGGGTCTACGGGCAGAAGCTCATGGATGCCGAGCTGCTGATGATAAGCCGTCTGCTCCGTCTCCAGTTGCCACGCGCCGTCTTCGCCCCGGTATGCGGGACGCCGGAACGGCGCGCCGCCCACGTGCAGCAGGCCGCCGCCCCGCTTCAGAAAAGCGGAAAGTGCGGGCCAATCCTCTTTAGGAAAATAAGGACCCTGAAGATGGATCGCTGCCGTCGCATGCGCCAGTGCCGCCTCCCACTCCCCGGCCGCCGCCAGCGTGCCCAGCTTCGCCAGCGCTTGCAGCGCGCGGGCGTCGGGACGTTCGCCGGGGAAGGGCAGGTTTTCGTCGTATAAAATCGCGATTTTGCTCATCGGATCGTTCCTCCGTCGTCTTCGATTGCGTCGATTTCTTCGATGTCTTCGTTGTCGGCCAACTTAATCGCCCGTCACCATCACCATGTTGGCGGGATCGAAGTTGACGCTGACCCCGCGTCCCCCGAGCGTATCGAGGAACGCGCGCAGATACGAAGCCCGCTCATGCCCCGTCTCGATCGCGAAATACCCGCCGAGGCTCGACGCGTACTCCCCGAGCTCTCGGCAGGCCCGCTGCATCGCGTCGTATACCGGGCCGTCGCGGTCGTCCGGCACGATGCCGATATGCGTCGTAACGATGTTCGTGCCGAGATCCAGCGCCAGATCGAGGATCCGCTTGGACTTCTCGATCTTGGCGGCATTCGCCGCCCGGTCCTGGAAGCCGTGCCCGCCCAGATCGCCGCACAACGCCGAGATCTCCAGCCCTAGCGACGCGATGTATGCGCGCAGCTCCGCGCGTGCCGCAGCCGTCAGGCCGGCCGGGTCCATCTCCCCGTCCACCGCGTAGATCTGCACGCCGTCCGCGCCGATCGCCCGCGCGCGGCGCAGGCCTTCCCGGACGCCGACCCGGAAGCTGTCCACGATAACGCCGATTTTATTGCCGGACATGTTCATCCCTTCCTCTCTCCTTCAGTTCTCCTTTTCCGAAATCCAAAAAAAACGCGCCACCCGGCCAGCGTGCCGAATGACGCTACAATACCCGTAAAATGCGAAACTCGCCGCTCCCGAATCGCCTCGAAAAAAACCGCCCGCAGCCGAACCTCGCCTCAGCTATTCAGCCCTCACGCTTCGTCCCACAGACGCCGCGCGTTCGCCAAGGCGATGCGCGTCCCGTCGCGGCAATCCTCCATGCCCTCGAACTCGATGGAGATATAGCCGTCGTACCCCGAGCGCTTCAGGAGGGACACGATGCCCGGCAGGTCGAGATCGCCCTGACCGACGATCGCGCCTCGCAGGTATCTGCCCGCCGTGCTGCGGAACCAGCCTTCGCCCGGGTCGCGCCCGGGCGGCCGCACGTAGAAGTCCTTGAAATGCACCATGGACGCATAGGGTACGCTTGCGAGCACGGACGCCAGCGGATCGCCGTCCGCACAGACGAAGTTGCCCACGTCGAGCGTGGTACGGAAGTTTTCTCGTCCGACCGCGTGCACGAGACCGAGCACCCGATCGAAGGCTTGCAGCAAATAGCCGTGGTTCTCGACGCTCGTCACGATGCCGTAACGGGCGGCGTAGTCGGCAATTTCCGCGCAGCCCTCGGAAAGGCGCGGCAGCAGCCGCGCGTAATGCGCCGCCGACGTGTCCGGGTGCGTCGCGGCATCGTGCCGCATGCGCTTGACGCCGAGCCTCGCCGCCATGTCGACCTCGCCCTTGAGCCGCTCGAGCTCTGCGCGGAAGGCTTCCTCGCTCTCCGCGACGAGATTGCCGCGTACGGCATAATTGGACACCTCGATGCCGCATGCCGCCGCCCGCGCCGCGATTTTTTCCGCGAGCCCGTCTTCTTCATAAAGGCTGTAGCCGACGGGAACGATCTCGATATGTTCTCCGCCCTGGTCCGCCGTCCAATCGACGACGTCAAGGACGTTCATCTCTTTTCGCAAGACCGCTTGATACAGACTATACGTGCTGACGCCCAGCTTCACGCGGGTTCGCTCCTCTCCTGTTCCGGGCCGCCCGCAATTACGAGAGCCGGATCTCCTCGCCTTTTTCCGCCGACTCGTAAATGCCGCACAGCATCTTCATGACCGCGACGCCGTCGGACACCGGGCTGATCGGCTCGCTGCCGGTCCGGACACAGTCGACGAAGTGGTCGATCTCGTTTTGAAACGCGCTCTCCAGGTGGAAGCCCGGATGGTCGGTCTGCGGCGTCACGTTCAGGATCGTGTCGTGCTTCTCCGTCACGATGGCCAGCGCCGGATCGATCTCGACGCCGCCTTTGTCGCCGAACAGGGAGATCGTCGTCTTGTTCTCCTTGGCGTGGAGCGTGAAGCTCGCTTCCAATAGAAGGGATGCGCCGCCTTCGAAGCGGATGATCGCGTTCGCCATGTCCTCGACCGTGTTGCGCGAGGCGTCGTAATCGGCCGCCCTGTAGGAGGTCATATGCTTGACGTTGGCGCGGTTGCCCAGCTTGCGGTACGTATTCGCGGAAACCGACACCGGCTTGGGACGGCCCATCAGGTACCAGCAGAGATCGACGACGTGCACGCCGATATCGATGACCGGACCGCCGCCGGAGCGCTCCTTGTCGGCGAACCAGCCGCCAGGGTTGCCCACCCGTCGGATGCTCGAAGCCTTCGCGTAATAAAACTCGCCGAATTCCCCCGCATCCGCGAACTGCTTCACGAGCTGCGCATTGTTGTCGTAGCGGCGGACGTAGCCGACCTGCAGCTTGCGGCCCGTCGAGCGGACGGCTTCCTCGATCCGCAGCGCCGCTTCGACCGTCGTGCTGAGCGGCTTCTCCAGCAAAACGTGAAGGCCCGCTTGAAGCGCCGCGATTGCGATCGGCTCATGGGTGTTGTTCCAGGTGCAGATGCTCACGCCGTCCAGCCCGGCCTCGGCGAACATGCGGTTATAATCGGAATACGCCTGCGGCGCGCCGTACTTGACGGCAGTCGCCTTCGCCCGCTCCTCGTTCAGGTCGCAGATCGCCTCGATGCGGACGTTCGGATTGTTATTGTAGGCGTTCAGGTGCAGCTCCGAGATGGTCCCGACGCCGACGACGCCGATTTTCACGATGTCCGTGCTGCTCATGCGGTTTCTTCCTCTCCCTCTTCGTTTCCGTAATTCGCGATCAGTGCCGCGAGCGCGTCCGCGGCCGCGCATACCTCGGCCAGCTCCACCCATTCGTCGTCCGTATGCGCCTGTCGGATGTCGCCAGGTCCGAAGACGATGGACGGGACGCCGACTCTGGCCAGCTTACTCGCATCCGTCCCATAGGCGGCGCCGTGTTCGGCGGTTCCGCGCTTCACCAGGTTCACCGCTTGCGCAAGCCTGCCGACGACAGACTCGTCGGTACGGATCTCCATGGCATAATCGATGATAAAAGGCTCGTGAACGGCGAGCGCAAGGCCCGGCGTCTCCCGCGCGAACCGCTCAAGGTCCGTCTTCATCCGTTTCCAGACGCCGAGCGGCTCCTCCCCTGGCACGGTCCTGCGGTCGATCGTCAGCGTGCAGGCGCCGGGAATCGTGTTGGGTGCGTCTCCGCCCTCGATCTGCGCGATGCAATGCGTCGGCGGCCCGACGAGCGGATGCCGCAGCGCCTCGTAGCCAGGTTCGATGACCTCGCGCAGATAGCGCACGATCTCCATCGCTTGCTCGATCGCGTTGACGCCCTTGCTCGGATCCGAGCTATGGCCGGCGACGCCGCGCGCCTCGATGCGGAAGCGGACGCAGCCTTTGTGCGCCACGACCCGGCTGAGCCCCGTCGGCTCGCCGACGATCGCGGCCTCGTAGCGGAGCTCGCCCGCCTCGATCGCCTGGGCCAGCCTCGCAACGCCAGCATAGCGGTATTCCTCGTCGACGACGGCCGCGAGATGCACGCCGATCGTCGGCTTGCGTCCGCTGCGGGCGAACGTGCCGAGCACGACCAGCATCGCGGCCAGCGACGCTTTGGTATCGCAGGCGCCTCTTCCGTACAACCGACCCGACGCCGTCTTCGCGCCGAAGGGCTCGATCGTCATGCCGGTCGTCTGCACCGTGTCCATATGCGCTTCCAGCAGCAATGTTCTGCCGGCGCGAGTGCCGGGCAGCATGCCGATGACGTTGCTTCGGCCTTCCGAGACAGGCTGCTCGATGCATCTGATGCGGTTGCTCTCCAGGTAGTTTCGGACATATGCGGCGACTTCGGCCTCGCCCGTTCCGCCGGGGAAAGCCGGATTCACGCTGGGGATCGCCACGAGGTCCCGAAGCACTCGCCAGATCTCTTCGCGATCAACGATCGGAACAACCATCTTCTTCCCCCTCTTCTTTAGTAGCAGCAGCCGCGGGCGTCGATCCGGAGCCATTGGTCCAGTTCCCCGCCGCGCACGCCGGCTACCCGGTCGCACAGGTTCGGGAGCACGCAGGAATGATTCGGGATTAGCTCCAGCCGGTCGCCGACCTTAATCTGTTCCGATGCCGGATCGAACGCCAGGAAACCGTGCTCCTCGTTTAAGCCTTCTATCCGGATGCCTGGACGGCCGACGACGATGCCGAAGCCTTCCCGGCCGTGCGCCCGGTCCCCGGTCAGCGTCTTCGTGCCGGCATCGATCGTCGCGCGGCCCGGCAGCGGCACGCTGACGACGGTCACGACGACGCGTAATGCGCAGTCCTCCTCGCGTGCAATGCCGAGACCGACGCCGGATGCGTCGAAGAACACATAGTTGCCGGCTCTCACTTCGGTGACCCCCTGGAGCTCATGGCTGTAAATCGCCGCAGGCGAGGAGCCGGTGCTGACGATGCCGACCGGGATGCCGGCGCCGCGCAGCAGCTCCGCCGTCTCGGCCATTTCGGCCGCCTCGGCACGGACCGCCGCCGTGAAGCCGGCTTTGTCCCGCTGCGCGTAGATTTTGCCGTAATAGCCCATGATGCCCGCGATCTGGATGCCCGGCAGCTCGCGCAGATCCCGCGCGAATGCCAGCGTGTCCGCGCCAGGCTGGCGTCCGCCGCGATGGAGACCGCCGTCGATCTCGATCAGCACCCGGACCGGTTTGCCAGTGCGGGTGCCGACGGCGGACAACCCCTTCGCGACCGGCATGCTGTCCGCCGTCACGATCAGGCTCGCGCGCCGATGCAGCGCTTCGAGCCGCCGCAGCTTGTCTTCGCCGACGATCGAATAGGCGATGAGAATGTCCTTGATGCCGGCGTCCGCGAACGCCTCCGCCTCCGACAGCTTGGCCACCGTGATGCCGACGGCCCCCGCCGCCAGCTGCCCGCGCGCGATGGCGGCCGACTTGTGCGATTTCATATGCGGCCGGTGGGCGATACCGCTTCGGCGCAGGCGTTCAGCCATCGCCGAGATGTTGCGTTCGGCGATGTCCAGATCGACGATGACGGCCGGCGTCGTCAAATCCGCATAGAGGCTCACACCTCCTCGACCTCTACGATCAGCTCGATCTCGACCGGCGTATCGAACGGAAGCTCGTTGGCAGAGATGGCGGAGCGGGCGTGCCTACCCTTTTCGCCCAGCACCTCCACGAGCAGATCCGACGCGCCGTTAATGACAAACGGCTGGCGGGTGAACCCATCCGCCGAATTGACAAACGCAAGCATTTTGACAACCTGCTTGATCCGATCCAGCTCCCCCAGATGCGCCTTGAGCACGGCAAGCAGGTTGATCGCCACCTGACGGGCCGCCGCGTACCCTTCTTCCACCGTCAGATCCGATCCGACTTTGCCCGTCGCCATTAGCACGCCGTCAATGCGGCAATCGTTGCCCGACGTGTAGACGACATTGCCCACCTGCTTCGCCGGCACATAAGAAGCTACCGGAGGCGGCACCTCGCCGAGCTTGATCCCGAGCCGCTCCAGCGCTTGTTCGGCTTGTCCCATCGCGAATTCCTCCTGTTTGGTTTTAAGTAACTAGATTTCTATTACGCCGCGGACCGACGATTCCGCCACGAACTGACGATTCCCGCTGGCATAGGACGCTCGCATATTGCTATCCCGCTTTGGCCCCGCCATAACGGCACAGCATGCCGCTAGTGCTGCAGCCACACACATTTGCACCGCCATAGCGGCATTGCATGCCGCTGTCGTCGCGGCCAGACACATTGGCCCTGCCATTGCGGCACAGCATGCCGCTATCGCCGCAGCCACACACTTTCGCCTCGCCATAGCGGCACAGCATGCCGCTATCGCCGCAGACAGCTTCACCTCGCCATAACGGCACCACATGCCGCTATCGCCGCAGACAGACAGCTTCGCCTCGCCATAACGGCACCACATGCCGCTATCGCCGCAGACAGACAGCTTCGCCTCGCCATAGCGGCACAGCATGCCGCTATCACCGCAGCCAGACAGCTTCGCACCCCCATAGCGGCACCACATGCCGCTATCGCCTCAGCCAGACACTTTCGCACCGCCATAGCGGCACTGCATGCCGCTATCGCCGCAGCCACACACTTTCGCCTCGCCATAGCGGCACAGCATGCCGCTATCGCCGCAGCCAGACAGCTTCGCACCCCGATAGCGGCACCACATGCCGCTATCGCCGCAGCCAGACACTTTCGCCTTGCCATAGCGGCACGGCATGCCGCTAGCCTCGGGCTCTTCTTTGGTTACTCCAACACCTTACCGCTCTTTCCCGTCCCGATAGACCGAGGTCCCGCGCTGCGTCCGCGCCCAATCCGCCACGCGATGGGGATCGCCTTCCCACAGGCGCTGCCTTCCCCAGGAGTTGGCTTCCGGCGGTCCTTCGCACTCGACGCGGATGACCGGGAACAGGCGGGACGGCGCCTCCCGCGGCAGTCCGTCGATGATCAGCTCGTCGCCTTGCTGGGTGAAGCCGAGCGTCTGGCCGGTCGTCAGCAGCGTGACTCCCTTGACGCGGGTCGCCAGGTCGGCGAGTCGAAGCGTCGGGCGCCCGTCCCAGAAGCGGATGATCAGGTACAGATTGTTGCCGCGCGTCGTCTGGCGTCCGCGCGTGATGAATTCCGTGATCGCGCCGCCGTCCGAGCCGTAGATCGCCTCGCCGTGAACGTCGAGCCAGCGGCCGATCGCTTCGGCGCGCTCGAGGAACTCCGGCGGGAACTGTCCGTCGGCCGTCGGTCCCACGTTGAGGAGCAGGTTGCCCCCGTGGGCGCCTCCCTTCTCTGCGCATTCGACCAGCATGTCGAGCAGATAGTCGGCCGGGCGCCAGCGCTCGCCGAATACGTGGCTCCACAGTCGCCACGTCGTGACCTGGCACGACTCCCACAGCCGCTTGCGGTCGACGACGATCAGATGCTCCGGCGTGCCGAAATCGCCGAGCGTATCCGAATCCCCCGCCCCGATGCCGCCGTCGGCGCGATATCCGTCGTGCTGCTCGGAGTAGCCCAGCCGGTTGTTGATCAGGATGTTAGGCTGAAGCTTCCGCATTTCCTCGACGAGCTCCACGCTGCCGAGGTCGTCCGCGTTGCGCGGCCATACGCCGTCGAAGAAGAAGTGGTCGATCTGCCCGTAGTTGGTGAGCAGCTCCTTCACCTGGTTGTGCAAGTATTCCTTCGTCTTGGCCCAGCCTTCGGGGTCCTTCTCCGGCCCGTCGAAGTAAGCCGGCAAGCGCCAGTCGATCCACGAATAGTACAGTCCGACACGAAGTCCCGCCTTGCGGAAAGCCTCGACGTACTCGCGGACGAAATCGCGCTTCGGCGCCTGCTTCGCGCTTGAGTAGTCGGTGTACGCGCTGTCCCACATGCAGTAGCCGTCGTGATGCCGGGTCGTGAAGCAGGCATATTTGAAGCCCGCCTTGCGCGCGGTGTCCGCCCACAGCTCCGGATCGAAGCGCTCCGGGTTCCAGGCGCTGGCCGCGTCCGCGTACTCTGCATGGTTCATATGCTCTCGGAACAGCACCTGCTCCCCTCTCCCGAATTGGGCGTAAGGTCCCCAGTGAATGAACAAGCCGTAACGGCTCTCGGTAAACCATTGCCACTTGTCGGGCACCGAAAAGGTTTGTGTCGGCGCTTGCGTCGTCATCGATTCCGCTTCCCTTCAGCGCGCGCGGAAGCAAGACGCCGGCACGGCGGCCTGCGGCTCTGCCGTTTCCCGCCGTGCCGGCGCCTCCCTATCGCCGCTATTCCATTTTTTTTAAAACCTTACTGCGCAGCCGCAGCCTTACGCGCCTCATAAGCCGTTTGATAAATCTCGAGGTAACGCTTCAGGTTCATGCCATCCAACGTCTTCAAATACTTGTCCCACTCGGCGTCGACGTCGGCATCGCCGATAATGAAGCGCGCCATCATCTCGCTCGTGTAGTCGTAGATCGTCTTGGACAGATCCGCGATCTCCTGGGATTGATCCACCGTCAGGTTCAGTGGAGGCAGCACCGACTTGACGTCGACGCGGTACGGCTCGTACTTGTCTTTCGTTTCTTTATAAAGGATCGACTCCAGCGGGTTGTCTTCGCTCGCGACCGCGCCGAGGCGAAGCGAGTTCGGACGGTAGGCGATGCCGCTCTGCGACCAGTGCTTGTTCTGCGTCACGCCAAAGGAGGACATATCCTTGTAGACGGCCGGTTGACCGTTCAGGCCGATCTCGCCATCCTTGGCCCAGCGCCAGTCGACTTCCGGCTCCCCGATCGTCGAGCGAAGCGTGATCTCGCGGTCGTACAGCGCGTCTGCGAAGCGGAACGCCGCTTCCGGATTTTTCGCTTCCTTGGTGATGACGAACTTGCCGGGAGCGACCTGGTACGGATCGTACTGGGTGAGCTGAACGCCGCCCGGTCCCTTCAGCGGAGGAACGGCGACATACTCCTTCCAGCGTCCGCTCGCGCCGTTCAGCTGTGTGATGACGCTCATATTCGGGCCGGAGGCGGCGCCGAGAATGACCGTGTTCGGATTTTCCCCGAGCTGAACGAGCTGCGCCGGGTCGCGCGTCAGCGCCTGCGGATCCATCAAGCCCTCCGCGTACAGCTTGTGCAGGTACTTCATGCCGTCCTTCCAGCCGTCCTTGGTGAACGGAACGTCGACCTTGTCCTGATCGTTTACGTAGAGGCGGGTGTATGGCGCATAAGTAAAGGAATTCATCAGGAAATTCTCGACGCTCGTCGTGAGCGTAGCGCCCTGGGATTGGGCAGGCGCGCCGGAGAACGGAATTTCGTCAGCTTTGCCGTTGCCGTTCGGATCCTGCTCCTTGAACGCCTTGAGGACGTTATAGAACTCATCCGTCGTCGTCGGCATCTTCAGGCCGAGCTTGTCGAGCCACGGTTGATAAATCCACATCTTCTGGCGCATCGAACAGTGATAGCATTCGTTAGGCGCAGGCAGCGCGTAGATGTTGCCGTCCGCGGACGTGATCGTCGGCTTGACGAGCGGGCTTTCCTCGAACATCTTCTTCGTGTTGACGCCGTATTTCTCGATGTAATCGTTCAGCGGAAGCAGCACGCCTTGCTGTCCGTACAGCGCTTGCTGCTCCGGCGTGACGTCCATCATCATGACGACGTCGGGCAGGTCGCCGCTGGCCAGGGCGAGGTTGAGCTTTTCAGCGACCATGCTGCTCGGCACGATCTCCCATTCCACGTGGATGTTGGTGAGATCCTCGAAGTACTTCGTGAATTCGTTCGTGTTAAAATCCTCTACGGCAGGGTTGGCCCCCGTCATCACCTTCAAGGTGATCTTATCCTTCACGATCGGGAATTCCCCGGCCGGCGCGACCGCCGCTTCCGTACCCGTGGAGGCTCCGCCGGAGGCGTTCGTGTCGGCGTTGTTGCCGCTGCAGGCTGCCAGAATCGTGACCAACATTACAATCGCAAGCGTCATCGAGACCATCTGTTTGATTTTCATCGTATCTATCCCCTTCTTTATCCTTTTAATGAACCGATCATGACGCCCTTGACCAGATACTTTTGCACAAAAGGGTAAACCACGAGCAGTGGTACGGTAGAGATGACGATCAGCGAATACTTAAGCAGCGTCTTCAGCGCTTCGCGCCTCGCGGCGTCCATCGGGTCTCCGGACAGCATCGCGACGTCGACGTCGTTTTTGACCAGAATATCCTTTAAAACGAGCTGCAGGGGATACATGTGCTGGGACTTCAGGTAGATCATCGCGTTAAAATACTGGTTCCAGTTCGCAGCCGCGTAATAGAGCGTGATGACGGCCAGGATCGGACCGGACAGCCGGATGACGATTTTCCACACGAACTGAAAGTCGTTGCAGCCGTCCAGCTGCGCCGCTTCCAGCAGCTCGTCGGGAATCGACATCTGGAAGTAGGTGCGCGCGATGATGACGTTCCAGACGGTCAGCGCGGTCGGGATGATCATCGACCAGACCGTGTCCAGCATGTGCAATTCGCGAACGAGCAGGTAGTTCGGGATCAGTCCGCCGGTGAACATCGTGGTGAACATGAACAGGAACATGAACACGTTTTTCCCATAGAAGTCCTTGCGCGATAACGGATAAGCTGCCAGCACCGTCATTGCGACATTGACCGCCGTCCCCGCCACCGTGTAGATGACCGAGTTTTTAAACCCGGTCCATACCATCTTGTAATCGAGCACCGCCGTATAGCCTTCGAGGCTCGGACGCACCGGCCACAGCCACACTTCGCCCGATACGACCGCCTGCGAATCGCTGAAGGAAGCGCTGACGATGTAGATGATCGGATAGAGCACGCTTATGAAAAGCACGGTGATGAACAACGCGTTAACAATCGTGAAGAGCTTGTCCGTGAACGACTCGTTGCGAAACCGGATATCCATGCGCACCCTCCTTTACCATAAGCTCGCCTGCTTCGTCTTCTGCGCAAGCTTGTTTACTGCCAGCAGCAACGCCAGATTGATGACGGATTTAAACAATCCGATGGCGGTGGAGTAGGAGTAATTCGCGACCTGCGCGGTCAGGCCGACCTTGTACACATACGTGTCGATGATTTCGGATGCCTTCAGGTTGATCGGATTTTGCAGCAGCAGCACCTTTTCGAAACCGACGTCCAGAATGTGTCCGGTATTGAGGATGAGCAGAATAATCGCCATCGGCATGATGCCGGGCAGATCGATGTGCCACATGCGCCTGAACTTGCTCGCTCCGTCTACGACCGCCGCTTCGTGCAGCGCCGGATCGATGGCGGCCAGCGCCGCGATAAAGATGATGCAGTTGAACCCGGCATGCTGCCACACGTCCGACCAGACATAGATGGAAGAGAACATCGAGATCTCGCCCATGAAGTTGATCGGCGCGATGCCGAAGACGTCGAGCAGCTTGTTCACGATCCCGATTCGCGGGTCGAGCAGCTCCTTGACGATGCCGACGATGACGACGATCGAGATAAAGTGCGGCGCGTACGTCACCATCTGGACGACCTTGCGGTACGACCTGCTTCTTAGATAGTTGAGGCCCAGCGCCAGCAGGATCGGAAATGGGAATCCCGCGAGCAGGTTGTAGAAGCTGAGCAGCAGCGTGTTGCCCAGAATCCGGGTGAAATCGTACGAATGAATGAACCGCGAGAAGTGATCGAGTCCGACCCAGGCGCTCCCCCAGATTCCCTTGGTGACAATAAAGTTCTTGAACGCGATCTGGGCGCCGTACATCGGCACGTACTTGAAGATGATCAGGTACGCGAAGGGCAGCGCCATCAGCACGTACAACTGCCACCCGCGGATCATCTTTTTGGAGACGGCTGACTTGCGGGGCGCGACGCTCTCTCTGCTTGCTAGACGCTTGATATCGGGTACGCTCACTTCCTCTCACCTCCCTTGCCTAAACGTTTAGAGTCCGTAGCCCCCGATCGGGGTCTGCCGGGTACGACCGTGTCTCGGATCGTCCGGGCTGCTCTGCGGCTTAGGGCAAGCTTAGGCGCTGGGGGCCGGGCTAGTAAATTGCGTTGTCCTCCGATGATAGCCATTCGTTCAGATTTGGGGATTGATGTTTGCGTTTTCAGTGTGCATTTGATCAGAAATCGCACTGAAATTCCCTTTTTTAGTGTGTAAATGAGTGGAAATAGGCGGTCGCTTCAGAACAAACACCCTCGTCAGCGAAGCTGCGTCACCTGTCTACTTGGCTCCGTGAGGCCGCTAAAAAAGTTCCTTGATGAGTGAAAGGTACAGCGCCCGCGAGACCTCGGGGCACTGTACCTTTTTTGCAAGACCTTTTAGGAACACGCAAGTGCGGATTGATGCCGCGCTGCTCTGTCTAGAAAACATTCGCCGAAATGTGCTTCCTGGGCTTTAACCTTCGCCGCCATCATTGCGATGCCGAGCCCGAGACGTCCAAGCCTCAACACGCATGGTCCCTCTAAGCTCACTTCTTGCGCTTACAGCTCCCAAGCTAAAGTTCTTCCGCGCCTCACGCAAGCTTCGCGGCCAGGGGAACCCTCGTCTGTGCTGTTGTCACGCCTCGCTCATCGCTCCCGCGTGACCGGTAGCGGACGAATATGTCGTTTCGTTGCGGGCCAGCTCGCGGAATACGGTCGCGCTCAGCCCCGTTCCCCGCTTGAACGCCCGGCAGAACGTGCTGGACGAATGGTAGCCCACCTGCTCCGCGATCTCGCGAATCGTCAGAGACGTCGAGGCCAGCTTGCTCTTGGCCTCGTCCATGCGCATATTTTCCAGATACTCGGAGAAGTTGATGCCCGTCTGTTCCTTGAAAAACTGGGACATGTAACCCTTGGACACGTTCATGTTATCGGCAACGGCATCGAGCGTCAGGTTCGCGTCGCCGTAATGCTGCTGCAGGAAAGCCAGCATGTCGTCGAGCAGCCTGTGATTGCGGCTCTTCTTGCGCCGATCGAGATCGCGGGCGGTTGTCAGGAACATCTCGGAGGCGCTGCGGTAGGACAGCTTGGGATTATCGACGGCGCTCGGATGCTGCAGAAGCTGCTGGATATCGATGGCGTTGTCCAGCGCCAGCTGCTCCTGAAGCTTGGCCAGGCAGCTCACGATCTCATAATAGAACAGCTGCTGAAGCGCGAGAGGCAGATGCCTGTCGCTGAAGTTTTCCTTGTACAGCTGGCGGAGCACGGCCTCGACTTCCTCGGGCTCGCCCGCTTTGGCATAATTGATCAAGCGGTTCTCCAGCTCCTGCGGGAAGAAGAAGCGGGCGTTCGTATGCGGAAGATCGGCAAACCAGACGGTCTCGTTCTTGCCTTCGTAGCTGATCGAGGACAAGCACTGCCTGGCCTCCTCATAGGAGCCGGACACCTCGAGCAAGGTCGACCGGAAACCCCCGATGGCAAAGTAAAGCTGCAGCCCCTCGCGCCCGCTCGTCTCCGCCTCGATCGCGGCCACGCTCCGGTCGATCATATGCCTGAACGATGCCTCGTCTCCCAGCTCGTCTACGAACAGCAAGGCGATCTTGTCCTCCGCGATATGATGGGCGTACCGGTCGTCCCCGAGACCTCTGCGGATCGCTTCGGTTACCCATACGCGATTGACGTCCAGCTTGTCCAGCTCCGCTTCCGTATTGCTTTGCCCCGAACGGCTGAAGTTCAGGATCCCGATCGCGTAGCCTTGGCCGTGCAGGCCGATCCGCTGGTGCGCGAGCAGCGAATTGATCTCGTTCATCGACAGGAAGTCGCCCTTGAGCAGCCGCTGGAAAAACGTGTCCCAGACGAGCGGCACCTGCTTGTCGATCTCCTCCCGCAGCTCCGCGTTGTTATCGAGCAGCGAGGACAACGATTGCTGGATGTAGCCGTACATGTCCTTCGGCTTGCGCGGCGCGCCGGCCGCCTGGTGACGGTCCCGAAGCGTGGACATAATGCGCACGAGCGGACGGCCGCTCCGGGTCGCGAACAAATACGCCAGCACGATGCCGAGCCCGAGGAACACCGCCACGATCGAGAAAGTCAGCTTTTTAATGGAGATGACCTTCCCCAGCACGATATGAGGAGGCTGAGCCACGACATAGGACCACTTGTTATACGAGGATGTCGTATAGGTAACCATGCGTCCGTCCGTTTTGTCCGAAGCCTCGATCGTACCGGCAAGACCCGGCAGGACGACGCTCCCGCCAAGCGCAGGCGCCGAGCCGTCGCCGGAGAGCGAAGCGACCACTCTCCCCTTGTCGTCAATGATCGATGCCGAGCCGCCGTCCGAGATGTCGATGCCGCTCAGCAGCGACTTCAGTTCGTTTCCGTCCACGAGCACGATCAAAGCGCCCTGGATGCGTCCCGGATAACCGAGCGACTGCACGTAGGTGATCATATCGTACGTCTTATCCTCGTACCGGGCCGCTCCCGTCGGCATGATCTCCCGGTTGCGGTACGTCGAGAGCAGATCGTCGCGCCAAGCTTTGTAACCGATTTCATTGTAAGTTAATACATGATCGTAGAAGTAGGGAAGCTCATAGGAGGAGTTGGACGACAGGGCCAGATTGCTGTTTTTGAAAATGAGAAAATAATCCAGCACGAAGTTATTGGAGGCGTTGTAGCTGTACAGGCTCTTCTGCGTCCGCAGAACCTTGTATGTATTCGTGCTGCTGAAAGGATCGGAGACGCGCTGGAAGCTGTTGACGCCGGGATCGTTGAGCAGCTGCAGGGAGATCGTGTTGATCTCGGAAAATCGGCTGTCGAGCGTATTTTTGACCTGCTCGAGAATCTGCATGTTGTTGCGGACGACTTCTTCCTTCACGACATGATACGTCTTGTTATAAAACAGCCACCCCAGCGTGAGCGCCAAGAGCATAAACAGGAAATAAGGAAGCATCATTCGGAGAAATAAAGGCTGCTGACCCAGTCGATTCCTCAAGCGCATGACACACGTCCCTCCGTTCGTCTCAGGTGTATTGTTAGCTATTATAACATCAACTCGCGAATTCTTAACACTAAATTAACAAGCCTAATAAAAGGTAGCGCTATCATTTTGAGTCGAACCATCGCTTCGAAAGTGTAGCGCTTACAGAAAACAAATTTAATCATAACACACTCCGTCAAGGTGTTGAGGCGGCTCGTGGTTGAAAACAAAAGGAACGAAGCAGCTATTTCCTGCTTCGTCCCTTTTTGTTTTCGCCCGGTGGCGCGGGCTCGCTATGTAGCTCCATCTGGAGCTTCTTCGCCTCGGTTGGGCGAGTGGGCGTGACATATAGCTCCAGATAGAGCTTCTTCGCCTCAGCTAGGCGCGCGGGCCTGCCATGTAGCTCCATATAGAGCTTCTTCGCCTCGGTTAGTCGTGTGGGCGCGACATGTAGCTCCATACGGAGTTTCTTCTCCTCGGTTACCAACGCGTGCTC
Organism: Cohnella hashimotonis; assembly: GCF_030014955.1. Taxonomy (NCBI): domain Bacteria; kingdom Bacillati; phylum Bacillota; class Bacilli; order Caryophanales; family Paenibacillaceae; genus Cohnella; species Cohnella hashimotonis. Next base: position 5,699,759 of record NZ_JAGRPV010000001.1, read on the forward strand.
ACTTAGAAGCTCCATTTAGAGTTACTTCTAGTACTACTGCAGTAGCTCACGTCCAACCTCTCCACCGAGGAAGGACTGTCTGCGAAATGCATCCAATAAAGCCCCCTCCATGTCGCGGGAAACGAGTGATCGCTATTCGCGTCCCCCTTTTTGCGCTTCATTCCAGCAGGTAACGACCGGCATGCCGGTCCATTCGACGCCCGCCATGGTCCGATAAGCGACTTCCCTTGTCTCGCCCGGCATCAGATCGAAATAGTTGTCCTCGAGCAGCAGTTCATTCTCGATCGTGACCACGCGCGCATAAACGTCCGTACGAATGACGAGGTGACCGGATGACGCGTCTCGGCGGAAGCATTCAACTTCTAACGTCGCAGGCGGGCAGACCAATTCCTTCGGCAGGACGTCGAAGAAGACCACACTGTCGCCTTGAACGCCTTGATCGCCTTGATCACCATGAACGCCATGAACGCCTCGATTGCCAAAATCGCCCTGTTCGCCCTGTTCGCCCTGTTCGCCCTGTTCAGCCTGTTCGCCCTCCGAACCGCTTCCCGTCGCATAAGGCTGCCATAACGCCTGTACGACCGCATCGGCCGCGCCGCCCGTCAACCCCCACTCTCGCTTAACGATCGTATGAATCAGCGCTGCCTCGTTCGCCGGGACGACTGCTTCCGTTTCCCACGACACCCCGTACACCCCCGCAGTCGTGGCCGCGCGGACCCGGACCACGCCCCGCCGCTCCGTCAGCGTATCGTTCACGAGCCATACGCCAAGTTCTTCCCCGCGGTCCTCCAGCGAGATCATAACGGGCTTGGATGCGCGCTTGGCCCCGTAATAGCCGGCCTTCGGATACCCGTAATAATCGATCATCGACCAGCCGCTGGCGGGCCAGCAGTCATTGTACATCCAAAAGAGGACGCCGCTCGAATCGTATTTGCGCCTTCGGTAATGCTCGATCTGCATGCGCTCGAACTCATACTGGACGTACTCCATCTTCTTGACCTTCTCAAGCGGACTCGCGCTCTCCCCGAACAGCGCCGCCGACGTCTTTTCCAGCAGCCGGTAGTGGGTCAGTTCGTCCTGCCCGTTGTACGGATTGTCCTTCGTCCTGAATTCCCAGATGTCCGCCTGCTCGTCCGTCACGTCCGCCATCGTCATCATTTTAAGCAGCGAGGACAGCGGCGGCGAGCCGGGAATAGCCGATTCGCTCAAGAACCGGCCGCGTCCCTCGCGGATGCGTTCCCGGTAGTCGCGCATATCGCCAAGCAGAAAGTCCACCTCGTACCAGGGCGATACATGGCAGTCTCCCGCATCCTGACTGTTGAACGGACGTCCGTAAATAGGCGAGGTTGGGAAAAACGGACGCGACGGGTCCAGCTCGGCGCACAGCGGCGTCGTCACTTCGGCGCACACCCGCTTGCCCCAGTAGTCGTCCTCTTCGTTGTTGTTCATCGCCAGCTCGTTGTCCCCGTACCAGAGGGCGAGGCTCGGATGATTGCGCAGCTGCTTGATCGTCGAGGCGACTTCCTTTTTCATGGCCGCGATGAACCACGGCTCGTCGTCCGGATATTCGGCGCAGGCCATCATGAAGTCCACCGACACCAGAATGCCCAGCCGATTGCACGTGTGCCAGAATTCCGGCAGCTCGTACGTGCCGCCTCCCCACACGCGCAGCATGTTCATATGACCGTCGACCAGCAGCTGCAGCAGGTGCGCGTAGCGCTCCGCGGTCACCGTGGACGGGAACGGATCCGCCGGAACCCAGTTGCCTCCCTTGGCGAATATACGCTCGCCGTTCACGACGATGGTGAAGGAGCTGCCGCGCTCGTCGGGGATTTGCTCGACCTCCACGATACGTATGCCGATCTCGTCGGTCCGGGTATCCAGCGCCTCGCCGCCGCTCGCCATCAGCGAGACGGAGAAGCGATACAGCGCAGGCTCGCCGTAACCGGCCGGCCACCATAGCTGCGGCTGCTCCACCCTGAGTTCTCCCTTGACGACGGGCTGCGACGGACGGATCCCGGTCACAAAAGACCATACGGGTTCTCCACCTGGCGCGGCGAGCTCCAAGCGAAGTACGCCGTCCTGCGACAGCCCCGCCGTTTCCACTTCCCAAGCCAAAGTCGCGGAATCTTCATGAAGCGCCAGTGTGCGGACCCAGCTATGGGCAATCTCGCCGGCGGGCTTCGCCTCGATGTATACGGGCCGCCAGATCCCGTAGCTCACCAGCCGGTGCACCCAGTCCCAGCCGAACGTGCATTGCATCCGGCGGACGTACACGCGATCCTGGGAAAACAGCGATACGTATTTGTCCGTGTCCTTATCCTGCAGATAGATCGGGATCGGCGTAAAACGCACCTTCAATCGGTTAACCCCGGGCTGCAGCGCATGCGCGACGGAAAAGGCATGCGGAATAAACATGTTGTCCGCCTCGCCGACCGGGCTGTCGTTCAAATAAACCGCCGCGATCGTATCCAGACCTTCGAAGCAAATTCGCACCGAAGTTCGGTCCCGGCCGGCTGGCCACTCGAATTCCGTTTCATAAATCCACTCACCATGTTCCACCCATTGGCATTCATTCGCCTGATCGCGCCACATCGGGTCCTTAATCAGCCCGCGCCTGAGCAGATCCGTATGGACATGCCCGGGCACCGTCCCTTCAAAGGGGCCGACCGGCTGCCCGTCCGGCATGATGCCCGTTACTTTCCAGCTTCCGTTCAAATCGATGCGTTCGTTCATGTGCGGCTCCCTTGCCTGTATTCGGCGTGGCGCCGGGCGCATGCGGAACCGTCTTCAGCGATGAAGCTGTTCGCGATACTCCTTGGGCGTCCATCCGGCATGCTTTTTGAACACCTTGATAAAATAAGGCGGATTGTCGTAGCCGAGCAGCTCGGCGATCTCGTGCACCTTCTTGTTGCCTTCGGTCAGCAGCTTCTCGGCCTTCTCCATCTTCAGCCGCAGCACGTAGCCGCTCAGCCCCTCTCCGGTCTCGGACTTATAGAGCCTGGATAAATAGACGGGATGCAGGCAGACATGATCCGCCACCGCCTGCAGCGAAGTATCCCCAGCCAGATTCTGCTCCACGTATTCCTGCGCCCGCCTGACGAAGTAGGCCGCCGTCTCGCCCTGCTTGCCCGCAATGTCGTCCGTCCGCACCAGATCGATCGCGCGCGCCGACCAATCCCGCAGCTGCTCGACATTGCGCAGCTGCGACGGCTGCAGGAGCGCGCCGAACGGCTCGCCGATGACGTCCTCGAGCCGTTTGCCGTTCTTGTGGCAGATCGAGATCAACGCGCTGCCCAAGGCAAAGACGACTTCCATGATGTGCTCCTGGGAAAAAGACCGGTCCAACCGTCCGATCGATAAAAAAACGGCCTCCAGCTTGTCCGCGAGCATCTCCCAGCGGCCGGCCTCCAGCAGCTGGACGAGCGTCGGCGTATCGTGCAGGCCGGTCAGGCCGTCGACCCGCGGCGCCTCGCCGAACGCCTCCGCCGAGATCAGAAACTCGCCCTCCTGCCCGAACCGCTGGCGGATCATGGCGAGCGACGCCTGGTACAGCGCCGGCACGTCGCGCGGGAAGGTTCCCCTGCCGCTGATCAGGACGGATACCGTGCCGTGCAGGTAAGCTTTGACGCCGCTCTGAATCTCGCTCGCCTCGCGCTCGAGCGCGCGCTGCCGCCGCGGCGGCTCGGACGCCTGCGCGTCCGCTTCGCCGCCCGGCGATTTCTTTTCCTTGACCAGAAAAACCAGATAGCCGTGCGCATCCTTGCAAAACCAGGCCTCGTAGCCGTCGCGGAAAATTTCCTCGGCAATGTTGCCGATGGCATACTCCATCAAGCCCAGATCGTGACGGCTGTATGCAAAAAACGTCTCGTCGGGACGCAGCAGCACGAGCCGCACCTCGTCTTCGGCGGCGAACGCAAGCTCCAGCGACCCGAGCCGCTGCGCCAGCGCAGACGGGGACATCGCGCCGCCTGTCAGCAGCTCGCCCAGCAGTCCGTCCCTCAGCTTGGGGAAGTTCTCTCTCAGCGCGGTCAACGCCCGCTGACGGGAGCTGATCTCCTCCCATTCCCGGTGGATCAGCTCCGTCGCCTTGCGCAGGCTCGCGACGATCTCCTCGTCCTCCGCCGGCTTCAGAATATAATCGACGGTATCGAACTGCAGCGCCTGCCTTGCATATTCGAAGTCGGCGTAACCGCTCATCACGATGCACTTGATCCGCTTGCGCGCCTGCATGACCCGCCGGATCAGCTCCAGCCCGGACAGGCCCGGCATCCGGATGTCCGTCACAAGGATGTCGACCGGATACGTATCCAGCACCTCGAGCGCCGCCGGCCCCGAGTAAGCCGTATGAACCTGACTGATCCCGAGCGATTCCCAGGGGATGGACTTGACTAGACTGTCTACCAAATGCGCGTGATCGTCGACCAGCAGAACCTGGAACATGCCCGCTTCACTCCTCTATGCTGTCATGCCAATGCAGAATGGTTGTCAGCCCGCCGGCCGCGGAGGCTTCGAACCGTAAGCCTGACCGGCCGCCGAACTGGTAGCCGAGCCGCTGATGCACGTTCCACAGGCCGCAGCCGATCTCGTCCGTGAGCGGCAGGTTGATCTTGCGGGACAGCGCGCTTCGCCCCTCCTCCGTCAACCCCGGTCCGTCGTCCTCGACGACGATCGTGTTCTCTCCGTTCGCCGAGCTGCCCCGGATGACGATCCTTCCCGCCGTCTCGCACGGCTCGATGCCATGCACGATCGCGTTCTCAACGACTGGCTGGATGAGCAGCCGCGGGATCTGCTTGTCCAGCAGCGCATCCGGCAGCTCGATCGATACGCTGAGCCGCTTCATCTGAAGACCTTGAATGCGCAAATAGTTCTCGACCAGCGCCATCTCTTCCCGGACGGCGACGAGCTGCTGCTCGTTGCGCGTCGTATACCGGTAATATTTGCTGAGGCTGACAGACATGGCGATGATCGCTTCCTTCTCCTCCAGCACGGCCATGCTCTTCATAAAGGCCAGGCAATTGTACAGAAAATGCGGATTGATCTGGGATTGCAGCTGCTTGAGCGTCGCTTCGCGCGAGCGGAGCTGCTCGGCGTAAACTTTTCCTACGAGCAGGTCGATCTCCTCGGCCATGTCGTTGAACTTGTGGAACAGGAAGGTAAATTCGTTGTCGCCTTTAACCGGGATCCGTGCGGCGTAATTGCCCTTCTTAAGTTGCTGAACGCCGCGGATGAGCGCCTTGATCGGCCTGCGGATGTTCTGGTACAGCACGTAGGAGATGAGCAGGCTCACGACGAGCAGGATGGAGGCGAACATAATAAAATAGCGGCGCGACTCGGTAATGGGAGTCAAAATATCCTGCACCGGCACATAATCGACCAGATACCAGCCGAGCTCCTCCGACTGCATGTAGTTGACGAAATACCCCACATCGTCGATCTCGATCGTATCGTAGCCCCGGCTCTGGATCGTCTTGCCGCCCAGTTCGACCTTCAACCGATCGGCCATGGACGCCGAGCCGACAGGCACAATCGACGCCGTCCCCCCGGGATCGAGCAGGAACGTCCCGCCCCCGCTTTGCGCTCGGTCGTTGTTGTCGAGCAGCTTGACGATATTGTCGGCCGTGAAGCCGACCTCGACGATCAGCCGGGCATTCTCCGCAAGCCCCCGCTCGCTGATCGGATCGAAGGCGTACATGACGAACCGGTCCCGCGCCGCGTCGTACCGCCAATCCGGCACGGCCCGCTGCGCGATATCTCCCGCATCGTAGTAGACGAGCGACGACTGACCGACCGCCCTGCCGATCTTCGGCGCATAGATGACGACCGAGTTTGTAAACGCATTCGCAACGCTTTGCAGCATCAGCTTCTGACTGATCGTCTGCACCGTTTTCAGCGCGTTGTAGTTCATGTCGTTCTCGTACAGCTCCATGTCCCGGAATTCCTTGACCGTCGGGTCGCGCAGCAGCATGTTGGCCATCATCGACAGCTGATTGACATTGTTGTCCAGCTGCTTGTACAAGTAGTTCAGCCGGTCCATCTGGGATTCCCGGATATGCCGCTCCAGCACGGAGACGCTCGTTCGGTTGGAGATCATGTACAGGGTCAGCAGCGGCACCAGCAAAATGAGAATCAGGATGTTTACTTTCGCGAAGCTGTTCATTTTGACCATGGAGGATCGCCTCATCCGCGCTTTTGCTTTCTATTATGAGCGGTGCCGGAAAAACGGACAAGAGAGACGGACGATCCCGCCTCCGCTTGCCCGTTCCGTTATTTTTTAAGCACGTTCTGCGCGTACCAGTCGTTCACTTCCTGCGTGATCTTGTCCCCGCCGCCGGACTTCCACTTGGCGACAAACGAATCGAATTCCTCCAGCGGGCTCGTGCCGAAAATGATCTTGACGATCGTCTCGTATTCCAGCTTGCCGAGGAAGTCGCCCTGCGTCTTCTGGGTATCGGTCGTCGGACCGACGAAGGCGTTGATCGTGTCGGCGTCCTGCTGCGTTTTCCACGCCTTCATCGCCTCGATCTGGCCGTTGATGCAGAGCGGATTGTTCTTGCAGGAGTCGAAGCTCTCCTGCTCGCTCTCCGTCCGGCCCGGCTTGCCCTGCACCAGATAGTCGAGATAACCGTCGATCTGCTCCCACGGATCGACGAAATAGTTAGGCATGAAGCCGTACTTCACGATCTGGAAGGAGCTTCCTTGCGCCGCGTAGCCTTGGTCGATCAGGCTTTTCCGCGTCATGTCCCAGATGCCGCTGTCTCGGCCGAACTCGTACATGGCCTGGGCGTACTTGAACACGGCGTCGGGATGCTCGTAATTTTTATTGATCAGAATCGTCGCCCCGATCAGCGGAAACGCGCGCCTGCCGGCCTGGCCGTCCGGACCGGTCGGCACCGGGTACACCTTGTACGTCGCGCCCTTGATGTTTTTCTCCAGGTCGGGCAGCGGGAAATAAGGGAACCAGTTCGGTCCGAACACGATGCCCGCCTTGCCGGAGGTGAACAGCCCCGTCGCCGTAGCCCCGTCCTGCTGAGGCGCGTCCTTTGAAATGTAGCCCTTGGACATCCAGTCGCGCAGCTCGGCGATCGCGTTTTTCATCTGCAGCTGCACCGGATCGTAGACGAGCGATTGTCCGTCAGCGGCGGGTCTCCAGTTGTTCGGAATGGCGCCGAACGCGCCGAACAGCGCGGTCGTGTCGGCAAAGATGTCGCCCGACAGGTTCTTGAGCTGCAGCGCCAGCCCGACCGTATCCTTCTTGCCGTTGCCGTCCGGATCCTGGTTCGTGAAGGCGTCCAGCACCTTCTCCAGCTCGTCGATCGTCGTCGGCGCCTTGAGACCCAGCTTGTCCAGCCAGTCCTGGCGGACGTACATAACCGGCGAGCCGTTCGGGCCGAACGACGGAATCGGCAGCGCCATGATGCGGCCGTTGCGGGTAACGGAGTAGAACAGGTCCGGATTGGCGTCGTACACCCGCTTGACGTCGTCGGTGGCGTACTGCGCGATCGCGTCCGTCAGATCCATGAACTTGCCCGAATCGATCAGCTGGTTGGTCAGATCGGTGTCGCCCATCGTGTTGATGACGTCGGGCAGCTTCTCGCCGGACGACAGCGACAGCAGCATTTTCGTCTTGAAGCCTTCGTTTTTCGTCGGCGCCGTCCACAGCACCTTGATGTCGAGCCCCAGATTCGCCTTCACCTTGTCGAACAAAATATTTTTCTCCGCGGTCTCGCCGTTGAAATACTGGATGTCGTCGCTGATCGGAATAACGGTGTTGATCGAGATCGGCGGGTCGTATTTGCCGTTCTGGAAAGGCGCGGTCTCCTTGGCCGCAGGCGCGGATTCGCCTGCGCTTGCCGTGGCGGCGCTCGCCGTCGACGCGGCGGCCGATGCGGCCGGAGACGAGGAACTGCCGGCGTTGTTGTTCGCATTGCCGGAGCATGCGGCCAGTATCGATACCAGAAGCGCCGGCGCCAGCGTCGCCGCGATCCGTTTGTTGCGTACGTTCATGTGTGGACCTCCCGTGTATTTGATTTTGCAAACTCAGCATATCGGAAAAACTTCGGCGAAAATAGAAAACAAAATCAAGAAAAATAGCAATTCGTCAACATGAACGGGCGGCCGCCGCACAAAGTTGAGAGAGTGCTTTTTTTGTTGAGAGATTGGCGTATCTGGGGGAAAACGACTCTTTTACAATAAATTTATGCCGCTTGCACACCGCCGCCCGCTCTCCATTCGAACCGTCGTTTTAGCTATTGCAATCTATCCGCGCAGGAGGAACGTCCATTGAACTTTATCAGATCCGTCTTGGATTCCCGGCAGACGTGGCAGCTCCACGCGATGCTCGTGCCCGGAATCGTGCTCGCCGTCGTCTTTCTTTATTTGCCGATGCTCGGCCTGGTCATCGCCTTTCAGGACTTCAAGCCCTGGCTCGGATTCGTTCATTCGCCCTGGGTCGGGCTCGACCATTTCCGCCTGATGCTGTCCAGAGAGGACAGCGTTCAGGTCATCCGCAACACCTTCGCGATCGCCTGCCTCAAGATCGTGTTCGGCCTGCTCGTGCCGTTCGTGTTCGCGCTGCTGCTGAACGAGCTGCGCCATATGTTTTTCAAGCGGCTCGTGCAGACGCTCGTCTATTTGCCCCACTTCATGTCTTGGGTCATTCTGGGCGGTATTCTGATCAACCTGCTCGGCAACAGCGGCCCCGTCAACCAGCTGCTGTCCTCGCTTTTCGGAATCGAGCCCGTGCCTTTTCTGGCGGACGGCGACTGGTTCCGGTTTACGGTCGTCGTCAGCGACATCTGGAAGGAATTCGGCTTCGGCACGATTTTGTTCCTGGCTGCGCTGACGGCGGTCAACCCGTCCTTGTACGAAGCGGCCGAGATGGACGGCGCCGGACGCTGGCAGCAGACGCTGAACGTAACGATTCCCGCCGTGACGCCGATCGTGATCGTATTGGGCACCCTCTCGCTCGGCAGCATTTTGAACGCCGGCTTCGATCAGATTTTTAACCTGTATAACGCGCTGGTCTACGATAAAGGCGACATCATCGATACGTTCGCCTACCGGGTCGGCCTGCTTCAGACGCAGTTCAGCTTCGGCGCGGCCGTGGGCATGTTCAAGGCGCTGATCAGCTTCGTGCTTATCGTGGTCGCGTACCGGATGGCCTTCAAATTCGCCAACTACCGCATATTTTAAACCAAGAGGGGCCGAGCGACGATGTATTATAAATCCAGAAAATATCGCCTTTTCTATATTTGCAACTTCGCTTTTCTGCTTGTCGCCTCCATCGCCTGCGTGCTGCCGCTCATCCATATCCTCGCAGTCTCGTTCAGCGCCAAGGAACCGGCCAACGCGCAGGCGGTCGGCCTGTGGCCGATCGGCTTCAACACCGACGCGTACAAGCAGACGTTCTCGAATCCGAACTTCCTGGAGTCGATCGTCGTATCGATCGAGCGGGTGCTGCTGGGTACCATCATCGGCATGGCCGTCACGATCCTGACCGCCTACCCGCTGTCCAAGATGAACGCGCGGTTTCGCGGCCGGACGATGTACACCTGGTTTTTCGTCTTTACGATGCTGTTCAACGGCGGTCTCATCCCGACTTATATGGTCATTCAGAAGATGCATCTCATGAACTCCATCTGGGCGCTCGTGCTGCCCGGTGCGGTATCGGCGTGGAACATGGTGCTGCTGCTTAATTTCTTCAAGACGGTGCCCCGGGAGCTGGAGGAAGCGGCGCTCATCGACGGAGCCAACCACATCAAGACGCTGTGGTACATTTATTTGCCGATATCGATGCCCTCGCTCGCGACGCTCTCGCTCTTCACGATGGTGGCCCACTGGAACTCCTGGTTCGACGGCATGATCTACCTCACCGACGCGCAAAAATGGCCGCTCAGCACGCTGCTGCAGACGATCGTCGTCACCGAGGACTTCAGCAAGATCAATATGCGGCCGGAGGACGTCAAGCTCATCTCCAACGAAACCGTCAAAGCCTCGCAAATCTTCATCGGCGCGATTCCGATCCTGCTGGTCTACCCGTTTCTGCAAAAGTACTTCGTGAAGGGGATGGTGCTGGGGGCGGTTAAGGAGTGAGCGCGAGGGGCGCGTTAGTTTCCCGATTGCGCTTATCGCAGGCGCTGCACGGGCCAGTGAGGGCGCGTTAGTGCCCGAATGCGCTTATCGCAGGCTTTGCTCGGGCCAGTGAGGGCGCGTTAGTGCCCGAATGCGCTTATCCCGGGCGTTGCACGGGCAAGTGGAGGCGCGTTAGTGCCCGAATGCGCTTATCGCGGGCGTTGCTCGGGCCAGTGAGGGCGCGTTAGTGCCCTATTGCGCTTATCGCAGGCGCTGCACGGGCAAGTCGGGGCACGTTAGTGCCCAATTGCGCTTATCGCGGCGGGCGTTGCACGGGCCAGTGAGGGCGCGTTAGTGCCCTATTGCGCTTATCGCGGGCGCTGTATGGGCAAATCGGGGCGCGTTAGTGCCCTATTGCGCTTATCGCAGGCGCTGTACGGGCAAATCGGGGCGCGTTAGTGCCCGAATGCGCTTATCGCAGGCGTTGCTCGGGCCAGTGAGGGCGCGTTAGTGCCCTATTGCGCTTATCGCAGGCGTTGCTCAGGCCAGTGAGGGCGCGTTAGTGCCCGAATGCGCTTATCGCAGGCCGTGGAACGGTGATCCCCGCGGCTTTTTTGTAGGTGTTAAGCTCGTTGATCTACGTGCATACTTTGGGTTTCTAGCCTCGCGCCACCGCTCATGTGTTGATCTACGTGCACACTTGGGGTTTCTAGCCTAGCGCCACCGCTCATGTGTTGATCTACGTGCACACTTTGGGCGTCTAGCCTCGCGCCACCGCTCATGTGTTGATCTACGTGCACACTTTGGGCGTCTAGCCTTGCGAACCGCAACATGCCCCCTGCCTCCTAGCGCGCGTCATCGACGCCTGCCTGAGACAGGGGGCCTTTCATATCGCGCCAAAAGCTTGCGTGTTCATCTACTGCGTAATCGTGACCTGGCTCAGCTGCGGATTCCAACTCAGCGAACCGCCGACCGGATATTCGACCTTGACGTAGTTCGTGCCGGACGGGATTCGCTCGGGCGGCAGCCGGTACGTTCGCTCCGTCCAAAGGCCGCCATTGATGGGCGCGTCGGCGTAGTCGGCTCGTACGGGAAGCCAGACCTGGCCGTCCCGCGAAGCATAGAAGCTGAAGTCGCGAATCGCTTCCTGGTCGGTGGCGAACAGGCCGACGGCCTGCAGCTCGTTCACGTGACTGCGATGGTAGGTGATGTATTCGGCCGGACTTCCGCTCGTGCCGGTACGCATCGCCCGGCTGGCATCGCCAAGCGCTGAGGCATTGGACGTATCGAACGCGAGTCCCGCGCTGTGGGTGGCTGCTTTGCTCCAGTCGTTCAGATGGTCGGTGTCCGCCGTCGGCGTATACCGCACCGATACGCGGCTCAGCTGCGGATTCCAGTTCAACGTGCCGCCCGTCGGAAATTCAATCTTGATATAGTTGGTGCCGGCGGGCAGCGAAGCCCAATTGTAGTCCCGCTTCGTCCACAGATTGCCGTTGATCGGCGTGTCGGCCGTCGTATATCCGCTCTGCAGCGTCCACGTTCCCGCGGCCCCGCTCGGCGACGAATAGACCTTGAAGTTGCTGATCGGCTCCGCGGACGTATCGAACAATCCCGTCAACGCCATGCCTTTGGCATTGTCGTACCGATAGACGACATACTCCGGCGTCGTCCCCGTTCCCGTCCGCGCCAGCCGCCTCGTATCTCCAAGCGCGGAGACGTTTAAGCTGTCGAAAAACAGGCCCGCGCTATGGCTATCCATTTTCGTATAATCGTTGACTTCGTCCGTCGCCGTGACGGTATTGGAGAGACTCGTTACGTTCGTAATCTCGTACAGGACGACGCCATGCCGGTTCAGCGCAGGCGACAACGAGATGGCATTGCCTGAAACCGTGACGGCCGAGGTCGAAGAAGCGGTCAACGCCGCCAGCGTCTGATAGGCGCCGAGCCTGCTGTTCCAATACGTTCTCGCGGCTGCGTTCGTCAGCGTCGCCGAAGCCTCGACCGTCTGCGGCGACCATCCGCCGTAGTCGGCCGACGACAGCGTCGAGCCCTTGTCGCTCCACCACTGCGGCCAATAGTTCGCATGGGTGTCGTCCACGGTCCAGCTCCGCACGTTAACGGTGCTGCCCGCGACAGGCGCGATCTGGTTGATGCCGAGCGTGAACGTCTCTCCGCTCGTCGCCGCCGGATTCGGATTATAATTGTGCAAAAAGATGCGCAGCGTCTTGGTCGCGTCGTTGTAGCCGGCATACCCGTCGATGTAATTGCCGGCGTTCGTCGCGCTGCCGCCGATCGACAGACCGGCTCTCCGGTCGCCCGCCAGCTTGTGCGCGAGCGAGATGACGTTGGTCGAAATGGTGGGAACGCTCGCGCCGCCCCATACGCCGTTCGCATTGAGCGCCCACACCGAAAACCAATCGATGCCGTTGTCCACGGTCTCTTTGATTTTTTTGGCCAGATACGCGCCTTGATACCCCGTTCCCGTCGACCGCGAATACAAGTCCTTGCCGCCGCTGTCCGTCAGAAACCAGCCTTCGTCCACGCCGACCTGCAGATTCGTCAGACCCTGCGTTATCGCGCGATCGCGCAAGCTTGCGATGACGGCCGGCAGCGAGTTGGCGGTATAATTGCCGGGCGACTGGTCGTAATAGGATGCGGTGATGAAATTAATTTGCGTGCCGGTGCCTCCTGTCTTGTAATTCGTCCCGCTCGCGCAGTGATCGATCAGGTCCCGGGGATCCCACAAGCCCGGCGTCACGGCCATCGCGTGCGCGCCGACGACCAAGTTGCCGGCCCCGACGGCATCCTGAAGCGCCGCGACCGTGTAGTCGTACAGCTTGAAGTACGCCGTGCGGGAAGCCGCCGCGTTCGGCGAGCCGGTCCCGTCCCAGAACCAATCGGAATTCTCGTACTCCGACAGCACGCCCCAACGCCACGACTTCATCTCCTGCACGCCGAACTGCGAGACCAGCGAATTCGCCAGCGCCTTGATGTAGTTGTAGTAGACCGTATAGTCGGCCGGCGGCCTCGTGTTGACGTTAAAGCCGCCGATATTCGGCGCCGTCGAATACTTGAGCGGCACATTGCCGGTAACGATATAAGGCTTCAGCCCCTTGTTCAGCACGTTCTGGATCGCCGCTTTCAAGTCGTCGAACTTGTAGTCGGTCATCGTCGACGCGTTGGCCGGATCCACGAACAAGTCCCGGTCGTTGCAGTTCGCGTATCCCGCGTAGCAGCCGCCCGTCGCCGCGAACAGGCGAACGTATTGAACGAACGGATAGTTGTCGGCAAAATAGCCGTTGGGCTGGCCGGACGCGGCGGAAGTCCAGTCGCTTTTGTAAAACCAGCTGTTGAGCGTGTTAAAGGTGTCGAGCAGCGTATCGCTTTGAACCGACGCGTCCACCGTGACTTGGTAAGCCGCATCGGCGGGTGCAGGCAGCGAGACGGCGCCAACTGCGACGGAGGCGGCGATCAGGCAGCTTAATAAGGCTTTTATCCGGATTTTCATGAATCAGCTCTCCTTTTAATGAAGAAATAAAGATGCCGCGCTTGCGGGCACGGCATCTGTCGATTTCTTATTGCGGCAGGAAAAGCAGTCTCTGAATGATCGCTGCGGACTCGGCGCGGGTTGCGGTCGACTTCGGCTGGAAGCGTCCGTCGCTCACCCCGTCGATGACGCCGGCTTGCCGCATGGCGGCGATCGCCTGCACGGCGAAGGGCGAGATCGACGTCTGATCGGCAAACGAACCGGTCTGCGATGCGGCGATGTCCGAAGACGCAAGCGCCCCCGCCTTCTGCGCCGCCCGGTACGCAAGGACGGCCATCTCCTCGCGCGTGATCGGTGCCGCCGCGTCGAACTTGCCGCCGCTGCGTCCCTGCACGATGCCCAGCGTCTGGGCGCTGGCCGCCGCCGCGTAATACCAGGCGCCTTCCTTCACGTCGCTCAGCGTGCTCGCGGCGCTGCCGTCGATCAGGCCAAGCCCTTTCATCAGCATCTGCACGAATTCTGCGCGCGTGACCGTTCGATTCGGCTGGAAGCTGCCGTCTCCGCTGCCTTGCACGATCTCCTTCGCCGCCAGCGCGCGGATGTATGTCTCCGCCCAAGGCGCCGTGCGCAGATCGGTGAAGCCGACATCCGCGTATGCAACGGCGAATCGGCTGAAGTGCCCCGGCCGGAACGTCGCTTGTCCTGTCGCCGGATCGAACCTGGCGTTGGACACGGCCTGCGGAACCCCATTTTCAGGCAAGTACCAGACGACGACCTGCTCGGGCCGCGCACCTTGCTGCAGGGTGTAATCCAGCGATACGGCGATCGCCCCCGACGGCTGCCAGGAGGTGACGGCGCTGCCGTTCGCAGTCAGCGCAAAGTCGTAGACGGGACTGCCGCCGAGCTTTTCTCTTGTTCCATCCGGCAGCGTCGAAGCATCCACCAGCTTCAAAGTCAGCGTCAGCAGACCGGATGAGGATTCGCCGAGCAAGCCCGGCGCCTTGTCGAGGGCCATCGTCACGACGCCTGCCCCCGCCTGAATCTTCAGTGTCTTGACGCCGCCGGAGCCGGATTCGCCGAGCAAGGCCCGGATCGGCATCTCGAGGCGAATCTCGGTCGGCGAGGCAGCCCCGTCGACCTTTGCGTCGATGGTCAGCGTACCTGCGTCATCCTTGGCCGATCCGGCCGCCTGGCGAACGTCTGACTCGGACAATTTGAATACGGCTGCGCTCTTCTCGTCCGCTCGCGTCACCGCCGTTAATCTGCCGCTGCCGACAGTCACGGAGGTACCGCCCCCGTTCGACGTCTGGCCGCCGGATCCCGGACTCGGCGTCGGATCGGGGCTCGGGCTTGGGCTTGGACTTGGGCTTGGACTTGGGCTCGGACTTGGGCTTGGGCTTGGACTTGGGCTTGGACTTGGGCTTGGGCTTGGGCTCGGACTTGGGCTCGGACTCGGGCTCGGGCTCGGACTCGGATCGCCGCCACCCGGCTCCTCCGCCGAAGCCGTCGTGCCCGCTGCCGCGGCCGACAGCCCGGATTCGCCGCCTGCGCCCAGCGCCGACACCTTGTAGTAGTAAGTCGTGCCTGCCGACAGGCCGGTATCGCCATAGACGACATCCGCCACCGAGGCGTCATTGATCTTCTCGAACGGACCGGCCGAATCGGCGGCCCGGTATACGTTGTACCCGGTTGCTGCGGCGGATGCCGTCCAACTGACGTCAAGCGCCGATGTACCTTTCTGACCGACCGTCACTCCCGTAGGCACCGGCGGCGCCCCGTACTCGGTCACCTGAATTTCGACTCTGCTGAGCTGCGGATTCCAGAACAAGGTGCCGTTTTCCGGATACGCAACTTTTAAATAAACGGTGCCCTGCGGCAAATCCCCAAGCGTATACTTGCGATTGGTCCACAGCACGCTCGAAATCGGCGAATCGAGCACGGCCGCGTCTTCATAAGCCGTCCAGGTCTCTCCATCAGGCGAAGTCGAAAACGCGAAATCGTAAATCTGCTCCTGATTGGAGGCGAAAAATCCGTTAATCACGGCTTTGGACATGCCCGCGAATTTGTAGACGACGAACTGCTCAGGCTCCTCCCGGGTCTGAGAACGCATAAGGCGGCTCGGGTCGCCGAGCACGCCGCCGTTGCCCGTATCGAACTCCACCCCGTCGGTATGCGCGTACACGACGCTCCAGTCGTTCAGCTCATCGACGTGCGTCACCGTTGCCGTGCTGGCGGTCGTCGCGCTTACCGGCGCCGAAGGCGTCGATTCTCCCGCGCTGCCGACGGCTGCGATCTTGTAATAATAAGTCGTGCCCGCGTCAAGCCCGGCATCCTGATACACGGTCGCGGTCACAGGAGCCGCGGTGATCTTGACATAGGGGCCTGCGACGCCTAAAGCCCGGTACACCTGATAACCGCCGGCGCCCGGCGACGTCGCCCAGCTCAGCTGAACGGCCGCCATGCCGTCCGCGCTCGCAGTTACGTTAACCGGCGCGGGCGGAGCCGTCTGCACGGCCACCCGGCCCAGCTGCGGATTCCAGAAGTTGTTCCCGCCCAGAGGGAACTCGACTTTTAGATAGACGTCCCCTGCCGGAATGTCCGTCAACGAATACGTGCGGCTCGTCCAGAGCAGGCTCGTAATCGGCGTATCCGCATGCTCGAATGCCGTATGCGCCGTCCAGTCGGCTCCGTCCTTCGACGTATAAAACTTGAAGTCGCGGATCGCTTCGTCGTTCGAGGCGAACAGGCCGGTCACTTGAGCGCTCGCCATCTCGTCGAACCGGTAAACGACGTAATGGGCGTTGACCGGGTCGGCCGTCGACCGCATGACTCTGCTGCTGTCGCCCAGCAGCGAACCGTTGCCCGTATCGAACTGAAGCCCATCGCTGTGACTGTCCGCCATCGACCAGTCGTTCAGCTCGTCGACATACGAGAGCCCGTTGTCGCAGGCGCATGCCGCGTAGACAAGCTCCACCTTGGACAGCTGCGGATTATAGAAAAAGGCTTGCTCCGGCGGGTACTCGATTTTCACGTAATTCGTACCGGCCGGTACCGCGCTGAGCGTATATTCGCGTTTTGTCCATAACCCGTCGTTAATCGCGGAATCGCGGCTGCTCCAGCCGAGCTGCCGGCTCCATGTCGCGCCATCCGGCGACGTGTACAGCTTAAAATCGCTGATGCGCTCGCCGTTCGTGGCGAACAGCCCCGTCATGGTCAGGCCGATCATGCCGGGATAATGATAGGTGAGCGTCTCGCCGCCTTCCGGCCGGAAGGATGAGCTGCTGCGCATCACCCGGCTGCCGTCCCCGAGCAGTGCGGCGTTGCCCGTGTCGAACACGAGACCCGCACTATGCGTGTCGGTCTTGCTCCAATCGTTCAGATCGTCCGTAACGACGGTCGGCGAGGCCGTACTTACGGCATTCTCGATCTCGTAATACACGACGCCATGATGGCCGAGCGTCGGATGCAGCGTGAGCGAGCCGCCGCTGACCGTGGCCGTCGTCGTCGTGGGCGTCAGCGAGGCCAGATTTTTATAAACATCCTCTCTGTCGTACCAATAATCCCGATCCGCCTGGCCGACGAGCGCGTGCGGCACCTCGACGGAATACTTGGACCAGACATTATAGGAAGCGTCGTTTAGCCCCCGACTCGCCTGGTCCGCCCACCACGTCGGCCAGAAGTTGGCGTGCTGATCGTCAACGACCCACTGCTTCACGGTGACGGTATTGCCCGACAGCGGCGCGATATTACGGATCGTCACCGCCGGCGCTTCGCCGGAGGTTGCATTCATATTCGCATTGTAGTTATAGAGCATGAGACGCACCTTGTTGTCCGCGCCGTCATACCCGCCGATGCCGTCGACCTCGTTGCCCGCGCCTGCCGGCGTCCCGGACACTTGCGCGCTAATCCGTTTATCGCCGACCATCCGGTAAGCCAGATTGGCGACGTGGGCGCTGACGGAATCGACCCCACCCCAGATGCCTTCCGTGTTCATACCCCACATCGAAAAGTAATCCGCGTTCCAATCGTGCATCTGCTTGAACAGCCTGGCGTCCGCGGGCGCCTGGAAGCTGTGCCCTACGACGCGCGAATACAAGTCCTTGCCGTCCGGCCCCTGCAGGATTCTCCCCTCGTCGATGCCGAACTTCAAGTTCGTCAGTCCGTTCTCCTGCGCGCGGAGGCGGAGCATGTTGATCGTATCCGCCAGCGTCTTGGAGGACGGCGCCGGCACGCCCGGCCGCTGGTCGTAGAACGAGCCGCTGATAAAATCGATCTGCGTCCCGATCGCGCCCGTCTTGGCGTTGATGCCTTTGGCGACGTGATCGATGAACTCCAGCGGACTCCAGATGCCCGGCGATACGGCCATCGCATGCGCGCCCACGGTCAGGTTGTCCGCTCCGATCGCAGCCTGCAGCGCGGCCACCGTGTAGTCGTACAGTTTAAAATAGGCGCTGCGCGTCCCCGCTGGATCGACCGCGCCGTCGGTGAACCAGTCGCGGTTCTCGAACTCCGTCAGCACGCCCCAATCCCACGTTTTCACCTCATCGATGCCGAATTCCGCGACAAGCGCACCCGCCAGCGCTTTGATGTAGCCGTAATACACGTTATAGTCGTCCGGCGGGCTGACGTTCACCCCGAATCCGCCGATCGCGGGATGGGCGCTGTACTTCATCGGCACGTTGCCCGTGACGATATACGGACGCAGCCCCTGCCGGACGACGTTGCCCGCCGCTTCGATCAACGAGTCGAACTTGTAGTCCGTCAGATTCGACCGGTCCGCAGGATCGACGAACAGATCGCGGTTCGTACTGCAGCCGGCATAGCCCTCATAGCAGCCGCCTGTCGCCGTCATCAGCTGGACGCGGTCGATGAACGGATACCGCTCCGCGAAAAAGTCGGCCGGCTGACTCTCCGCCTCCTCCGTCCAATGCTCGTTCAAATCCCACACCGTCAGATCGTAAAACTTGTTCGATATCGTCTGGCCCTGCGCGCCCAGGTCGAACGTGAGCTGCAGCCCTGCCGTCTCCGCGGACGACACGCCCGGCGCCGGTACCCCAACCGCGCCAAGCGCCATCGCCACAACGAGTACAGCGCTTACAAATTTTCGTTTTAACATCGCCGTGCTTCCTCTCCCCATGAAGTTTTTCCCCGCATGAATGCCGACAACGGGCGAATTTCCACCCAAGCATAACGAAATCCGGAGAACGGCGATAGAAAACAAAATCAATAAAAACAGCATTCCGTTAACTTCTTGATCTAAAAAGACAAACAACCCGCAAGCGGCACGCTTTTGGCGTGCGCATCTTGCGGGTCTTCTCTTCTCATTCACGCCAACAACCTTCCGGCAAAATCCGGATCGTCGAGCATCGGACTGCCGATGGCGATCAGATCCGCCAGTCGATCCTCCAGCGCGCGGTTGGCGAGACTTCGCGTATGAAGCTTGCCGACCGCAATCACCGGAATCCGGAAATGCTGCTTGATCGCGGCGGCATGCGGCAGCTGATACGCCGGATGCACGTCCGCCGGCTTGATCGGGAGCAGTCCGCCGCTAGAGACGTGAATGCCGTCCAGCTCGGCTTCGAGCGGCTTCAACAGCCGCACCCATTCCTCGGGCGTAAGCCCGCCTTCGCAATAGTCCGTTGCGGAGATCCGTATGAGGACCGGATAGTCCCTCCCCACTTCCTGCCTGATCGCCAAGAGCGCCTCCTTCAGAAATCTCGATCTGCCCTCGGAATCGCCGCCATACTCATCCGATCTTGCATTGGTGAGCGGAGATAAAAATTGGTGGATCAAAAAGCCGTGCGCGGCATGGATCTCAATGCCGTCAAACCCGGCTTCGACGCTTCTGGCGGCAGCGAGGCGATAATCTTCAATGACGCCGCGAATGCCGGCCTGCGTCAACGCTTCGGGCGTGCCGTAATGATCGTCGAAAGGCAAGGCGCTTGGCGCAATCAGTGACCGAGTCACCTCGGGAGAGGATTTCCGGCCGCCGTGCGACAATTGGACGAACACGGGCGTTTCGTGCGCGTGAATCGCATCCGTTATCTTTTTCAAAGGCTGCACGTGCTCTGCCTTATAAATACCGATATCGCTCGGCCATAGCCGGCCATTAGAAGAGACGGCTGTCGATTCTAAGATAATAAGTCCTACATGTCGCGCTCTCCGGCCGTAATGGGCGATATGATGATCCGTCGGGAACGCGTCGAGCGTGCCTTTATATTGCTGCAGCGGGGCCATGACCAGCCGGTTTTTGAGCTTCAAACCGCCCAGGGTCGCGGTGTCGTTGACGGTCACTGTCATAGAAAATTCTCCTTCGCAAGTCAGGTTTGACATTTTATAATGGATTCAAGCAGATTCACATGCGATTATCAAGGCCAAACATCGAATACTCATTATTTATTAAATCATTTTCTTTTCATAACCTCAATTCATTAAGCGGAGGCTCTTATGGACCATATCGATTCCAAAATCTTGACGCTCTTGCACGACAATGCCAGAATATCGATCTCCGAAATGAGCAGAACGATCGCCATGTCGCAGCCTGCCGTTACGGAACGGGTTCGAAAGCTCGAGGAGCAGGGGATTATCACGGGTTACCGCGTGCAGCTATCTCCGCACAAGCTTGGGAAGCATACGACTGCCTTCGTGTTGTTTAAAACGAACAAATGCCCCGACTTGACCGCGTTCTGCGAATCTTCGCCTGATATCGTGGAGCTTTACAGAATCAGCGGTGAGTACAATTTTCTGATGAAAATCGTTACGGAAACGACGGAATCGTTAGCCAGCTTGCTGGACGAATGCAATGCCTTTGGCTTTTCGTCTATTCTGGTCGTGCTCTCCACGGCGTTCGAGGATAAAAATATCGCGGAGGTCGGCCCCACTTATCCTTGAGCATCCGCCGCCGTCGTGGCAAGCGCATGGCGATTGGCCGGTATCGGCACGCCCAGGTTGCCTCGCAGCGTGTCCGCTTCGTATTCGGTGCGATAGATGCCTCTTTGCTGCAAAATAGGGATGACCAGCTCCACGAATTCCTCCAGCGCGCTCGGCGTAACGGATTGAATGAAGAAGCCGTCCGCCGCTTCTTCCTCGTAGTAACGCTGGATCAAGTCGGCGATCTGCGCCGGCGTGCCCATAAAGCCGCCTGGCGGCGATACGAAGCGAAGCGCGACCTGGCGCAGCGTCAGATTTTCCTCGCGCGCGATTCGCCGGATTCGTTCGGTCGTGCTCCTATAGCTGTTGCTGCCGAGATCGCCGAGATCGGGGAACGGCGCATCCAGCGGATACTGCGTGAAATCGTGATGCTCATAGAATCGGCCGAGATGGGCGATCGCTTTTTCAATCGTGACCAGGTTCGCGATTTCCTCGTATTTGGCCTTTGCTTCATCTTCCGTGCGGCCGATAATGACGCCGATGCCGTGCAGGATCGCGATGTCGTCGGGCGACCGCCCATAGGCCGCGGCGCGCGCTTTGACATCCCGGTAGAATTGTTTGGCGTCTTCGATATAGGCATGCTCCGTCAAGACGGCATCCGCCGACCGCGCGGCGAGATTTTTGCCGGCTTCTGACGAGCCCGCCTGGAATACGACCGGCTGCCCTTGCTTCGAACGTCCGATATTGAGAGGCCCGCGGACGGAGAAAAATTCGCCTTTGTGGTCAAGCGTATGAAACTTGGAACGGTCGAAAAAAACGCCGGTGTCTTTATCGCGGACAAAGGCGTCGTCCTCCCAAGAGTCCCACAACCCCCGCACGACTTGGAGATACTCCTCCGCCATGCGGTAACGCTGGGCATGGGAAGGATGCCCGTCCTTGCCATAATTGAGGGCGGAGCCTTCCAGCGGCGAGGTGACGACATTCCAGCCCGCTCTGCCGGCGCTGATGTGATCCAGCGAAGCGAACTGCCGGGCAGCGTTAAACGGTTCGCTGTAGGAGGTCGACAGCGTGCCTACCAGGCCAATTTTGCTCGTAACGGCAGCAAGCGCGGACAAGATGGTAATCGGTTCGAACCGGTTCAGAAAATGAGGTAGGGAATCCTCCGTGATAAAGAGCCCGTCGGCGATAAATATGAGATCGAACTTGCCGGCTTCCGCCGTCCGCGCCTGACGTTTGTAAAATTCAAGGTTGACGCTCGCGTCGACCGGCATGTCAGGGTGTCTCCACAGGCCGGTATGCGCCCCCAAGCCTTGAAGGATGGCTCCGAATTTAAGCAGTTTTTTTCCGGACATTCCGATTCGACTCCTTGTCGTTGTATGATCGAGACCTCATCGACGCTATGCTTCGATAAGCGTATCACCAACTATTCAAGGCGGTCTATGCGGATTTAAAGGGAAATGGACGTTAAAAAATTAAAATTAACGGAAATCGCATGCGGAAAAGCCCTCCACGAATGAAGGGCCCCTACACCGCGCTATATTCAATCAGATTCACCCCATCTTCTTCGAAGCCTTCCCCTTCCTGCTCCGTTGCTCCAGCACCTCGTCCAGATACGCCGTAAACTTCGACTCGCCGCTGTAGGACACATACAGCCAGTCGAGCGCCCGCGTCAGCGCGATGTAGAACAACGACACTTCCTTCTCCTCCGCCGCTTCGAGCGGAAACGGCATGCTGTCGACATTCACGACGAAGACCGCTCTAAAATCCAGCTCCTTCGCGCCGTCGATCGTGGAGATCTTGATAGAATCGTGAGCGCGTTCCAGCCGCTTTTTCGCATCCTCGTTTTCCGTCACCCAATAATAGGGCATGCCCGCTTCAGTCAGCGCTCTGCGAATCGTATCGACGTAGGAGAACTGGTAGTTATCCTTCACGCGGTACAGAATGGCCATGTCGGCGTACGAAATGCTCTTCTCGTTGTGTAGAAAAGCGATTCGTTCGCACACCCGCTTGATCTCATCGGTAAACCGATCGCATCGCGCAATGACCGGCTCCGGCCCCTTACGGTGCGTGCTGTAAGGCGGGATGATGTCTACGCCGTCCACGGAACCGCTTCTCACCGTATCCTGCAGGGCGGAATGCCGCTGGTAAAAATCCCAGGCGAACTGCGCGATCTGCGCCGTGTTACGGTAATTCATCGAGAGAATACGGGACCTGCCGCGTAGTGAATTGGTTTGCGCCCGATCCCCCGCCAGCGGATTCCCCTGCAGCTCAGGGTTCAAGACGAGACCCAGCAGCTTCAGCCATTCCGGCTCGAAGTCCTGCACGTTATCGATCAGGATCGCGTCGTACGTCGGCAGGATCGCCTCATGTTGATCGAGCTTCCCGATCAGGACCGGTATATCCGTCACCCGCGCATTCAGGACCGCCCTCAGCCACTCGTAAAAGCCGAACACCTCGATGTTCGACGCCACGGCGGCGCCCGCCTTCTGCTCCTCGAGGCGGATGAGATCCAGCAGGTCCTCCGGCTCGTTCATCAGCTGCTCGATCGTCTGCTCCAGCGTCAGCGATCTCGCGGCATCGCGGCACAGCACAAGAAGCTTCCAGTCCGGGTACTGCTTGGCAAGCGTTCGCGCCCGGCCGGCCAGTTTCGCCGCATTCCCGCATCCCACCGCCCCTCGCCTTTTCCGCTGATCGTCGCCCGACTGCCCGTCCCTATTTTCCGCATACGAATCTGTGGTCTTGATATGCCGAAGCGAGAGGAGCAGCTGATCCTGGTCATCGGCCGGCTGCCTGAACTCCGCGCTGATCCGCGCCTCGGCGAACAGATGCTGCCGAATCGCCCGAATATCCGCCGTCGTCAGATAATAGCGGCTGCTGCTCCACACCGTGAACATCGCATGTATTTTCTCGATCAGGACATCTGCCGAAAAAGCTGCATCCTCCGGATCCACCTCGTCGCGGCACAGCACGAATTCCCGGGCGATCGCCTCGTAAAGGTCATACTTGATGAAGTCTGCCTGCTTCAATCTCGTAAATACGGTCCCGCAGCCGCACGGAAATTTGAGCTGACCCCGCAGCTTCCCCGCGGGCTGGATCAGTTGCTCATCCTGCTTCAGCTGCTGCGCGACAAACCTGGCGTTATCTCTCGCCTCGTTGTACGGATTCCGCACGATCTCCACGCGCCCCGCCGCACCATGCAGCTGCCATTGATCATGATCGACCTGGAGTAGCGCGGCCGGCGTATAATCCTTCACGTCCAGCACGACCAGTCCCAGATCCGGACCGATAATGACGAAGTCGAGCCTCCGCCCCTCGATCTCCGGTTCGTAATACACCATATAATCGCTCGGCAGGTATTCTTCCAATGTGCGAAAAAGTAAACGTTCCCCCGCTGCAGCACTCGTCCGAATAACCTCCGGGACCATATAGGCCATCTTTCGTCACACCTTTAACGGATTGATTGCATTTGACACTAGTATATATGATTTGCGGTATCTTACAGAAAATTATTCGAATTCAATCGTCTGATCGTCGAAGTCAGATCGCCGATTCGATGCGTTGACTACCGTAGCACGCCAGACGCTGCGAAGAAATAGTTGCCAAAAAGGTTACTACTTAGGTCCGCCCTTTTAGTTTTCTGGATATAGGTGTAAAAGATTATACCTATGCGTTCAGAAACGGGGGAGCCGGATGATAGATAAGAAACTCATCAAGCAGATCAGTCATAGTGATCCTGAGACCATCGAGGCGTTCATTACATCGCTGGTCGATCAGTTTACCGCTACAATCGCGCAGTATACCGCTAAAATCGAGAAGCTTGAAAACCGAATCAAAGACCTCGAACGTCAGCTTGGCCAAAACTCCCGCAATAGCAGCAAACCGCCTTCAAGTGACGGTTTCCGCAAGCCGACCAACTCGCGGCAGCCCGGCGGAAAAAAGGGAGCGCCAAAGGGCCATGACGGACATACGTTGCTCTTCGCTGAAGTGCCGGATCACGTCGTTCATCAAACCATATCCGTCTGCGGCGCTTGTCAGGCGTCGCTCGAAGCCGTGCCGTCTTTGGACTACGAGAGACGTCAGGTTTTTGACCTGCCTGCACCACGCGTTGTGGTCACCGAGTATCGCGCAGAGAAAAAGTGTTGTCCGCATTGTCGGCGTACGCAGCGCGCCCTCTTTCCTGAGGGCGTGAATGCTGCCACACAATACGGCGACGGATTCGCAGCCTGGACCGCGTATTTGAGCGCGTTTCAAATGATTCCGCTTGCGCGTATTGGGCAACTCTTTGCCGATTTGACCCGTTACCGTCCGAGCGATGCGACGCTCTTGTCGTACCTAAAAGTCATGCATCACCGCCTAGCACCGGCTGAGCAATGCGTGCGCGAGGCGCTGCTGAAAAGCGACTATCTGCATTGCGACGAAACGGGCTTTGGTGTCCAAGATCACGAGCACTGGCTACATACCGCCTCCACTGCCGATTACACGCTATTTACCGTTCATCCCAGCCGCGGAAGTGTGGGCATGAAAGCAGGAGAAATCTTGTCTACTTACACGGGAACGGTGATGCATGACAGCTACGGCGCTTACTTTAAAGATGAATTCTCCTTCTCCCACTCGCTCTGCTGCGCCCATCTGCTTCGTGAATGCCAGGGGATAAGCGAGCATGACAAGCATACCTGGTCGACGCGGATGAAAACGTTGCTGCAGGAAAGCTGGAAGACAGCTTCGGACCACCGAAAACGAGGTGAGCCTTTGAGACAGGAACACATCCAGCAGATGCAGCAACAGTACGACGAAATTCTAAAACAAGGTGAACTTGAATGGTCCAAAGATCCTGTTCGCCCCAAAACCGGCCCGAGAGGCCGAAAAACGAAAAGCAAAGCGGCGAATTTGGGACAGCGGTTCCTGAGTTACAAGGACGCCATTCTCCGCTTTCTTTATGATGCCAAGGCGCCCTTTGACAACAACCAGGCCGAACGCGATATTCGCATGGTGAAAGTCAAAGACAAAGTTTCAGGCTGCTTTCGTACAGAGCAAGGTGCAAAAGTTTTCGCGCGCGTGCGCGCCTTCATTTCCACGCTTCTCAAGCAACAACTCCCCATACTCCCCTCCCTTTCGGCGGCACTCCGCGGCACGTTTACTTTCGGTTGACCTAAGTAGTAACCCAAAAAGCATCTATTTTCGCCGATTTTCCAAAATGATTCGGAATAAGTGTTAAAAGGCAGTTAATTCGTCGCGTAGAACCATTCTGCAGCCGTATGCGGTGGAATAATTGCCTTTTAACCACTATTCGGCGGGGCAACGGTGTGCAAAGAAAAATAACTGCCTTTTGACAGCTATTTATAGATTTAGCGAAGTCCGGCCGCCCGGCAAAACCGCAACTATTGTATTGATTGACACACTCCTTAGATTGGGAGTACCTGATTACAAATTTAACGACAAAATCTTCTTCGTTCCTTGCACGTCAAACTGAATCGTGGATTCGTTTAACCATCGAACCTGTTGGATTCCCGTGTAATTCTCATCGTGTTGCAATATAAAGTTGAAATCGTCAGATGGCGTATGACGCAGCAACAGTCGATTGGAGGACTTCTGATAGGTTTCGAAAAAATAGTGACTTTCCCCTAACGTTGCCGTCCGATAACGAAGCACCAACGAATGCTTATGCTGAGGAGAGTCAAATTGTTGATAGCTCCATTGCGGAAGCGCGTAATGCGCATACAGATACACGCCAAGCCCAACACCTAGAACAATTGGCATGGAGATGATCAGGATCGCCCTTGCCCAGCTTAAGGAGATAGAAAACAAAAGCATAATAACAACGTGGGCAAGTATAAAAGACAGAACAATGCTTTCCTTGAGAAAAAATAGAACATAGCCATTCAAATATAAAATGAGCAAAGAAGCATCTACGAGAATCATCAATAGAAGCAAGACTAGAAAAACGATTTTAAAAGTCCTCTTTCTTGTCTCCTTGTACACGCGTTTCCTCCCTTCAAGCCGAGCTTACAAGATTATTGATTGAGCGCTCTTTGCCGCCAATTCTCCCCGAACCTCTTGAAAAAAAGCGTAGCGATCGCAAGGTGGATGATATCGATTCCCCAGTAGACGACAATCGCGTATTTATAGTCTCCGAACAGCCAGACGCCTAATAAAGAAACAAGGACAGCAAAGATCACGTGCATGCAGCCCATCAAAAGCAAGTAAATCCATTCAGATAAAGAATTTCTGGATTGTATACAGCAGAACAAGTAATTAAGGAATAGCGAGCCTACAGCTAAACCTAATAATTTAATTAAGTAGGCTTCGGGGTCATACGGAACAATATACTGCCCCATCAAATCAACAAGCGAGAGGTATTCTACAAACTCAAAAAATAGAACCCCGATCAATACAAAGAAAAAAATCAACCTGAGTACGGCGCGACTATTCAATAAAGATACCGCTCCTTTAAATGGCGGAGATGACGGATGACGAACCTTTTTAGTATATATCGACTTGCTAGAGATGGATATAAATTCATGAATATAATAAAATCTGGTTGAAGGAAATTTCATGAGGTGAACATCAATGCGAATTATAACACGGCTTGCCATCGCCATTCTCGTGCTGGCAACGATGCTGGCCGCATCCGGCTGCGGATTGAAGGATGGGCTGCCCGGAGCGCTTAGGGGAGAGTGCCTTGGAGAGATCGATTGGGTCGACTTTCTTATGCTGGGCGATGTGATGTACACGTCCAACATCGAAGGAACGAAGGGCGTCTCCGAAGGAAAGCAAGGGGAGAAGATTGGCGAGGTATCGTATATGTTGGATGAGCATGCCTGCACGGACCATCAGTCGAAGAACGGCGATGCCGCCTACCTGCCGATCGGCACGGCGATCTATGCGATGAACGGCTATAAGCCTTCGTACCGCGTCATGGCGGAGGGCAAAGTGTACGAGGCTCGCAGCAACCCACATGCGAAAACGATCGGCGACCTGTGGGACATCGACGGGAGGATTGCAAAGGTCAGCCTCGAGAGCGGAACGGACGGCAGTCCGATCGGCGACTTCGCGCCGGAAGCGTCGGCGGTCTTCGCCAGGGATCTGCCGCAACTGAAGCTGGTCGGCTCCGATACGATCTACAAAGACAATAAACCCGAATACGGCATTTTCCTGCGGGTGCATCTGCAGGACGGGACTTCGTTCCGGATGGTCTTCTACGAGAACGCGAATGCCTTCCCCACGGGCGCCTATGGCACCGAAGCGATAAAGTCGGTTATTGTCGGCGAGCGAACGCGGATCAAGAAGGCGGCGGGATTGATGTAGCAGAGGCATAACAGAGGCATGATAGCGCATTCAATCCCCGTCTGCTACAATACGGTTGACGAAAATTCACGTACTGACAACGGAGGATGGACATATGAACTTACGGCCGCTGGGCAAAACGGGTTTGCAGGTGAGCGAAGTCAGCTTCGGTACGTGGGCGATCGGAGGCTCATGGGGGCAGACGAACGACGCAGAGTCGCTCCGCGCTTTGGACAAGGCGATGGACGAAGGCGTCAACTTCTTCGATACGGCCGATGTCTACGGCGACGGCAAGAGCGAGCGGCTGCTCGCCCGCGCCACCAAGGGCAAGGAAGACAAGATCCACATTGCTACAAAGTTCTGCCGTCAGGGAGATATTCACGACCCGCAGACGTATTCGGAACAGCGGGTGCGCCAGTGGTGCGAGGACAGCCTGAAGCGTCTCGAGCGCGATACGATCGATCTGTACCAGATCCACTGCGCGCCCTTCGAGATCCTGAAGCAGGGCGCCGTGTTCGAGGTTCTGGACAAGCTGCAGCAGGAGGGCAAGATCCGTGCTTACGGCGTCAGCGTCGAGACTGTGGAGGAAGGTTTGTTCTGTCTGGAAAAGTCGGGCGTGCAGGCGCTGCAGATCATATTCAATATCTTCCGGCAGAAGCCGATCGCGGAGCTCCTCCCCCGCGCGGCCGAGCGCGGCGTCGGCTTGCTCGTCCGGCTGCCGCTCGCCAGCGGTCTGCTGACCGGCAAGTTCAAGGCGGATGCCTCCTTCGAGGCCGAAGATCATCGCAACTTCAACCAGAATGGCGAAGCCTTTAACGTCGGCGAAACGTTCGCAGGCCTTCCCTTCGCCAAAGGGGTAGAGCTCGCATCGCAGCTCGGCTGGATCGCAGAAGGCCGCGGCAACATGACGCGCGCCTCGCTTCGCTGGCTGCTGGACTTCAAGGAGATCACCTGCGTGATTCCGGGGTTCAAGAACGTGCGTCAGGTCGAGGACAACCTCGGCGTGCTGGCCATGAAGCCGTTCACTGCGGAAGAGCACGAGCGGTTGCGGAAATTTTACCGGGAGCAGGTTAGCGAACATATTCGGGGCGCTTACTAAAGCTAGATCGGAACAGGCGCTCATAAAGCAGCGGATCCCCACACGGCGGATCCGCTGCATTCATTTCATGACTAGTTGATGCGATTCAATCCTTCCAGCTCTTTGACTCGCTCCTCTAAATGAGCGATTCTTTTATTCATTTTGCCAATAACCGGAACCCCAAATACAAGGATTAAAATAAACAATACCACAGCCACGTTCAACACCTCCTCTTAGATTCATCGGCCGTTCGGTCGTATCCTTTCATATAAAAGGCGATGTACCCGATGTTTATCGGTTGGATAAGGTTCGCCTTAAACGAAAAACAGAGCCGAGACGATATACGTCTCAGCTCTGCGTTCGTTCCGCCTTGTTAATGATGAAGCGCCAACAGACGCTCGAGGCTGTCATCGATAAATTGGTTGTCTGCCTTGTTGATGCCGCGACCGGCAAAATGGCCCCAGATCGACTCAATCGGTTTAAAGACGGCATGCGGCATAAGCTCCGCTTCGTACTTGTTATCGTCCGCCGGGCAGAAAAGATCCGTGCTCCCCGGCATGACGTAGGCATGTGCCGTAATGCTCCTCAGCGCCTTCTCGAAATCCCCGTTATAGGCAGGGTTCGCACTAATATCTGCGCGTATGCCCGTCCCTAACATGGCGAGGACATTGTGCGGATCCATTTTCATAAAGCTATCTTCCCAGACGCCGGTCATAAAGTCCGCCACCGAGTCGAATCCCAGCTCGCGATAAAGCCCCTCTCTGTAAAACGCCTGCGACAACCCCCATCCCGCATACACACGGCCAACGGCACGCATGTCGGCGGCGGTCAACTGGCCCAGCTTGCTTGAATCGAATCCGACTGCTGCCAAGAGCGGCGCTCTCACGCCCTCTAGGACCAAATACGTTTGAGGCCAAGTCTTGGCCATGCCGGCGATCGGCGCGATTCGTTCCACTATACCCGGATAACTCGCTCCCCACTGGAACGCTTGAATCCCTCCCAGGGACCATCCGACGACGAGCGCGATCTTTTGAATGCCGAACCTCTCCGTCACGAGCCGATGCTGGAATTGAACGTTGTCATAAACGGTAACCTGCGGGAAGTTGGCCTTGTCGAAAGGCGGTGGCGTGTTGGTCGGAGAGGAAGACAGCCCATTGCCCAGCAAATTCGGCACGATAATGAAATATTTCTGCGGATCCAGCGCCATGCCTTCTCCGATCAACCACTCATTCTGAACATGCTGATCGCCGAACGCAGTCGGATAGACGATGACATTGTCTTTCTTTTCGTTCAAACGGCCATACGTCTTATAAGCGAGAAAAGCGTCCGGCAGCGTCGCTCCCGACTGCAAAGTGACGTCACCCAAATCAAAAATCTCGTAGTCCATCGTAAGATCGCTCCCTTCTTGTCGTTAGTATAAATCCGTGCTACGATCAATAAAAGTGAACACAATTCAAAGTAATATTCATTTTTATTGAAAGTAAAAAGAGGTGGTCACACGATGGAATTGCGCCAACTGAACACGTTCCGAACGGTCGCATCCACTTTAAATTTCAGCCGGGCCGCGGAAGCGCTGAACTACGTCCCCTCCAACGTTACGATGCAGATGAAGGCGTTAGAGGACGAGCTTGGCGTTCGTCTCTTCGATCGCCTGGGCAAGCAGCTTGTGCTTACGACGGAGGGCAAACGCTTTTTAACGCATGTGCAAGACGTTCTCGACAAAGTGGACGAAGCGCGCAGCGCGGTTCATGACAATGAACATCTAACCGGCACCTTGACGGTGAGCGCCAATGAGGTCGTCTGTGCCTACCGGCTGCCGGCCGTCTTCAGACGGTTTCGTTCGCAATATCCGGGCGTCCGTCTGATCTTCCGCTCCGTGCCGAATCAAGCGCTCAGGCAAGCGCTCTTCGACGGAGCTGCGGATGTCGTCTTTATACTGGACGAACCCGTTCGCTCAAGCGGACTCGCCGTCGAACCCTTGCTGGAAGAGACCTTCCGCCTGTTTGCCGCGCCGGACCATCCGCTCGCTGCACGAACCAAGCTGCAGCCGGACGATTTTCACCGAGAAGTTTTTCTGACGAATGAAAAAGGCTGTCCCTACCGCACCATGTTCGACCGCTCATTCGAGAAAGAGGGCATCGACAGCATCACCTACCTGGAGTTTCAAAGTGCCGAGGCGATCAAACAATGCGCCATCTCGGGGATCGGCATCGCCTTTCTGCCGGAGATCGTGACGGAAGCCGAAGTCGCACGGGGCGAGCTCGTCGCGCTGCCGTGGCAAATTCCGGACTTGCGCGTGTACACGCAGATGCTGTGGCATAAAGACAAGTGGCTGTCGCCCATTATGACGGGTTTCATAGAAGCGGTAAGGGAAGTTTCACCGAAGGCGTAGTGCTCATTTCCGAGCATCCGAAATATCAACCACATAATCATCTACGTCGTAATCAATGTAGTGTCGATTCCAAATTTGTCTGGTCTGGTCGTCACGACCGCCTGGATCATGATCCATATTGGAATCAAGCTATACTACTGTGTCTGATCAATCGTCCCGATCGGCGGCCTTGGACCTGCATCCGTGAGGCCGACCTCGGCATCGTACGCATCGAAAATCTTGCGCGCGATCGGCGCCGCGCCCCAGCCGCCGTAGCCCCCATCAGGCACGATAACAGCGACAGCGAGCTTCGGCTTATCCTGCGGGGCGTAGGAAATAAAGACGGCGTTCTCGACGAACTTGCGCTTGCCGACGCCCTGCTGCTGGGACGTACCGGTCTTGCGATAGAAGTCATAACGCACGCCGTCGAAGCCTTCAACCTTGACCTGCGCCATGCCGTCTTCGATCGTTTTCCAATACGAATTCGGCAGCTTGATCTCGTTTAGCATCTCGGGCTTCATCGTCGTCATGACGTTGCCGTCCGCATCGGTCGTATGGTCGACTAGCATCGGCTTCATCCGCTTACCGTGGCTGGCGAGCGTAGCGGCGTATTGGGCCAGCTGCAACGCCGTATACTTGCCCTGCTGGCCGAACGACGCGTAGATCATCGCCGACTGAGGGCTGTCCCGTGTCGCGCTTACGAAGTAATCCACAATGCCGGGCATTTCCAATGGCAGCCCGCTGCCAGTTTTCACCCCGAGTCCGAACTCCTTCATGTGCTTGTCCCAGATGTCGACGCTTTTTTTCTTATATTGCATATAAAGCGCGTTACCGACCATTTTCGCCATGTATGCGTTGGACGACTTGGCGATCGCCCTTGTAGGCGTGAGCGAACCGTTGTAGGCGCGTCCGGCATTCTGAACCTCAGCCTGATCATCGCGACCGAACTTGAAGTAACCCGGGTCCGTCCATGTAGTCGAGGGCGTGATGACCTTTTCCATCAACCCGGTCAGAATCGTCAACGGCTTCTGCGTCGAGCCCAGCGGCACAAGCGACGTCGGATGCTGCGAGCGTTCCTTGGGGTCCTTGTAAGGCGGAAATACTTCCCGGATCGCGCCATTGCCCATCGCAGCCGTGATCTCGTCCAGTTCCTCCTGGCTGATCCCGCCCTGCCAGATATTCGGATCATAATCCGGCATGCTCGCCATCGCCACAACCCTGCCGGTCTCCACCTCCATTGCGACCGCATATCCCGTCGTCGGCTGCGCATCTCTGAGCGTCTTGGCCGTCGAAGCGCGGGTCGTCGCGATCTGATCGAGAATGGCTTGCTGCGCAGTGAGCTGTACTTTGCGATTAATCGTCAGATACAGATTCTGCCCTTTGACCGGCTTCGTCAGCTTCATGTCGCCGACGATCCGGCTCGTGACGTCGATTTGATAAGATTTATAACCGTTAAGCCCCCGCAGCTCCTTCTGATACATCAACTCGATGCCGTCGTAGCCGACCTCCTCCGAATCCAGATACTTAAGCGTGGGATCCGATTGATTCGCGTTGATTTCTTTGTAAAAATCCAGATTTTCCTTGGCTCCCTTCATCTTGTTCATATAGCCAACCAATTGTACGGCGACCCGGTCGGGAGTATATTGGCGAATGCTCTCCTCCACGATCTCCACGTCGGGATACTCGTCGCGGTGCTCGCTAAGATAGGCGATCTCTTCTTTTGACAGTTCCGATTTGATCCGCCGTTGCTGAAACGGCAGATGCGTTATGCCATCGATGTCCATCGCCTCGATCACGTCCTCAGTCGTCATCGGCTTGGAACGCTCATCGCCTTTTTCGTTAAACAGCTTCACGAGTTTTGCAGCCAGCGCCTCCGCGGCTTTCTGCTTAAAACCTGTTTTGAAAGTAAAATACAGCGACTGCGTCGAGATCGAATAGGCGATCCGACGTCCCGCAGAATCGTAAATATTGCCGCGGATGGGCGGGATGGATACGCCCTTCGTGATCATGCGCGTCTGGCGCTCCTGGAGACTCGGACCCTCGACGAGCTGCACATAAGCAAGACGCACGATTAGCCAGGAGAACAGGAAAAAGGTAACCATGAAAAAGACATTTAACCTGATACTGAATTGGCGACGGTTTTGAACTTCTTTTTTCATTCGTTCCTCGGTTTTATGGTCAACTTCATTCCGCCATTGGATACCCACCCTTATATTGTCATATATTGAGACGAATCCCTTTTTAGAGAGGTTCAATCTTTATTCAAAGATTTTCGAAAATGGCATTGACGTCCACATTCACGAGCTTGAACCTGCCTGTCAAAAACGCAGCGCATCGAAGGCGTTCTTCACCGGACTCGATTCGCGCTCAACCCGCAATTCCTCGACAATAAGAGCCGGGAAAAAGTCGATGAAATCGTGAATACTGCGGTCTCTGAGGAAGGTTTTAGCGAGATTGCGCCGAATTGTGTATCCATCTCATCCCTAAGGTGGTCATCGTTTATGGGTCTTTTCAGCGGATTGTTCAACAACTATTCTGAGGTGTCGGTCCAGGAGCTGCAGGAGAAATACGGTGCTTTTCTGACGCCGAACGAGACGATTCAGACCGGCTTCAAGCTGATTCGGGACGCCTTCGTGTTCACGGAGGAACGGCTGATTCTAATCGACCATCAAGGCGTGACCGGCAGCAAAACAAGAGTCGTGTCGATTCATCTGGACGCGATCTACGAGGTGACGATGGAGACGGCGGGCACCGGATTCGACGACTGCGAAGTGACGATCCACTATATTACTTCCCCTTACCACAAGAGCAACAATATTTCAGTCTCGTCGTACAAATTTGAGTTCGGCAAAAAATTTAACGCAAAGCCGATCTACACGACCTTGATGTCCATCGCCCTTGCCAATAACAAGCGGTTGAACGGTTGACGCTCGGCCATATACATTTCGAAAAGGCTCAGGTTCCCTAAGGATCCTGAGCCTTTTTATTTCTACGACGCCCGACTCGCAGCGCCTCGTAAAGCTCAAGAAAGTCCGCTTTCAAATCAATTGTAATAGGATACTAAATCGCTTCGATGAGCGTTGTATAGGGCTTTCCACATCCGCAGACTTGCAACCTCGATTGTTCTGGAAACGTCTAGTAGAAATGAACAGCTTCTTCATAGAGAGACTGTCTTACAAGCTGGAAATTAAATAGGCGGTGTCCAAATGAAAACATGGATCTTCAGTCTCCTCCTCCTCAGCTTGCTCCTCCTTCTCGGTTGTGGGCAACGTCCTAATGAACAAGCCAACTCCCCTGCCGCGCTTCCTCAGCAATCGGAGACAAGCGGCCATACCGCAGCGGCAGACCTGGTCCCAAGCTCCGAACCAACCAGCGAGCGTTATCCCGCAGATCCTTACGGAATCAAGGTGAACGAAACGATCCTATTAGAGAGACCTTTGATTTTATGCGTTTCGTGGTCAAAGACGGACTCATCGTGCAGATCAAGATCTTTCATCTGATCCCCTGAGAAAAAAAATGCCTGCGCTATGGGCAAATATGGATGGCATTTATACCAAATTATTTTTAAAATTCGATCTTCCCACGCAACCACACCGATGAATTCCCGAATCGGCTGTCGTCTAATTATACGTAGACTCAACGACAACCAAAAATTCACTTAACGATGGGGTGTATGAAAATGGCATTAACGTCCACATTCACGAGCTTGAACCTGCCTGTTAAAAACGTAGCACAATCGAAGGCGTTCTTCACCGGAATCGGATTCGCGCTCAACCCGCAATTCCCCGATAGCGAGAACTCGGTAGCCATCGTCATCGGCGACAATCTGCAAGTCATGCTGATCGCTGATTCATTCTTTAACACGCTCACGGAGAGGGAATCCGTCGATACGAGCAAGTATTCGCAGTTCACGATCGCACTCGCCTTCGAGAGCCGGGAAAAGGTTGATGAAATCGTAAATACCGCGGTCTCCCTGGGCGGGAAGCTGCACGCTGAACCTGAGGATCATGGGTTTATGTATCATTGGGGTTTTGTGGACTTGGACGGCCACCTGTGGGCGATCAACTACATGAACGCGGATGCGGCTCAAGGTTAAGGATAACGAAGCGCACGATTCGTATTTGGTTTTAAAATGAAAGCCCCTGGGCGCTTGATATGCTCTCTGTACAGTAGACAGGCGAAATAATAAAAAGCCTACAGCTGTATGGAGGCATATCATCTTCATTTAGCGGTCCTTAGAATGGTTTGATACTGCGTGATGCTTGTACCCTCGTCGGCGTTCAACTAGGTCACCCACTTTTCGACCTGCGGGATTATACGCCTATTCGTTTGCAAGCACGATTTTTCTTTCCTTTCCACGAAGAACTGCAGGATCCAGCACGACCTTAAGCGGTTTGCCGGCTTCGATACGTTGGCTTGAAGGTGCAGCGATAAAGGAAATGGCGCTGATGCGCGTTCCTCTCGCTTCAATCCGGACTTCCCGCCTTCGTGCATAGTTTCCATCTAACCAGTAATGATCTGGACGCTCTACGATGTACACATAGCTTCTCCCTTGCTCCTCTGCGATAGATCCATTTTGAACAGTCATCTTTTGCAGGACGCCATCCATATATTGCGATTCGACTGTGCCTGCTTCTACGCGCACCGCCAGCAGATCCGAATACTTCACCACGAGTGCCCCGCAGAGGATAAGTACCAGCATTCCTGCGCCGATTAGCGAAGCCGTTTTCCGATACCTGCCCACATTCGACTCCATTACCCGTCCCGCTTCCTTCCATCTTTAAATATCGCTTGCATGCCCTGAATAATCTGTTCATAGAAAATCGAATACGCGATTAGAACGGGCACTAAAAACACAAGGGAAGGAACAAAGGCCTCGCCGGGTTGGACCTCGATCGATTGCCGAATGAGTATCGATAAAGGCATAAGCTGCATATCGGTCAGAAAAAATACAGGCTGCTCAATCATGTTCCACGAATCGATGATCTGTATCAACGCAATCGAACCTATACCGCTCTTCGTCAGCGGAACGACAATATGCCAAACCAGCCGCCACCAGTTCGCCCCATCCATTTTGCCGGCTTCGATAAAAGCATGCGGGATCCGCACTAAAAACAGATAAAGCAAAACAGCCGAGAATGGAATGAACCACTGCGGCAGCAGGAGACCCATCGGGTGGTTCAACAGGCCCAGCGCGTGCAGCGTCAGGTATGAAGGCACGACGGTCACTTGAAACGGCATGAGCATGAGGATCAGATATAAGGAAAGGACAAAGGCTCTCCCCTTCACACGAAGCAATGCCAGCGATACAGCCGCAGGAAAAGCCAATATCATCTGCCCCGCTGCGATGCCTGCGCTGTATAAAAAGGAGTTTAAAAAAGCGCCAGCCAGCTTGGAGCTTCCGGTTGTCACGCGAACGAACTCTCTAAGATCGAATGCACGAATAAATATTGTCCCTTGACCGTTTACGCCGCTTATTTGATTGATCGTCGACTCTACTTGAACCGGATCCGCCAAAGCGTAGTTCACAAGGATTAAACATGGAATAAATAAAACGAAAACCACCAAACTTATTCCTGTCGCCTGGAGCGCTCTGCGCCCTCTAGCGAGACGAATATTCAATGTCAGCACTCCTCATCCCGGATATCGGATATTACGGCTCATAAGCGGATCGATTCATTCGAACGAGGAGTAGAATCAGAAGCGCCGCGACTGCAGCCGTCAATGTAGATGAAGCGACCAGGCGATTCAGGTTCAATTGTATAAAGTTGTTATTCATAAAGTGCTGGACGAGATAAATCGATCGGGGCGGATAGGCGCCGAACATCGCGTACGCTTCCTTGTATATTTTGAAGTTATAAAAAAAGCCGAGCAGCGCGATGAAGCTGAGCTCCGGCAGCAGCAGCGGGATCGTGATCCATCGGGTCTTGCGCATGAACGACGCACCATCGATTGCAGCCGCCTCGTATAGATCACCGGGTATCGCCTGAAGTCCGCCGAGCAGAATCAATATCGGATAGGCACAGTACTTGATCAGAAAAAAACTGACGAGCGGGACAAACAACCAGTTCCCATCCAGCCAATTGATGAGAAGCCCGCCGAATATCTCATGGATAACCCGATTCACGATGCCGGAATTGCCGAATAGCAGCGTCCAGCTGTAGGCAATGGATGCCGTAGGAATCGCGTAATAAAGCACGAATGAATGCAGCAGCCATATGCTGCCCCGAATGGCATTGTGCACGGACAACGCCACAGCCATGGCCAACACCACATGTAGCGGCACTGTCAGACAGGTAAATAACAAAGTGTTGAGGACCGCGACTTGGAAAGCGGCGTTATGAAAAAGTTCCGAATAATTTGAAAATCCCAGCCCCGATGCATCATTGAAACTGCGAATGACGCTCCAAAGGAAAGGATACAAATAAAATACGACAACTCCCCCTAAATGGGGGAGCAAGATCAGCCAGCCGATCCAAAAGCCTTTCGTCCGCTTATTCATTCATGTATAACCAGAGCTTGTTCTGTATCGTTTCCACGGCCGTGTTCAAGTCGGTTACGCCCTCGGCATATTGCCGTGCGGTATAGAATAAAGCATCCGTCAATCTGTGATCGATATAGCGAAGCGTATCTAAGCTATCCGTGATCTCGCGGAGTCCTTCGATGGCCTCGATCCGCTCGGGAGATGTACCTACATTTTGCTTAAGTTGATCGAAGGTGTCCTTATAAAGGATATTATTGGGTTCGGCGTGCTCAGCAAGATACAATGCGAGCTCAAGTGCCTGTTCTTTTTTATCGCTTTTTTTATTAACCGCATAGCCTTCCTGGATCATAAACGGGTGTCTTCCCGATTGCTGGAGAGCAGGCGGCCCCAGCAGCACCTTCTCTTTTCCCAACAAGTCCAAGTAATCCGTGAATGAAGAGACGGTAAAGTAGTTTGCGATATACAGCGGCTTATCTTGCGGAGGCGAGGCGTAATCGTTCGCATTTCCGGTTCTTTTTAAGAAATCCAGCAGCTGCTCGATCAATGCTTTTTGCTCTTCCGGTCGGTCTCGCAGGCTCATCAGATCCGATTCGAATGCATCGCTGATCCGTTCATATCTGTTAACGAAGGAATCCTCGCCCGCCCCCATGTACCATGCTTTTACGTTCGGATTGTTTTTCTTGGCGAGTTCGGCGCGCTGCAGCAAGTCGCTCCATCTGTAGCTGGACGGCGGCAGATCCGCGCCTGCCGATCGCTCCGCAAGAACGGTGAACAACGATATTCGGCCTGGAATCAGTTTGAGCGTTCCGTCTACTGTGGAAGCCTCGAGTATATTCGGAAGAAATTTATTTTTTTCCTGCTCCCATTTCTCAGCGTTTATGGTCGCGACATCCGCAAATAGATCCTTATCCAAGTAATCTTTAAATGGCAGCAGCTGAGTAGCCATAATATCCCACTTAAGCTTATCTGTAAAAATCTGAAGACTTACATATTGCTTGTAGTCCTCAAAATTGAATTCCTCGTCCGACTCCCGAAAAAAAGTGAACTCCACTCTTAAACCGGGATGGCTCTTCTCAAACTGCTTCGCCTTTAGCTCCAGATTATTGTCCTTAAAGGGCGCCAATACGCGTACGACCTCTTTTTGCTCGGCCTCGCGCGCCAAAGCCGCGACACGCGCTTTTTTCTCATCACCGGATAGTTCGCGGTATAAGAATCCCTTGCGAATTGTTCTGGTCTCGTCGGTTGCTTGAAGAAAGAGGACCAGCTCATTCTTATCATTATAAAAATAAGAGCCTGGCTGTAGCGTCTCGCTGCGATTCATAAACGGCAGCACCCAATCGCCGGATTGATATTGTTCATACTTAATGATTTCTTTGCGATACTTGCCATTTGCATCATAAGCTAGAATACTGTCAACGGATGATACATAGATCGACGAGTCATGCGCTTCAAACGATACGCCGCGGGACAGAAAACCACCAGGTAGTTCAGTGCTCCAAGCCGTGTTCCTCGACGAAGGCGAATAGGAAGAAATATAGGAATGGCCGGAGGAAGGTTCTTGCAACACAACGATCTGGTCGGCGCTTATGAGATCTGCATCGATAATGATTCCGCTCGGCAATTTCTGAGCGACTCCAAGTTCGACGTTAACGGCTTGTGTCGAAGCTATGGCTACCTCATCTAATGTGCGTCCCTGCTCGTCCAAAATTTGAATGCCGGTATTGCCTATGAGGACAATACGCTTCTCGCGCGCTATGAGTTTGATCGGTTTAAAATTGCGAATCGACTCAGACGGCTGTACGGATAATTCGCGAATAAGCTTTCCCGTCTTGTCATATACAACGACAACCGACTCTCCGTCCATATACGGCAACTTATCTTTATATCGAATTTTGAATTGAAGGATATAGATATCTCCGGCTTCACTCGTATCGTAGATGGGACGATTGCCTACGCCGTACTCGGCATTCGGATATAGTTGAACGTTGCTGTAATCGATAAGCCGGGATAAGTCATTGCCGATCGTTTCTTTCGGAGTCAACGATTCGTCCGCATAGGCCAGATTGAACGATTGTTTCTTCGTATCATATAGAGACAATATGTAGTTCTCTCC
Organism: Cohnella hashimotonis; assembly: GCF_030014955.1. Lineage (NCBI taxonomy): Bacteria > Bacillati > Bacillota > Bacilli > Caryophanales > Paenibacillaceae > Cohnella > Cohnella hashimotonis. The sequence continues at coordinate 5,739,520 of NZ_JAGRPV010000001.1, forward strand.
GGCACCCTTTTTGACCGTATAAACGGGAAATTGTTCAGCAGGTATTGCGATCTCTGACTCCTCGTAAATCGGGCTTTGAGATTTTTCCGTTTTGGAGGAAGAACAGCCCAGCAACAAGAATATGATGGCTGCCATCAGAGACAAAAGCTTAACAAGCATAAAACGCCGATACATGAATGGCCTCCTTTATAGCGCTGACATAGCCGGAATAGTATTCTGATTATAGGAAAATTATGGTCATTAGTCCCCTCGCTCAATCTATCAGCGACATGCCGAAATGTCAATTATTTAAAATTTTATTTTACGAAAGGAATTGAAGGGCGTAACTGGAAATAACCCTAAAAGGTTAAGGACAACCGTGAGCACCCGCTTGCTCTTGAACTGCTGTACCCAGCAAATCACAAAAACGGGACCGAGCGGAGAGAATCTCCAGCTCGGTCCCGTTTTATGATGGAGCGGCCGCCTTGTCAGCGCGGCTTGGCTCGAAAGCTTATTGCCCTTCCTGCTGCGCCTCGATGTTTCTCGGCGCATTGGGCTCGGCCTTGATGAAGGAGCCGGGAATTGGATCTCCGGCTTTCTTTTTCCCTTGTTCGATGAACGCGGTCATGTTCGTTTCAAAAAAGGTCGGCTTCTGCTCCCAAACCTTGCTCGGAACCGTCAACGTGAAATGCCCTTCCGCGTCCGGAATCGTAACGGTATAATCGGTGCCTTCCGGAACGTTCAGTCCGACCAGCATCCCGGTGTACAAAGCGCCCGGGGCGGTATGGCTGACCAGCGTCGGCGGCTTGTCGACGATGACCGTCCCTTCCTTCGGCAGGGTAATGTCGATGTTCACGCTGGTGTCTTCGGGGATGTGGTAGACCTTGCCCTTGGGCAAAGTATAAACCATCGCGTTGTAGCGGACATTAAGATCCGTCTCTTCGTCTTCTTCCGGCAAATAATACATCTCATAATGGCCGGCCGCATCCGTTTCGACGGATTTGGCGAAGCCTTCGCCCTCGTCCCGGACAATCCATACGGTGGCGCCTTGAACCGGATGGCCATCCGCATCTTTAACGGTGCCGCCGATCCGGTATTTATCTTCCTGAAAATAAGCGACCGACGCGGTTTTGTCGGCCAGCAGGCGTCCCTTGACCACGGTCTGATCCGGATCCTGCTCCGATCGAGCAGCCGATTCCACGACAACCGGGTGAAAAACGCGCAAGGAAGCCGTCGCCCCGGTTCCTTTGCCCACCGCTTCCCGATCGATCGGCTTGCCGTCCACGGTCGCCTGGTCGAGGTTCACCACGTTGACGTCGGTCGTCCCCAGCAGACTTTGATCCAGCAAGATTTCAAATTTACCGCTCGCATCCGTTTCTATATTCCGTTTGCTCTCGCCCGTGTGCAAGATGGCGCCCTGGACGGGATGATCGCCGAGCAGCAAGGTTCCGTTTACGTTGGAACGGTGCGTGCCGTCCATTTTCCACTGCTTCAGCGTAAAAGCCGTTTCGTCCAAGCGAATCTGCAAGGGCGCCTGGTCTTTTTCTTTGGCTTTTTCCGTGCAGCCGGCGGCCACTGCCGCGAGCAGGAACAGAATGACGGCTCTGGATAACCATTTCATAGGCGATCCCCTCCTCTCATATCAAAAGCGGGTCCCGAGGAACCCGCTCCAGCATGGCCTTGAAGCTTCAGAAAATTACTTGCTGCTGCTTTCGTGCGCGTTTCCGTTGTTGGCTTGCCCTTCGCTGCCCTGCGTTTTGTCGCCGCCGAGCGCGAATACGTGGATTTTCGGTTTCGTGCCGCCGGTGGTGAAGGTCAGGTACGTTTTGCCGTCGACGGTGAAGAGCGCCGGAGCGGCCTGAACGTTATCGCCGGACGTTTGGAAGGTCCAGAGCACCTTGCCCGTTTTAATATCCATGGCGTTGATCTTGCCGTCGAGCTCGCCGTAGAAGGCAAGACCGGTATCGGTGCTGGTCAAGCCGCCGCGCATCATGTCCTTCGTTTTGTTCTGGTACACTTGCTTGCCGGTGTTGACGTCGATCGCGGTTACCGTGCCATAAGGCGTGATGTCGGCCGGCACTTCGCCCATCGCCGTGCCGAACGCCATCGCTCCCGGATTCTGCGCATCGAATGCATGATCCTGGTCTGCGGCGCGCTTGATCAAGGACGGATACTCAACACCCGGGATCAGCACATAGTTGGTGGCGGGGTCGTACGTCTCCGGCGCGTAGTTTTCTCCGCCGAGGACGCCGGGATACACCAACACGCCTTCTTCCGTCGGCTCGGGGTGATCGATCTTGGCGAACGGCACGCCGTCCCAGATTACATCGCCCGTTGCCGCATCCCACGCCCACCATTGGCCGGATTTGCCGCCTTCAACGACGACTTTTTGCGATTTTCCGTTGACCGTGGCGTTCAGGATCATCGGGGATGCCGCAGCGTCATAGTCCCACTGGTCGTGACTGATCTCCTGCTGGGCCCAGATCAGCTTGCCCGTGGCGGCTTCGACCGCGACGACCGAGTCCGTGTACGGGTTCGCGCCGGGACGGTCTTTGGCGTAGAAGTCCGGAGCCGGGTTGCCGACGGAGAAGTACATGATTCCCGTATCTTGGTCGATTGCGACCGGGTTCCAGACAGCGCCGCCGCCATGGTACTTGCTGTTTTTCAGCCAATCCTGGCCCTTCGGCGGTACGGTCCAGAACGGAGCGTCCCAGGCCGGCGAGAGATCGCTCGCTTTGTAGGCCATGACGAAGCCGCGCACGCCGTTGTCGCCGCCGCTGCTTCCGATGAAGATGTTGCCGTTAAAGTAAATCGGAGCGGTCGTCTCATAGTAACCATTTTCCAGCGTTACGCCTTCCACCGCATCGGAGATGGCGACCGCTTTGACCAATGCGCCGGTTTTCTGATCCAGCGCGATGACTTGATTGTCCGTGGTCAGCATGAAGACCTTGCCTTCGGCGACTGCGACGCCACGGTTGGCGACGATACCGCCTTTGCTAATTTTCTCAAGCATGGCGGCGTCAGGCTTCCAGTGCCATAGCTGCTTGCCGGTTGCGCCTTCGAATGCGAATACCTGGTTGCCGCCCGTCGTGATGTAGATCACGCCGTCCACAACGACCGGGTACGATTGGTTGCCGTTTTTTACATCCTTATCAAGCGATTTGAAGTCTGCCGTCCAAACGACACCCAGATCGTTGACATTGTCGGCCGTGATCTCCTTAAAGGGAACGTGGCGCGTGTTGCCCAGATCGAATCCGTAGGTCGGGAAGTTTTCGAACGTCGAGCCTGCGGAAGAAGAAGCAGATGCAGATGCAGATGCGGACGCAGATGCGGACGCGGATGCTGAAGGCGAGGCGGATGCCGAAGCCGACTGGGACGAAGAAGCGTCGGAATTATTGTTGCTGCTGCAAGCCGACAGTGCTAGCACCGCAGCCATGACAGCGCCGGATAAAGCCAGTTTTTTACGCAAGATGTATTCCTCCCCGGTTGATAAGTTGAAAATGCCCCCACTTTTGAAAATGAAATAAAGAATTGTTCATTTGCCAAAAGGCCGTACGCGACAGAAAGAACCGTCCGATGACGTCAATTGAGCCATGCAGCGGTACGCGTCCTATTTGTTTGGAAGGACTCCTTTCCGTAAAAAGATGAGCTGATTTCTCTTACTGTTAAGACACATATCGTTCACAAAGCATCTTACGCCTGTGCTAAATATTCGTCAACGATAATTTTAATATTACGATAATGTTTCTATTTGATCTCTTTTGTTTAATTAAATTGTTGACGGACGCCAGATTACAGGCGTATACTTTCTCGTTGTTAGGAATCTTATTGGTAAGTAATATTAAAACAGCTGGGGGTAGTTCGACATGAAAAAAACAAGATCTGCGCTTTTCATCGCCATGCTTGCCTTGGCAGCCGTGTTGGCCCTGAGCGCCTGCGGCAGCAATAATGACGACAACGCATCCGCCTCTTCGCCTGCAGCTTCTGCTTCCGCAAGTTCGAGCGCATCGGCACCTGCCGCAGCCGGCGAGACGAAGGAAATTACGTTGAAGGCAACCAACTTCGAATTCGACCAGACCGAGATCAAAGCCAAAGTCGGCGACACGCTGAAAATCACATTGAAAAATGAGAGCGGCGTTCACGGCATGGAAATCAAAGACCTGGGCGTTAACATCAAGAACGGCGAAACGGCTACGATTGTACTGGACAAAGCCGGCACTTACGATTTCAACTGCTCCGTCATGTGCGGTACCGGACATGACAACATGACCGGCCAATTGATCGTCGAATAATCGTACACAAGAAAAAGGGCTTTCCCTCGCGGGAAGCCCTTTTTATATGCATGTATTATAGGATTCGATTTAATTGCCATCGACCAATTTCCCGAACAACTGCGCCAGCATGGCCACCTCTGCGTCGGTAAGAGGCGTAAATACCTCATCCATCAAGGCGTCAAAATCTCTCTTGACATCCGGGTACATTTCCCGGCCTTTTTCCGTGAGCTCGAGGAAAACGGCACGACCATCTTCGCCATGCTTGACTCTGCGAACGGCGCCCAGCTCCGAGAGCTTGTCCGCAATGACGGTCACCCCGCCTGAAGTAACGCCTAACATATACATCAAGTCTTTTGGCTGTTGTGGGCCCGCGTTCAACAGGATCAGCGTGAATGCCTGGCTGCTGGTCAATCCGTTCTTGTTGTGCTTCGCCCAGGCTGTCTCCCACATCTTCCGATGCAGCGTAAACTTCTCCAGATAAGCCGACAAATATTTGCGTCTATCCAAACGAAAAACTCTCCTTCAGGCATCGGCGTCACTTGAGCAATTCCATTATAAGCGAATCATCTGATATTCTCCAAAATTCCGGCGTTAAAATGCAAACAAAGACGCCAGGCGCATAGGCCCGGCGTCTTCATCGATCCGCTACCGACGGATTAGTTCTGCTCGGTATAGGCTTTGAAATTGTCCATAATCGCTTGCCAGCCCGCTTGCTGCATCTCAACGGGATTGGTGCCTTCCGCGTCAAACGTCTCAACGACCTTCGTCGCATCGCCTTGATTGACGAACGTAATATCCACGCGTCTCCCGTCTCCGATCGTGTAGGAGATCGCCTCATGCAGATTCACGACGTCGTAGACGCCGCCAAAGTCAAAGCCCATGCTGCCGTCCTTCGCTTCCATACGTGTCGTAAACTCGCCGCCCACCCGCAGATCGTTTTCCGCTCTCGGCGCATGCCAGTCTTCGGATGCCTGGTTCCACTTCGTGATGTGATTCGGCTCGGTCCAATAGCGCCATACCTTCTCGACAGGGGCTTGGATGACAGTTTCCACGGTTACTTTCGTTGGTTGGTTCGTTTCCATTTAAATAGACACCTCTCTCATAATATTCGTCGTTTGGTTGTTCTCAATCATATAGACGTAAGCCAAATACGAAATTCATCGGTCGAGTCGCTCAGGCAGCCCAAATCTTGAAAATAATTCGGCATTGATGAAATTTTGAACGTGCAGGATTTGATCTTCTTTGGTCTCGATGACGTGGATGCCCCAAGGCACCAGGCTGGCGTCCTCCTTGCCCGGCATATACTGGGCCAACGCCGGATAACCGCCATTCACCGTAACGGGCACAAATCGCGAACCCTCGCAATGCCAGCGCGTAAGCGAATAAAAGGCAGACAAATCGTCCTTGCCGCGGATCCACATCTCGAAGGGCGGCATCGACATGCAGCCTTCCTCGTGGAACAACGCGACGAGCGCGTTGATATCGAACTGTTCGAAGGCTTCCACGTACCGGGATAGCAGCTCCTGCTCCGGCTGAACATCCATGCTGCTGAGCTCGTCGGAGCGAAGCTGCGCCCGGTCCATCGTCTCGCGGGCTCGCTGCAGGGCGCTGTTCACCGCTGCGGGCGACATCGCGAGCGTTTCCGCGATCTGCTTGGACGACCATTCAAATACATCCTTCAAAATGAGTACCGCACGCTGCCTCGGAGGCAAAGCCTGCAGGAGCGCGATGAAGCACAGCTGAAGCGTATCTCTGCGCACGAGCCGATCCTCCGGATTGCCGCCAAAGTCGGGAGACGGCCAGATCCATGACGCGTCCGGCTGCGTATCGCGCGGCTCAACGATCGCGACGGCCGGATCGAACAAGTCAACGGGAAGCGCGCGGCGCTTGGATTGCCTCAGCTTGTCCAGGCAGAGGTTAGATGCAATTCGATAGACCCAAGTTTTGAACGAAGATTCCTGTCTGAACGTGCTCCCGCTCTGCCAGACCCGAATACTCGTCTCCTGAACGGCATCGTCCGCATCGTCCATCGAGCCCAGCATCCGGTAACAGAACGACGTTAAGCCCGGCTTCAAGCTTGCAAATAAAGGTTCGTCAAATGCGGTCTCGTTCATCGCGGCCTCCCTTAACGATCTCCCCGAAGGGCTACTTTCAGTATAATTCAAGGGGGCGGAGAGGCTCAATTGAATTTGTAGGCGGGAGCTTGAAGCTGCCGGGCACGATTGTTGAGGCAGCCGCTAACGATGAGGCACCCCTTCCTTTTCTTCTCTCATCATTGAGCGGACCTTGTTTTCGTTAATGGGACGGGGGCACGAGCAATAATGGTATGCCCTTGTTATACCTGTTTTTTAGGATTTTGAGATAGTATCTGTTTCATCACCTTCTCCCTCGTATACGTCATAATAATGAATTCAGGACGAAGAAAAACCTTGAAAGGCGCGAAGCCATTCAAGGTTTTTTAACACAATGCTATCCCATCCACAAGACGGTATCGTCCGTTTTAAATGCTGATGGTAACTCTTTAACAAGCAAATCAATCCTGGAAACCATGTATTCCAAATCAGTATCCTGTAAATTAGATTGCGCCCAATTCCTTAACTGCTCCAACTCCATAAGTGTTGATTTCAACTGGTCTTTTCTTATCTCTATTCCGTTCCAAATTCCAGTAATGCCCAATTCATCAATTGCAGGTTCCCAAAACTCTGTAAAGAATTTTTCTCCTGAAATTGGCACTTCAAAACCTAATTCAAATAAATCATCATCTTGATTCATTCTAAACAAACCGACTGACATTATGAGCCTCCAAACTGAGCTGAGAAGTTATAGCCGACATTCGTCGGGCATGGGATCAAGTTCTTGACATCTGCTAATGGCAAGAACTTGATCCCATAAGACAAAAAAGCCGAGACCCTTAAGGCCATGTTTTTGACCCCGACACCAAGAAAAAAAGCCATAGAGAGAACAGTCCCTCTTGTGGTTTTACAACCTATTTCTTTGCTTCTACAGAACTACTTTCTCTTTTTGAAGTAGTTTTATTCAAATAAAATGATTGGCCCGTTTGATTGTTTAAATTTTCAGCCAATGTGGTTACTTCACACGTAAGCGAAAGATACCGTGCCATCCAAAGTGAAATATCAAACATTCGGTCATTAAATACTTCTTGGAATGAATCAGTTGTAGTTGCTTCTAGCAAAAATTGATAATCAGGCCATTTATCACTATTCTGCATACTTCTTAATTCGACCTCAAAACCAAGAACCTCAGCGTAACCCACTAAATCATAAGGTTCATCTTCCATATTTTCATATCTTAATGTAGATATATTTAGTCCTTTTTCCATCTTTGTGCCTAAGTCCTGTAAAGTACCTTCAAATTGAATAAATACCTTTGTACGAGCACCATATACTTTGTCTGCCATCTCCATTTTGACCTCCTATTTACTCAAAGGCTTAAACTCGACTACGACCTTTAACGGAAATCCCGAGCCGCTGACCATCTTGCGCTGCGATAATGTCGATACCGACATGTTGGACATGCGCACACTCATGGCCCGCCTTTGACAGACAGTACATTACAAGGTGTTCTGCAAAATCGCCGGTTATCTTAGCGTGGTTACTGCTGTATGCCGTTTGCAGTGTCATAGGGGACTCCTCTTCAGAATTATATTATGTAGGAAGACAGCAATGGCTTGAACAGAGCATAGAAGAAACGCTAAACCGTTCGCTGGCTATTCTCCTGCTTCTTTCGCATATCGCCGTGATTAGCACAGACGAACTCAGCCAATATTAGCGTTTCACTTGATTCATGTCTTCATCCTCCCAACCTTCCAATGTCGGCAATAGTTTTACTGGCACAACCATAGAAGGATCATAAATAGCAATTTCCTCAGATTGTCCGCTAAAAAGATACCAGGACTTTCGAATGCTGCCCCATGTTGTTCCATCCGGGAACGCAGATGCTGACCTTAAATAATGAAATAACTTCTCATTCGTTTGGTACCATTTGCCCTTATCCCCGTCTTGGACAAGAATGTATATAATATTTGATTTGTCGGACACGATGTCCACAATATTAGCGCCATTTAATGGAGTACCTTTTAAATCAAACTCATATTCCTCGGCATTTTGAGATAAATTAAATTTCCGAAATGCGTTGGCCGAGGAGTTGAATTGATAGACATACTCGCTGCCTTGACTCATGGACTTGTAACCGGACAAGGTTCGCCACCCGTCAAACGTTTGCTGAGATGTGAGCGTGAAGTTATCCAGATCGATCTGATACAAGTCGTCCTTACCGTCCGCCGCCCACATAGGATAGGAGTTTCCTACCATCGAGCCGAATAAAATCTTCAAATTTTTCAAGGCTGAAGGTTGGAAGAATTGATATCCTGCATATATATCGATACTCGACTTTGTTTTGTCCATCGACGTTGTCCGATTTATACTAATGTCCCATACAATGTTCTTGTCAGCATCCAAAATCAGAAATTGATCATCCGCGAACAACTTCATCTCGATATGTTCCCCAAGCGTCACGGGCAATTTGTAAATCTCGGCTTCTTCATCTCTAACATTCGTTAGGTAATAGGGCGGAAAATAAACCAACTGGTCATCGCTCGTCAATAACCAACCTTGGAAGGATTGATTCTCCATTTCGTATGCCTTAGCATGGCTCACGAATTGATTAAACTGAGAATCCGTAAGCCTTTTAATCTCAGGACTTAATTGGACATTCGTTAATTCGCTAATTAAAGAATGAGAAAATCGGTTGCCCTGTGCGTTAGTGGAATCCAAGTCCTCGCCGGATTGGCTAAAGTCCATATCGCCTGATTCGAGTGACTGCTCTCCCCCGCTCGTGGCGCTTGCAAGGGGATATGAGTCTGAGGACGCTATAGCGCCTGCTTGATTCATTTCTTGATCGTTTTCATCGTTTTCATACATCTTAGATGCATCGGCAATTCCCCGGGAAGCAAAGTATTGCGAATAAATGATCGCTCCGCTCCCGATAATGAGCAATATTGCAAAGACAAACAAGTACTTTTTCATGAGCAGACTCCGATCGCGTCAACATTTTCAAATATGTTTTTTGAAACGTTTCCGGTTACCGCTATTATAGACCGTCGTGCTTTACGAAATTCAACTGCTTTTCCTCCACCGAAACCACACCCTCATCCTCCACCACAAAAGGCGCACTCCCACTCTCCAACTTGGCAGTCGTCTCCAACAAAAACTTCCCATCCTTGGAGTACTTCAGCTCGGCAAGTCTGCGCTGCCAATCCGCACGCGACGCTCGCCCGCCATACTCGGAACGCAGGATGTAGGCCAACCAATCCGTATCGCACGCGATCTCCGGATGATCACGTTTCACCACGACATGATCATACGATCCCAGCAGCTGAAATCCGCCGCTCTTTCGCAAACAGTCCGTGAACAGCGCCTCCGTCCAGGCCAAATCCGCTTCCAGCTCCGGCAGATCCAGATCGCTCAACAATTGTGTAATCGTCGTGTACGGCACTCCCTGCAATTCTAGACCATCCAGCCTCTCCATCACCGCATCGACCAGGTGACGCGCTTTTTCGTCGGTCCAGCCGAAGCGCTTGCGATGGATATATTCGCCGAATTGACCGTCCCGGTAGAAGTAGATCTCCTTGCTTGCCGCAAGCACCGAGTCGAGCGTCACCGCTCTTGCGCCCACTTCCTCCGTCACCCATTGATAGACGACTTCGCGAGCAACCTCTGCCTCTTGCTCTTCCAGATACTGCTCGACTAACGTTTGCAGCGTCAACTCTCCTGCCGGATGGTCAGCCGACAAGATGAGCGGATATCGAACCATTCGGTACTTGTCCCCTTCCGTCCCCTTCAGCAAATCATACAGGAGAAAGGATGATCCAATTCCAAGCGATGCGCATGAATCCAGCATATCTTCATACAGACGATTCACATGGATGACGCCTGTTTCCGCCAACAACTCCTGAAGCTTGTCCGCGATCGGTGCCAAGTCTCTGCCGGTATACGGATAGAATTCCCGCAGGCCAACGACGCCATGATCTGTACTTACGAAGTCCGGGTCCGTACTGATGGAGAATTCAAGCGTAAACCTCTTCCAACCTCGTTTCCCCACAAATTCATCTCGTAAATGCTCGATTTTCATCGGTTCACGATGTTCCCGGATATAGACTTTAATCTGCTCCGCATTGCTAAGCTGGAAGGCGTCGTCGCTATGCCAAATATGCGGAAACTTGTTAGGTGCAAGCTTGCTCGAGCCCAGTTTTCGTAGCATCGTATACAGCGCATACTCCGTAGGGATGCCACCCTCTTGAAGCCGCTCCTCGAAAATTAAATACAGTCGATTAACCGATATCGGGCTGCGCTTTTCCAGCAATTCCAGCGCTCTGTCCGATACCTCCTGCACAAGCGATTCATCTACATGAACGTATTCATGATGGATAAACGCCCCTCTTCCCCACAAATAGGCGATATCCATAAATTCATCTCTCGAAAATACAGCGGCGAAGTCCCGTTCCTTGACGTACTCGCTAGGCTTGATGATGTTGGCCAGCGCCATCAATTCCTCTTCTCGCTTATAGACTTCAACACCTTGCGGGAATTGGCGGAGGACCATTTCAACGACCTCCCATTTTCGAGAATTTCTTAGGAAGTAGTTGCCTTCCGTCGTCGTCTCCAGGTCGCGCGCAATCAAATTCCAAGCCAGTTGCGAGGGTAAACCTTCCTCCTGCAATGCTACGTTAACAATTCCCCGTAACGACTCTTCATCCCATACGCGACCTCGTAATCGAACATTCAACTGTTGTCGCAGCGCTTGCTCGACACGATTCACTTCTTCAAGCGTCCGTGTCGTCCACCATCCATAGGATTCCAAATAGATAAGCCCTTCTACTTCTTCAATGACAAGCTCGATCAATCCATTCCCGAAGCTATCGTTGATGTCCATCGGATAGTAGAAGAATCCATGCTGATCTGTACAAGCCTGGTTCAATGCGCGCTCGAGCTCGATCACATCCGGGTGGAACGAACGAAGTACCTTCGGCATAATCTGACGGACGCGTTCTCTCGTCAATCCGAACTTCTGCCCAAGCCATTCTAAAGTTGCCTTTCGGCCTTCTTTTCTTTCTAGCCAACTGGTGTATACAATTTGCAGATTTCGATTGCTATCGATTGCTTCCTCGGTGAGTTTGGCAGCCAACTTCTCCATCGTTCTCTGTAACGAATAATCGATTCGTTCAGAATCGGACATCGCCTCCAATTGCTCCCGCATCAGAATCTCGGATCTGTATTCCTCTAATCTTGCGATCAGCAGTTCCGCAAACTTATCAATGGAGGTTTTGCCGACACTATCGCCTTTAGAGAGCTGAGTGAGCATCATCGGGAGCAACCCGAGACTTGTTATACCTTGTTCCTCCAGATAGCGCGTAATTCGCTTGACAGACGGATACTCGGAGGTGGTGATCGGCATCGACAGATCGCTGTCGCTCAGTTCCAGCACCTGATGTCCCCATATTAACTTCTTGCTTTGACCGGTTGTTTGATCTGCAAAAAGTTTGTTCGATTCGTCTGACGCAACGACTTGCTCCAATTCGCCATTCTTGGAAACAAACCGTTCGAGCTGGCCCGCCATTTTCTCAAGTGCCCCTGCACCCGCTCCTTTGATGTTCGCCAAGAGGCTGCTTAGATCGTTCGGCAGGTCCCCTAACACCGTAACATTACAGTTTTCAATCATTCCTTTTAAAAAAGCCGCGCACCCGTAAATAGGCACATCTTGGATCGGAAAAGTCAGCAACTGCGACGGAATCTCGATGACGTAATCCGCAGATCGGACAATGTGAGACGACTGATCATTAGGTGCAGCTGTGCCAACCGTTTCTTCAGCTGTCGGATGAAGAATATACGGCTGCAGCGCTTTTTGGACAACCTCATACCGATGGCGAAGCAGCCATTGAAGCGAATATTGCGGCAATCCTATCAGTTGATCCGATGTGCGAATGCCGAACCGCTCCAACTGACGCACTACATTGAGAGCAAGTCTATCTTCAAGCTGAAGCCCTGGTGTCAACGAAGGTACCGCTGCCCATTCGTCCGTTCGCTCCAGCTTAATGAATCTGCCCCACTCCCCGACAAATTCAAATCCATAGAACCACAACTGCACAAGCATGTCGTGGAGCAGCTTGGGCTGCTGCCGGTACAGCTCGTGAAGCCGATCCTCCGACCAATCGTTAAAGTAAACAATGCCCAGACTGCCGGCAATCTCGCTCATGCGGCTCGGCTTGTAGGAAGAGACCTCTCGCCACTGAAGGTAGGACGGGACTTTAACGGAAGCTTCCGTCTCTGAATTCACCTCAATTTGTTCTCTTCGATCAGGCTGCGCTTCAAGATTCCAGTCCCGCTCGGCATTCGATTGCGTTGTTGAACCTTCTTCATATTCTTCAAATACTTCTGTATCGAGCGCTGCAGCTGCTTCCTCCTCGGGTACTGCCGCCTCATCCATCTCAGTCCCAGTCGGTGTGGTTGTATGTGCCGACACATATCGCCTCTCAGTCGGATCCTTCCCAGTCAGGAACCACGCCGGCTCACGCTTGGTAGATTGGCTTCCACTGCGGGCAAATCGGAAGTAGAAGCCTTGCTCCTTGAGCGCAAAAAAGGCGTCCTTAAGCTCCCATCCGCCCACGACCCACAAACAACCGCCATGATCTCGCTTGTCGATAATCGATAGCGATCTATCGGTCAGATAATCCGCGATCTCTATTCCTTGTTCATCTTCTTGCTGAGCCTCCCCTACCTCCATTCGCACCGTTTCGCCGAATCGCTTATCGATCAAGGGGAGTTGTTCCTCTACTTCTCGCATTTTTTCCGGGAAGGAGGGCTGCGGTCTCCGATATTCAGGGATGATAGCACCAGGTAATCCGTATGTTTCCGCGTACCAGGCTGACAACAGATATACGTAACGATCTGCTGTAAGCGAGAGATCAGTCGGAACTTCACTCGGATCATGGGCAGCAGCATCGCCATTAATCCGGAGCCATTCGAAGCCTTCTCGAATGTCCTCCGAGAGGATGTCTCTTTGAGCGAACAGCTGAAGCCGCTCCACTTGTTGAATCGCATAATCCGGCTCAACCTTCTCGATCCCGGCAACAAGCGCCGCCAGCCGTTCTCCGAACAACCGGCCCCGTAGAAGTGCCGGTCTCGGACTCGCCCATACCGCGGCCTCCACTTGTTCCGCAAGCTCGGCCAGCATCTGGTTGACATGATATAAGAACGCAAAGTATGACAATCTGGTTGCCCCTTTCCAGCGTGACAAATTCCTTATTTGAGCATAATTACCACTAACATAAAATTCGAGTTTATACGACTTTTTTCCTGCATGAAAAAAGCCCTACATGACTGAAGGGCTTCACTGGGTACACTTCCCCGGCATCTTCTAACGATCTTGCACAACAATGGTTTTAACAGCCTCATCATGCTCGCTATTAAACACTTCGTTTACCCATTCCCGAACCCGCACATACCACGTGGCGTCCGCGGAGCTGTAAGTTAATTCATCAATAGCGTAATACGGAAAACCTACATCTCGTATCGCTTGTTGAACGGCCTCTTGTTCCGTTAGCTTGGCAGGGAGATCAGAAGCTTGAGCAATTACGTTTACCTTCTTAGCCATCAGGTGCGAAGGCATTTCCAGAGAAACAGGTGCCCGAGCGTCCGGAATGACCGTGACTTTCTGTCCAACTTCCAGGCTCGAAGGGACATTGGAAAACCACATGGGAGGCTGGCCATCCGGACCGGCGGATAGGAGGATCTCTTGATCTTGAATGTCGGTAATATAGCCGGTCACCTGATCGACCTGTTCGCCCGATTCTCGTTGACTGCATGCGGCCCCAATGAGTGCAATCAAAATGATGAGCCCGAGGCTAAGGATGTATTTCATTCGTGTCGCAACATTCACCGCGACGACCAACTCCAGAAATCAGCCGATGTCCCATTCGCCAACCATTCATTCCTTGTTCTTAAGAGAAATTCTTTCTTAGGTCTCATGTTTGGATCTGAAATTTTAACAAAAGCTGCATATTCATATTTCAACGTTTCTTCTCGGAAATACCCATTTAGTTTCTCAATGTCGTATTGCTCCAGACGCTCCGAGACTCCCATTTTCTTAACCTCAACCACTAGCAGATTTTTAGAAGAATCTCTTTTATGTACGATGATATCGGGATAAACGGATTTGCGTCCGGATAAAACTTCTTCTTCATCCAGCACATCTGCGAGCCAAGGGATCTGCTTCCTGCCTCCAAGATTCCTGTTATACTCTACGTCAACATTCCAGTCCTCAAAAAATAGGGTGCCCAGATGAACAGCTAGCCGATGGGTGATCGATCTTTCATTTGAATTGTTGGAAATGATGAGTGAGTCAAAATGGTACAGCCTATTCAGTGCATTTCTAAGTCGATTTTCAATAAATTTCTTATCCACTTGTACACCTACCCACTTTTTCCCGAGGTTATTTATAACTATTGTAGCACGATAAAGTGGAAGAAGCGGATTTATGAATGATCCTCTTCTGGCTTACTCCCATCAGCAATTAGCGCCGCAGCCAACCGAGCGCCATCCTTCACGCCCTCCATATACAGACGCTCATTCTCCAGCGCTCGCCTGTACAGATGCCTGTCTTCCCAAGCCATGTACTTGGTAAACTGTATCACATCCATACCGCCGTACAACGACGCGAACGCCTCCTGCTCCTCGGCGCGTGCTTGCTGCAACTCCACTCCTACATCGCTGTGGGAAATAATCTCGTCAAGCCGCTGCTGTATGGCATTCCGAAACCAGTCCGGCACTTCCATCCGCCTCCCCCTTCCTTGCATCCATTATGGACGCAGCCGCTTATTGCGTTCCGCCTTCTTCTTATGTAATTGAACGATCAGCTCGTCCACCTTTCGACTCTGCGCTTGCACCGCCTCGTTCATGTACAACGGTATCCCCTGCTCCAACGACCGCCGCCCCAGCTCGTTTAACTTTCGCTTTTCCTCCTCATACTGATGGAGTAAGTGGAGCATGGTTGGCCCTCCCTGCATCGTGTTTAATCGTTTTGTGCTCTTCTAAGATGCGGGCACTTTCATAAACTTTACTGCGAAAATCGGTTTATTTCATTTTAATGCGATTATCGCATTAAAACAACCATAACCTCACTTACAATTTGGCTAAATGTGAGGTGCGATCAGATGAAGCATCGGAAAGAACCGCCAGGCGATAAAAACATAATCGGCACCAAAGTGGTTGCCGTCCGAACTGCTAAAGGGTTAAAGCAAAAGGAGTTTCTGGCTAAGCTCCAGACCTTTGGTCTTGATATAAGTCCAACTAGTCTGTCACGTCTAGAAGGGCAGTACCGGCTTGTTCAGGATTTTGAGGTTCTCGCGATTGCGAAGGCTTTGGATATTACCGTGGGGGAATTATTGGGAGAAGTGACTTCATAGCGAAACCTCTCTCATCGCCACTAGCGACGAGAGAGGTTTTTTTGCAAGCGAAGGTAAGTTGGGATGCCTCGGACGAGGCTTTTCTCAGTTTTTACTTCCAGCAGTTAAAACAATATTGATAAACCTACTCCAGTATGTCTCAACTAAGGAATCAATTTCAGTATAAGAAATGTCGCTTTGCAAATGTGTTTTATACATACTTTGTATGTCTTCCTTATATCCTGTTCCTTGCCCCCATCTAGTTTTTGCATTTTTCCAAAATAAAATATTCTCAGATTCATCGGTAGCAAATATTTGAATATTTAAAAGTCGATAAATTGATTCGTTTAACTCTCTCATTGAATTATCGAATTCTTTATTCACTTTATCATATAATCTATTAAAGAATGTTTTCGTTTTAATTGTCATGTTATGAAACTGCCTGATTGTATCGATTTTCGATATTATTTGATCTTTCATCTTTTTAAATTGTTCTTTATAAATTTCCTCAATAGTAACCGATCCTAAATAGTAAATGTCATGTGAACTGAAGATACCGTAGGACCTGTTAATAGCGGCTAATGTTGAAGGATGAATTGATCCCAATTTTTTAAGATAAACATTTGAAAATAAAGCCTTGTAATCTCCATTTGCATTTTTTAGAGCAAAAATTTCTTCCTTGATTCTATTCAAATGTTCTTCAGCATAGATATCATTTTCAAAGTTAAATTTGATGCTTTTAAATTCTTGAATTAAAATTTCAAGTTCATTTAGCCAGCCTTGTTCTCTTTTTTCAATTAGCTCTCCGAGTAAATTCAAAATGCTTTTCCTATTTTCATTGATTTCATTTATTTTAGCCAGTTTAGCTGCTTCTATGCTTTCATATTCTTCTATTTCATCTTCAGAGACTTTTATCTTTTTATCTTCAATACCAAACATTGAATTGAAAAACATGATGTTTTCAGTAATTACCGGTATTTTTTCAGATAAAAACTTGTTTTCAATTTCTCTTTTCCTTACTATAATTCCCTCTTCTTCATTTTCAACCTTATCATTGTAGGATAAAACATTAGCTGCTTCATCTTTCTTATGAAGAATTAGTAATATCATCTTAGCCGATAAATCCTTCAGTGATTCATCATATAAATATCTCTTAAATAAATTGAATACAGGTTCCGAGGGACTTGGAGGAAACGAATCAGTGATAATGCATAAATTTTCTATACCTTCACGAATATATTGTTCAAGATCTTTTCTATCGAAACTCGATTGGGAATCCAACCCTCTCGTATCAATTATTGACTGAATACGAGGCAACGAATCAAAATCAAGAATATTTTTCGATAGGGAAATTGTAACTTTTCTAGGAATTAAGATATCTGGAAATTTAACAAGATTTATATCTTTAAATGTTGATTTTATCCATTCCGCTTCTGATTCTATTGCTTCATGTGAATTTTCGTAGATGAATTTGGTAGTTATCCTATTATCTATACTCGCTAACCGAACTACTTCATTTTTAAAATCTTCAAACTCTACGTAATCTTTTGCTCTTTGAATTGCTTTGTCAACTTCTTTTACGACAACCAACTCAGTCATGTTTCTGATAGCTCTCTCAACTTCTGAAGCAAGGTAAAAAGTTCTAGTGTCCTCAAAGTGCTCGTATTCACTCATTCTCTTCTTCCATACAATATTACAAAATGTTTCAATCTCATTTAATGCATCATTCGAACTGTAAGGTTCAATTGCTATCTGTGTAACTTCTGATAAAGATTGATTTAATATTACATCACAAATCGTCGTCCCACCCGCACCAGTTTCTAATAACTCCTCAATGATCTTCTTGTTTTTCCCCTTACCTGATATCTTCGCTTGAACATTTCGTTCAACAAGTAGATTAAATAAATTACTAATAGCCGTTGTTTTACCAACCCCTTTTTGTCCAATGAATACCAAATTAAACTTCTCAACTGATAAGAAATGCTCTAATTCACTAGCCTTTTCTAGTATCATATTGTATGAATCTTTATCGAATTCATCTACTTCATTCATTGCTAATTCTTCTAAAATTTCTTGTTTTAAAATTGTAAGCTTTGATTTGTCTTTGATAGCATCCTTAGGCATTTTGACCCCTCCACCATTTCACTAGATACATGCATTTTAATTTAAACAAAATTATAATGTTGTCGAATTAAGTCGTTTTATTTAGTAAGAATAAACTCTTCGGAGTGAAGAAGAACGAATACGCCACCTGGGAGTTCATCGCCAAGCTCTCATTTGCTTGTCCAGCGTCATTAAAAAGTTGAAGGAGTCGCTAGGTGACATTCGCCTATATCCCCGGCTAATATAAGTGTTTTTTTATGGGAGAGGGCACGCCTAGCTAGTGGAATTGGCTGACATGCCTTACAAGTGGAGACCGTGGAGAGCATTTTGAATTCAAGTCTAGATGCTCCTTCTTCTCCGGGATCTCAATCACACCGAACGAAAAAAGTCCTGCATGTACTAAGTGATCTGCTTTCATTACTAACTTGTCTTCGTAAATCCACACTTCGGATAGCTGCTACAGCCAATGAATGCACCATTCTTTCCGCGTCTCTCCATCAGCTTCCCGTTGCATCTTGGACAGATGCCCGCACTCACCAGCGCCTCTTTCTCCTTCAAGTTTACTTTGATGTCAGCGACGTGTTTTTTTCGTTCTTGTCGGGTATGAACAGTCTTAGTAGACAGTGCCTTATGAATATTTAGCCTCTTCTCCTCAGACAACACAAGCGTCTTATACTTCTGTATCGTTGATACCAACCTCGTCGTATAAACGACCTCTGCACTCATAGGCTCAAGCTTAAGGTCCGCACGCGTGCTAAAAGCAACGATGGATATGAATGGTATCGTCTCATCCTCCAGAAAACTTTCCAGCGCCTTAATATGTCCGTAGTTCTGCCGGATCGGATTGTAGAGCTTCTCCTTGCGTTTGTATATCACTTGCGTCCAATACTCCGACTTCTCGCTCCCCATGATCCATCCCGTGTAGTTCTTGGTCTCAATGACAAACACACCATAATTCGATACGACGAGATGGTCGATCTGCGATGTCTTCCCGTCAGGTCGCTGGATCATAACATCGTGGAGTACCGTGTACTCTTTGGGATCAAGCTTGCCTAGCTTACGGCGAACGGAGGTTTCGCCTATCATGCCTTTAATTTTTGGGGATCTGGATATCACCCCCAGTATGAGGATTATCAATAACAGCAGATAAATCATCCGAACACTCATCTCCACTTTGCGTCCGTAGCGGACCTTAATCTTATATAAAAATGTAGTTAAAAAAGCGCCAATCAGGCGCTTAGAGCTAGAGCACTTAATTACTGAAACAACTTTCCATCAGCTAAAGATGCATAAATTGATGTAAACGAATCTCCCTGCTTCTCTACAATAACGCGAAGTTTTAAAACACCCGTTAAATCTACACTCACAGGAATAGGATTATTCCCACCCTTTACATCTGTCACTGTGAGCAATTCGTTATCATCTCCAATAAATTTGAATGAAACAGTGTCTGGGGAGTTCTTTGTTTTATCGTCGATACCTACAAATGCTGTAAACTTTTTATACTGTCCATTTAGGTTGTAATCAATAGACTCAATAGAACCGTTAAAATAATTAGTATTAAAGTTAATCCCTTTTTGATAAACATTAGAAGCAATTTGAATCTTTTCTCTATTATAGTTTTGATTAAAATCAATATAAGACTCACTTGGTGCATCTAATCTAGCATAACTAATATCACTCAAATATTTAAATGATCCAGGCTTCTTGCCAATCCAAGCAGTAGAATTCTTACTATCGTAATTAAGCTCTTTACCGAGGGCTTTCGTAACGTCTTTTAAAGGAACATACAACTGTCCCTTATATGTAATAGCTGCATCTGTGCTGGGCTTTTGTACGCCATCGATCATATATTTTACTTGCTGGAAAACCACATCAATCTTTATCGAGCTAGCAGCAATCGCAGCAGAGGACGATATAAGGCTCCCTACCACCAATCCAATTGCTATACCTTTCACCTTATCCTTCACAAATAACACTCCCTTTCCGTTTTCCACCTACTATTCGACAGAATTCCTTATTTTCCCTCTTGGGTCTAAAGAAATACTTTTAAAAAATAAAGATTCCACACCTACTGAGACAAAAGTTATAAACCAGGTCTATTTCCTCAGCACTAATAATCTTGTTATCCAAGATATAAAAAAAGCCCCTCATTACTGAAGGGGCTCCCGCTTCTGCTCTCGTCGTTCAAAATGATAATGCAACCGATACAAGCAAATTTCCTGCGTCCACTGATACAACGTCAAGCGATCATCAGGCGCAATCTCAAACCTCAAACCGAAGACGCCATCTTCGAAACGAGTCGTACTTCCCTTAGCCGATCCCCACTTCGTCATCGGCATATTCTCAATCAACCGACTGATGCCGCCTTCATCATAGTTCCATAGTTTCTGAGATTCCTTGTCAGAAAAGTCGATGCGCCGCCGGTATTCCTTTTCCGTAAGGTAGTTGTGAAAGAATGACGCTACCTCCTTGGCGGTGACCGGCTCAGCCCAATGCTCCGGACCGCGCTCCAGCATATACAGAAGCACGATCATTTTGTAGCTTTTGGTCATAACCGTCTTCTCTACATCGCGGATCCAAGCTTCGTAGCGATAATAAACTTCCTCTTCTTCATTCGTTAGGCACTCTGCCCACAGTAGAAAGCCGACGTACGAACCAAATTCACCACGAAACTCCCAGCTGTTTGAGCTGCCATGCAGATGAAGTTCAAGATAGGTCGGAATGCACCCAAGCTCATTTTTCAGATCTAGAAACGACCGCAGCAGGCGATCGCGATGCGGCAGCTTCTTGTGGCTCAGCTCTTCCAGCAAATTAATGACTGCCGTCTCCAGATGAAGCTCGCAGCCCGCGGGTACTGAGGGGATGACCGGCTCCTTTGCGGTTCCCTTGAATCCTTCGTCAATTGAAAACAGCCGCAACTTCACATCCGCATTGCGGTAGTTGCCGATCAGATCGACAATGGTACAGTGCGTTTTGCGCTCCGACAACCGCAATCCACGACCGACCTGCTGCGTAAACACCGTCAGCGATTCCGTGGGACGGACGAAAAGCAACGTGTCCACTCTAGGGATGTCGACGCCCTCATTGAACAAGTCCACCGTGAAGATAACTTCCAGCTCCCCGGTGTCCAGCATCCGAATGGCCTTTTCCCTCGAGATTCCGACCGTACCTGAGTGCAGACTGATCGCGGGCACGCCTCGATCCTGGAAGTATCCAGCCAAGAAATCAGCCTGCCGAATGGAGGAGCAAAAGCCGATCGTTCGGGTCTGTTTATGCTCATGCCAGGCCTCGAAGATCCGCTCAGCCAACGCATCCCGAAGCTGCGCAGCCGTTAGCTGTTCATCGTCATAATGTGTGCCCAGCCAGTGGATTGAAGAATAATCCGTATCGTCATAGACGCCGAAGTATTGGAACGGAGACAACCAACCGCGCCGGATCGCCTCGATAAAGTGCAGTTGATAGGCGACATTGCCGTCACAAAGGGCATACACGTCCTTGCCATCCATCCGATCCGGCGTCGCCGTGATGCCGAGCAAGAACTTCGGTTGAAAGTATTGGATGACCGACTGATAGGAGTTTGCCGCCGCATGGTGGAACTCATCCACAACGATCAGATCGAATCGATCCGGCGAGAACGACTCCCGGTGCTTCTTCATGCCCAAGGTATAGATGGATGCGAAAACACACTGAGCGTCCCCCTCCTTGGACACGCCGTTGTATATCCCCAAGGACTTATCCGGCATGATCCGTTGAAATGATCGCTTCGCCTGATACAGGATCTCCTCTCGATGCGCGATGAATAGCACACGTTCAAACCGCTGCGCGAAGAACCCGGCCAGATAGGTTTTACCCAGACCGGTGGCCATGACGACCATCGCCTTGTCGTATTCCTCCTCCAGCGTTCGCTCAAGCGCATCTAACGCATCGAGCTGCGCAAATCTGGGCTGGATCGTCGATAGCTCAACGGAGGCCGCCGACTCCTCTACAGGAGCATTCCCACTATCACTCCGGTACTCTTCTTCTTCCATCTCCGTGATCTGGCGGATGAGCTCCGGATTTTTGCGATGATAGGCTCGATATTCTTCTTCGTAAAGGGAGATCGTGTGCGCGTTCAGCGGCAGCGTGTTTTCGTGATAGAAGTTCTGCATGAACTTCTCCAGCGCCAACTGGAACGTATACGGCTCGGCCTTTGCATTCATCGCCAAGTTCCACTCCATCCCCATCCGCATCGCGGACATAGAGAAATTCGAGGAACCCACGACAAGCAAACCTTCGCCGTTCTCGTAGTCGAAGAGATAGGCTTTCGGGTGAAAAGACGTCCCCATACTCCGCCACAACCTAGCCTCCAGCCGGGCGTCAATATCGAGCAGCGCCTGCAGCCCTTCCGGCTGCGTTACAAACAGATAATCGCCGGCGAGCACCTTCACCTCGGCGCCCCGTTCAATTGCCCGCTTCAGATGCGGCGCCAGAAGGCGCACGCCTGATTGCATGATGAAGGACGTCATGATATAGATCCCTGAAGCATGCTGCATGCCGAGAATAAGTTCGTCACCAAGGTTCTCCGTGATCAGCTTGACGTTAAGCGTCGTCGACATCGATTAGATACACCCGCTCATGGAAACCACCTCGCGCCTCGGCTTTCCGCTCCCGAATTGCCTCCAGCTCTTCCCACGAAGCACCATGCACGGTTGCTAGTGCACGGATTATCTCCAGAATATCAGCCAGTTCCTCCAGCGAATCCTTCGGATTCTGAGCTGCGAAGTATTCCGCAGACTCTTCCTTGAGCTTCGTGACGAGCTCTTTAATATACTCTTCCTCATCGAGAATCCGCGTGCGATACGCCAAGCTCTTGGCCTCCAGCACTTGGGGAATTCGATCACGTACAAGCTTATTGTAAACTGGCATTATATAATCACCCTTTCCCAAAAAATATTTTTATATATTGTAACATGGTAAAGGAATGAGGCGATCACATGGGTTAATGACCTTTTTTCATACCGAACATACTTTACAGGTCAATCTCCACAATCATTACTTGTTTTCTCCCTCATTAACTCCTAACTCCTAACTCCTAACTCCTAACTCCTAACTCCTAACTCAATGTACTAAAATTGTACATAAAATTGATTTCATTTTTAGACGCTTCAAATTGCAAGTAGAGACTAAATTACTCAACTTTCGCAGCATGAAATCGGCAAACAAGCCCTGATGTAACTGGGCAAACTGGCAATCCATTGCTGGAGTTGACGCTGAATCAAAGCCCCCAGCTTCTTTCCTGCTTTCGTGGCGATTTCGCTGATCAGATCAAGCAGTTGTTGCAAGGCGACTGTCCAATCCAGCGTGCCGACTTCGTCGCACAGCACATAAAACAAACCGCCGAACGTGCGTGCATCTGTACTCTGTCGATGCTGCCAAGCCAGTAGCAGGTAACGCGAAAAGACAATTGTGGTGTGGCTGATCAGCAAATCATAAGAGCGGCCTTGGAATTCCTTTTGCAAACGTAGCAGTGACTTGGTGCATTTGAAGAAGACCTCGATGTCCCAGCGGATCGCGTAAATTCGGATGACGTCCTCTACACAGAGCGCTAGGTCTGTCGTTAGAACGGCGAGCCAATCATTCTTCTTCGAGCGGTTGCGAACGAATACCACATGCACTGGCGTGCCGCAAGCCAGCACCGTTCGGATCGAGCGGAGAATGCTGCGTTTCTTGCTCGCTACAGGCGTGGCGACTGAGTAAAGCTCTTTAAGCGACAACTTCTGGCCTTGCATAAGGAATCGTTTGTTGTCGTTCTTGACCATGCCAATCACATCAAGTCCACGGGAGACGATTTCGCGAATGAGCGGCGCATGCGTGAACCAACTGTCCATCAAGACATAAGAGGCGGTTGCTCCGGCCGCCAAGACGCGGTCCAGCATGGACGCAACGACTTGCGGAGCCGACAGAAGCGCTTCCTGCCGACGCTTGTAGCCGTGCGACCGTTTGTCGACGGACTCATTCATGCCGGTGATCGCCGACTTGCTTGAACTGAGCAATGCAAAATCCACGGGTAAGAACGTGTGGCCGTCCGACCACCCCATCGTTAGCATGCGGAAACCTTTGTAGTACGCACCTGTCGCATGATCTTTGAACCGGGCGAGCAACTCAACGGCTTTGCTGCGATTGCGTTCGAACATCGAATCGTCGACGATGAAGACGGCATCCCGATCCGCAGACGTCAGCGCGTCCACCTTCTTTACGGTGGCGACACTAAGCGAGGTCAAAAACCGGCGCCATGCAAGGCCGGTATGATTGAGAAAGCGATAAACCGCATCTTTGCCGGGCATGGAATCATCTTTGCGGCTCTCCAGCAGACGAAACCAGTTTTTCTGATGAAACAACAGAACGAAGACGAGTTGAAACAATTGGGCGCAGCTAAAGCCAAAGCGTTTGCGAAATCCAGCTTGCTGTAAATGCTGCATGACTTTCAATTCTTGAAACGTCGGTTTTAGTTCGTTAGGCAGTTGATTCAAATTGGAGGGTTGGGCTATCATAAGGGTAGACACCTCTTCGGTTGAAGTGATTGCTCGACACTCTCACTTTATCAAACGGAGCGGTGTTTTTCTATTTACAAGCCCAATACCTGATCGCCTCGCGAGCTTACAACGACCTGCACTTAAGATGATTTTTGCTCTGCGAAAGTTGAGTAAATTAAATCATAAAAATATGATTTTTTTTTGATAAGCTCAATTCCCCCTGATAAATCTAACGAGATTTATGATATTCTGGAAATAAAAATACAACTAGGTGGATATAAATGGCGATTAAATACTTACATCAAGTTACAGCTATGTCCCAACAAAGCTTTAATGTTCTCGATTTGTTTTCCGGAGCGGGGGGGATGTCAGAAGGATTTTTACAAGCGGGATTTAAAGTGCCAAACGCTTGTGATTATAGTATTGAAGCATCTACAACCTATCAAAATAGACACAAACAATTAGGATATAAAGAATCAAAATTCCTCAATAGTGATATTGGTGAACTCACAAAGCCTAAAAAGTTAAAAACCTTTTTAGATGGAGTTACTATTGATGTTGTAGTGGGAGGCCCTCCTTGTCAAGGCTTCAGTCTTAGTGGGAAAAGAAGCAAAGAAGACCAAAGAAACCGCTTATTTCTCGATTACTTGAAAATTGTAAAAATGGTGAAGCCAAAATATTTTGTTATTGAAAATGTTGAAGGGATGCTTACTTTTAAATTAGAAAAAGTAGAAGGCGTAAGTGGGACCATCTATGAAAATGAATTTGTACCTGACATCATTGTAAAGGAGGCCCAAAAAATAGGATATTTTGTAGAATATAGATTGCTAAACGCAAAACATTTTGGTGTTCCACAAAACCGTCCACGCGTAATTTTTCTTGGTCATAGAGTAAAATATACAAAAAACAAAATAATCCATTTGGTAACTCCACCGAGATTTCCCGAACCTAAAAGCTCATTCATTTGTGTCAAGGATGCAATTTCTGACTTAAGTTTCCTTAAATCAGGAAACAAGTCTCTTACATATAATTCCTTATATAAACCAACAGCCTTTCAAATGGCTCTTAGAAATGGACTAACGCCTAGTATTAATGGACAAACCATTATATCCAAAACCATATTTAACCATTCAACTTCAAAACATAATGAGAATGTTGTAGCCCGCTTTAATTTGTTAAAAAACGGAGAAAGCATTGGGGAGTTATTAAAGCGCCTTTCAGTTGAAGACTTAAAAAAATATAAAACAAAAAAATACAGATGCAGAAAACTCGATCCAAATAATGTATCTCCCACCATACTTACATTGCCAGATGATATAGTCCATTACGACTCTACGAATCCTAGAATACTATCTGTTAGAGAATTTGCAAGATTGCAAACTTTCGATGATAGTTTTGAATTTTTAGGAAAAAGAACGACAGGTGGAGATAGAAGGAAACACGAGACTCCGCAATATACTCAAGTAGGTAATGCGGTTCCTCCTTTGTTTGCTAAGGCAATTGCAACACAGATAATGAAGGCTTTGTTAGGAATTTAATATTTATTTGTTATTTGGAGGTGATTATTTGCCTACACTACATTTTAGTTCTTCAACGAATATAAAGGACCTTGTAGGTAGAAGACTTGTAACCAATAAAATTTCTGCGATTTTCGAATTAGTTAAGAATTCATTTGATGCTGATGCTGAAGAAGTTAACGTTTTAATAGATCCGGATAAAGATATTTTAATTATAAGTGATGATGGTTCAGGTATGGACTTAAAAGATATAAAGACCATGTGGATGGTAATTGGAACTGATAACAAAAAAGGGATTAACTTGACCCCAAAAGGTCGCCCGATTAATGGAGAAAAGGGTATTGGTAGGTTTTCTGTCGATAGATTAGGAAACAAGCTTCAACTGATAAGTCGGAAAGAAAACACGGATCAAACCATATGTGTTGATTTTGACTGGGGGAAATTTGAAGATCAAGAGAATAAACTATTAAGTGATATCCCCATCCAATATTCTCTAAACACATCTATCAAAAAGAAAAAAGGTGTAATTTTAAAAATATCAGGCTTGCGAGATTCATGGACTAAAACTGAAATTGAAACACTCGAGAAGCGTCTTAAAGGCATGCTGTCTCCATTTTCGAGTCTAGAAAACAATCCATTCAAAATCATACTAGATTGCAAGAAATTTGGATATGACAAAAAAACATTAGAAGCTTATAAGCTGGATGAGATAAGCTCACTCTGGGTTGAAATGAACATCGAAGTCAGTAATCCTCATGTTGTTAACTACGAGGTATATAGGAATGGCGCATTAATTGAAGAAAACAGTTATCCAAACAAGTTTAATTTTGGGCCGGTTAAGGTAGTTATATATTCATTTGATAAGGGAGATAAGCAATCTTTTAATCATAGATTTAAAGAACATGTCAAAGATTACGGAAACATTCGAATTTATAGGGACGTTTTTCAAATTTATCCTTATGGTGAGGCGCAAAATGACTGGCTTGAACTTGAATTAAGAAAATCACAAGGACATTTTAGGTTTTTGGGTGTGCGCGATATTATAGGTTTCATTCAAATCTACCGCGAACATAACACTCAATTTATTGACGCAACTAATAGACAAGGTCTAGAAGAAACAGAAGCCCTTAATCAATTAAAAAATTTTATTGGAAAAGATGTAATGAGTAAATTAGAAGAATACTTTTTTTTCAAAAAATTCAAAGTTGCTGACAGCCAACATGTAGAACATCGTGTTGAAATAACAGAAGCCACGAAAAAACTAAATACAATGGCTAAAGATATTAAAAAGTTCTCTCCTGAACTGGCTAAACAAGTTACAGATCTTACTAAAGTAATTAGAAGTAGCAATATTGAACAAGATAAAATTATTAAAAATCAACAACAACTTGTTGAGGTATACAAGAGATTAGCTAGCAAAGAAACATTGCTTCAAGGTATTATTCATCAGGTTTTAATTCGCTTACAGAATTTAGAGACTTCCGTTTGGAACCAAAGAGCAGACTTAAAGAAAATTTTAATAGATGAAAGTTTGCTCAACATTATTTCCAACAATGAAAATTTTATTTTAGAAACAGCAAAAGAAGTTAAAAGCTATTTATTAGGTGCGAGAGATTACCTTCTCAAAAAAAGGGAAAAAGTTGAAATAAATCTTTTTGAACAACTTACAAGGATATTCAATTCTTTTAATAATACTTTTACAAATGAAGGTATACAGCATTCGCTGAGCGGACCACAAAACGTAAGGTATAAAGTAGACTTAAACGATCTAAAAGTAATATTTGAGAACCTTATTTCCAATGCAGTTAAGTCTTTGAGAAATATTTACGATAGAAATAAAAACATAACTATCTCTTATGAAGTATCTGCAACAAAATTAAACATTTTTTTTAGAGATAATGGTGTTGGTATAGATGAAGCCATTATTCCTCACATTTTTTCTCCATTCTATACAACTACAGAAGGTGGTTTTGGAATGGGACTTTCTATCGTAGATGAATTAGTTAAGAATAATAATGGAGAGATTAATCTTATTAAATCTGACATTGGTGCTGCCTTTCAGATTAGTTTTAACTTGGGGGATTAATACATGCATGACTTTACAAGAAATATCATGATAGTAGATGACTCGAAAAATATAAGTAACGAGATTAAGCAATATATCAGTATATTTGAAAGTTTAAAAGCTGAACATCAACTAGACTTCAACTTGAACTTCACGGCGATTCAAAAATATGATCAAGCAATCACTTTACTTGAAAGTAAAGACTCAGTTTTTGATGTATTGCTCATTGATTACGATTTAAGACAGACTGGCAATGCAGAACGTGGTAGTGATCTTGTCAGGGAAATTAGAAGCAGGATAAACAAACATTGTAAAATTATTTTTTATACAATGGGTGATCTAGCAACTGTCTTTCCCCATAGAAATGACTTAATAAATTTATTTAATCAAGGTATCTATAAATTTCTTTCTAAGGATACATTCTCTCAAAGTCATAATATTTACGGACAACCAGAATTACAGATCAGAGTAGAAATAATGATTGAAGCAATTCATAACATAGATTTTGTACAAGTTACTCTTGAGCGATACTTTGCTGAATATGGAGATATCGTCTCTGAAGAACGTATTAGGGTCAATAATAATGAATATACGCTTAATGAGATCATTACTCTCATTAGACGTGATGAAGACACAGGTAGGGTTTATAAAAGTAACCTTGCAGAATCAGTTATTATTCATAATTTAATATCCGGGAGATAAGATCATTGAAAATAATTCACTTCTTTCCTCGTTCATTAGGGATAAGATTTTTAAATTCATTCAAGCAATTTCTTCAAGAATCATATGGTTATGCCTATATTTTTCACGATAAATCCGAAGGTTTAGTTTCCGAACTCGTCAATAGACACAATGAAACTGATATCGTGATATTTACTGCACATGGTACAGAGGATAGTATAATAGGAGAGATGGTCAAAGGCGAGGAAGTATCTCTTCGTGAAGACAAACTTTCTAATCTGAAACACTCCTTTGTATTTTCTTTTTCGTGCTCTACAGGTGCCTTAGGAGAGCGTTTATGTTTAAATTGTAATGTGTTATCTTATATAGGCTTCAACGATATAATCAATTTATCCGTCAAATCGGAAGACAATGCATTCAAACAAGAATTAACAAAAGTATTGAAGTTAATATATAGTAGTGCTTTACAAATCTCTTTTGACACATTTATAAAAAGAAGTTATGATGTCGGACAATTTTCAAGGTTAATTTCTTTGAATTTGAAACGCAGCTTTTCAACGGTTCTTGCAATGAATAGTAATCAATTGAGCACCTATTTTAGTATTAGTGCCGTAACTTCTTCTAATCCAGCTTTTATTAAAAAGCTGCATAGTGATCTTCTAACTACTATCGATTCGGTAAGGTCAAGAATTGTTGTCCATGGCGAAAAAGGGTTTATTCCATGGTTCTTTATTGAAGATGATGAAGCAAAGAATCGAGAAATAATATTGAAATTAGAAAACGTTAGTTTCTCAAGCCAAAATGAATATTATCGCTTTTTTATCTTGGCTTGGCTTTATCTAAGAATTGGGCAGAGCAAAAATTCCATTAGAGCCTTCAATAAATCTCATAAACTGTTTCCGGATTTTGAACCACTAAAATTATTTCCTTTTAGTTCAGAAGACTTCGAACAACTGTACTCTGAAACAGAGGCAGGTTGAATTTCTAATGTTCAAATAAAACTAGGTATAACACAGCCCCCACAAAAGAAGCTTGTTGAGGGGGCTGTGTTATACCCACTGATAAACTAAAGATATACAGGTCCATCATCCAATAAAGTCTAGAAAAATCAAAGTTTCAGCATTATGCATAACTGGAAGTAGAAGTTCAAGTATTATTCCTGTGACTCATGCACCACCATTATGCGCCTCCATTGCACCTCTAAATATTTCTGAAGCTCCGGATCACGGCAATACAAATAGCATCCCTTCATCCCTCGAGAGATTAAGACTTTGTATATATTCTTAATCAGTTTCGTCAGACGCTCATTATCGTTTTTCAGCCCGCGTTTCCCCATCTTGTCCTTATAAGCGTCATAGTCCGCATAGATCTGCTTCGTATCTGGGTCATATTGCAGATCATTTCCGATGATCACGCCGACATAGTCGAACTCCAGTCCTTGCGAGGTATGCACGCACCCAATCTGTTCCACGCCTCGCTCATCGATCGCCCAGGTAGACAGCGCTCGCCCATTCCATGGCATCTTGAACTGATGCTCTGGAATGTCGACGTCCTCGACCTCTCCGTTCGGATTGCCGTCCTTCGCGTCGGTCCAGTTCCACGCATACCCGGCTAGCATGCGAGCTTTGTAACCCTCATCGACCTTCCGCTTAATTTGGTCATATACGGAAAGTGGGCTGTCCATAAGCATAAACTGGAAAGCATCCTGATCCCAGCCATTAAAGTTGCCTGTCTCTCGGATCTGGAAAATGTGATCGATCCAATTGAGGAAGCCCTCCGCTCCCGAGCAGCGAAACTGCGCCGACAAGGCGTATTCGAGGACATCGGAGCTGTTCAATTCGGCGATCCGTTTAATCTCCTCGACGGTGCCGATGTCGTCGGGGCGAATGCGCTGGAAGTCGTCGATGAAGAACACGTTGACCTTGGATGATTTAATGATGTCTTCAATCTGGTTTACGCCCTGATACATATAGGCGCCCTTCCCCTTCAGACGGTGGGCTTCGTCCACGATTAAGACGTCAAAGAAGTCGGCTGGGGAATTGTAAAACTGACCGGAGCCGGAGAATAAATTTCGAACTCTCACTTTATGCTTCGCTTGCCTATCAACCAAGGTTTCTACCATCGCCGACCGGAAGGAAGCATTGGGAGCGACGAATTTAACGTTCAGCTTCTTCTTTAGCAAGCCACCTAATGCGTTCATCGAAATCACCGACTTGCCGGTACCGGGGCCGCCCTTTACGATGACCGTCTTCTTCTCCGTAACGTCCTTAGCTGCGCTGATGATGGATTCATAAGCAATCTTCTGTTCGTCCAGCAGCGTGAACTCGGTACTGCCCTTGAACAGTCCGTCTATATGCTCAATAAGCTTCTTGGAGGGACGGATTTTCCCGTTCTCAATTAAGTAGAGCAGATTAATGCCGTTGCCTTTGCCGGTATGTTTATGGATAAAGTCCTGAAGCTTCAACGTATCTTCAGATCGGAATAAGGGCGCCTTCTGGATAATCGGTTGGTACTGCTCACTCTGAAGCGGGTCCGGCTGCGGTGACCTGTAATTATGCAGATAAGCGCAAGAGTAGCTACGGAGCTGATTCGAGTGAACGGCTTCGTTCATATCCTCGAGATGCTGTCGGTAGGACCATGCCTGATAGGAAGGATGCGGCATTTCCCGCTCCCGCCCTCCGACGCAAGCCAGGACCACATCCTCGCGATCCGTTGCTTTGGCCGAGTCCCACTGCTTCAGTTCCACGATGATGAAGTTTTTGTTGCCAGCCTCGTCGTGCCCCGTCACGATAAAATCGACCCGCTTGCTTGTCGCTGGAATATTGTATTCAATTAAGATGCCGCAGTCATCGGCAATATTGGAGTTGCGAATGACGCGCTCCATAAATTGCATCGAGTTGTTCCAGGCCCGAATCTCCCCTTGGCTTGGATGCATCCCCATCTTGCGCACGAAGGCCTCTTCGATCGTAACCGTGAGCAGATTGCTATCTACTTTTTCCCGAAATTCACGCGCGCTACTGCTAAATATAATCAAGGTCCGCACCTCTATAAGTCTGTATATTTGTCCTTCCGGCCATATGCCTTCTCCACCGGATACTTCTGCTCGTTCTTGGCCAGCTTGTCCCGAATGACATCCTCAAGCCTGACATCTACGGCATCCGCCAGATAAATGGCATAGATGAGGACATCCGCCAATTCGTCCGCGATACGCTCTTTCTTCGAATCCAGCGCTTCCTCGGACGTTTTCCATTGGAAGTTCTCCAGAAGTTCAGACGCCTCAATGCTTAGCGAGATCGCCAGATCCTTAGGGTTGTGGAACTGCTCCCAGTTGCGATTTTTGCGGAACTCCAGGACCTTTCTTACGATCTCCTCATTCATGGGTCGTCCTCCTTACCTATACTTCAGATTATATAGTAGAATTTGGGTGCTGTGGCCGTTTTCGTCGAATAGACACTTATGACTGCAAAAAAACTCCCTTCCAACGACGAATACCGCGTGAGAGAATCCCTCTTTTAGATTTGCATCGTTGGTACGTCTCCCTAATAAGTGATCAGAAAATGAGTAATTCTTTTCAGAAGGTACCATAGAAAAATGGTACTCCCTAAGAGCCGCAGCCGATGCTAGGCTTTTCCTGGGGGTGCACAATGAAAAGGATTATCTTCTTATCTGTAGTTCTGTTTTTACTCGTGCCGTCAGTAGCCTTCGCAAACTTCGTATGGCCTGCAATGTACATGACCAGCTACGTATATTCCTGGAAAATCATACTGGCAAGCATATTGCTCGAGATGATCGCGATCCGGTGGATGACCAAGTTCCCCATCCTTAAATCCATGGTCGTGAGTGTAGTTATAAATGCAGTTTCAGCAGTGATTGGGGCTTTCCTATTGCCCTTCTCAGGAATCGTTTGGGAGTTAATTTACGGTCCGATTAGGGAATGGATCTTTGATTATGGCACCTTCCACTGGAGTACCTGGATTACCACCTTATTTATTGCCGCATGTATGAATGTAGTTCTGGAAGGTTTGGCAATGCGAATCATTTTTAAATTCCGAAGCTCGATCGTACATATTCTTCTCCTCTTTCTCGTCAATACCATAACCATTCTTTTCGCCGCTTTCGCCATGCAGAAGGAGCATCCGTTCTTTTGAAACTGGAGGTAATCATCGCGGCTGTCTTGGTCAGATGGACCGTGCTGCTTAGCGGACTTCTGTCTAAGCTGATGAGGGGCGCAAGATCCATCTGCAACTTATTTCCAGTGCGATCGTCAAATATCATAAATTCGAAGTCAGCCTGCTCTGCTTCGTAATTCCTTAGTACCATTTTGCCTTTCCGGGAGGGCGAGGGCTCGTGTCAAAAAGACTGAAGAATATCGTGCTTACTCTCGTCGTGATCCTATTCGTCTACTTTTTATTTCTTCCCTCAATAACGCCTGAACTAGCCGTCCGAAAGCAACTGTTATTTTCCTTTCACCCCATTAAAGCAGTAACGTCTGCGGTGCGGCAAGGTAGCATAAAAAACGACCCGAAATATGGAACGCTCTATGAAGTAGCGGATCAAGCTATAACCGAACCATTTATATATGTTAAAAAATCATGGTTAGGTTGGCGTGTAACTTCTGTTGGATCAGGACCGTGAGTCGATCTCGACATCCATGAAGAAGCTCCGCCGTCTTATAGGGACTGCGGAGCTTTGCCTCATTATAGCTCGGTCAAATTGCCACTAGCTTTAATGCACTTGCATAATTCTACTCCCTGCTTCTACTCCCCATTCAGCTCAATCTGCTCCAATATCTCCATACATTCTTCTACAGTTCCTTCATTGGTCATTACCGTGAATATATGCTTGTCCGTTATTAAGTGAGCAACTCTTCTTACTTCTCCATCTACGTAGATGACTGCATGTCCTTGGATCTCGGTTTTTTCCTTCTTTTCAGTGGCATAGGCGTCGCTTGTTAAAAACCATTGAAGCGTCTCCTCTTCAGCGACCGGCTCAGATGCCTGGACAAATAAATACTCCACACCGCCTGATGTTCGAAAAGTAGTTCTGAGTGTGAATCCTCTCTCCGTTTTCTCAGCCGATATAGCCGATCTTTCTAAATAAGAGGTTTCGTCTTCTTCGGGTGCGTGTGAGAGCTGAACCGACTTGGGTACGAAATTCTCGTCAGCTGGCACCTCCGATATATCGATGTGACCAAGCGGCAGATTACTTGAGATGTCCGTTGGCTTCGGCACGGCAGGCTCTTGATCCGGCAACTCCTCCAAGCCTCCAGCTTGTGCTTGTCCGCCTTGTTTCACAATGGGGTCTGGTTGGTGCTCGATCCCCACCGAGCGATGCGTAACGAACAGCACCGTTAATACGACGAGCAATGACGCCAGACTTACATGAACCAACCAGGAACGAATCGGCTTTGACGCTGTAGCTTCGGCATTTTGAGAACGCAGCACTATTTTTTGCAGCAACCGATCGTTAAACTTTTTTTGTTTAAAAATATCCGCCTGCAAGTCCTTATACCAATCAGGATCTGAATGGTTCATACGCGTAGTCCTCCCCCAATCGTACATTCATTTTTTTCCGTGCCGCAAAAAGTCTCGACCTTACCGCTCCCTCCGAAATATCGAGCAGCTGAGCGATCTCTGGTATGGACAGCTGATATTTGGCGTGCAGGATCAGGATCTCTCTGGATTTTACAGGCAGCTTCAGGACAGCGATCCACACCTCATTCGCCGCTTCATGATCCAGGTAGGTCTGTTCAGCGGATCTGCTGCTTTCCTTTAAGCTCACGTTTCCGACAAGAAAAACCTTACGGATAAAAGCGGACTTCCGATAGTTGTAGCTGATATTGCGTGTTATTTTCAGCAGCCAAGTCTTCATGGATGACTCGTTCCGGAAGGATACGACATGACGGAATACCTGCAGGAATACATCCTGGGTAATGTCCTCCGCCATGCTCTGATTTTTGACAATGGAATAGGCGTAGTTCCAGACCTCTTGACCGTATTCGTGCATCAGCGCTTCAAATGTTATGGGATCTAAATTTGCCATCGTACGAATGGAGCCTTCCATCAATTCTCACCACCTCGATATATAGACAACTCAAACCGAGTTTTGTTTGCACAAAAAAACCAGCGGCATGCTTGGACTGGAAGTGAAGTCCCAGGATGCGCTGGTACACTCATCTATCGAACATTAGGGTAGGTCAAGTTTTTTAACTAGCGACTGGCGCTTTGCATCCTTGTAGAACTGATTGCGATTTCCATCATAATAGAAGATGTTCTCCTGCTCTGCAGACTTCTGTGTCAACCGAATGCGATAGAGTCCCTCAGGCATCAGAAAAGCATCGCATGTAATGTCGTAATTCGTGCCAGCCGCAGACGGCTTGAACCCAAACCGCTTGGCAAATAGCCCCCTGACCTGCTGGAGATCCCACTCTAAATTCTCGCCCGTTTCCCCATAGAACACGGCCGCTCCATTCTCCACTTTAGCGTACCATCTTGCTATGACCGTATCGCTGCTTCTTGGCATCTCAATGACGTATTCGTTCCATCCATTCTTGTTCTTTTCCGTGAACGATAAGACGTAATACAGATACAGATCGTCGGGATTGCTAGGCGCTGTTGATGAACCTGGCGAACGCCAGTAGAAATATCCCGTCTTCTTGTCTTTATTAATCCATCGGGCGTTCGTTGCTGCATCGATCAAGTTGTATTCTTTGCGAAGCTGCTCCAAATTCTGATCCTGACCATCAAAGGACAGTCGCTTCAGCTTCCGCTCATGCGCCTTAACAGCGATCTGATGATGCGGCGTGCGGATCTCAAAATCCCAATACCCGTTAGCCTTTAACATGGCTTCTGTCGTCCCATTGAGATAATCATTCATGACTTCAGTTAGATTCCAATCATACCGCATATAAAAAACGGGATATTCTTTCGTTGGAAATACTATTTTTGAAAGGCCTCTGTCGATTAAGTATGGCTTGATCGGGTGATCCCAATGGTCTACATCGGAAATGATAACCGGGGCGGCTGCGCTTTTCTTCGGCTCTTGTTGGCCAGTCGATGGCGTTTGGCGCGAATGTTGGACCGGGTTAGCAGCATGACTTGCCTTATTTGGACCGTTAACCTGCGCCGAGCCGGATGGCTCCGATTCACCGCAGGCCGTGGTCGCTTGCAGAATGAGGAACAAAACGATTCCATATGCGAACAACGCGTACTTCATGAGACCCCTCACCTATGATCAAATTAATCGGATGATCCGTTCCAATCCTTGATTTCAATCCAAGGACTGTTCGAATTTTCTCTCTCGAAGGCCGTTCCGAACGCGCCTTTGAGCGGCGTTATCAGGCTAGGATCCTTATCGAGTAAAGCGTATACGTTTACGATGCTAATGTTTGATTTATTGCTATTATATTCATCGTCCTCGGTACCTTCGAGCAACCTCCATCCGCTGTCCTCCTCCCGGTCTGGCTTTTCACGGTAGAGCCACCGCACGCAGCCGCCTTCTTCCAGGCATTTATTTGAGACGACAGCCATTTGTTCGCCAATCTCTAACCAACGCGGATCGTCTTTGGGGATTAAAATTCTGGCAATATGCCTGGGCTCGAATTCAATGATATCGCCAATCTGCAAGGATTTAATGTATACGGGCTGATTGGTTAGAATCCCGGTGTACGTCTGACTCCATCGCTTCTTCCCGGTCACTTCCACCCACATTCTTTCCGCGCGAGGATCGTCCTCGGCCGGATGTTCTAGCACAAAGTGCAATCTGACCAAGTCGCCTTTCTTTTGCAATTTTCTCTCTTTAAGATTGGGGATAAAAAATGTATTTGGATATCGTAGATTCGTTTGCTCTACGTCCTCCAGGCTCCATTCCAAGTTTAATCTTCCTTCCTATCCTGGCATTAATAAAAACCGGCCACTTCTAATTTCACTATTCATCCAACTAAAATATTCAACTAAAATGAAGAATTTCCTTTACCATCCCGATTACCGATTCGGCGATTCCATTTACATGTACGGTCGTAAATAACTGCCCCCTTTGTCTGCCATTTAATGGGCAAAAGTGGCACCCCTTCTCGTGGTTATCATTGGTATACTTGATGAGACACCAAGAAGAAGGGATCTGAGATGCATTGAGTAAGGTTTTATCGGGGTTGTTGTTCGCTTCCGCCATGTTCCTTAGCTTGCCTGGACAGGCATGGATGGAGGCGGCCCCGCCCCAAGACGTACAACTGCAACAGGACTCGGAGGTTCACTTTCAGGATCAGATGTTAGAGACTGCGATCAGGCAGCAATTGCAAAAGAAAGATGACGCAGCCGTTACGACGACAGACATGGCGTCATTGACCACCCTCAATCTTACAGGCGTAAAAAGTATAGCGGGCTTGCAATATGCGACGAATCTGACGCAGCTGTATCTATCTGCGGGCGAGGTTGAAGATATTAGACCGCTCAGCGCCCTGACCAAGCTGACGAGCTTAAACCTCTCGGACAATCACATCGCGGATCTCAGTCCGCTTAAGCCGCTGACCAAGCTGCAATCTCTTTACCTCACAAAAAATCGGATCACGGATCTCCAGGCGCTAGCCGGATTAACCCGACTGAGCTCGCTCTACGCGGGGAACAATCAGATCAAGGATCTGGCTCCTCTGAAGAAGATGACGCAGTTGGTCGACCTGAACTTCGCGGGCAATTTGGTTTATGATCTCGAGCCTTTGCGATCTCTGAAAAACATCGCTTACTTGGACCTATCTTACAACCGCGTATGGAATCTGGAGCCGATTCGCAACCATACATTTGCGCATTATTACGACACGGGCGCGCTTATCTACGGGCTTAATTTTGTAGGCAATTATTTGGATCTGAGGCGCACTTCCTCATCGTACAAGATTCTTAATGCGCTTGAACAGATGGACAGTCCGTCAAGCACCACGCCGATCAAAAAATTCGAACGCTTAGTCATCGGCAGCACGACCGCCTATATCTGGGAGAGCCCTTTTCAGCTCACACATGCCCCGTTCATTGTATCGGACCGCACGTATGTCCCCATTCGGTTCGTGTCCAAGTGGTTGGGGGCTGAAGTCGGCTGGGACCAGACCAAGAAAGAAGTGACGATTCGCAAAGGCACGCAAACGATCCGTTGGACCGTGAACGAGAAAAATGCCGACGTAAACGGACAGACGGTACCCTACGATGTGCCGATGCTGCTGAAGAACAACAGCGCGTTTGTCCCGGTACGCTTCGTGTCCGAACGGCTGGACGCCTCCGTGGAATACATGACAAATCCGAAGACCGTGCTTATATTTGATCATAAGTAACTGAAATAGCCTGCCGGCGATCCGGCAGGCTTATCCGGGAGGAAGCAGCCATGAGCGATTTAAAACAAAAGATCGTTTACGAACGCGGAACGAACGAATTGCTGGAGAAAAGCTTGCGCGCGCAAAAGCTTATGCGTGGAACGGAACGCCGGTCACCTTATCGCAAGGGAAAGCAGGAGCACTGACCATTTTGGATGAGAAACGGGAAAATAACCAAATCACGCTCACCTATGAAGTGTCGGGCGCCCGCATCTTCGATCAAGTGCAGCACCTCTGGCTCGAGGACGGCAAGGGCAACCGATACGACAAGGAAAACGGGACGATTCGCAGGGAAGGCGGCAACAGGTATCAAGTTACTTTTTCGAATATAAGCGATGTCGATACGCTGTATGTTTGCACGTATCAGTTAAACGTTCATTATTTGAAGGAGCTTGAGGTTACGGTGGATATGGCCTAATGACTATACGGCAGCCGGTTTGAAGACCGGCTGTTTTTTTACATAAAGCTGGTTCAGGTTGGTAGAACGTTGACATGAAGAAATGGCGCGTATAAAATAAAAAATATTGATCGATCAGGATTTTAAATGATCAATCAAGTTTAGGAGATGAATCGAATGGAAAATAAACAATATCTGATCGCTGAAGCGCGCAGAGAACAGGTCATCAAAGCCGCTATTAAGGTTTTGACGGAAATCGGATACCACAGCACAAGTCTTTCCAAGATCGCAAATACAGCCCATATAAGCACAGGACTTATTTCTTATCACTTCTCCGGCAAGGAAGATTTGATGAGAAATACGTTGATGTATCTGGTTGAGCATGAGCGAAGCTATATCAAGGAAAAAGTTGCGCCGAAACCAACCTACATGGAGAAATTGGTCGCTTTTATCGAAGCAAGCCTGGCCTATGTGGGTACGAACGGTGAAAATAGCAACGCTATGCTTGAAATCGTTTTTAATGGCCGCACACCGGACAACGTCCCCTATTACCAGGCCGAAGTTCATGAGGAAGACGGACTACTCGTTTTGTTGAAGGACATTCTCCGCAATGGACAAGAAACGAAAGAATTCGGTGACTTCGATCCCCAAGTGACGGCCATGATTATACGAGGAGCGGTTGCAGCGGCGAGGGGGCTTCCTCAAAAGGGGGATGCGTTAAGCCTGGAGGCGTACAGTGAGCATGTAATCAAGAGCATTTTGAAAATGATTCGCTGACACACATTCGAACAGGGAAAGGAAATAATCGATGATCCATCATAAACGGTATGGTCCAATATTCGTGCTGATCGTTCTGATTCTCATCGGGACGGCATGTCAGTCGCGCGATTTACTCGACAAGCTGCCTGCTCACGAGCAAAAGTGGACGTTTACGCAAGGCAAGCAGCTCTCGCTCGTCGTCGACAGCGAATATGACGTGAGCATGGCGTTTATCGCGAGCGCCGACGGATCCAATTATATAGAGATTAGCGGCAATATGCAGCAGCACACGATCGATCAGCTGGAAGCGACGGAGATTGTGGGGAATACACTGAAGGTGGAGCTGAATAAGGATGTGAAATTAGTCGCCCCCAATTACAAGTCCACCAAGCTGCAGATGACCGTAGCTTTGGCGAATGACGCCCGGCTGCAACAGGTCAGCTACAAGTCAAATGCCGGCCATGCAAGCTTTACCGATTTGAAGGCCGAACATGTCGACGTTTCTTTTCATTCCGGCGATGTCAAGGTGGATGGGCTGCAGGGCGCTTTGACCGTGGAGGGGACTTCCGGCAATATTACCGCCGCAGACATCGACGGTTCGGCCGACGTCTCCTTGCGCACAGGAAAGATCAAGTTCGATCGGTTTAAAGGAGACGGCGTATTTAAACTAACGTCCGGCAGCATTGATTTGACGGAGCAACGTTCGGATAACCTGGATATTTCCGTGCGTACCGGCGACGTTACGCTGTCGCTCGACCCGGCGTTCAAAGGATTCTTTGACCTGAAGACCATGACCGGACGCGTCAACGCGCCGGAGCCCCCGCAAGAGACGACGGACAAGATCAAAGTACGGGCAACCTCGGGTAATATTCGCATCCGGTGACCCCCTTGAAAGGAGTCCGGCATGATTAAGAAGCGCAAGTGGCGCAGAGCCGCAAAACGCGTCCAGGCCGGTAATGGGCGTCCACTAAAGCCGATCCGATGGTGGCAGCTGTTCGCCCGCAGCTTGTTCTACCTTCCGTTGACGAGTGATGAGGGCCGACAGGCCGTCTTCGCCGTTGACGTTCCGCATTGGCAACAGCTTCAATCGGACGACGGGAGAGGCAAAGCACACCTGTACCTCGATGGCAAACATTACGCGATGTCCAAACTTCCTGCGGCTTTCCCCGTTCCGGGAGGAACGATCATCGTAGAGACCTCAGCGTTCGGCATGAAGCGTTGCCACTTTGTGACCGACGAGGGACGCATGCAACAGCTTATCCCGGATGCACGCTCCGCGGAAGGCTATCGCACTCGTCTTGACAGCACACACCCGGTATTGAGCCGATGGATCGGATTTGGATCGCTGGTCTTGCTCATCGTTCCGATGGTGCTCGCCATTCCACAGGTCATCGAAGCGGTCTCCAAGGTGCCCCCGATCGCTCAGCAATTTGGTATTTTCATCTCGCCCATTCATTTGCCGGTATGGCTCAACGTCGTGCTCGGGGCCTGCGCCGTCGCAGCCAGTATCGAGCGCGCAATGCGATTGCGATGGAATGCGCTGCTTGACGGGTCCACTTGAGGGTTCTGTTAAAGGAGTGACCTCTCTTCAGGAGAAGAGCCCTTCCTCCGCTTCCGTTAAGCGATATAAATAATAAAGTCCTTTCATTTGAAGTCTGATCCATCCTGTTTTCACTAGATCCTATGCCTTGCTAGTCTAAATCGCGATCCTGATTCTCGGTTACCATAGATTAGCGCAATAAGAATGAAAACTGAGCTTGGCACATTAGCAATCCATGAGAAGCCCGGCCTCCTTTGGAATGATAAGATGTTGTTGAATGCCAAAGCCTGCCGAGTCCCGTCGGCGGGCCGTTCAACCAACGGTCACGAAAATGGGAGGCGTTATTGGAATGGCTAAACTGATCTATCCTATTAATCTATCCTTGGACGGCTACATGGAGGACGAGCGCGGCGATCTCGATTGGTCGGTCTCCGATGACGAGACCTATGCGTTCTGGACCGGCTTCCAGCGGACGATCGGCACCTACCTGTACGGGCGCGGGATGTACGAGTCGATGGTGTACTGGGAGACGGCGCACGTCAGCGACGACGAACCGGCGGATAAAGCGCGGGAGTTCGCGCAGATCTGGCGAGCGGCCGATAAGATTGTGTATTCCAGCACCCTTCCGACGGCAGCAAGCGCCAAGACCAAGGTCGAGCGTGAATTTGATCCTGAGGCGATCCGCAGGCTGAAGGCGTCGTCGGAAGCAGACATTACGATCGGCGGCCCCGAGCTTGCTGGACAGGCCATGCGCGCGGGACTGATCGACGAGTGCCACCTGCTTCTTAATCCGATCGTCTTAGGCGGAGGCAAGCGAGCATTGCCCGACAACCTCCGCGTGCGGCTCGAGCTGCTCGGCGAGCGCCGCTTCCGGAGCGGCATTATTCATCTCCACTACCGCGTGACCGTCTGACCGACAGCCAACTCAGCGACAACAAGCTGCCGCAGATCGGCAGCTTGCTGCGTTAATGGCCATTTAACGGAAGAAAAATCCTAGAAAAGACTGATCAGCTTCGACCCAAGTATAGCGACTGTCAATCTGGAGGATGCAAATTGCGTGCCGTTCCAAGTCAGAAGGTTCTCGACATAGCCTAACGTATCGGCGTTCGTCGTCCCGATAATGCGTTGCAGCGCAAATAAATCGTAGCCCACGCCTCTCTCGTTCGTCACGATGGGAAACAGTCCGCCTAGCGCAAGGACCTCGCCCTGGACAGGCTTTTTCAGCTTGCCGTCGTCATCGTAATATTGCGATAAATAGTCGTAGCCTTTACTACTAATGTCTATAGTAAATAGCACGTCAAGCTGCGGATTACTGACGCTCACCTTGTAGAAGTCCTCGTAATTCACGTTAAACTTATAGGCCTCGTTATATTTTTCAAAGTCAAACATCTCATAAACGACATTGTTCTTGAAGGAATACATATAAAAGATCCCGTATCCCCCGCTCCCGCCGGTATCGATGCTGACTAAAATGTCCTGTACGTTATCCTTGGAAAAATCCCCAAGGAAGAGCCTCGCATTGTATCCCGCGTTATTGGGAAGATTGACCGCCGTGCTGCGGTTCGAACGCCCATCTTGAATGATCAGCGTAATGTGGTCGGCGAAGGGTCCATCGGATTGGTTGCCGTATAAATACACGTTATCAAGGATGCCGTCCCCGTTAACGTCTCCTTGCTTCGCGTCGAGCAGCACAATGCTTCGTGCATGAGCGTAATGCATTCGAACATCCCCTATTCGCAGTCAAATGCCTTATGCCTACAAATATGTAGGTCGGTACCTAGGGGATTGTGCGGATGCCTAGGAAGGAAGACGAAAACGGAGTTAACGGGCCGCTTCGCGTGGTAATATGAAGTATTCCTATGTTCGCTTGGAGGGAGCCAATGGACTTTAAGTATTCGATTGTGAATGATGATAACGATACAGTCCTGGGTTTCTGCAATGAGGTAAATATACGAAAAGCGGACGATGAATGCTGCTCAGTACTGCGTTTATATGACTTGAAGTTAACAGAAAAACATAGGAAGCTGCCTACAACAACCCTCTCAAACTTTCGTCTCCATATTTTAAGCCTGGATGGTAAGAACCTGGGCGGATACTCTTTCTCTCCACGTAACCATTTCAAATTACAGTTTCTAGAGACTACGCAAGGTCCTACTGATATCGAGGTTCGCTTTTCGGAAGCCCCCCTCCCTTTCGCCTTTGAGGTGTGGAACCGTTTGCGTGAGCGTCCTAATGATCCGGGTCAATGGCATTCCTGTTCTCACGGAGAGAAACAAGCCTGGTTACAGGTTTTACGTTTGAGATGCAATAAACCTCAAATAGACAGGAAAGGACAAGTTCTTTCCGTTGATGGAAGTATAATTCAAGATGAAGAAACGTTTTTCATTGCCCTAGGAGAAGCCATAAATGGCCCTTTTGGCTATTATGGAGCGGACCTGGATGGGCTTGCGGATTGTCTATGCGGGGGGTTCGGTTTGATTCCACCGTTTACATTAACGTGGACAAACTTTCATAAATCGTTTAACAATGGTTTATTAGCTCATGAAAAATTCATTGCTTTGTTGCTTCATTTGCTTACTAGCAGCGGCTGTGATGTACATTTAACGGCATCATCCGAGAAGGTAAAAACGATGGTTGATATCAAAGTTTAGGAGTTGTATGAATGAAGGAGAAAGTCATTCAAGCGTACGATAGACTCGCAAAAGACTACGAAATGCATGTGGATACGCAGAGCGGACATAACGCTTATTACGAACGACCGGCCATGATGGAGCTTTTGCCGGCGGATATGGACCAACTGTCAGTCCTGGATGCCGGTTGCGCTGCGGGATGGTATACGGAGCAGTTTATCAAAAAAGGGGCGCAGGTAACGGCGATCGATATGAGTCCTGAGATGGTCGAAGCCTGTAAAAGGCGAGTCGGCGATCAAGCAGCGGTGTTCACCTGTGACATGACCGATCCGCTGCCCTTTATGGACGAGGCCTTCGACCTTATCGTTAGCTCTCTAACCCTACACTACATTGACGATTGGGCGCCCACCTTCCGTGAATTCCATCGCGTGCTGAAACCAGGGGGAAGCTTCGTTTTCTCGGTTCACCATCCCTTCATGGATTTTAAACACTTCAATCGCCCGGACTACTTCGCTCACGAGTTATTGGCCGAGATATGGGATAAAAAAGAAGCGGGTCCTGTGGAGGTCACTTTCTTCAGGAGACCCCTTCAAGAGATTATGAACGTCACGTCGGCCCAGTTTATCATTAACCAAATCATCGAGCCAAAACCAAGCCTGGCATTCAAGGATATGCCCGAGGCAAAGGATTGGTATACGAGATGGTACGATCGTCTGGCGACGAATCCGCATTTTTTGATCGTGAGGGCTTGTAAGCCCCAATAAATCCGCAAAGGAGAATTCTGAAATGAAAACGATCAAGCGCATGATGGAACACATGTATTGGGCGGACGGACGTATCTTGGACGCGCTCGAGGGGAGCAAGACGAAGGACAAGGACCTTCTAAAGTTGGCACGGCACGTCGCGGTCGCGGAGCACGTCTGGCTATCCCGCTTGCAAGGCAAGGGCAGCGCGCAATATTCGTTGTGGGAGGACACGGAAGACCTGTCGGCGATCCGGAAGATGTTCGAGGAAAACGCCGAGCAATATCGCCTCTATAT
Source organism: Cohnella hashimotonis (assembly GCF_030014955.1). NCBI lineage: Bacteria > Bacillati > Bacillota > Bacilli > Caryophanales > Paenibacillaceae > Cohnella > Cohnella hashimotonis. The sequence continues at coordinate 5,783,830 of NZ_JAGRPV010000001.1, forward strand.
CGAGGGGCTTGAGGAGTCCGAGTTAGACGAGACGGTCGACTATGCGAACCAGAGCGGGATTAAGTTCCAAACGTCCATCCGCGACATCCTGTCGCAAGTACTCCTGCATGGACAATACCACCGGGGACAGATCAACCGGGGGCTTCGGATGGAATCGGCAGAGCCTGTCCAAGTCGATTACATCACCTTCGCGAGGCCTAAACGTGGATGATAAATCAACGACTGATGCTGCGCTAAAGGTGAACCGGTGGCCTAAAGGTACCATAGCGGCTGGTCACCGTCACACCATCGGTCTACGATCCGACGGTACGGTGGCGGCAGTAGGCGACAATAAACTGGGCCAATGTCATGTAAGCGACTGGCGCAACATTGTAGCGGTCGCGGCCGGCAACGTTCATATGGCGACAAACACGGGGAATTCGCATACCGTCGGCCTTCAATCGGACGGTACGGTGGTGGCCGTGGGCTGGAACAAGCATGGCCAATGCGATGTAAATGACTGGTGCGATATCGTGGCTGTCTCGGCAGGATGGCGTCGTACCGTCGGACTCAAATCGGATGGCACGGCGGTGGCCGCAGGCCGAAATCATGAAGGCCAATGCGAGGTAACCGACTGGCGCGATATCGCGGCGGTATCGGCGGGCGACTGGCATACCGTCGGGCTTCGATCGGACGGCACGGTGGTGGCCGTCGGCAATAATCGGTATGGCCAATGCAACGTAAACGGTTGGCATGAGATGGCGGCAGTCGCGGCGGGTTACCTCCATACCGTCGGTCTGAAGTCGGATGGTACGACGGCGGCTGTGGGGTTAAATCGGCATGACGAATGTGACGTGAGCGACTGGAGCGGTATTGTGGTGATCGCGGCGGGTAGTTATCATACCATCGGGCTCAAATCGGACGGCACGGTGGTGGCTGCGGGGAAGAACGAGCACGGCCAGTGCAACGTAAGCGGCTGGCACGATATTGTGGCGGTGGCGGCGGGCTGCGCGCATACGCTTGGCCTCAGGTCGGACGGCACCATGGTTGCCGTGGGCAGCAATGAATATGGCCAATGCGATGTAGGCGGCTGGCGTGGCGTTGGACTTGGCGATATTGGGGAGGCGTGCGATTGAAAATTATAACCTTTTTGTATGGAAGGTGAAAAAGATAGCTCTTTTAAATCGAAATATTTTCGATTTGTCTATTGGTTCATGGTTGTTTTTTATGGTCTATTCAATTCATTTAATGATCCAAGGCTTAAAACGAGAAGCGAAGAAAGGTTAGAAAGGTGATAACTTCGAACCAAGAATGACTACCGTCAATCTGGAGGATGCCGTGCCCGGACAAAAATTTTCCTGCATACCCCAAATCAGCTATGATAGAGGCTTGATCTCATGGATAAACAAGAAAGAAAATTTCGAATCGATCAGCTAAAAGGAAAAGTAAAAAAGGAAGTACAAACTCATACTTTGTTTGATGAATGTATTCATTCATTAGGTGAAAATACAAAAATATATAGTTTGGACGAATCCGTTAGAGTTATTGCCAGGTTAGTTATGTCGATTCCTTTTACGGACTGGGGACGAATTGACTGGAATTCGGTTGAGCAGAAATTCACCATTCATGATATTGGTGAAATAAGAAAATTAAATGCGTTTGAAATCGAGGATGAGTTATTAATTATTTGGGATGAGATGAATTTACCTGTGATAGAGAGCTCATTGGAAAAGATCCTTAATCATATTGATGATGTTGAGGCAGTTGGATTCAATACTTGGATTGTAAACACGGAAATGAATAAAATTATTGAGATACACCATGAGGGTGGGATAATCGTTGGAATTCTTACATAAAGGAGCGGCTGCCACAGCACCCATATGAAGTAACCGGGCAGGATTGCGCACTCACATCGCGAATCTTTCGTGCTGACAACGATATTTTATATAGGCTAAGGGGATTCCAATGGACAACTGGTACAAGATCATACAAGACCCCAATAAAGATATGTATCAAAAGCTTGATGAGCAGGTAGACGAGTTCTGGCATTGGTCCAAATCCGTCAAGCAAGACCTAGAATGGGAGACCAACTATCCGCACTGGACTATCCTAAACACCATTTTTAATAGCATAATTGAAACGACAGACCCTAATAAATGGGATCGAAGAACAATCAATAACTTACTTTATATTTTAGGGAGAGATAATGAATGTGAATTGCTGATCCAAAAACTTAGTGAATTCCCCGCAAGCTTTATATTCCTATCTGAAGAAGGAATCCATTATCCCGACCGCGACGCCAAATGGCAGTTAGCTCATTATTTAACGAAATGTACATCAACCCATTTTTCTGAAGCAGAACAACTTCTCATCAAATATTACGAGGATGAAAACGAGTACGTCAAAAGACATGCCCTTTTAGCATTAGGGATTATCAAATCAAATTACGCAGAAAAATGTGCGCTGAATTCATGGAGTACAGGAATTAAATATCAAAGGATAGCTGCGCTCCAAGTCCTTAAGCAATTAGACTCTCCTCATTATGATAAGCTCCAACGTTGAACGACTGACATCTGACTGGGCGACATTTTTAATGATCCAAGGCTTAAAACGAGAACCAAAGAAAGGATAGAGCGACATGGAACATGTATCGATTGCAGATCAGCAGGAATCCATAAAATCTTTGCGTTCGACAATCAGCAAACTGGAAAATGCCTTATCCCAGATGACTGAAACCGGCGCAAGTACGACGCTAGTGAAGAAACGACTCAAAGCTATTAACGTTGGCCTAGCTATGCTAGAAAACGTTTGGCATCAAAGCCCCCACGACTATACCCTGGAAGACTTAACAGAAGCCCGTATGGTGATCACGGGTTTATTTCCATCCATTGAAAACAGTTATACGAAGTCAAAGGCAGGCAGTCCCCAAAAAACGCTTTTGGAAAGACGAATAAAAGCGTTGGAGCTTGCCCTTCATGCAATTGAATTTATTATAAAATTGTAGTTTTCCGGATACGCGCAAGTAAGCACCAATTTATTTCCCCAATCGGGATTCATAATCAAATTCCTTTATTATGGATAAACTTTGTGTTATGATTCTGTTGCTGTAAAAATTAATCGTAATGAGGTGAGGACAATGAAAACAAAAACAACATATATGTCCTATCCTCCTATTGCTGCTTAGTTACCGATTACCTTAACGAATACATTAGGCCCTGAGGGTAGGTTTTCCCTCGGGGCTTTTATATTTTAGGCATAAGAGAAAGTTTAAGCTTTCTTGCCGGTCTATGACAGCCACTCTGGGAGTGGCTGTCTTTTTTATATTTTGCAATAGCCCGGGATTACATCGTTTGGGGGGATCGGTATTGAACTTGCGTTACTTCGTAAGGCATTCATCTTTGGCGGGAAATGGTCGCTGCCTTGTTCCAAAGGATAAGGGGCCACCTTCTTAACCTAACGTTTCAGCTTCGACACGGTTCTTGTGTGACTCACCGCTTCTCAAATCGGAAAGGATGATGCTTTATTAAAAGACTCGCTCAATATTTTCGTTCCTTGCAATCCGGACAGTCGTCTTACAATTTGATTTATGAGGGCTCCTACTATAATCAAGGGGCAATAATAAGCGACCCCACGTATTGGAATCATGATGTTGCCTATTTCATTGAACGGACCCACAAGCTCACGCCGGATATACCGTGCATCACCATAAAAATACCCTACGACCGTCTTCATTTAGATGAAAAGATCGAACCGGTGGTTCTCTCCGATTTTGCATTAAGAAAATGGATCAGTCACATAGAAGCATTGAACGAATCCGTTTATAACCGATCGCGTTCCGATAAAGAAAACGGTGTTTTTTATAGTTTCCGTCCGACCAGCGTGGTGTTGCAGCGTAATGCCTCCTTCGTCGAAGTCATCTCTGACATTTGGTATCTATGCTTAATGATCACGGTTCAACTTCCATTCCAGAACAACGATAAAGCGATGCGCATGCTCTGCAAGATGCTTCCAAGAGAAGTGGAGGAATTCATAGCCAACTTTAATCTTGCTCAATTGCACGCTGCTAGTGAATTGGTCAAAACACAAAATAGTATTCGCGAATGGCTGAAATCGAGCGATTACAGCGCGTTTATTGCGAATGGCAGCATTTTGCCGAGAAATAAGGACAATAGCGGTCCATTGGAAGACGCTTTGCCTTTTACATCCCCGGAAGACGTTGAAGTTGAAATTTGCGGCTTGCGAGGAATGGGCATCAAACGGGGAGTAACGGTCATCACCGGCGGTGGCTATTCGGGTAAAAGCACATTGCTCGACGCCCTCAATTCAGGGATTTACAATCACTGTATAGGGGACGGACGAGAATTTGTGATAACGGATCAAAGCGCCATGGAAATATCGGCAGAGGAAGGGCGTTCCATCAGCAATATTAATATTACGCCTTTCATTAAATGGATCCCCCATCGTTCTGTTGATCGGTTTTCGACGGACTACGCTTCAGGCTCCACATCCCAAGCCGCCAACATTATGGAGGCCATCAACTACGGATGCAAGCTCCTTCTTATTGATGAAGACAGAAGCGCGACAAACTTTATGATTCAAGATATCAAAATGCGTTCATTAATCAAGCATGAACCCATTACGCCTTTTACGGAACGTGTCCGGGAACTCTATGAAAATGCCGGCGTATCTTCCGTGCTTGTTATCGGAGGCAGCGGCGAGTTCCTAGCCGTCGCCGATCAGGTCATCTTGATGGACCATTTTGTGCCGATAAACGTAACCAAGGAAGCAAAAAAATTATGCGAACACGATCAACCGCGCGAACGTATCCCCTATACAAGCTGGGAGATCAAAAGAGAAATAACCGCCGATCGCTTTTCGAGCTATCCCCAGGGCAGCGGCAGAGAAATGCTGATGGTCTCAACCATGGGGTACCTGACGATGGGTGACGAACAAGTGGATATCAGAGGGCTTTACAACATCACGTCGCACGCCCAGCTTGCAGCGATCGCCTTTTTGATTCGCAAAATCGCGATAAGTAATCAGGATCGCCTCATCCCTCTTCATGAGAAGATCGAATCGGGTCTCGAAGATATGGAGAGAAATGGCGTGGATATCGTATTTTCTTCTTCTTTTCCCGATTTCGATAGATGGCTGGAATTGCCACGAATGAATGAAGTGTTAGCTGTTATCAACCGAATGAAGCATTTAAATTTTATTCGTTATAGCTGATCAACCTGAATGGATTCATCTGATTGCATTCATGCACCAACTGGAGATCCGGAAGCCAAGCGAAAGAAATTTCGATTGGTTCATTCAACAGTTTTCGCAGAGGACGAATCGTGGGGGACTTCCTATGGCCTTGGTGGCAGTCGAGGATACTTTACCCGTGGGTAGCGTTACTCTTCTCGACCATCAATTACTTCCTCATTCAGATCTTATACCATGGGTTGCCATCCTCTTCGTTCTTGAACAATATCGGGGACTTGGTGTAGGAGGTCGATCGGTGGTTATGAGAAAGGAAATAGAACAATTATGACCTTAGCGGCCTATCGCGCTAAAGGGAGACCTAAAGCTCAATAAGGACGAAAAGGCAGCCGCATTGATGATGATTCGGCTGCCTTCTCTATGCTAACGGGAGTTTAGCCCAATAGGATTGTGATAAAATGGAAGGGGAATTTCTTTCATTATTTAAAGGAGAAGCTATGCGCATCGGAATTCTGCATGTTAATGGGATGAGAGGAGTGATTGATGTGAAATTTCTTTGTACAAGCATATTAATTGTTGGATTGCTAATTTTATTTGGTTGTTCAAATACTGCCGAAAAAGATGCAGAAGTCAGCCCGAAGTTTGTAAGTACGGGGATCGAATTGCAAGGCATAGAAGGGAAAATCGGTATCTTGGGACCGGGATTCGTGGCGAATCAGGCTAATAAATATATGTGGCATTTATGGGGAAGTAAAGCTGATTTAAACGGGAATTTTAAAGTCGATGCCATTAATTTAAAAACCGGTAATAAGGTAAATCCATTTACTCTAAATATCCCCATGTTATTGGGTGGTCCAAATAATGGTGCAGATGCTCATCTACCATCTACAATGAAGTTACCTGAACCTGGAGTTTGGCAGCTTAACGCTTATATTGACGAAAAGTTGTTCGGTAGTATTAATGTCGAAGTCAAAAAATTATAAAACTATCGGAGAACGTTCTTTATTAATAAACAAAAATTGTTGAAGTTCCCTTTATAGGTATGGACTTAGACGAAATAACCATATGCTCTGACACATTTACGAGTTTTCTAAAATATTTGGCTTCTTTGCCCGATTGAGCATTCTGGGATTTTCACTAAATCTGTAGATACTTGCAAGTACGCGCTAAGAATCAAATACAAATAGGATGAAGCAGATGCACCTCTGCCCCATCCTATTTTTGCTTGGCTTGATTATATGCCTCGCTAGTCTAAAGCGCTGACCTGGTTCTCCCCCAACACATCCTGCCGCAGCACCCACATGAAGTACAGCGCTTTGGCGGCTTTGGCGCGAGTGACAACGGTCTTGGGCTCGAAGGCCGTGCCGTTTGCTTTCCGGCCCCGGGCGATTCCGGCTTCCGAGCGGATCAGGCCGAGCTCGTACGCTTCCTTGGCTTTTGCGAATAACTCGGGGGCCATGGCTTCCGTGTCGGTCAGCTGTCCGAAGGAGACGAGCGGGTAGTACATCGCCCCTCTCGCGCCCGAATCGAGATTCGGATCGTAGCCGGGATCGCCGGGGACAACGGATGCGCCGTTGTAGTCGGTCATGAACCGCGGCTTGTCAGCAGGAAAACGGGCATGGTAGGCGTCGGCTAAGATGGCGGCCATCGTCTCGCGGGTCAGCTCGCCGTCCGGGTAGTCGGAGATAGACGATAAGGCAACGCCGAATGCTAGCGACAGCGCCAGCGTGAACGCGGACACGGTCATCGACTCGTCCGGGCGGAAGTTGCCCTGCGCATCCTTGTGCATGATGCCGAGTTGGATGAGCTTCTCGATCTGGTTGCGATAATAAGCGTCGGGGCCGGTCGTCGTGTCCTGCGTCATCTCGGGGAAGATTGCCGACCAATCGCCGGTCGAAGCCGCGTCGTTGACTGCCGGCAGCAGCAAGGACGAGATGGCGCCAGCCGTGAGATCTCCCGCTTGGCCCAGGCGGCATAGCTCAGTCGCGACAATGCGGGCAAACGGCTTGGCTAGCGCCTCCTTGTAGTGCGTGCCGTCGATCTTGTTCGCGGGATGGCCGTTGGCATAGCTGCCGTCGTTGGTCTTGCCCGGCGTCTCGCCGGCTTCGATGGACATGACGAAGGCGCTGACGGCGTCCGGGCCGGATTCGTTGTAAAACTTGAGGCTCTCCGCATTGAGATCGACCAGCGTGATCCCGGCGGCTTCGGCCAGGCGCTTCATCAATGCAGGAAACTGGCGGACGACGAAGGAATTCGTGAAAACGTCGGAGAGCGCATCGCCGTCCACTCTCGACATCGGCGTCACCATGACCGGGATGAGGCCGCGCGCGCGAATGGCCGGGAAATACAGCTCCGTCATGTATTTCGCGTACATCTCTTCGGTTGACCCGCGCCCGAAGCGCCGGAACTCGTCGTAGCTCTCGTCGTTGTGGCCGAACTGGATAAGAATGTAGTCGCCGACGCGGCCTTCGAGTAGAATCTCGTTGAGACGGCCTTCCCAGTACGAATTCTTGAACGAGCGGCCGCCCATCGAATAGTTGACGACGTTCACCCGGTCCGCGTCGAAAAGCGAGCCGATGATCTGTCCCCAGCCGCTCATAGGCGCTTCGTCGAAGGTGTACGTCTTGACCGTCGAATCCCCGAGTAGGAAAAGATTCGGCACACGTCCGTCCTCTCTCTTCTGCGGGGGCAGCGGTTCGAGCGTGATCTCCGCCAGTCCGACAGGAACGCCGATCCCGGTTGGCTCGATCTCGACTTCAATCGCATCGTATCCGTTGACATACGTATATGTCCACTCGCGGTCCGCAGCCTCAGCCTTGAAGCGGATCGGCAGTAGCTTCGCCGAATCCCAGTGGCCGTCGTGGAGCAGACGGTCGCCGTGCATGCCGGATACGGAGACGGTCGTCTGCGCGGCTTCCGAGGTCAGCTTGACGCGGATGCGATAAGCGCCGGGCGGCGCGTCAATGCGGAACGCCATGCCGTAGCGGTTGTATTCGTCGGCCTCGAAGCCCGGCTCGGCGTCGAACGCCGTTTCCACGATCGAGAAACCCGAGCCGTCCGACCGGATGCCAGCGGTATGAACGGTTCTGGGCGGCAACGCGCAGGTCTCCTCGACGAATCCGTATCCGACCGTTGGATCGTAGAGCGGCGCGCGCCCATCCGCGCCGAGCGTCACGGCCAGATACCCGGGTTTGGGTTGTTCGGTAAAATTAAATTTTTGTGCAAGCCCCTCCGTCATGCGTGAGGCACCTCCTTACTTCTGTCCGCCGACCCGCGCCGACACACGAAACCAGTCTGCCTCCAACTGCCCGCCGCCGGAACCGGACGCGAACAAGCCGAGCTTGGCGCCGACCCAGTGGCCTTCCGAAGCTTGGAACGCCTTTGCCGGGACCTCGGCATACGATGCACCATCGTCCAGACTGTAGCTGTAAACGTAGCTGGCATCGGCCGAAACCTCGACCCGCAAACGGACGATCTCCGTCCCTGCCAGCGGGAGCGACCATGACTCGGCTTCGCCCGTCTTGTCGCCCGAAGCGAGATAGAGGGTCAGCGGGCTATTGGAAACGCCGGCGTCATCTGCCTTTACAGCGTTCGCCGTTCCTATGCGCACAGCCAGGCAGCTGTACCGATAGCCGAACACGATCAGCCCGCCGCTGTCTCCGTCCTTAAGGCCCATCGCGTCCACGAGGCATTCGGCCGCAAACGCCGGCGCCGGGAACTTCTGCATCAGCAGGTTCGGCGCCATATACAGTCCGCCATTCTCCCCGGTCCGCGGCACGACATGCAACCGAATAAAACCCGGCCGCGTCGACAGATCAAACCAGCGCATGTCCGGATTCGCCTGCCACTGCCATTGCAGTCCAAGCTGCGGCGCGTCAAATTCATCCGACGTGGCCGGCACCTCTACCGCGCACGCTTCGCCCACATTCGGCTTGCGCCAGCGCAGCACCGGCTCCCCGATCGCTTCGCCGGATCGCCGCTCGCCCATGACCGGCCAGCCGTCTTCGTCCCAGCTCATCGGCTGAAGATGAACGACCCGGCCGTACGGCCCCTTGTCCTGGAAATGCACGAACCACGACTCGCCCGACGCCAGCTCCACCCAGCCGCCTTGATGCGGGCCGTTGACCTCCGTTTCACCCTGATGCAATGCGATCCGGTCCTCGTACGGCCCCCAGACGCTATCCGAGCGGAACACCGTCTGCCACCCCGTCGCGACGCCGCCCGCCGGCGCAAAAATATAATAATAGCCGTCGCGTTTATAAAACTTCGGCCCCTCGAGCGTCGGATGCTTGTCCGTCCCGTCGTAGACAATCCGGCCCTCGCCCAGTACCGACCGGCCGTCCGCCGACATCTCGCAGACGTTCAGCTTGTGCTTGATGCCGCTGCGGCTGTGCGCGTACGCGTGGATGAGATACGCCCGGCCGTCCTCATCCCACAGCGGGCAGACGTCGATCAGCCCCTTGCCCGGCTTCACCAGATGCAGCGGCGCCCATTCCCCCGCGGGATCGTCCGCGGTCGTCATCAAGATGCCGACGTCGGGATCGCCGTAGTAGATCCAGTACTTGCCCGCATGGTAGCGCAGGCTCGGCGCCCAGACGCCACCCCCGTGCTGCGGCGCATCGTATCCAGCCAGCGGCATGCGGGGCACGGCATGGTTGATCAGTCGCCAGTTGACCAAGTCCCGCGAATGCAAAATCGGCAGCCCGGGCACATGCCCGAAGCTTGATGCCGTCATATAGAAGTCGGACCCGACCCGGATGACGTCCGGATCGGAATAATCCGCGTGCACGATCGGATTGAGATAAGTGCCGTCGCCCTGATCGGGCACCCACGGATGCTGCGCCACGCGAGCCCCTCCTTTTCGCCTCAAAGTTACCGCTCCGACCGACTATTCCTGCGCCAAATAACGCTCGATCTCAAGCGCGCACAGCAGCAGCGGACCGATGCCCATATAGTGATCCGAGACGATCGCTTCCGAAATGTAATAGTCGAACGTGCCGTTGCGATCCTTGCTTAAGCCCGCGCCGTTGCAGATCCGGTGCAGATGCACGCCGTCCGCGTCCTCCGTGACGAGCCGTTCCTGGATGCCCTGCCAGCCCTTCAGCGCCGCATCGCGGAAGCCGCCGCTCAGATAGCCGAGGCGCAGCGCCTTGGTCATCGCATAGACGAACATGATGCTGCCGGACGCCTCGAGGTAATTGCCCTTGCGATCGCCTTGATCGAGCACCTGGTACCAGAGGCCGCTGGCCGGATCCTGTACGCGAACCAAGGCATGGCACATCCGTTCGAAAATGCCGATGATCGTCCCGCGCTTCGGATGCGCGACTGGAATATGATCGAGGCAGTCGACGACCGCCATCGCGTACCAGCCCATCGCCCGGCTCCAGAAGTTCTTCGAAAGGCCCGTGCTCGCGTCCGCCCACTCCTGCTCGCGCGCCTCGTCCCAGCCATGATAGAGCAGCCCCGTCCGCGGATCGCGCGTCCGGCGCTCGACCAGCAGCAGCTGATGCGCGACTTCGTCCGTCAGCTCCGGGCGCTCCATCACTTTCGCATACTCCGCCAGAAACGGCGATGCCATATACAAGCCGTCCAGCCACATCTGGAACGGATAGATCTTCTTATGCCAGAAGCCGCCCTCCGACGTGCGGGGCTGCCCGATCAACTGCGTCGCCAGCGTATCGGCCGCCTTGGCGTACCGTGAATCGCCGCCGCGCGCCAGCAGCGGAAACAGATTTTTGCCCTGATTGATCTGGTCGAGGTTGTACTCCTCCAGCGAATACGTGGCGATCTTGCCGTCCTCGGCGATATAGTGGTCCATGTGCAGGCGCATAAAGTGGAAATAACGCTCGTCGCCGATCTGCTCGCCCGCCCGCGCCATCGACATCAGCAGCATCCCCGGGACGTACGCCCAGCGTTCGAGCGGATACGGATGGTAGCCGTCCTCCCCGCACTGCCGTATAATCGTGTCTGCGATCCGCGTCGACCAGGCCGTTTGCTTCGTTATCGATTCGGTTGTCATCGTGTGTCATGCCCCTCTCTCGTTATCCAGGTACGCCGTCAGCCGCAGCTGCTTCCGCAGCCACGCATACGCCGGTTCCCCGTGAATCTCATGCCCGCCTTCGAAAAAGTCCGCCTGCACGGCTTCCGTCGCGCCGGCTTCACCATATAGACGCTTCAACTGTTCGTAAGCCTTGAGCGCCGGCTCGCGCGGGAATACGCGGTCCGTATCGCCCGACTCCAGGAACAAGCCTCTCGGCGCGATCAGCCCGAGCAGGTCAGGCATCTCCGCTTCCGGCAGCAGGCCTGGAATGTAGTTGTCCAGGCAGTGATTACGGTCGAGAATGCTCTCCTCGAACAAGCTCGCATACCCGCTGACCACGGCGCAGCAGATGCGCGGATCGAGCGCCGCCGCGAAGCCCGCCACGAGGCCGCCGCCGGAGATACCCATGATGCCGATGCGCGACGGATCTACCTCGGCACGGCTCTGCGCATAGTCGATGGCGGACTTCGTCTCCCTTACCCGCAGGCCCGCAAGCGTGCGCCCGGTCATAAAGAGATGAACCGCCAGCCGGAAGCACGAGGACTGGCCCGGACCCTGCGCAATGTCCTCATTCAGCCTGCGGTCGCCGAAGCCCGCCAGCTCCGGCGCGATCGCGACGAACCCCTGCCGGGCGAGCGACACCGCAAAGTCCTTGTGCAGCCCGGCCGCGCCCGCCCGCTCGCTCCCGTCCGGCTCCAAGCCGACGATCTCTCGCGCCCCGTAGCCGTGGCCGTGAAGGGCGATGACCGCCGGCAGCTTCGCCGCTTCTGAGTCCGCGCCGGTCGGAACGAGCACGTACACGCGCATCCGCAGCCCTTCGACCGTGCCGATCTCCACAAGCTCGCGCGTATAACCGTCGCATGCGACCCGCTCCAGCAGCTGCGGCTGCGGATCGTCCCCGGTCTCCGGAAATGCGCCGAGCAGTCGGCCGAACGTCTCGATCAGCTTGCCTCTCGCCTCGTCCGTTATCGGCAGGCCTCGCGCCTCCCGTTTCTCCGCCGCCTGATGCTTCAGCGTATCCAGATAATGCTCCAGCTTCATCGCGAATCCCTTCCTTTTCTCATCAACGGCCTTCTATTCTATCAACAGAGCCTTATATTCGATCAGCAGCCTTCGCTCAATACCCTTCCGGATGCCAGCCGCCGAAAATCTCGATAATCCGGTAATCCGCCGCCTCCGCCGCGGACAGCTGCCGCGACCATGCGACCCGCGCCCCCAAGTCGGCGCCCGGCCCGCTGCTCGCAAACTCCTCGTACCTGCTCGTCCCTTCGCGATCCGGCTGCCCCCAGTTGTGCCAGCCCTCTGCCGCCACCGAACCGTCCATGACCGTCCGGATGAACGCGACATGCGCGTACGGACGCCACGGCCGGCCGAGGTAAACGTCCCTTACGCCTTCGCCGCTCGTAATCTTGCAGTCGAGGAACACGTACCCGAACCGCGTCCCCTCCGGCGTCGAGGCGGCGGTAATATAACCGCGCGACCGCTTGTTGTGCAGCGTGCACCGGTCGAACACCGCCGTAGCGGCGCCGAAAATGTAATCGACGTCCCCTTCGATATAGCAGTCGTTATAATATTGCAGGCCTTGGCCCGTATATAGCGTATCCTGATCGCCCAGCAGCGCGGCATTGCGGAACACCGCCCGCCCCGCGTCGACGAACGCTGCGACGGCCTGGCCGGTGCCCGGTCCGGATGCGTTGCGGATCGTCATATTCTCTACGGTGAACGACTCGGCCAGCACGTTGAGCGTGCCCGAGCGGAACGTGCCGAGCGGCTGCCCGTCGGCGCCCAGCGTATGGGCGTTGTCCGACCAGGTCAGAATCGTCCGCTCCCGGTCCTCGCCCAGCAGCAGAATCGGCGGCGCCGTGGCCGGAATCGTGATTTTTTCCTCGTATACGCCTGGCTTGATGCGGATCGTGACCGGCGCGCCGCCCGCTGTCGCGAGCGAATCGACGGCGTCCTGCAGGCGGCGATAATCGGCGTCTCCTTGCGCAGATACAGTGATCACCACAGCATGAGCTCCTTTCCAATACGAACCTTATTCATTATAATCTAGGATCAAGAGCCGCTGCCCGATACGGAGGAATGACGATGTCCGCCTCGATGGACGCAACGCCCAAATATTTCGTGGAAAATGGAAGCGTCAGCATTCAGCGCATCAAGCGCCACGGCGTGACCGCAATGCCGCGGCCGCACAGCCACGATGCGGTGGAGCTGTATTACCTGCTGGACGGCGAGCGCGTCTACTTTGTCGACGGCAAGGTGATCACGCTGCGAAAAGGCGAGCTCATCGCCATCGCCGGCGGCGTCATCCATTCGACGGCCAGCTCCGAGATCGCCGAGTTCGAGCGCGTCCTCATCCATTACGAGCCGTCCGCGCTGCCCGGCACGCTGCGGGGCCAGGTGCTGTTCGAGGCCGGCGAATCGTGCCGCGTCTTCGCGTTGAACCTGCGCGAGCGCGAGGAGGCCGAGCGCCTCATGCGCCGGATGCTGGAGGAATGCGCGCTAGCGCGGCCTTACTACGAGCCGTGCTGCGTGTCGCTGCTCGCGGAGCTGACCATTCTGCTCGGGCGCTCCGAGCGGTCGGCGGCGGCCGGTGCTTCCCGGGACGCGCTGCATGCCAAGGTATCCGAGGTCGCCGAATATTTGCAGCGGCATTACCGCGAATCACTGACGTTAGCGGATACGGCCAAGCACTTTTACCTCAGCAGCTCGTACCTGAGCCGCGTCTTCCACCGGCTGACCGGCTTCCATTTCCGCGAATACATCCTTCATCTGCGCGTCCGGGAGGCCCAGCGACTGCTTGCCCATACCCGCAAGCGCATCTCCGACGTCTCGCTCGACGTGGGCTTCGAGCATCTGTCCCACTTCAACAAAGCGTTTAAGCAGGCGTGCGGGCTGACGCCCATGCAGTACCGCAAGCTCGCCAAGGCGGACCCGGCGAGACAAGCCGAGGTCTAGCGGATATCCGTGTTCGTGCAGGCATGGAGCCGGATCTCCGGCTCTGAAGTAACCTGCAGCCGCAAGCCCCGCAGCGTCAGCCGGTCGGCATGGCGTGCGACGACGCCAGTGGCCGTTTCCGCCGTGAAGTTTTCCACCGTCAAGCCTTCGAGCGGCAGCTCCGGCAGCCCGTTGATCAGCAGCGCCGTCTGCGCGCCCACGCAGCTCAGATCGCGCAGCGTAATATTGCGGATGACCGGCGTCTCCTCCGTCACTTCATAAGTCTGCTCATCGTAGCCCTCCGAGCCTTCCTTGCCCGCGTAAAACAGATGGAACGACACCGCCTCGAGCGGGATACCAGACATATGAATTCGCTCCATGACGATGTCCTCCACGACGCCGCCCCGGCCGCGCGCGCTCTTGAAGCGAATGCCGATATCGGTGTTCATGAACAGGCAGTCGGAAACGCGAACCGCCCGCACGCCGCCCGACATCTCGCTGCCGACGACGACGCCCCCGTGCCCGTGATACACCGTGCAGTCGCGGATCGTCACGAATTCGCACGGCAGTCCGCGCCGCCGCCCTTCCTCGTCCTTGCCCGACTTCAGGCAGATCGCGTCGTCGCCGACATCAAACGTGCAGCGCTCGACGAGCGCGTGCCGGCAAGATTCCAGGTCCAGTCCGTCGCCGTTCTGCGAGTACCAGGGATTGAGCACCGTCACGTCCCGCACCGTCGTCTGCTCGCAGTCCATGAGGTGCAGGCACCAGGCAGGCGAGTTCTGAAACGTCGGTCCGTCCAGCAGGACGCGCTTGCAGCCGCGCAGGCTGAGCATCGCGGGACGCAGATGCGCCCGCGCCGGCATGTAGGCCTCGGGGTCGGTCACGCCTTGCTCGCGCAGCTGATGGACCAGGGCCTCCCCGTCCCGCGCTTCGGCGGTCGGCCACCACATCTCGCCGCCTTCGCTGAGCACACCGCCCGACTGGAGCAGTTTGCGCCACTGGTCATCGGTCATCTTGAATCGCTTGACCGGGCGCCAGCCTTCGCCGCAGCCGTCGAACACGCCGCTGCCCGTGAACGCGATGTCCTCTAGCGCTTCGCCGTCGAGCGGCGACAGGCAGCGCACGGCCGATTGGCCCTCGTACTGCGTCGCGACCAGCGGATACAGTGTCGGGTCCGACTCGAAGCGGACGAGCGCGCCCGCCTCGGCGTGCAGCGCTATTCGGCTGCGCAGCCGGAGCGGCCCCGTGCGCCAGATGCCCGCGGGGATGCGCACGGTGCCCCCGCCCGCCGCAGCGCAGTCGTCGATCGCGCGCTGCAGCGCGTCCGTGCACAGCGCGAGCGGATCGGGCGCCTCGACATAGTCGGCGAGCGAGAACGTCCGGTCCGGGATGTCCGGCAGCGCGGGGATCGGGTAGGCTTGGTCTTCGGGTTTTGGTTGGTCCCGGTGTTTGGCTTGGTCTTGTGCCGCTTTGGTCTGTGCCGTCATCTGCGTCTCCCCTCCCTTAAGCGTCCGCCGGTTCATAATCGAACCAGTCGAAGTACGCGTAGTTGTCGGTGTCGGTGTCGGTGTCGGTGTCGGTGTCGGTGTCGGTGTCGGTGTCGGTGTCGGTGTCGGTGTCGGTGTCGGTGTCGGTGTCAGTGTCGGTGTTCGCATCGCGGCCTGCCACGTGACTGTCCGCTGAGCCAGCCTCGCGATCTGCCACATACCCTGCCGCCGGGCCGGTCTCGGGACCAGCCCCGCTGCCTGCCTCGCCACTTGCCTCCTGGCTCGCGGCATACATACCAATGTAGGCGCCGGTAAACCCGCCCGCAATATCGGTGCTCAGCAGCGTGCCGTCGGCGTCTTCGAGCAGCGTCCGCCACTCCGATGCGCCCGGCTCCCGCCAGCTGAACGCGTACCGTTGGCCGTCCGCCTCGGCGCGCAGTTCCAGCGCTTCGCCCGCGAACGCGGCCGTCGCCAGCACCGTCTCTTCGCCCCGGCGCCGCTGCGTCAGCCGAAGCTCGGTACCCGCTCCGGCCTCGCCAATGCCGAACCGGCCGTACGTTAGCCGGAACTGGTTGTCCGCGTTCTGCAGCAGCACGAGCCCGGCCTCGTCGCCTTCCGCCTTCGGCGCGAAGCGCATCGCGGTCGCCGCAGCGAACGACATGTGCTGCTGCCTGCGGCCCACGAACGCCGGATTGTCGTTCCTCGTGATCGACGCAGGCTTCAAAGCAAGCCGCAGCGCGCCCGGCTGCGCCGCAAGGCTCCAAAATTCGCCGCGCGGCGTGCGAATAAAGTTCCAGCACGGCGCGAGCGCCGGCGCGTCGAAGTCGTCCCGCACCGCGGCCGCCGGCCAAGGCGTCTCGGGCAGATCCGGCGCTTCGCCTTCCAGCTCCACGACGCCTTTGCCCGGATTGACAACCGGCCACCCGTCCTCCCATGCGACGGGCACGAGGAACGTTTCCCGCCCGAGATTGCGATAGTAGCCGCCATAAGGACGGGACGCGAGGCACACCATCCACCAATCGCCCTTTTGCGTCTCGATCAGCTCGCCGTGGCCGACGTTGACGATCGGATAGCCGCGTCCCAAATGGCGGTGCGTCAGAATCGGATTGCCTTTGTAGCCCTCGAACGGTCCGGTCGGCGAGTCGCTGCGCGCGATCGTGATCGCATGCGTGTGGCCCGTGCCGCCTTCGGCGATCGTCAGGTAGTACATGCCGCCGATCTTGTACAGATGCGGCCCCTCCTGGGCATGGGCGACCTTGAGCGCGCCGCGCCACAGGCTGACCTTCGGTCCGACAAGACGCCCGCTCGCGACATCCAGCTCCTGCAGCCAGATGTCCATTTCCTTCGCGTATTGCTGGCCCTCGGGCGGTCGCCGGTTGCCCGTATAGTAGACTTTGCCGTCATCGTCGAACAGCAGCGACGGATCGATGCCCGGCGCGTCGTCCAGCCACACCGGATCGGACCAGCGGCCCGCCGGATCGGTCGCCGTGACGTAGAAGTTGCGGCATTCGAGGTCGTTCGTGACGAACGTCGTGATCATATAGAACACGCCGTCGTGATAGCGAATCGTAGGCGCCCAGATGCCTTTGGAGGGCAGAATGCCGTCCAGGTCCAATTGCGACGGGCGGTCGAGCACATGGCCGAGCTGGCGCCAGTTGACCAGATCCTTGCTGTGGAAGATCGGTACCCCGGGATAAAACTCGAAGCTCGAGGTGACGAGGTAATAGTCGTCGCCGACGCGAATGGCCGACGGATCCGGATAAAAGCCGGGGAGAACGGGATTGCGGAACGTGCGCATGCTGCGGCCTCCATTGCCTGACGTTGAAGAAGCAGCTTTAGTATAGTTGATGAAAACGTTAAATTATTGGCATTCCCGTGCTCATTTTTCATTTTTTTATACTTTCTTGTCCTCACACCTTCGATTGCCATGCAATAGACAGTTAACAATCGCCTCGACATCCTTTATAGTAAGTCTACAAAGGAGCGATGGGCATGAACGGGGAAAGACGGCTGAAAATCCGGTTTTTTATGAGCTTGACGTTAATCTCGATCTGTTCGGTGCTTGTCCTGGCTACCGCCCTTTTCTTCTGGTTCCGCGGCAAGACGATCGACTACGTCAACAAAGCCAACGATAGCGTGCTGCTGAACACGGAGACGGTGTTCGCCAAATATATGGATTCGGTGCAAAACTATACGCTCGCCTTCTACCGCCACCCGAACATCAACTCGGTCATGCAGAGCGGCGACAGCAGCTGGAGCGACCAGTTGTTCAGCGCGCTCAGCCAGATCAAGGGGACGCTCACCGTCAACCCGTATCTTGAAAACGCTTATATCATGGGCGCCGACGGTCCGGTCATGATGTTCGAGAACAATCCGCTCAGCAAGGCGTCCAAGCAGGAGCTGTACGAACGCATTCGGGACGGCTTGATCAAGGATTCGCCCTTCTTGTGGACCGCGACGCTCAACAACGGCGACAAGGAAACCGTCATGATGACGTACTACAACGACAAGGTGTACGCGAACAGCGAATACACCGGCGCCATCGCGATCTCGACCAATCTGGGCAAGCTTCAGGAGAACATCTTCACGGACGTCGCGGACAGCGATACGCACTATGCCGTGCTGAGCCCCGAAGGCGCCGTACTCATGCAGAGCGGTCCGCCGGGCGACGACTACGACGAGGCGCTGCTGCGGCGAATCGTCGGCGGGCGCAGCACGTCCGGCACGCTCGTCTGGAAGCCCGATCGCGGCCCCAAGCAGCTGATCACGTATCGCCTGGCCGCCAAGCAGGGGCTCTGGTATCTGTCTGAGACGTCTTACCGCAACAGCATCCGCGACATCTCCAACGCCATGGTGCTCCTGATCGCGCTATGCGTCGTCCTCGCGGCGGCTGCGGCGGGCGTCGCGGCGTTCGTGTCGCATCGCATGTACAAGCCGATCGGCGCGTTGTTCGGCAACATCCGCAGCCTGTCGGGCGAGCGTCTCGCCTTCGCGGGCGCGGGCGGCTTCGAGGAGGCGAACCGGGAGCTCGAGCGGATCGCCGGCCGGTTCGGCGAGCTCAAGCGCGAGAACGAAGACAGCGCGCTGCTGTCCTGGCTCACCACGCCGTACCGCTCGGGCGAAGCGGTGCCTTCGGCGCTGCCGCTGCTGAAGGGCGGCGGCCCCGGCAGCGCGGCCTTCTGCGTCGCGGTGCTGCGGCTGGACGAGCGCTTCGGCGAAGGCGAGGCCCCGACGGACGCGACCGACGCGGAGCGGATGGCGCGGCTTCGCGACCTGCCGCGGGCGGTCGAAGCTTTGTTCGAGGGTGCCTGCGCGTGCCGCGGCTTCTTCCCGAGCCCGGGGACGGCCGTGCTGATCGTCAGCGAAGCGCGCGAAGGCAGCTTCGGCGATCAGGGCATCGCCCGCGAGCGCTGGGAGGAGCTCGAGCAGCTGGTCCGCGCTTGGCCGGGGACGCAGGGCGCGCTTGGCGTGAGCCGGCTGTCCGCCGATCCTTCCCAGTTGAAGTCGCTGTACGAAGAGGCGAGAGATTGCCTGCAGTACATGAAGTTCCAGTACCGAACACCCGTCGTCTACGCCGAGGACGCCGCACAGCTGTCGGACGCGCCGATGCCGGATCAGACGCTCGAAGCCGTGCTGCAGGTCGTCCGCGAGCAGAAGCACGAGCTGATCCCGCGCGCGGTGGAGCGCGCGCTCGCTGAAGCCGGCGGCTATCGCGCCGAACAGGCGACGATCGCGCTGTCGCGGATCGCCTCGGAGCTGTCCGCCATCGCGGACACGGGCGCGGCCGGCGGAATCCCGCGGCACGCGGACTTCCTCGAACTGTACCAGCGCATCTGGAGCTTCGCCGGCTACGAGGAGCTAAGAGCGTGGCTCGAGCAATTAAGTTTCAGAGCCTACGAGAAATTAAAGGAACGCAACGCCGTGCAGACGCGTGACGTCGCCGGGGAAGCCATCGCCCATATCCGCAAGCACTTCGCCGATCCGATGCTGTCGCTGAACGCGCTAGCGGACAAGCTCGCGATCAGCCCGCCGTACCTGAGCCGCCTGATCACCGAATCGACCGGCAGCAGCTTCCCAGACTTCGTCAACCTCGTCCGGCTGGAGCATGCCCGTTCCCTGCTCGTGGACGAGCTAGAACTGGACATCCGCACCATCGCCGAGCGCTCGGGCTATGGCAGCAGCACGTACTTCACGACACTGTTCAAAAAGCGGTACGGCATGACGCCGACCAAGTGGCGGCTCAATCACATCGTGCAGCAGAGCGAATGACCGCAAGCGTCGTCCGCGAGTCTCGACCGCTAGCCTCGATCGCTAGCCTCGACCGCTAGCCTCGATCGCTAGCCTCGACCGCTAGCCTCGATCGCTAGCCTCGATTGCATTCGTCGTTCGCGACTCTCGATCATAAGCCTCGACCGCTAACCTCTCCGAAATCCTCGTTCGCAAGCCCCGAATCCGCGCCGGATCCGGGGTTTTCGTTTTTTTGAGCGATTTCATTTTATTGAAGGCGGGCTTCGCTTCGATTTTTTAAGCGATTTCATTTCTTTGAGATGGCGCTTTGCCGTCAGGGTGAATAAGCTTGGGTCAGTAAAGCGCTTTCGGTCCACGCATCGATGCGAAGCTGCTTTGGCGCCCCATCCACCAACCGCATGACAAGGAGTGAATCTCGATGACGGAAAAAGCTTATCCGACGCCCAAGGCGCAAGGGCGAAGCAAATGGCTGAGGTCGCTGCGCAACGACAGCTCGCTGTTCCTGCTGGCGCTGCCCGGCGTGATCGCGCTGATTCTGTTCGCTTATTTGCCGATGAGCGGACTCATCCTCGTGTTCAAAAATTACAATTTTAACGGCGGCATCTTCGGAAGTCCCTGGGCGGGCTTCGACAACTTCGACTTCTTCTTCTCGAGCATGGACAGCGCCATCCGGGCGACGCGCAATACAGTCATGCTGAACGTGCTGTACATGCTGACCGGCACCTTCTTCTCGGTGGCGCTCGCCATCGCGCTGAACGAGCTGCGGAGCAAGGGCTATATCAAAATTACGCAGAGCGTCATGTTCTTCCCTTACTTCATCTCGTGGATCGTCATCGGCGCCATCCTGTTCTCCCTGCTCGACTTCGAGAAGGGGATCGTCAACCGCATGCTAGAAGGCATCGGCATGCAGCCGATCGACTGGTATGCGCATCCGTGGCTGTTCGTCGTCGTGCTCGTGCTGGCGAACATCTGGAAAAGCGCAGGCCACGGCGCCATCATATACTATGCGGTGCTCCAAGGCGTCGATACGTCCTACTACGAGGCGGCGCGAATCGACGGCGCGTCCCGGTGGCAGCTCATTACCAAGATCACGCTGCCGATGCTCATTCCTTCTATTATATTGCTCACGCTGCTGAGCATCGGCGGCATGCTGAAGGGCGACCTCAGCATGATCATGGGCGTCACCTTCCTCAATCCGCTGCTGCTGCCGACGACCGACATCATCGACGTCTTCGTATACCGGACCGCGATCCGTTCCGGCGAGTTCGGCTTCGCGTCGGCCATCACGCTTTATCAGTCCGTATTCGGTCTCGTGCTCGTGCTCGTCGCCAATAAGCTGGCCGGCTGGTACGACAGAGACAGCAAACTATTTTAGGAGGGACGCGTCATGGCAATCCGGGAAAATCGAACGCTGCTGATTTTCTTCTACGTATTCATCGGCGTGTTCGCCGCCATCTGCTTAATCCCGTTCATCCTCGCGGTATCGGGTTCGCTCTCGTCGGAGGCCAAGATCGCGGCGAACGGCTACTCTTTTTTGCCGCAGGGCTTAACGCTGGATACTTATAAATTCATGTTCGGCTCCAAATCGGACGAGATCATCCGCGGTTACCTGAACTCGGTGAGCATCACGGTGCTCGGTACCGTGTCCGCCGTGCTCGTCACGTCCGCCTACGCCTACGTCATCACCGCCAAAGGCTTCCGGTTCCGCGGCGCCTTCGCCTTCTTCGCCTACTTCACGATGCTGTTCAGCGGGGGAACGCTCCCCTGGTACATTTTGACGACCAAGTACTATCATCTGAACGATACGCTGGCCGGCCTGTTCTTGCCCTACTTGCTCAACGTGTTCCTGATGTACCTGCAGGCCAACTATTTCAAAAGCATCCCGCACGAGGTCGTCGAGTCGGCGCAGATCGACGGGGCGGGGCATTACCTGATCTTCTTCCGCATCATGCTGCCGCTCGGCCGCGTCGGGCTCGTCACCATTGCGCTCTTCTACGCGCTGCAGTTCTGGAACGACTTTTTCCTCCCGCTCATGCTCGTCACGGACGAAAAGCTGTTTACGATCCAGTACATGATGTACTATATGATGGCTAACATTCAATTTCTGGCTTCGGGGAATGCTTCAAGGATCAGCGGCGCCCTCATCGCGCCTCCACTCGAGACGGCCAAGCTCGCCATGACCTGCCTCACCGTGCTGCCGATCGCGATCCTGTATCCGTTCCTGCAGCGCTACTTCGTCCGAGGCATCGTCGTCGGCTCCGTCAAAGGCTGACCTTTGACAGCTTCGTTCATAAAACTAAAGCGATTTCATGTTTTTTAAGGCCATCAAACCGTTGATTTTTAACGCTTTTCATTTTCTTAAGATAGCCGCGAACGGCATGTAAACGTATTCTGAAATCGCTTCCCAAAACGCCAAAAAAAAATCCAGGAGGTCATGTTCCATGGTACGTCGCAATGCTTCCAGGGCGCTGCTCGCCCTCGTCTTCACCATCACGCTCGTCTTGTCCGCCTGCAGCTCCAAATCGAACGAAGGCGGCGCTGCCGAGTCCAGCTCACCGGCTGCATCTTCCGGCGCGGCTTCGTCCGGCGCAGCGTCATCCGACGCGAACGATCCGTCCAAGCCCGACTTTTCCGAACCGGTCAAGCTGAAGCTCTTGTTCTACACGGGGCAGTCCAAGCGCATGGCCGAGCTCGCCAGCAATGAACTGAAGGATCTCGTCAAGAAGGAAATCAACGCCGAGATCGAATACGTCTACCTGCCCTGGTCCGAATACGGCGGCGGCAAGACGGACCTCATGCTCTCCTCCGGCGAAGAGTTCGCCGCGTACACCGACATCAACTATATGTCCAAGTCCGTATCCAAGGGCTTGTATGCGGACTTGACGCCCTACGTCGATACGTATGCGCCGGATCTGAAGAGCAACGTCGCGGCCGCTTCGTTCGACGCCTTCAAGCAGAACGGCAAGCAGTATGCGATTCCGGTCGGCAACCGCGCCAGCTCGGCCGCCTTCTACAGCGTCATGGTCCGCCAGGATCTGCTCGAGGAAGTCGGCATGACGACGATCGGCTCGCTCGCGGATCTGGAGCAGTACTACGACAAGGTGCACGCCAAATATCCGGACATGATCGGTTTCGCCTCGACGGACGCCACCTACATGCTCATGTACGAGTACACCGACCAGAACCTGAACTGGATCAACAACTTCATCGCGGTGAATGAGGCCGCCCAAGACGACAAGCTGATCAGCTGGTACGAAACGCCTGAATTCAAGAAATACGCCGGCCTGATGAACGGCTGGTACAAGAAAGGCATCATTCCGAAGTATGCCGTCACGAACCAGCCGCAGCTGATGTCCGACTGGAACGCGGGCAAGGCGATGTTCTTCCCGGGCACGGCGACCCGTCCGATCGAAGGCATCGCGGGCATCACGAAGGCGGTGCCGACCGCGAAGCTGCAGAACTACTTCCTGAGCAAAAACGACCGGCCGAAGATTAGTCGCGGCACGTACAACACCGCCTACTTCGTGTCGGCCAACGTGAAGCACCCCGAGCGTTACGTCGCCTTCTTCAACCTGCTGCAGAAAAACCAGGAGCTGTACGACCTGTTCACCTACGGCATCAAGGACAAGGACTACTCGATCGACGAGAACGGCCGCGTGACGAAGCTGACGTCCGATCTCTTCTTGGACGACTGGATGATGATGAACGATAAGTTCATGCGCTTCGAGAAGAGCGTGCCGGACGACTTCATCGAGCAGTACAAGCATTGGGACGACGACGCGATCCTGTCCAAGACCGCAGGCTTCAACTTCGACAATACGGCCGTCAAAAACGAGGAGTCCAAGCTGAACGGCGTGTTCACCGAGTTCATCGCGCCGATCGCCAGCGGCTTCGTCGACTACGACACCTACTTCCCGAAGGCGCTCGACAAGCTGAAGGCCGCGGGGCTCGACAAGTATATCGCGGAATATCAGAAGCAGTTCTCGGCGTGGTATGCAAATAAACCGAAGGCATAGGTAGTTGTGTTCAGCTCAAGCTGCCCCATGTGTGGGGCGGCTTGGGCTGAAGTCGTCTCATCTGGCACTTTCTGCAACACTTGTGGCGCGATTCGGGCAGGAAGTGGATTCGTGCAGTGTACTTCGACCTCCGCGCCGCGACTTGTGCTAGAGTGGCTTCGTACAGCGTTACTTCGACCGCTCACGCCGCGATTCGGGCTCAACGCAAAAAACGCTCGTCCCTGGGATTGCCATCCCGTGACGAGCGTTATTTGTCTTTCGCCGGCTATAGCAACCGGTGTGTGTGGTCTCCCGGCGCGCATCGACAGCGCGAGCAAGCCGTCAGCTTGCAGCACCGCTGCCTCAGTCGGGCTGCATTCTTGTCCTCAAGTCCCGCAATTATCTATTCTCATCCGTAGTTCCCTGCGAAACGAATCTCGAATAGCCGCGCCTGATACAGCTTGGGCATTCGAACGGTCAGCTGTCCCGTCTTCGGGCTATAGTGGCAATCAACCGCATAACCTTCGCAAGGATACAACTGCACGATATCCGCCCGAATTCCGCCCGCTCTGCTCACGCCGTCCGAACCGACCAGCGGAATCGTCCGGTATTCGTCGCCATCCCCTAGCCTCCAGACCGACAGCAGCAGCCGAGAACGATCCCTAGATGCTAGCCCGACGGCAGCCCAACTCAACCCGTCGTTGATCCGCGTAAAGCCGAGCGGCCAGATTGGATAGGCTTGCGAGATGAAAGCGCGCTCCCGCTTGAACAGTTCGACCGCCTCCGCGATCAGCATGCGGTTCGCCTCATCGGCAAGATGGATGTGGCCGGACAGATAAAGATTGCCGCACATGCCGTTCACCATGTTGAAGATCGTCTGCTCGCCATCGGCCATCGCCGCCAGCCGGTCCGTCTCCTTCAAGATCTCCGGATTTTTCAGATCCTGATAGAGCAGCGGGTTGGGATAAGCCCAGATGCCGAGTTGCTCCGGCAGAACCGCCGCCAAGCTGCCGCCGATGATCGACGGATATTTGCGGTAATCCTCTTGATCGCTGGAGCTTTGCAGATGAAAATGGGCCAGTGCTTCATAGTCCGCCCTCATGCCGCCGGAGCTGCAGCTTTCCAGCCTTACATGCGGGTGGCGCGTTCTCACCTCGTCAATGAAGCGATAAAATGCCGTAAGTGCCTGCCGCAAGCCCTCCGCAGCCGCCTGGCCTCCGGTATCGTCGCCTGGCCCGATGCACAGATTGTAATCGTTCTTGAAGTAACGAACACCCATCTCTACGAGGCTGTCGACGACGCCATGCATATAAGATCGCACGTCCGGATGACCGAATTGGAGAAACGACCGAGCCCCCCCGCCCACGCGAATGCCGTAACGGCGGATAAACCAGTCGTCCGGCTTAGTGGCCAGTGCCGCGTTTTCGCCGCACACTTCCATCTCCAGCCACAGGCCGGGCTCCATGCCTTTGCCCGCGATATAGGCGAGGAAAGACGCCAGTCCCTCCTCGCCGAAGCGGTCGCGGCTCGGCTGCCAATCGCCGAGACCGCTGCTCCATGACGTGCCAATCTCGCCGAACCACCCCGCGTCCATGCAAAAATATTCGCAGCCCGCAGCGGCTGCCGCATCGACAAGCGGCATCAGCTTCTCTTTTGACGGATCGCCCCACAGCGTGTTCATATAATCATTGTAGACAACGGCAGCTGGTCGCAATTCCTCGTACAGTCCCTTCGTCAAGTAGCGGCGATATGCCGTCAGCTCTCTGATCGCATCGGTGAAGTCGCCTTCGCAGCAGCCGAACGCCGCCGGAACCGCTTCGTAGCTCTCGCCCGGCAGTAGTCGCTTGCTCCAACCCCCGAACCGCTCGTCGGCTCCATCAGCATGAATAAACAAGCCGCCGCTGTCGTCGTCCCAAGAGCCGCGGTAGCCGATCTCCAGATGCCAGTTCGCGGACGTCTCCAGCTGGCAATACCAGGTTTTTCCCGTCTCCAGGTCTTCCAGTACCATAAGCGGCAGCAGCTTGCCTGTGCTCCAGCTGCCGACCGAAGAGAAATGGACGGCCGACGTGCTCGGATGCACCGATGTCGGGTACAAGCCCAATTCCTCCAGATCTCCAAAGCGCCATTGGCCTTCCCCATTCCAGGTTTGGCGGCAGTAGTGAACGCGGATCTTCCGTTTGTCGTACCAGGGTAGAAGCCCGTCCGTGGCGACGCCCTGCACGCACATCGATGACAGGTGGGTCACCACGACCGGAGAATCCCCTTCATTGGTGACAACGGTTGTCTGCCGGATCGCAGCCGCTCCGGGAATAAATCGCATATCGACCTGTACCTTCAGCCGCAACTGTTCGTGCCGATAGAGAAGCTGCATGCCTTCGGCGTCTGCTGATTCGGACACCAGCCCCATTTCCGTAGGCAGGGCGGTCAGCCCGGTGATCAGTGCCGGATTGTATCCATGCGGTCGCCCTGCAACGGCCAGCTGAAAATTGGAAAAAGGAATGCCCGGGACCCGCTCCTGCAGTGCCTTGGCCGTATTCAAGGTGATCTGCATCCAACCTTTTTCGGTATGCGCAAAGCCGAGATGCATCCCTTCATGCTCGATCGTCATCCTGTTCGCGTGTTCCTTCATTCGTATCCTTCTTTCCGGGAAGCCAGCTTCGGCCGACCGGTTTCCGTCGGCTCCAGCACCTAGAATTTGCAATATAATAACCTATCAAACGAATACGGATTCTGCTACAATTTCATAAAACGACGCCTGATGTGATTTCATTTTTGCATCATTTAACTTTAATTTAGGAGTGCTGTCATGGAGCCCGGATCGATGCTGTATATGGTCGCCCCTCCTATGCCCTTTTACGTAATAGGCGGAATTAATACGTATTATCCGGGTGACGAGCACCCCGACCGATACGCGATCGGCGTGTTCGATATGCTGCTCGTGAAAAGCGGTACGCTTCGAATCGCGGAAGAGCGGCGAAGCTGGCGGGTCGGCCCCGGACAGATGCTGATCCTGCGCCCGGACCTGCACCATTACTCCGCCGGCCCCTGTGAAGAGGAAACGCATCACTACTGGCTGCACTTCATGCCTGCCGGCGAATGGTGGGAGGTTCCGGAAGACCAGCGGCCGCCCGACAAGGACAGACTCGTCCAGCTGCAGTCGGTTCGAACGAAGTTCCCCCTTCATCGCGTGTACACCATCGCGCTGCCTAAATACGGCATGATACCTTCCCCGGGAAAAACGTTCGATGCGCTCAAGCATCTGATTCAATCGGAGCTGGAGCCACAATCCCTGGTGCTGTGGCAGCATCAGTCTATCTTGGCCGAGCTGATCCGGGACTTGCACCGCGATCAGAAGTCCGTTCACGATACGCAGGCCGTACGGCTGGCCGAAGAAGCGGAGGCATTCCTGAAGCAGAACTATAAGCATCCGTTCACGAATGCGATGCTTGGAGAGGCCTTGCACTTTCACCCCAATTACATTGCGCGCAGCATGCGTAAAGTGCTCGGCTATACCCCGGTCGAGTATCTGATGCAATATCGCTTGGAGCAGGCAAAGCTGCTGCTCATGAAGACGGAGCTATCCGTTACGCAAATCGCGGAGGAAGTAGGTTTTCAGCAAACCGCCTATTTTTCGCGCTGCTTCTCGAACAAGGAAGGGATCTCGCCCTTACAGTTCCGCAAAACGTTTAAGAAAAAAGGCTGAAAACCCACGCTTCGCGGGGTTTTCAGCCTCGTCCATCGGTAGCATGCTCGTCATCCATCTATTTTTCTTGAAGGTCGGCGACCACATGAATCTCGTCTGTACGCTCGAATAGGCGCTTCGTCCCATCAGGCAACCTAATCTCCGTCGGCTTGCCGCGTAGCCCGCTCGCACGCAGACGGAATTTTCCGCTTCGCTCGTCAAGCTCCCATGCGACGTTCACGACCCCATGGGGCGTTGACACGCCTCCCTTCGCCCAAGTCAAAGATCCGATTCGAGGCTGGATCAAGATTCGCTCATAGCCGGGAGCGCCCGGCTTCACGCCGAGCCATTCGCCGGTGCATTCGTAAAGGGGGGATGCTCCCCAGCCATGGCAATCGCTGCGCTGCGAGACTGGGTCCTCCAGCCACGTCGTCAGACCGAGACCGATCTGCTCCCGCCACAAGTCCCACATGCCGACAGTCCGGTCGTATATTCCTGCGGCCGACGCCGCCCGAAACAGGAAGAAGGCCATCGCATAAGATACTTTCGCTAACGAATTCTCGTCCAGCATGCTTTCCGCCAGACGCACAGCCTCCTTCCCTTCGACGGCATTGGCAAGTATCGCCCATAGCTGGGCGTGCTGGCTGTATTGATCTAACGAAGGCGCGTCTTGGAACAGCGCTCTCTCCTGCGACCAACAGTGGCGCTTCACCGCGTCGATCGTGCGGCTCGCCCGGATTCGGTATTCTTTGCCCGTATCCGTGCGCCCGGTTGCTTCGTTTAATAAAGCGGCTTGCTGCAGCGCATTCGCGTACATAAAATTGTATACGGTAAGCGGCAATGACTGGCCCGGGGCGGGAACGCCTTTCGATTCCTCCCACTCCCTGACCCAGTCGACGTAAGACCAATACCCGCTTGGGGCCGGACCTGCGAGCCCCGTGTCCGTTACCGAGCGTTCGAACCAGTCCAGCACCGCATCGATGGTCGGCCGGTATCGTCGTACGAGCGAAGCGTCACCCCAATACGCATAATGATCGTGAACCATCATGACCCAGTGCAGCGCGAATCCCGGGATGACCTGCGCCTCGTTCGAAGGAAAGCGGCTCTGGAGCATGCCGTTCGGCAACATGGACTTATGGAAGTCGTCAATCGCTTTGCGCGCCAATCGGTCATCCCCGCCGATTCGATACGTAAACAACGCCTGCAGTCGCGTGTCCATAATGTATTGAAGCCGTTCGTAATACGGACAGTCAATATAAGTTTCGAACATGCAACGCCGCAGCGTTCGGATGCTGATGTCCCACATGGGAGCGAAAGTTTCGTCGGAGCAGGCGAAGGAAGCCTTGATTTCCAGCGGGTATCCGGTGTCGCGGTAATCGATGCTGCACAGGGTCAAAGGCGTTTCAGCCACCTCGACGACGAGGCGCACGAAGCGAAACGTACGGTAGTCGAACGTCTCGTATTCCTCGCGCTCGGACAGATCCGCACCGCCGACGCGGTACGAATCGGTTCCCCCGCACAGCCCTTTCCCTTCATGATCATCACGGTTACCTTTTCGGCCTTCGCCGTCTACATAGCTCTCCGAGCAGAGCAAGCGAATCTCGCTTCCCCCGCCGCTCTCGGTTGCGATCCTCAAAAAACCGTTAACCAGTTCCCCCGCATCCAGCTCTAGCGAAACTTTGCTTCGGGCCGGCAGCACAAGCGGGGTTCCGCCGCTTATGATAGCTTGATAGCACCGATCATCATGTATTCCCTCGCTACGTACCACGCGAGCGAAGGCGCGGGGATGCTCGAACGGGAGCGGAATCGGCCGCGGAGCAAGGGGCCACGCGCCGACGATGCCGTAGACGCTCGTGTTCGGCGATTCTCCGATCGCCTCCGCCGGAGACCATCGCGAATCGTCATAATCGGTTCGCTGCCAACCGTGCGGGAGCCGTCCGCCATCCGCCTCCTCCAATCCTCCCGTTACCGTGAGCGCCTGCGGCTGAAATCCGACAGCCTCGTCCGGCAGGCATCGCCACGAGTCGTTTGTAGACAGCGATTCCAGCAGACCTTCCTCAGCGTAAACATGACCTTCAAGCAGGAACCCTCCCACCGGAGCGCCGATGATGGCGAGCGGCTTCGTGCCGTCCTCTCCATAATGAAGCACCTTGGCCGCCAGCACATTCCCGCCCTCCCTTAACATAGAGGAGAGATCGACCGTCTCGTAGTATTGCGTCCACCGATCCCCCGGGCAAGGCCCGAAAGCTACGGGTTCCCCGTTGAGGTAAAGACGGTAGCGGCTGCTCGCCGAAACATCGACGATCAATCGGCACTTGCGGGAAGGCGGGAGATAAAACGCGCGCCGGAAATACACGATGCGGCTTGCGACGGAATCGCTGCCGTCTCCGTTCTGCGCCCATATCCATTGGGCAGACCATGTTCGATTCGTTTGGTCGATTTTCATCGTTTTCTATCGCCGTCAATACCCTGCGGGCAGCGCAAACAGCTTTCCTTCCCCGGGCGCAAATGAGGCGGACAGTTGCCCGGTCCCGCTGTTATAGTTCGTCGCAACCTCCGCACCCGTCGTCTTGGACACTTCGGTAACGGCCGTCGGCTTCGGCGTTAAGGCGAAAGTCAACGTTCGCGAATTTACCGTATCCCTGTTCACGACCATGACGTACTTGCGTCCGCTCCCGTTCACGAAGGACCCGATCACGGTTGGCTTCGTCGTGTCCGTCGGTTTCCAGAAAAAGCTCGCCGGAAGCGCTGCGGCGCCGGTTGGAATCGCCCCCGTATGGTAGACCGCTTGCGAAGTCAGCGAGTTAAGCGACGGTCCTAGTTTCAATACCTCGCCGTTAATCTCACGGGCGGATGCGTAAGAGCCGGTTTTCGTTCCGTCCGGCAAAATGATGCCGTCGTGGAAAGGCGAGTTCCAAACGCTGTCCTGCGGCGTCCAATAGGTAAAATAAATATAGCCTTTGGCGCCATAGGCCAGATTGGTGTAGATCTGATAACGCATTTCTTCCTTGCTTGGCACGCGATAAGTGCCCGTTATACCGACCGATTGAATGTACGACCAGAAGTCGACCTTGCCAAGCAGCGCTTGCCGGCGAATCACTTCCAGGTTTTCAAAATAGTCGTTCCTGAATGCCCCGGCTTCAAGAAACGGATAATGGTCGAACACGAGAACGTCCGGATGCTTGCTGACCCATCGGTACACGTAATCCTCGTATGTCAGCGGGGTAATGTTTTGGTTGATCGTGAACCAGAAGTCCGCATTGATCGGCGCTCCGCCGACATAGGCGGTACCATCTTTCTCCCACTTCTCGCCCAGGTTGGTATGAATGACCCAGCCGACCGAATTGTCGCCCCCGCCGTTATGTGTCAACTCCATGTAGTAGAGGGTATTGGCGCTGACCGCCGTATTGATCGGAAACTGCGGCCAGTTGGTTGAAGCAGAGGTAATCGTCGTTTCGGCGATCTTGGTCGTTTTAGCCGTGGAATTCCATAAAGTGAGCTTAAGCGCTTCGCCCGCCGTCATTTGAGAGCGGTCGAAGTACATTTGAATCGTATTGATGAAATTAACATTCGGCCCGGTGCGGAACGTCTGTCCAAGCGGCGTGACGGAAGTAACGTAATCGCCGGCCATCGGCCGAAAACCGAACAACCCTTCCGCAGAGCTCGGCAGCAAATTCGCGTACACCATATGCGACGGGTCGTTCGTCTTGAGCCGTTGCTGTACTTCCTGCAGGCGCACCATCAGATCGACCGTCGGCTCGTCCTTAAGGTTGTAACCAAGCACGGCAGGATTCGCGTTATAGAAATCGACGAGCGTATCGAGATAAGCGTCGGACGGCCTGTCTCCCTGTCCGTAAGCCGAGGCCAGTTGGGAATAACGGATCTCGAAATACAGATCCTTCGCTTGCGGCGTTCCGTTCAGGTAAGCCTGGCCGCCCGCATACGAATCGTTCGCGCTGACCGCGATCCGCGCACCTTCTCGCGAACTGTTCGTTTGCAGCTCCATATAATACGTCTGATTCGCGTTAATATTAGAGAACGACGCATACGTAGGATTAAGGTTTGGCGCGATCTGGAATTCTACGATGTCATTGTCGATCGGCCCCGTTACGGCGTCGCAGCCGATCGTCGTCGTCTTGCTCGGACTGTCGTATACGCAAAGCTTCAGCTTGGCATTGCTGGGCAGCGTCGTCTTGTCAACCTTGAGCGCGACATGGTCGAGAAACCACCCAGTCCCCGACGCGGGCGAAGCGAACGTCTGCCCGATCGTGCGATCCGACCGCGCCCTCCATCCGTCACCGGCACTCCGCTGCACGGCCATCTCGCTCTTTAATTCCAAGCCGTAGTCGTGAACGAGCAGTTTGAGACCATGCGCTGCGGCGTATTGGAGCGCCCGCTCGTTCGAAGCATGCGAGACGACGTTATTGGTCCCGACAATGAACGTGGCGTTCATGTTGGCAATGTCTGCGTAAGCGGCATCGTTGGTCTCCGCGGGCTCGGGCGGGTAGAAGATGCCTATCGGGAACGGCGAGACCGTGGCGGCATCGGCCGCATTCGGCTGCCATGCAAATCCAAACGAACAAGCGGCGAGCGTGAACATGCAGGCAATCGACCTTGCGGCAACCTTGTACATTTTCACAAAAATTCTCTCCTTTTCGCGATCCGATTTTCCGCCGATTCAGCTCTAGCCTTTCAGACCGCCGGTCGTAAAGCCGGATACGAGTTTATTTTGGAACAGGATAAATACGAACAGGATCGGAAGGACGGATAGCGTCAGCGCGGCGAACAAGGTCGTCCAGTCCGCCGCATACTGCTGCTTCAGCATCATGTCGTACAAGCCGACCGAGATCGTATACAGACGGTCGTCCTGTAGAAACATGAACGGAAGGAAATAATCGTTCCAGACAGACACCATCGTCACCAGGCTCACCGCAGCGATGCTAGGTCCGCTCAGCGGCAGCATGATACGAAAGAAAATTTGCCAATGACTCGCCCCGT
Organism: Cohnella hashimotonis; assembly: GCF_030014955.1. Lineage (NCBI taxonomy): Bacteria > Bacillati > Bacillota > Bacilli > Caryophanales > Paenibacillaceae > Cohnella > Cohnella hashimotonis. Next base: position 5,816,401 of record NZ_JAGRPV010000001.1, read on the forward strand.
CGATGAACGCCGCTTCCCCGTACTCCCAGGAAACTCCTCGGTAAAAGCCGTGCAAAATAATGAAATTCATGCTTAGGCCGCCCGAATATAAGATCAGCAGCCCGATATGGCTGTTGTACAAGTGCAGGTCGAGCATCAGTTTATACAGCGCGGCCAGCGACCCGACCTGCGGAATGAGAAACGAGCTGATCGCGAAAAAGTAGACGACGTTTTTTCCCGTAAACTTGTACTTGGCCACCGTATAAGCGGCCATCGACGAGAATATTACGGACAGAAACGTGCCTGCCGCAGTAATGTAGAAACTATTAAAAAAATAGTTGCCGAGACCGCTCTCTTGCCATGCTTTGCCGTAATTGGACCAACGCAGTTTCTCCGGCCAGGACCACACATCCGCATAAAACTCCGGATTCGATTTGAAGGCGTTGATCGCCATCCACAAAAACGGATACAGTATGGTCGTGGCATAGGCGAAAAGTCCAATTTGGAGCAGCAGGCCGCTTCCTTTTCGTTGGAACGAATTCACTTGATCATCTCCTGGGTCAGTATTCGACGACGGTCTTGCGGTCAAGCGCATACTTCACGGCGTACGTAATTCCGAAGCCGACGAGGATCAACATGATGCCGAGCGCCGAGGCTAGCCCGTAATCCCCCTTCTGAATCAATACCGTAATTTGCAGCGCCACTGTGTTGGTCGTCGAATTGGGGCCCCCGCCGGTCAACAGCTTGGATTGCAGGAAAATCGTAAAAGCGGAGCTCGTGCCGATCAAGATAAGTGCTGAGATATTGGGCCAGATCATGGGAACGATGACTTGGACGAGCTCCTTTCTTTTCGACAGCCCCTCGAGCTTGCCCACCTCAAAAATTTCCTGCGGAATCCTCGCGATCGCGCCCATAATCATCGTCGCGTAAAACCCGATGCCCGCCCACACGCAAAAGAAAAACACGGTTGGAAGCGCAGTCTGCGTATCCCCCAGCCAGGATCGCTGCCAACCGTCCAGGCCGATCCAGCCGAGCAGCGGATTGACGATGCCGATGATGGGACTCGTAGCGAACGAAAAAACCATGGTCATAATGACGATCGAGATAATCGTCGGCAAGAAATAGACGGCTCGGTAAAACGAATGGAATCTCACTTTTTGCGACAACACGTACCCTACCACAATCGAGAGCGGCAGCAGGACGAGAACGTTGAGCGGAATCCACAACAGCGTATTTTGCACCGCGTACCGGTAAACGGGGTCTTCGCCGATCAGCTCGAATACTTTGCGGTAGTTGTCCCAGTTCACCCATTCGATTTTTCCGGTATATACGTTCCAGCGCTTGAAGGAATAGACGACGGTCTGATAGTTGACGAACACGGTAAAGACGAGGAAGTGCAATACCGGATAGGCCAGCATCGTAAAGATGAACAGCTTCTGTTTGCGCTTCATGCAGTCGATCCTCCAAATCCGGCTGCACCGGTTCCTGCGAAGGAACCGGGCAGCGTTAGCTATTTCAATCCCAACTCTTTCTCGTATTCGTCCCACTTATCCTTGGCAAATTTATAATCGTCTTCGAACTGCTGATCCGCGGTCTTTGTGCCGGTCGAAATGTTGCCGTTGAACTCGCCGGACGGGAAGATCCCTCCGAACTTCATGTACATCGGGCTGCTCGAGTTGAACGTAAACGGCTTCGAGCTCTGCATGATATCCACGACGCTTTGCGTAAACTCGCTCACCTGGACGCCATCCATGTCATACTTGAACGGACGCAGGGCGCCGGTAAGCGCTGTGAACTGCTTGTTCATTTCCTTCGTCGCGGCGAAGCGAACGAATTCTTTGGCCAGTTCCATTTCCTTTGCTTTCGTCGGAATAACCGTAATATCGCCGCCTACCATGCTGAATGCAATATTCGTTTCTTTGGGGTTGTCGACGAGCGGGACCGGCATCATTTTCATTCGGAAACCACTCGGAATCGACGACTTCATTTCGTTCTCCAGCCAATGCCCGTTTGGAATCATGGCTGCCTTGCCGGACAGGAACAGCATTTGAGCTTCCGTATGATTGACCGCCTCCGAGCCCTTCAGTACCCAACCGTTTTTGAATAATGCCTCGTATTGCTCCAGTGCCTGCTTTTTAGCCGGATTGTTAAGCGGCTCGGGCGACTCCATCTTCAGAAGCTCGTCCAGATAATCAAAGCCCCCGGCCTGCACGATCATCGGCTTCACCAAGAAGTCCATGTACCCGCCGGGAATTTTGCCAGGGTACACGATCGGCGCGATGCCTTTCGCCTTCATTTGATCCGCAAGCTGCGCAAATTCCTTCCAGGTTTTCGGAACCTCCCAGCCGTTCTCCTCGAACATGCCCGCATTGTACACCATGCCAAGAAGCCCGTCGGACCAAGGAAGCGCGTATATTTTGTCTTTGTCGGACACGAATTTTTGAGCTTCCTCGTTCATCGTATCTTTGAACTTGCCGCCGTCAAGGCTGTCCCCGTCATAAATGTCGGACAAGTCGGCCAGATAGCCCTTGCCCGCCCAAATCTGCCATTTGTCCGAGTGGATGAGGAAGGCCACGTCCGGCAAATTGCTGCCCGATTCAAAGCGAGGGTCCAATTTGTCCATGATGCCCGCGTCTCCTTCGAGCTCGACGGTCACATTCTGATGGACCTTCTCGAATTCCTTCTTTAGCGCCAGGAACCAGGCGTCACCGTAACCGCCCTTAAAATAAGCTACTTTCAGCGTCTTTGGCGCGGCGCTTGAAGACGAAGCACTTCCGCCAGACGTCTCCTTCTTCTCTCCTCCGCATCCGGCCAGTAACGCGACAAGCATGACAGCGACCAGTAAATGAAAGGCATAAACATAAGTTTTGTTTTTTGGATTCATTGTTTTAGCTCCTTCTTGAATGTTATGAAGCGTTTTCATATAATGCCGCCATTCTTCTCTGTTTCCCCCCTGGGCGATAGAAATGAATTTCGAATGTTAGACAGAATTTGTAATATTTAATTCCGTCTGTCATTCATTATATGGCATTATATAAATAAAAAAATGCGATCTACAAACCTTATTTTTGCATTATTTAAACTTACGTTTTTACATTCAAAGAACCTAGAGAACATCCGTTAGGGGCTAACATAACCAAGAATAGTCGTGCTTTTAAATAAGACGATGTATATTATATTCAACTATTCGGCAACAAAAAAAGTGCGCAGGCTAAGTCTGCGCACGCTGAGTGATCTTGTACCAGCCCGAAGGCTGTATGTACCTGCAGCATTCATTCAGTGGCTTCTATTCTTTCGTGGTGCGACTCGGGCATAAGTGGCGTCGTACAGCGTTACTTCGACCGCTCCCCCCCCCGACTGAGGCTCAACGCAAAAACGCCCGTTCCGGATTATCATCTCGGGACGAGCGTTTTTGTCTTTCGCCGGCTATAGCGGCCGGATAACCACGGTCTCTCCCGCGCGCATCGATAGCGCGAGCAAGCCGTCGGCATGCTCCGCCGCCGTCTCGACCGGGCTGCCGTCCAGGCGCAGCGCCCGGATCGGTTCGCCTGCGCCGACGCGCAGCCGGAGCGTCTCGCCGCCGGTCGACGTGATGCGCGCCTCCGTCAGGCGGCCGTCGCGCCACGCCAGATCCAGCTCGAAGCCGCCGCGCGCGCGCAGACCCGTGATACTGCCGGCCGGCCATGCCGCCGGCAGCGCCGGGAACAGCGCGACATGCTCGAGATGGCTCTGGAGCAGCATCTCGGCGATGCCGGCGATCGCGCCAAAGTTGCCGTCGATCTGGAAGGGCGGATGGTTGTCGAACAGGTTCGGCAGCGTCGACATGCGCAGCAGCGCCATCGTATGGTCGTAGGCCTGCTCTCCGTCCAGGAGACGCGCCCAGAAGTTGATGATCCAGGCGCGGCTCCAGCCCGTATGTCCACCTCCGTTTTCCAGCCGGTGCAGCAGTGTCTCGCGAGCCGCATTCGCCAGCGCCGGCGTCTCGGTCGGACTGATCGTCGTGCCCGGATGCAGGCCGAACAAGTGGGAGATATGACGGTGCCCCGGCTCCTGCTCCTCGTAATCCTCCAGCCACTCCTGCAGCCGGCCGCCCCTGCCGATCTTCATTTCCGGCAGACGCGCCTTGGTCTCCTCCCACATGCGGCGGTCCGCCTCGTCCGTGTGCAGGATCAAGCTGGCTTGAATGCAGGCATCCAGCAGCTCCGCGATAATCTGCGTATCCATCGCCGGTCCGTAGCACAGCGTGCCGGTCTCGCCGCTCGGCAGCCGGTAGACGTTCTCCGGGGAAACCGAAGGATTGGTTACGAGATACCCTTCGGGGCTCCCCACCAGGAAGTCGACGAAAAACAACGCCGCTTCCTTTAGCGTATCGTAGGCGCGCCTTAAGAACCGCTCGTCCGGATCAAAACGGTAATGCTCCCACAGATGCAGACTCAGCCAGGCTGCGCCCATCACCCACTGCGTAGCCGGACCGTAAATGTCCTGGGGCGCGGTATCCGCCCAAATGTCCGTATTGTGATGCGCGACGAACCCGCGGCAGCCGTACATCTCGCGGGCCGTCACCCTGCCGTTCTCCCGCATGCGCTCGACCAGCTCGAACAGGGGCTCGTGGCATTCCGCGAGGTTGCAGGACTCCGCCGGCCAATAGTTCATTTGCGTGTTGATGTTGATCGTGTATTTGCTGTCCCACGGCGGCGTCATCGAGTCGTTCCAGATGCCCTGCAGGTTCGCCGGGAGCGAGCCCGGCCTGCTGCTGGCGAGGAGCAAGTAACGGCCGAAGTGGAAATATAGCGTGATCAACCCTGCATCCTCCGCACCCTGCGCGACCTGCGTCAGCCGTTGTGCGACGGATCGGTCGTTCGCAGCATCCGTGTGCGAGCCCAGCGTCAGCTTCATTCTATTGAATAGCGGCGCGTAATCCTTAATATGTCTCGCTTTTATCCGATCGTACGTCTCAGCCGCCGCGCCCTTCAACACCTCCAAGCACTGACGCTCGGGCTCCGGATAGCGGAACGTGCTTGCCGTTGTCAGAATGAGCGTCACGGCATCGGCGCCTTCAACGAATAGATGCTCGCCGATGATGCGAACCTGCCCGCCTTCGGCGACAGCCTTGACCGCTGCCGTATAGGACAGCCCGTCCCGCCCACCGCAATCGTTGCTCATTGTGATCGTATCCGTGCCTGCTCGCCCCGACGCGTCCATATAACGCCCTTTATTTCGCTCAAAGCGCGCATTAAAAGAGATCGCCCCGGCCCGATCCGCCGTGAGACGAATGAAAACGGCCTGGTCCGGAAAGCTGCTGAATACTTCCCTGCGGTACTTCACCCCGCCGTATTCGTATGCGACGGACGCGACGGCCGATGCCAGGTCGAGCACCCTGCGATACCGCGCCGCCACGCCCTCGGGATGATCGAACCGGATCACCAGATTGCCCGCCGTTAGATAATGCCGCTCGCTGCGCGGCGTGGCGGATAGCGCGGCTTCGGCCAGACGATGTGCTTCCTTGAGCCTGCCTTCGAATACCAGCTTCCGCACTTCAGGCAGATAGGTCAGAGCGTCCGGATTGTTGCGGTTGCGCGGACCGCCGTACCAGACGGAGTCGTCGTTGAACTGGATCAGTTCCTCTTCGATCGTGCCGAACACCATGGCGCCGAGCCGCCCGTTGCCGATCGGCAGCGCCGAGTTCCAGTCGCCGGACGGCTCATCGTAGGACATCAGCGTTTCAGACAACAGCTTCATTCTTCGCACTCCTTTACTTTCGGGTCGCTTGGCGGATCGCAATCCAAGCAAGTCCCCTCAAGTATAGGTCAACGAATCGCCAATTTCTTGGGATAGCGATGTTCCTTTTTCTCCTATTTATACATTTTTGTCCTGCAATAAGCGTCTCGATGCCATGACGCTCTCCCCAAGCAAAGAAGCCGACCACCCGGGTCGACTTCTTTGTTTTAAATTACAATCGCGCTCATTCGGCAGCCATCGCATCCGCCTTCGTCTGATGCACCGTCCCGAAGGGATGCTGCGGCGGCGCGTAGATCACGTACACCTTAAGCGGCTGGCTGCCGGTATTGGTCACGTTGTGCCAGGTGCCGGCAGGAACCATGACCGCGTCTCCTTCGCCAGCCGCAACCTGGTAATCCAGCCGGTCCTTGGTTTTTCCCATCTGCACCAGTCCCTGGCCCTCTTCGATCCGGATGAACTGATCCGTGTGAGGATGCACCTCAAGACCGATGTCGCTGCCGACGGGAATGCTCATCACGGTCACCTGAAAATGCTCACCCGTCCAGATGGCAGTACGAAACGTGTCGTTCTGCTTCGCTGTCTTTTCAATATTAATGACGACCGGTTGTTTCCCGTAGTCCTTGATGGCGTTCGCTGGCGCGGGCTGCGCGCTGAACCGCTCGTTGCCATACGGGGACGGATAGGACAGATACGCAGGCTGCTCAAAATAGGGGTAGCTGCAGCTGCGGTATAGCTCCCATACATAATAAGAGTACGCCAGGCTCGGATTGGCTTGGTGCAAAGCTTGCATTGCGTTCATCCCTTCGCGCTTGATTACTTCATCGTATGCCCGGCGTGGGCAAATGTACCTTGGCCGCCATAGGTAGCAATCGTCGCTGCATCGTTCTAATGCCGAAATGCCTGCAAATATACATCTTTTTAGGCCGATTTCGCCACTTTGGGATAGGAAAGATGCAAAAATGCAGGCTTTTTCCTCGATCAGCCGGATTTCGTACTTGTGCTTTGAAAATACCTGCATATTTGCATGTATTTCATCAAGTGCCGTTGGCCGACAGAAAATACATGCGCATATGCAGGCTTTTGACCTGCAAACTCCGCGCCGCCAAGCCTAGGTATGCCGAACGAACGCTTTCCCTATCAACGCACCACCGCCCACGCACCGCCACGCACCTACGCCCCTGCACCGCTGCCCACGCACCGCTACCCACGACCACCGCCCACGCACCGCTACCCACGACCACCGCCCTCGCACCGCCGTCCCCTCCTAAACACACCAATTTCCGCAAAAAGATCCCCTCCAACGGCGCTTCCGTTCGAGGGGATTTTCGTTTTATTCTCTTATTCTCTTATTCTCTTATTCTCTTATTCTCTTATTCTCTTATGTCCCCAGAATCTTCTTCCGATTCAACACCGCCGCGTTCGGCGGGCCGTAATCGTGCATGACGTCGATCTTGGAGATCTCGTCGTTGTACACCTTGAACGAGCGGATCGCCGAGTACGAGTCGATCTCGGTGACGTACACTTTGCCATCGAAGTAGGACATGTAGTACGGCACGCCCTTGAAACCCATTTTCGTATACAGATTCTCGGCGGTGCTAAAATCGGACAAGTCCTTCAGCCGGATGAACTGGTTGTAATACACCGTGATGTAGTAGTAGTTGCCGATCTTCTTAATATCGTTCATCGCCCGGTAGCCTTCCGGCACGTCGTACTTCTGCTGCAGGGAGAAGGTGCCGTCCTTGTAATTGGCGACCAGAATCTGGTTCGGTCCGCTTACGAAGTACATCAGGCCGTCGATAATCGAGAAGGATCTGACATACGACGCCTCCATATAAGGGAGGTTCTTCTTGCTGTCGATCACGACATGGCCGTCTTTGACCGATAGGGTGTACATGTTCTGCGTGTCCGAGGTGAGGACGTAGAATTTCTGGGTGGCCGGATCGTAGATGGTCCGGTGCGGTCTGCCCGTAATGCCGCCGATCGCCTGCGTTCTGACGAAGCCCTTGGTCGTCAGGGTATACACGATCAGGCGGTCTCGGCCGGTGTCTTCGGTGATGAAAATGGTGCCGTTGCCCGCGATGGAGTGCGGAGCGGCTATGTAATCGTCGAGCACCTTCCACTGGCTGATCGGAAGCTTCACGTCTCGGCTGTAGAGAATTCTATGATTCCAGGAGTCGGTGATAAAGTAGAGTCCGGAGATCTTGGTGATGAACATCGGCGAATACAATCGGTCGGCATAGGTGGCGGTAGCGGCGTTGGTCGGCGTCGACTGGAAGACGAGCGCGATCAAGAAAACGAGCATCGTGAAGCGCAGGCTTGCTTTTCTCAAAATATCCCTTCCCCTCTAGTTGATGGTCATCAAATATATAACCACAACTCCCCTATTTCGTAACAGGCGAGGACAATTTGAGACAAATCCCACTGGATGGCGCGTATAAAACAAAAGCGCTCCCCCGAGAGGAGCGCCGCGTCATATCGTTTCTGTTATTTCTTGCTGGTGTCGGCCGGTACAGCCGGATGATGGCTAATCGCGAATACCAACGGTTCGTCTTTGGGTTCAACGCTAGTGAAATTCGTGATCTCCTCCCGCGGCCGCGGATCAGGTTCTTTTGCGACAACTTTGCCGGCATGATTGGCCTTGGCATAGTTTAAGGATTGTCCGATAAACGTCCCTCCCATTACGCACACGCATAATACCCCAATTAGCACAGCCCACTTCGTTCCGTTTACACGCAATTGTATCCCCCCCATTTATTGTTATTTATTCAGACGCGGTAAAGGAGGGGATGTTGCAGTCTCGCACAAACAGGACGAAGCAGAGGCTTTCCTGCTTCGTCCCGTTTGCGTTTTTTCCCATGAATCTTAAATCAGCGCGATCGCCAGCAGCGTAAACAGCGACAGCGCGACGATGCCGGCCCCCCAGCCGCCGTAGCCGCCATAGCCGACGCCCCATGCGGACAACGTCAATTCGCCCTTGGCAGGCCGCAGGTACAGATTATCCCAGTCCACGCCCACGATGGTTCCCTCAAAGGCCCCGTTATGCGTAGTCACGCGCACTCTGCGGTTTTGGTGTTTGACGCAGAATTCGTACATTCCCATTCGCTTCCAACCTCCCTATACGTATGCCGGCAAGGCTGATATCAACGTATGAGAGATGTACGCGCCTTGATTGGATTGATAGAGAAATGTGCGGTTGTCCACGCCGCGATTCGTTTATCGCAGCCGGTACTTCTCCCGCATCAAAACCGTTATTTCTCCCGAATCCACACCGTCATCTCGCCCGGCTGCCGATTGCCCCAGTAGGCGTAGGGCACCGCCGTGATGCGGACGCCGTTCTTTTGCCGGTTGACCGGCCTGTAGAGCTCGCCGCGCCAGGAGTGCTCCTCCGAACGCAGTCCTTCCCCGGTCAGGACGACGGTGCCGCCCAGCAGGTCTTCCCTATATTCCGCGACCAATTCAGCGTCCTCGGCCAGGCTAATATCCGTGAGGTCGGCGCCGTTGTCCGCTTCCTCCAGGCAATAGACGATCGGGCCGTACTGCAAAGCGACTTTACCGGCGTTCTCGTGCACCTTGGGGTTCGACTCGATCCGCTCGACGACCATCGGCAAGTGAAGCAGAATCTCATCGCCGTCTGTCCACGTTCTGCGAATACGCGCATAGCCGCGCGTGACGATCGCATCCAGCGCCACCGGCTCTCCGTTCACCTGAATGCTCGGCTGCCTGCACCAGGCTGGTATGCGAAAAGCAATGGCGCAATCGGTCGGCGCATCGACCTGTACGCGAACCTGGATCGTACCGTCCCATGGATAACGTGTGTCCGTCCGCAAGCTGATTTTTTGCCCCCGGACCTGGAAGCTGCTCTCGTTGGCACCGTATAGATGCATGGCGATCTCCGCTTCGTCTTGCGTAAAGAAATACGTATCCAGAGAGGCGAGCAGCCGCGCGATGTTGGGCGGGCAGCAAGCGCAGCCGAACCACGGCACGCGCTCGGTCTTCACATGCTGCATATCGTAACGATACTGCGCGACGGCCGGATGAACCTCCAGCGGGTTGACGTAGAAATAACGCGTCCCGTCCAGCGACATGCCGCTCAGAACTCCGTTGTACAGAACGCGCTCCATCACGTCCCCGAATCGGCTGTCCATTTCGAGCCGGAGCATTCGGGAGGCCAGCATGACCAGTCCGATGGACGCGCAAGTCTCGGTGTACGCGGTATCGTTGGGCAGATCGTAGTCGAGCGTGAACCGCTCGCCATGCTCCTGCGAGCCGAGTCCCCCGGTAATATACATTCGCTTGGACGTCACATGGTCCCATAGCTTGCGAAGCGCCGCGGTCAGCGTATCGTCGCCGTAAGCGATCGCCAGGTCCGCCATGGCCGCGTACAAATACATCGCCCGCACGGAATGGCCTTCCGCGGTCTCCTGCTCTCTCACCGGGGCGTGCGCCTGATGATAATCGAGCTCGAACCAACGGTCCTTGAATTGGAAGCCGAACCCCGGATCGTCCTTGAGAAAGCTCGGCTGCTTGCCCCGCTCCTCGATAAAATGGCGACACAGCTTCAAATACCGTTCCTCCTGCGTCGTCCGGTACAGCTTGGCTAACGCGAGCTCGATCTCTTCATGCCCGCAGTACAAGTGCGTCCGCTCCGACTCGGGCCCCATGATCCGGTCGATATAGTCCGCGTAGCGGCACATGATGTCCAGGAAAGTCCGCTTGCCCGTCGATTCGTAATAAGCGACCGCCGCTTCGATCAGGTGCCCCGCGCAATAGAGCTCATGACCGAATGCGAAGTCCGTCCACCGCTTGTCGGGCTCGGCGACCGAATAATAAGTATTTAAATAACCGTCAGGCTGCTGGGCCCTGCCCATCAAGTCGACGACCGCATCGATGACGCCTTCGAGCTGCGGGTTCCGATATTGGCGCAGGCTGTATGCGGCAGCCTCGATCCATTTGGCCACGTCGCTGTCCTGAAAAACCATTCCGTAAAATGTGCCTGTCTGCTCGCCGGCCGCAATTCGGAAGTTTTCCACGGCATGACTGGGCTCCGCGCCTTCAATCTCGTCGTTCAGCGCCTTCCACTGATAAGGAATCGTCGCGAGGGCCGTCTGCCGCACCTTGGGCTGCCAAAACTGATCACTAAGTCTAACCTGCATGTCAATCTCTCCTTCAATGGGACAACGATGGGACTGTGCGACAGGAGGCGCGAGCTCGGACTAGCTTTTCATGCCGGTCAGCGTGATGCCCTCTACGAAGTACTTTTGACCGATCACGTAGAAAAGGACGCCGGGGGCAAAGGACATACACGTGGCCGCCATCGTCAGCGACCAGTCCTGCTTCAATTGGCCTCTGAAATTGGTGAGCCCGAGCGCGATCGTATATTTGTCGCTACCGTTGATATAAATCATCTGCTGGAGCAGGTCGTTCCACAGCCCGATGAAGATGAACAAGGCAACGACAATCATGGCCGGCCGGATGGCGGGCATGATGATGCTGAACAAGATGCGGAAGTACCCGGCCCCGTCGATCGTCGCCGCCTGATCGAGCTCTCTTGGAATCGAGACGATAAACTGCCGGATCAAAAAAATATTAAAAGCGCCGCCGCCGCAAAAATACGGCAGAATCAAGGGCAGATAGCTGTCATGAAGCCCCAAGCCTCGCGTCCACCCGATATACAGCGGAATGAGCGTTACCATGGCAGGCAGCAGCATCGAACCGACGCATAGCGCCCAGATCAGCTTTTTCCCGCGAAACCTTAGTCTGGCGAAGGCATAGCCGCACAAGGTCGCCGTAAAGGTCCCTGCCAGACACGAAGGAACGATAATGATCATCGTGTTCCACAAGTACTTCCAGAACTTGAAAATCTCCAGCGTCTTCTCATAGTTGGAAAACAGCCAGTCGGCCGGGAGCAGCGAAGGCGGATATTTGTAGATCTCGGCGTTCGTCATGAGCGACGTCCGGAAGATCCACCAGATCGGGAACAGTACGAGTACGGCAAAAAACACGACGACGACCAACGTAATGAGGTTTGCCGTCCGCTCCTGGCGTTTCTTGCTCTTGAGTCTCCCGTATGCTACCTCGCTCATTTGTCGTCGTCGCCTCCTTCGTCGAAAATCCATCCTTTGGACGTTTTGAACAGTACGCCGGTGAAAGCCGCAAGAATCGCAAAAATGATAAAGGTCGTCGCGCAGGCGTAGCCCAGCTTGTAATTGACGAAAGCTTGATCGTACATCAGGTAAGTCATGAAACGCGAGGAATTGCCCGGTCCGCCGTTGGTCAAGGAAAGCGCGGGGGTAACGACCTGGAGATTGGCGATCAAGCTCATCAGCAGGTTGTAAAAGATGATCGGCGACATGCTCGGCAGCGTAATATGGCGGAAGCGTGCCCATCCGTTCGCGCCGTCGATCTGGGCAGCTTCATGGTAGACGCTAGGCACGTTCTGCAGCCCGGCCAGGAAAATGACGATCAGGTTCCCGGCCAACCAGACCGAGATTAAGGAAAGCGAAGGAACGACATGGCTGGAGTCCGCGATAAACAGCACCTTGTGCAGGCCGATCTCGGAGAGCAGGTAGTTGAAAAAACCGAAATTCGCCTCGTACAGCCAGGACCAGCCGACATAGATGGCGGCAGCCGGCAGCACGTAGGGCACATAAAATACGGCTCTGAAAAAGCCTCTCGCCGGAATCTTGCGATTGAGTAGCATCGCTATAAATAGGGAATAAATCATACTTCCGGCTACTGATAAGGCGGCAAAGTAGATCGTCGCGATAATGGAATCCTTGATGTAGGGGTCCGAGGTAAACAGCTTGCTATAATTGTCGAATCCGATAAACTTGGGCGCAGACAGTCCTGTCCAATTCGTCAGGCTGATGCCGAGCACGCTGAGCAGCGGCACGTAGGTAAGAAAGATCAGGCCGATAAAGGCGGGGATCAGGCAAATATATGCGACGCGCGCCTCGGCTGAATAGATTCGGGAACGTCGTTTGACCGATTTGTTGATGGTGTCCATAGCTCGCTCCCCACCTCATGTTTAAAGGATGACCGCCGCTTGCGCGAACCCGGCGGTCATCCTGTTTATCTATTATTTGCTGCCGGCATGCGCGGCCTTGAGCGCGTCGAGATTTTTGGCAATCGCGTCTTTGGCGGTCGTCTTGCCGGTCCATACGTCTCCCAGAATCGAGCCGAGCAAGGTGTTGAAGTCCGTGGTGTGATTCGTGTAGAACCAGGAGGCCGGTCTCGCTGCGGACGATTGCGCGTAATCGACGACTGCGGACTTGTATTCTTCATATGGAGGGAAGTTCGGATTGTCGACCCATTTGTGGGTAAGAGTCTCGTCCTTATACCACTTCTCGAGCGTCGGCATCCAGATGCCCGAGCTGATCAGTCCCCAGTTGTTTTCCTCGGAGTTGTACCATTTGAGCCATTCCATCGCTTCTGCCGGGTGCTTGGTCTGGGAGAATACGACGTTGGCGCCGCCCGTGTTGAGCGTCACTTTTTCCTTCATGTAAGGCAGCACGGCCACGCCGTATTTGAGGCCGCCTTCCTTGGCCGTGTTGAGGCTGGTGCCGACGTTCCAGGCGCCGTTCGTCGCCATGGCGACCGTGCCTGCGATAATGGTGCGCTGAATGCCGTCATCGGTCTGGCCGACGGACAGCGGCGCGACATGATCCTTGAGGTACAGATCCGCGACGCGCTGAATCGCTTCGGCGCTGGCGTCCTCTCCGATTTTCACCTCGGTGCCGTCCGCGGAATAGAAGCCGCCGCCATTGCTGAGCGTCCACGTTTCGAGCTGCCAAGGGAGGTTTTCGACGGATGCGCCATACTGCATGATGCCGTCCTTATCGAAGCCTTCTTCGCCGGGATGCTTGCCCTTCTTGTCGTTCGTCAGCTTCTTGGCCGTCGCTACGAATTCGTCCCACGTCCATGCCTTATCGAGCGCGGACGGCGGATAGGCCACGCCGGCTTTGTCGAACATGTCTTTGTTGTAATAGAGGAGGAGCACTTCGTTGGCTGCCGCGTAGGCGACTGTCTTGCCTTGATATTTGTAAGCCAGGCTGTCCAGCGGTTTGCTGTCGCTGCCTTCGTACATGGAGCTGACGTCGTTCAGCATGCCGTCGGAGGACCACTGGATGACGCCGTCTTCCTTGAGCATCCCCGTGTCCGGCAGCTGATTGCCCGTTGCCTGCGTATTGAGCTTCGTCATGTAGTTTTCCCAAGGAATCGCGACCACTTCGACCTCGATCCTGTCCTGGGAGGCGTTGAATTTGTCCGCGATCTTCTGCGTGACGCTGCCTTCTTCGGCGCTGCCCCACATCGAATACGTAATCTTGACCTTTTTCGTCTTGGCGGGCGCCGTTTCGGCTGCCTTCGTACTGGCGGCTCCCGTCGCTGCCGGCGATGATGCGTCTGTCTTGTTGTTGTCATTGCCCCCGCAGCCTACGGCACTCATTGCCATTGCTGCCAGGAGAACGCCTGCCCCAAGCTTCTTTCCTGTGTTCATTGCCCCACTCTCCCTTTAATATTCGCATCATGACTGCCTAACCGTTCGATCCATCGGCCCGGAAGACCCAAGCGAATGCGTCAAACGTCGAGCGCCCGCCTGCTCCAAGCCCGCAAGCTTTGTTCGCCTTCTTGCAAGAAGAATTTGGTAAGCGCTTTAATCGTATTGTGCCATGAGTGAATGTCAAAATAAACAAATGAATCCAACCTAAATTTTAATAATTTCAACCTTTTATCTTTTTCTAACGAGCATGTTCAAGTATCATAAAAATTGAAACGTCTTCCAGTTCAAAGCGATCGATAAGAGGTTTGGGAGGAACGCGCGTGGACACGGCGATCTTGCACTTCATCTCTCCGCCTATTCCTTATTTCGTAGACTTCGGTTATGCGCATTATGGCGTCGGGGATTCCCATATCGAACGGAACGAGATCCGCGTGTTCGATCTGATCGTCGTCCGTAAAGGTGTGCTCCCCATCGGCGAGAATGGACAAGACCGGGAGATCCATGAAGGAGAAGCGTTTATTTTATTGCCGAATGGCCATCATTACGGCAGCGCGCCCTGCAAGACGGATACGGAGATCGTCTGGATCCACTTCCAGACGTTCGGCAGCTGGCAGGTGTGCCTGGACATGGACGAGTGCATGGGCAACCAGATGGCTTTGATCGAGGAGCACAAAAAGCTGGCTTATCTGAACCATGCTGACGTCAGCTCTATATTCATTCCGAAACATATGAAACTATCGGCGAAAGCGATCGAGGTGCTCGAGACCTTCTTCCAGCAGGCGCACGAGCCGCAATCGCTCCGGAACTGGAAGCGGCAGGCGACCTTCCAATCGTTCCTGCAGCATCTTAATCGCGAATCGTCCTCGTCCGCCAACAACACCGCGATCGAGCTCGCCGACCGGATCGAGCTGTTCATTAGACAAAATTATGCAAGCGATATCACGAATTCCGTGCTGCAGCAGAAGATGAACTATCACCCCAACTACCTGGCCAAAATGATGCTTAAAGTGTACGGCATGACGCCCATGAACTATCTCCAATACTACCGGCTCGAACAGTCCAAGCGGCTGCTGCTCCAGACGCCCTGGCCGATTGCTCGGATTGCGGAAGAGGTAGGGTTCCATCACGTGTCGCACTACTCGACGTTTTTTTCGAAAAAAGAGGGGCTGTCGCCGTCGGGGTTTCGGAGCAAGTTTGCGAAGAAGCATTAGGGGGACGGCGGGCGGTGGCACTCGATTGCCCGCGCGGGGCGGCCATGTAACGCTGTACAGCGTCTCTTTGCCTCGAATCCCCGCGCGGGGCGGCCATGTAACGCTGTACAGCGTCTCTTTGCCTCGGTTGGCTAGTTCATCGGGCCATGTAACGCTGTACAGCGCCTCTTCTCATCGATTGGTTAGTTGGTTCGGCCATGTGACGCTATACAGCGTCTCTTTGCCTTGGTACGTCGGGTGGTCGAGCTATGTAACGTTGTGCGGCGTCTCTTTGCCTCGAATGCCCGCGCTGTCTGGCTATGTGGCTCTGCGCATAAAAAATCGCCGCCCGCTTCCATCGGAAGAGAGCGGCGACGCTTTACTTTCTAACTTGGGACAATCTCTGGTTGAACTTGTCGATTCGCCCGCCCGTCTCGGCCAGCTTCTGCTTGCCGGTGTAGAACGGATGGGACGCGGAGCTGGTGTCGACCCGGATGACCGGGTATGTTTCCCCGTCTTCCCATACCATTGTTTCATTCGAGCTTCTCGTGGAGCCGCTCAGAAATTTGTAACCCGCGCCGGCGTCGTAGAAGATAACCTGCTGAAACTTGGGGTGTATGCCCTTCTTCAAAGTAATTTCCTCCTTCATCCGGGTTTCGGCCTCTTGGGCAACTCACCACATAAGGTGCAAAGGTGCGTGCCGGCTGCCATCCTCATTTTGTTCGCTAGCATCAAGCTGTCCAAAATATACCCTGGGGGTCCGCTTCAACCTGTTCAAGCTGGGACTCAAAATCGAAATGCGGCTCGATTTCCTCGACGGTCTCCCATTCGCCCGTGCTGCTTTTCGCGCATACCTGCCACAACGACCGCTGCCGGCGAAATTGAACGATCGGCACGCTCTGCCATCCTGCCTCATCCGGACGCTCCTCCGTCAAGGTCACGCCATCCTCGTCCCACCTATAGGACAAGCGTACCGAGGCACGCATATTACGGGGCACTTTGAGCGCGATGTAGCCCTCCAATATTTTCTCGATCCTGCGGACTGTAAAGGTGTCCATCCGTTAATCCTCCGCCTAGAGCGCCAACGCGCAAACCCCTTACCAGCTTGCTTTTTTGACGCCTGGGATTTGACCTTTGTAGGCCAGCTCGCGAAACGCGATCCGCGACACCTTAAACTTCCGAAGGTACCCGTGCGGCCTGCCCGTCAGCTCGCAGCGGCTGTGCAATCTCGTTGGCGACGCGTCTCTCGGCAGCTTTTTCAGCCCTTCGTAATCCTTGTTTTCCTTCAGCTGCCTCCGGATTTCCGCATAACGCGCCACGGTCGCTTGCCGCTTGCGCTCTTTGACGACCTTCGATTTTTTAGCGATGACGAACACCCTTTCATCCTTATTCATGCGAATAGCGTCGTTCAAAATCGTAATTATTACGATAAGTTGACGCGCCTTATTCCATTCTTCATTCGGCCGCCTACCTTACCGCAAGCTGCGCTGGCTTCTTCCCTTGTCGCAACTTCATCGCGATCCGGTTTGTACTCGGCATACGAATCCTTCACATGGCTATCGTGCAACAGACGGTCCTCGATGATCGCCTTGCGCTTGGCCTTCAACAGAATCTGCTCCATGTCGGCATAGCTGCAGCCGCTAAGCAGCTCACTCGCGTTCTGACCGACGCCGTCCTCCTGCGCAAACCCGCCGAGCAGCTGGCCGATATACTCGGCGCGCGTCCGCTCGTCCGGCATCCGATACGACATCTTCGTATCGAACCGCCGCCAGACGGCCTGATCTAGCTCCGTCTCCAGGTTCGTAGCCGCCATCAGCACGCTGTCCCCGTCGAAGGCATCCAGGCATTGCAGCAGCGTATTGACGACTCTCGCCATCTCCTTGACCTCGTCGTTGTTGTCGCGCGTACGGGCGAGCGCGTCGAATTCATCCAGGAACAGTACGCAGGGAGATGCGTGAGCATGCTCGAAAATTTTGCGCACATTGCTCCCCGTCTCGCCCAGATGACTGTGGATGATCGCATCCAAGCGCACGACGATCAAGGGAAGCGCAAGGCGCTCGGCGATGTGATAGGCGGTCAGCGTTTTCCCCGTGCCGGGCGGGCCGTACATCATAATCTTGTTGGGCACCGGCACCTCGAAACGCGCAAACTTCTCCTTCATCCCCAAAATGGCGATGAACTCCTCCACGATCTTCCGGTTGTGCGTCGGTAATACGATATGCTTTGCTTTTCTGGCGCATTCCTTGGGCGTGTAATAGGTCGCCATGTCGATTCCCTTTGCCCGGGGAAGACGGACGGCTGCGTTGCTTTTGCTCATTTGCAGGCTGCTCCCCGGACTTAACGCGTCTCGCGGTGAAGCGTATGCCGCTTAAGCCTCGGGCAATACTTCATCAGCTCGATGCGGCCCGCGTGCGACCGTTTATTTTTAGTGGTCGTGTAGTTCCGGTCCCCGGTCTCCGTACAAGCAAGCGTGACAATAACGCGCATGGGGCATTCTCCTTTAATCGTAATATTTACATATTAGAAAGATACCTTTTCCCCTTGCCTATGTCAAGGGGAGAAGATTGAAGACATTCATGCGTCCGCTTCGACTGCCTTGCTTACCGTTGGTCTCCCGTCGCTGCCGTCTCTTTCCTACTCTTGAGAGACACCGCAAAGCATATCAGCAGCACCACGGCCGCGAGCGCATACGGCGCATTGATCTCGATGTCGAACAGCACGCCGGCGATGACTGGACCAACGATGTTGCCGAGGCTCGTGAAGGCCGAATTCAATCCCGCTACATAACCCTGCTGGTCTTTGGCCAGCTTGGACATCTGGGTGCTGACGGTGGGGCGCAGAATATCGGTGGCGAGGAACACGACAAAGGTGACCGTGAAAATCAGCCAGAATTTGTGCACGAACAGCATCAGAAGAACGAAGATACCTGCAACGAGCAAGCAAGCCGTAATGATGCGTTTTTCCCCGAAGCGGTTCAGCAGCCAGCTGAAGATCGTGAGCTGCACGACCGCGCCGGCGATCGAGCCGAACGTGATGACGAAGGCGATGTCCTTCGGATCGAAGCCGAACTTGTGATCCACGAACAGCGAGTATATCGTCTCGAAGTTGGCGAGGCCAAACGACATGACGAAGACGATGATCAGGCTGAGAAAATAAGGCTCGCGATACGAAAACCGCAGTTGGGTAAGCAGATTGCTGCGTTTCTCCGCTGCCTTTACTGGAACCTCGTTTCCCTTTCCTTTTGCCGGAAGAGATTCCTTGAGGAAAAATAACGTCACGAAGGCTGCGATAACGCCGCCTACCCCGGCTGCATAAAATGGCGCGCGAATGCCGAACTCGGCGATATAGCCGCCAAGGCCCGGACCGATGATAAACCCGGTCGTGATCGACGCGTTCACGTAACCCATTCCGGCTGCCCGTTCCTCGTCCGTCGTAATATCCGCCGCATACGCCATGACGGCCGGCATGATCATCGCCGCGCTGAGACCGCCGAGCGCACGCGATACGAACATGAGCAACGGCGATTGCGCGATGCCGAATAATCCTTCGGATGCGGCGAACACGAACATGCCGATAACGATCATGCGTTTTCGTCCCACCGTATCGGCCATGCGTCCGGCCAGCGGGGAAAACAGGAACTGCGCAAGCGAGAAAACCGCGATCATCAGCCCCATGAGGCTGCCGCTCACGCCCAGTTCATTCATAAAGCTCGGCATGATTGGAATAATAAGACCGATGCCGGTGAACACCAGAAACAAGTTGAGCATCAAGATGAGCAGCGCGCCCTGTTGTTTAAGCAAGATAGCCATTTCTGAAGTCCTCCAAGTTCGATCGACGAATACTGAATATTCATTCTAGATGTGGGCAAAAAAAAGGAAAAGCGGCGTTTATGCGATTCCGTGCAGGAACACGTCCACCGCCAGGCGATAGGTAGTGAGGGCCGTTTCTCGGTCCATGCGCCGGGTATGCTGGCTGAGCCCGAACATCAGGCTGTCCAGAATGATGGCAAGTCCGGTTACGTCCGCTGCCTTGAATTCCCCGGCGTCGATGCCTCGCTGCAGCAGCTGCTTGTTGAAATTAACATACCCTTTCACCATCTGCTGGATCCGTTCCTCAACCTCCGAGCCCTTCTCGGCGTTGTTGAAGAACTCATCGATCGCCTTGGTCAGCGGATGATTGATCTGATCGAGCGCCAGATGCTCGGCCACGCCGTACAGCTTGTCGGCCGTCGTCGCGTAAAGCGCCTCCTTCGCGAGCCATGTCTCCTCCCACTCCCGGTCCCATTCCTCGATCAGATACAGGAACAGCCCTTCCTTGCTCTTGAAGTGGTAATAAATATTGCCCGCACTGCACCCGGTCGCCTTCACGATCTCCTCGATCGCGGTCGCTTTATAGCCTTTTTTGATAAAAAGCGCCTTGGACGCCTCTGCGATTTTCTTTTTGGTTTGCTCGGTTTGGAGTTGTTTTTTGTTGATGGGGGATCACCTCGAATGCGATGTGGGGCTGGGATGTTGAAATACTGAATGATTATTCAGTATTATAGCGTTCTAAAAGTATTTTAGCAATCACTGTTGTTGTGGGCGAGAAATAACTTCCAATTTCAACCTTAAACATGTTTTTCATGCTTCACTTTAGTCTTTATTGTCCTTGCATTCTTTTAAAGTTTTTATTGTTTTAATGTGTAAATTATCTGATGTTATACTATGAGTAATATTGCAATCATCTCTAATAATAATCTGATGTTCTTTCTCAAATATTCTAATGCCCTCAATGTGATTTATACCTTCTAGTTCGTAATCGACCGCTACATAATCCATATCGAAGTTTGATATAGACTTGCCTAGATACCCCGGAATATATAATACATGACTAATTAAAACAATAATGATTGCTATCATCATTATCCGTGAAAGAAAAGTATATACAAATTTTGACCACTGCTTCCTACTCTTTTTAGAGAGTGCGTTTATTAACCACACAAAAAAAATTAGTACTGAGAATATCCATAGTTCAAAATTCAATGAATATTTAATTCGAGAATTAAGATATTCAGGGTCGAGTAACGTTATATTTTGAATAGAAACTTGTTCTCCTGCAATCTTTCTAATAGCAAACTCCAAAATGCTATCATATCTTGATTTAAACAACATTACGTACACAATAAAGGGGACTATATTTAAAACTACATATAAGGAAGCAGAGAAGGATAACAAATAAATTATTGCTAAAAGAAGGCTTCTTAAGCATTTCTTCAGTATGCTTATGTCACTTGTTGTTTTGACTTTTTTAATAAACAAATAATGCAAAATAATAGGAGTAAGCAGTGGAACCATTGAACTTATCACCAGAAAACAAAATATAAAGGCATATTTAAAAACTAAATCATCTTCAAATGGTATAGGATTTTGAAATGCAGACACTATCGATAAGGCTTCGTTTCTTGCCTTGCTTTGTAGAACAATAAACCCCAGCATATAATATAATTTTATTGATAAAATACTAAATATAAATCCAATCACCAGTTTTAATGCTAATGGAGTCTTCAAGTACAAGAGTATTACAGAACAAAAAGGTAGTTTTTCTTTATAGTTCTCAACTTTTTGAATTAATTTAAGATTTATGTCCTGATACCATTTAAAAATGTTCATAAAAGAATACACGCAAGAACATCCCCATCTATTAATAAATAAGTAAAATATCGACTTCTTATTATAGCAAATCCCCTTCAATAATCGACAATTTTATACAATCCAGTAAAAATGCTTATACAATGGCACTTCATTAAAACAAACGTACACTGAGTAGTCTAATCATTATCTTCTGAGCTCGATACGCAATCACACAAGATTGAAAGTGTTATATATCTATTGAGCCAACCATTCTCTACAGATATCGCGAACAGTTCGACGATTATCAACAATATCCGTAACATAAATGCGCCTGATCACATCATTACACATCCCCTACTCGTCGTACCTCCCCAAAATCCCCCGCAAATACGCCCGAAACGCAGCCCGCACTTCCGGCGGCTCCAGCACTTCGCACTTATCCCCGAACGCGAGCAGCTTGTCGTAACCGAACGTATTGTTAACGATGGGATACGTAGCGAGGCAGGTGTCTTTCCCCATCTCCAGGACATGCGCTTCTCCGAAGCGTTCGATCACTTGATCGACGACGGAGCGATGGATGCGAATCTTGACGTCGACACGATCCTGATTCATCCAAGAGCCTCCGTCCATCGGCAGCGGCTTGAATTCTCTCGGTGAAAAATGGTCCTGCAATACTTGCAGCCCTCGCATCCGCGCCAGCTTGAAGATGCGGTAATCCGCACGTTCGACGCAGAAGGCCTGCAAGTACCAGCTGCTTTCTTTGAAAACAACCTGGTACGGCTCGACCTGCCGGCCGCTGAGACGCCCGTCCCGATCCGCATAATCAAAAGCCAGATAACGCGAGTCGTTCATCGCCGTCTCAACAAGGCTCAACAAGCTGCGCAGCGACTCGTTTCCTTGATTGAGCGACAGATCGACTGCGAATTTCCCGCCCGCCGCCAGGTCGCTGCCGCCCTCGCGATGGATGGCATTCAGCTTCTCGAGGACGTAAGCCAGCTCTTTATGGCCGAACAACTGCCGGTAGCTTTTTAAACCGGCCGCCAACGTCTGTACGTCGCGCTGCGTGAAGAACGACTTGTCCACCTTATAAGCCTTCATCAGCCCGACGCCGCCCGTCGCGCCTTCGTGCGTATAGATCGGCAGTCCGGCGACGGTTAACGTATCGATATCGCGATAAATCGTTCTGCGGCTCACTTCCAGGCGCTCGGCCAATTCCCGGGCACTGATCCGGTCGCGCTCAAGCAAGATCAGGATCAACGCGATCAGGCGATCGATTTTCACCATGCCACCCCCGACTCAAGTATGCCATACAGGTGTCATAGTTGACAGCTTATGCTGAAGAGGTCATTCACACTCACCGATCAGGAGGCATCACCAATGAACAAGGTTAAAATCGAGAAAAAGCCCGCTTTTCGTCTCATCGGATTTAGAACGGTGCTCCAAGGCGGGACAAGCATCCACGCGCCGCAGTATTCGAACCAGAAGACGACTTTTTTCAAAAGCCAGATCGAAAACGGGCGGCTCGCCGGCATTCGCCCCCTTGCTGAAGGCCCCTATGGCTATGCCGCGGTCGCGTTGGAAGATGGCAGCGTCCGCTATTATGCGGGCGTTTCCTCCACTAAACCGTTGCCAGCAGGTGCAGATGAGCTACATTTCCCGGAAGGCGAGTATGTCGTGCTGTCGGGCCAAGGCGGATTGTCGCGCCTCGCCTTCGATCGGCTGGAGGATCAGGCCTTGGGCTCGCTCTTTACGGATGCATTCGAATACGAATATAACGGCGGGCCGATCGCGGAAGTGCTGCTGAACGGGAATCCGATGGACGCGGAAGTCGAGGTATGGGTGCCGGTGCGGAAAAAGTAAAAAGAAAAACCACATGGAGCCGATGCGCTCGCATGTGGTAAAGGTCATTCGCATTCATTCAAAAGTCACTTTTCAGAAGAAACTGCAACCGCTTGGGGTTCAACAGCAACAGCCTTGGCCACCGGTTTGGCAGCTTGAGCAGCAGCTGGCGCTGCAGTCGCTTGCGGAACGGCATGTACTTCGTCAGCCGGAGCCGTCTGGGGCACGGGTTTGGCAGCTTGGGCAACCGTCGGCGCTGCCGTCGCCTGCGGAACGGCATGTACTTCGTCAGATGGCGCCTCCGATGCTTGCGTAACGGCCGTCGGCGCAGCGGCCGGCGCGGCTGTTGCATGCGGCTCGCTTGCGGGACTCGCTGTCTCTTCGCCTTCGGCCGCAGCTGTCGGAACCGGTCCCGGCACTGTCGCCCCGGACGCAGCTGCGGTTGCAGTCAGCGCTTCTGCGGGTGCCGCTTCTTGTTGCGCGACTACGGTCGGCGTATTGTCCGAGGCCCAGACGGCCGCGGTCGTGCTGACCGCTGCAATCAAGAACACTGCGGACACGGTCAGAACCATCGTTTTCTTTTTCAATTTTTTCACGTTCAACATGAGCGTTAGTCTCCTTTTGAGTTGTTTACCGTCCCCCGATAAGGAGGCGCAGAACCGCGTCGGTAAATTCCCCGAGCCTGCCACGACGTTAAGCAGCGTGCTGCCATACCTTTTCCGCTCGGCATGGGACATGCCGACGACGACTTCCTCGTCGCAGGACAACTCGCTCCAGAGCTGAATCTCCTTGCGGAGCAGATGCGCCAGCGGGTTATACCAATGCAAGGCGCCGACGACCAGCGCGAGCGCCTTGACCCACAGGTCCTTCCGTTTCAGATGCATCAATTCGTGTCGGAGCACCATGTCCATGTCCAAATCCACGCCCGAGGCAAGCGCTTGAGGAAAATAGATCGTCGGCTGCCGCAAACCCGCCAGAACGGGACTTCGAACGATGGAGCTGCCGGCGAGCGCGACTTTGCTTTTTAAGCCGAGCTCTTCCTTGAGAAAAGATAGCCGTACGGCGGCCTCGCCGCGCTCCGGCAGATCGGTGCGCGAACGGGACAGCGCGACGGTGAACCTGCGATAATCGTACAGCTGCCGCGCCGCAAATCCGATCGCTCCGATCGCCCATATACTCAGGAAAATAAGGGCTGCACTGGCTGGAATGGTTCGCAAGGACATGAACGACTCCGGAATGAAGCCTGCTTGGGTGATGGACGTCGAATTCTGCACGGTGGTCGTGGTCGTATGAGCGTCGATCAGCGGAAAAATCCATGAAATGCCGGCCGCGACGGGCAGCAGGTATAACAAGATCGCGATTTTTTGAAGCCGATAACGCCACTTGGCAGGGAATATGTGGACAGGTACTTTTCGCAAAAACAATATGCAGGCGGTGACGACACTACCGGCTACGGCCAGCGTAAACAGCAATTCAA
The DNA here is from genome assembly GCF_030014955.1 of Cohnella hashimotonis. Taxonomy (NCBI): domain Bacteria; kingdom Bacillati; phylum Bacillota; class Bacilli; order Caryophanales; family Paenibacillaceae; genus Cohnella; species Cohnella hashimotonis. The sequence goes on from NZ_JAGRPV010000001.1 coordinate 5,840,734, forward strand.
GCATCGTGTTCATCGGCAGCACCTACTTTTCTGAAAACCATTTTTTCAGATCGGCGATGTCTTGATCCGACAGCTTGTCACCGTCGTACATGGCCGCAATCAAGTTCTTCACGGAGCCTTGATACAACCCGTCCAGGACGTGCTGCGTCTCCAGCAGCTTGTAATCCTCGGGCGTAATACGCGGCATGTACTTGTTGGTCCTTCCATCCCTCGTCGCCTCAAGCGCGCCTTTTTCCACCAACCGCGATAAAAAAGTGGAGATGGTCTGCGCCTTCCACGCTCTTCCCTTTTGCGCAAACAGATGCAGTAGTTCCGTGGATGTGACCGGAGGCGTGCACGCCCAGATCGCTTCCATGAGCTCCATTTCCGTATCCGACAGCTTCTGAACCAGGGCCACTGGCAACACCTCATTCATCCATCATGCGTCCATGACGGCATCTATTACTACACTACGTAGTAATAATAAACTACTACATCGCGTAGTAGGTAGTCAAGTAAGGCGGCGATAACGTAAAAATCCCTTCCGCACGGAACGTGTCCGACTGGAGGGGATGAAGTGACAGGATTATTTAGTTACGTAAGATTACCTACGGGCTTGTACCTCCGCAAATTCGCGCGCGCACTTCTCCATCAGCATGCAGAACGAACGGTTGTGGCCGATCAGAAACGAGGAACAATCGTACCGGCCGCGCGCAGGCTCAAAGGTGACCAGCAAGCGCCGTGGCATATAAGTCATCGCCGCCTGCACGAACCGGTCCGCCAGCGGAGAAGCGATAAAGGTAATGTAGGCGTACATGGAGTGATCCTCGGGCTCGTCCAGCACGCTGACGCCCGCACACGAATATTCGGTCGCGATCCCGATTCTCTTAAACTGCACCAACGCGCCGAGCAGCTCTGCGTCGATCTCGACGGGTCCGAGCCAGGCCGTCTGCTTGGCCTTCCGCCGAACCTTCGGCCGCTCCGTCCACTCGGCCAGCTCCAGCCGCCGCTTCCTCCACATCACATCGTCATGCTTGCTGACGATCGTCTCGCCATCTTCCGTTTGGACTGCATCATACATGTTCGACACCTCCGGCTGCATCTAAGGGAACGGGAACCGGCCTATATCCGACGCACGCAGCCTTCACGTACCTCGTCATTATTTTCGCGCGTGCGGGCGGGCACGTCAAATTTAGCGGCCGTCATTGGTTTATTAGTAATAATTACACTTAGGAAAGAGTACTCTTTTTCTGCTGCCTCTGTCAAGAAAACAGGGTTCGACCAGGAAACTTTTGTAACTTTAGCTGCTTGAATTCGTCTTATTTTAACAGTAAATTCGTGGAGGGATTGGATGAAAGGCCTAAAATTTAGCGGCGGTCTACTCATTTTTGTAATTGGATTATATGTTGCCTCGCAAGGATATTCGACATACACGTTTAGTGCACGGAGCAGTGACGGCAGTATGGGAATAAATAAGTTAGGTTTCTTTATCCCCGCAACCGACTCCCACCTGCACACAACTGGAACTATATTCGTTTGTATTGGTCTCGCGTTAATGATTGCAGCTTCTTGCATGATGTATTTAATTCTGAAGAAGAAAAGAAAACAGAGATAACCTAGGAGGAACGGCTATGGACAAAAATGCTGCACATAGAACAAACATGATAGGCGGAGACGAGGTTGATGCCATATCGGTCGAATGGGATAAGCGTGTTGTTCACGAGACCAATAGCTTATTTTGGGATACGACAGGAAACGATATTTTGGGAGCAATCGCGCTTCCATTTTACGGAGCATTTGTTTCAGAAGAAAGGCGCCGGCTATTTGGAGATGTCTCGGGAAAAAAAGTGCTGGAAATAGGCTGTGGCAGCGGCCAATCCTTGCAATACCTGGGGGAACGCCAAGCCTCTGAATTGTGGGGGATCGATCTCTCGGAAAATCAAATCGAAAAGACAAGGCAACAATTGACGGAACACGGTCTCTCAGCGACATTAATCTGTTCCCCCATGGAAGAAGAATGCGGCTTGCCAGAGAATTACTTTGACTTTGTCTATTCGATTTATGCCCTTGGTTGGACAACTGACCTTGAGGGCACATTTCGTAGGATCGCATCTTATCTAAAAAAAGACGGCGTATTTATTTTCAGCTGGTCTCACCCGATACACAAATGCGTTGCTGCAGAAAACGATAAGCTTGTTTTTAAAAAATGTTATTTCGATGAATCCTGGTATTCGGTCTCTCTCGGCGAAAATACGCTTGCATTATCGGATCGTACACTATCCACCTATGTGAATGCTTTAGCAAAAGCCGGCTTCGTCATAGAACAAATGATTGAGGAATCTGATGATGAACTGGTGCAGGCAAACGGCAGCGATTTTGCAAAAAAGGCAAAAATGCTCCCAGTGACTTTTGTAGTTAAGGCGCGCAAACCATAGGCAATATAGACGAACATTATGATTCGAAATTCGTTAACCAAGGGTGTGAAGGAAATGGCTAAAAAAGGCTGGATCATCTCAGTTTCGCTTGCCGCGGCGGTCATTTTCATATTCCTGGCACAGAACAAAAAAATCGAGTCTCTGCGATTGCAATTAGACGAAACGAAGCAGGAACTAAAACAGAAAACAGAAGAAATCAGCACAACCCGGAACGAGACGGATGCTCAGAAGAAAAAGCTTGTGAACGTAACATACAGCTTAGAAGCGGAAAGAAAGACGTATGAAGAACAAAACAAGGTATTAAACGAGGAATTGCAACGAGCGAATGCTATGGTGATTACGAATGTATCGCTGTTGTTCGGAGATCGAGCACCTGTGGTGGATAGTTCTATCCCATCCCATATTTCATCGACAATTATCGAGCTGTATGAGGCTATGCAAAAAAACGATGCGGCAAAATTTTCTGAACTCGATAAGAAGGGCGTTCTCACCTCTTTTTACGAGCAGCGAGATAAGGTTGAAAAATTATTATGGTTACAAAACGACCCCGATCATAGAGCCGAAGCCGTCAAAGAGTGGTTAGAAGTCAACAACGCTGAAGTGCGGTTGATCAAAGTAATTTACTTGATGAGGGACGGCTCCATGATCGACCCGAACTATGCCATGGTACGGGAGAACGGTAAATGGGTGCTCTTTAGAGCAGATTGACCCAGATTAAACGCCAGTAAGCCCCCGCCTGCTGGCGAGGGCCGAAGTCATAAACCGGCGCGTCATGCGCCGCCGCTAAGCAGCTTCCGCAGACGCTCGTCCCGCAGCCAGAGCGCGCCCCAGACGAGGACGGCTACATAGACGGGAAACAGCGTGTTCGAGAAAAGCGGTGCGTCGATCCTTACTTGCGCGGCTACTGCGCCGCCCAGGTACGCCGTCAACAGCAGCGCACCAAGGAAGGCAGTGCGCGGCACGATGTACAGCAGCGTCGCCAGCAAGCTGAGGATGCCCATGATCGCCAGGTGGCTCTCGGCGAATCCGAGCTCACGCGTAGCCTCGACGACCGGCACCGGTCCGACGAGCTTGCCGATCCCGTCAAATAACATGAACAAAATCGCGATACCGCCCAGCGCCCTCGACGTCCAGCGGTGCGCGCCCGATCGGTCCGCCGTCCGCGTGCTTTTCTGCATGTTCAATTCCCGTTCGATTATCATATAGATTCATCCTCTCAATTTGAATAGGTATGCGCAGCGTGGAACGAGCCGTTTACTGCTTCACGATCTGCCAATGAATGCCGTACTTGTCTTCGACCTCGCCGTGATAGGCGCCCCAAGGCTGCAGTGCAAACGGGAACTTGACCGTTCCGCCGCCGGCCAGGTTTTCGAATGCTTCGCGCGCCTCCTCTTCATCCGCGAAGTTAAGCGCCAGGGAGACGGCACGCCCGCCGCTGGCCGACGCGAAGGTATCGGACAGGAATAGCACGTTACCGCCCGCCACCTCGAGTACGAGATGCATCACCTTGTTTTGCATGTCGGCCGGCGCGTCCGGCAGCTGCCCGTGCGTCATGACGGACACAATTTGCCCGCCGAACGCCTTCGCATAGAACCCCGCCTGTTCCCTTGCATCCTCCGATTGAATATAAGCATTCAGTTGTGCCTTCATGTTTAACATCCTTTCTAATTTGTTTATTTGGCTGCTTCTAATTAGACAACGAACGGCAGACGACGAAATCGACATACCGGCAAAAACTTTTTTGAGAAAAAAAATCCGCCCGAAAATTCGGACGGATCGCAGGTTAAACGGAAGCAAGACGAGACTGCAGGTTTACTGGAAAAAATCCGTTAATACGGGCGCCAGCGCGGCGGGTTTGACGATATGCGTCTGGCCGGGGAGCGTCCGATGCTGCGCATTCGGGAGCGCCTGCGCGAGCGAATCCATGCCATGGCGCATCCAGGCGGGACTCTTGCCGCCGACCGCGACCAACGTAGGCGTCCGGACGGCAGACCATCGGCCGAGCGGCTCCTTGCGGCCCTGCTGCTGGTCGATTGTCAGCCGCGTATCGTACGGAAGCGTGTGCGCCACGGCCTTGAGCTTGGACCAGGCCGGCATCAGCGGCATGATCGCCACGATCGGCGCGGGCAAACCCACGCCTTTTCGCATGAACAGCTTGATCGCGTCGCCCCGCCGCCCATCCCGGATCAGCGTCTCCATCCGCCGCTCATAATCGTCCGGCACGGGCTCGCGGCTGCCGTCCGTCACGAATGGCGCCTCGTACAGCGCCAGCTTCCGGATCGACGGCAGACGCAGCGCCGCATCAAGTGCCAGAGCCGCGCCCGAAGAGATGCCGTATACGAACGCGGATCCGCCTGCTTCCTCGATCAACGCTTCAATGTCCTCCACCTCGCGTTCCACCGCATAAGGCGCCTTGTTCCCGCTCTCGCCGCGCCCTCTGCGGTCATACGTATACACCGTATAATGCCGCTTGAGCAGCGCCGCCAACGCGCCGTTCGGACCGTTCGTCCGGCTGCACAGCGCTCCATCGACTAATACCAGCGGCTCTCCTTCGCCGACCCGATCGTACGCGATGCTGGTGCCGTCCTTCGAAGTGACTGTTTTCATAGCGACCTCCCGATTGATATTGACCTCTATGAAGACGACGAACGGACGAGGCTGCAATCGACATGTTGTTCATATTTTTTTCGACAGTCGCTGGAAAGAACCCTGCTGGCTAGCAAGCCGCGCGCCAACTATTGATCTACGTGCATCCTTCAGCCGCCCAGCCCCCGCAGATCCGCCAACTATTGATCTATGTGCATTCTTCAGCCGTCCAGCCCTCGCAGACCGCCAACTATCGATCTACGTGCATACTTTAGCCGCTCAGTCCCCGCAGACCGCCAACTATCGATCTATGTGCATTCTTCAGCCGCCCAGCCCCCGCAGACCCGTCAACTATCGATCTATGTGCATCCTTCAGCCGCCCAGCCCCCGCAGACCCGCCAACTATCGATTTACGTGCATACTTCAGCCGCTCAGTCCCCGCAAACCGCCAACTATCAATCTAAAAAAGCGTCATGGGAATTACCTGCAATAGAAGACGGCAACGCCTCCGGAGCTGATGTGTGAACTGTGGCGGGACGACGTATCCGTGTGCGCAATCCTAACTGTGGCGGGACGATACCTCAATTGTGCGTAAGACCGATGCGTGACCGGGCGACGTTTCCGTGTACGCGATCCGAACTGTGACGAGACGAAGTTTCCCATGTACGCGATCCGCCTACTCGAGCGCTACAGACGAATGCCTGCAAATATACATCTTTTTCGTGCATGACAGCGCTGTAGCGAGAAAGGTTGCAAATCTGCAGGCTTTTCCCTCTTTTCCTTCGATATCTCGGACTTCGTAGCTAAAAGGATGCTGATTTGCAGGAATTTCCGCTTTAGCTCACAGAATCGGCTAAAAAGCCTGCACGGATGCAGGCTTTTATTTGTCGTCCCGTCTTTTTTGGTCTTCCTCCCGCAGCTCCCCGCGCAGATGCGGCGGTGCGTGTCGGCTGTCAACCTCAGCCGCTTTTACATCGCCTTTTTCGCCGCTTGATCCGACACCTTTACGCGACCAGGCTGATCAGATTGCCGTCGGGGTCCTGCACGATCGCATACCGCTCGCCCCACGGCGTATCCCTCGGCTCGAGAACTCCGCGATGTCCGAGCGCCGTCAACTGGCGGTACACGCCATCCAGCGCTTCGCGGCCCTCCAGTTCGAAGGCGAGCTCCGCCCGATAGCCGACCGGCGCTTCCCAGCCTTCAATGATGCTTTTCACCGATTCCACCTTGTCAAAAGCGAAAACAAATCCATCTTGCTCCACATCGACGTGATGCGCCTCGTCGGCTCCCTCGGGGATAACGAGCCCAAGCGTTCGGTAGAAATCCAGCGCCCTCTTCATCTCTTCAACGTAAATCGAGACTCGTTTCATCTTAACTGTCATGGCTCCCAGCTCCTATCCGCTTTGTTTTCACCCCCATTGTAATCACTGGCCCAGTTCTGAGAATAGTAAAAAACGGCCCTGTTCAACCGCTTTGCGTCAACTGTTTGAGGGGCAGCCCATAATAGCGCGCGAACGTATGGCCGAAGTGTGATTGATCGTAGTACCCGTATTGAAGCGCCAAGTCCGCCAAGCTGGGATAATCCCTTCTGCTCAACGCCTCCAGCACGCTTTGAAAACGGACGATACCCATCATCTCCTTCGGGCTAAGGCCAAGCTCCCGTTCGAAGGCCCGCCGCAAATGCCTCTCGCTGAAGCTCACTTTATTCGCCAAATCCGACACGGAGAGATTACCCTTGCAATCGTAGATATACTGCATGCTTTGGTGCATCAAGGGTGTGGCGGGCGCTGACGCGACGGTCAACATGCGCTCCAGCTGCCGCTCCGCAATCTCGATCCTGTCCGCAACCGACGCGGCGGCAATCATCCTATCGCTCCATTCCAATGCCTCGGGTCCCCAGACTTCCTCTATAAAAACGTGATTGGCCGCAAATTCCGACAGGGGCGTACGCAGAAGGGTACGGGCAGATTCCGCGTACAGTCGAATGCCGAATACGGAGCGCGCCTCGGCAAACCGCATCACTTCCGCATGCGTCTTCAGCCCCACGACATAGGCGGCCCGACGGCTTGAAGCAGCGCGAAGATCCAATATAATATCGACACAGCCGTCCGGAATGGCGCGATGACCGTGATTGCCCGGCACCGGCTGGAAATCGACCGCCCAATAGGCGGCGACATGCGACGCCAAGCGGTCGCTTGGCGCATACTCCGCGACACTGTGCGAGTGACGATGCCATTGCGGCTGCAATTGTGGCGCATGCAGCGGGCGATAAGGGTGCGTCATATATGGATGCGTCATCTGGGTCTCTTCTTTCTTTTTGATTTGGAGCTTGAGATTTGTCCATGAAGCGATTTGCGGGAATGGTTCTCCCTGCACAATAATAGAGACAAAACCATTTGTAAAGGATGAGGAAGCTATGGACTTCACGCCGCTGTCCCGGTTCATCGATCGCATCGTCGCGTGGCGCATTCCGTGGGCGGAGGTGCTGGTTATGCACCGCAACGAGACGGTTTTCCGCTATCGCGCCGGCTACGAGGATCTGGAAGCCAAGACCCCGATTGGGGAGGATCGGATGATTTATTTGTATTCGCTGACGAAAATACTGACGTGCGCGGCCGCGCTTCAATTGGTTGAAAAAGGGGCGATTCTGCTCGGCGATGCGCTCTCCGACTACTTGCCGGAATACGCTGAGATGAAGGTGCGCCAACAGCAGCCGGACGGAAGTGATTCGGTGGAACCGGCAGAGCGGCCGATCACGGTTCGCGATTTGTTCACGATGACGGCCGGCTTCTCCTACGACCTGACGGCGCCTGCTCTTGCGGAGGCAGCGAAGCGCACGAACGGCAGGCTGCCGACGCGGGAATTTGCGGCGGCGCTCGCCAAGGAACCGCTGCTGTTCGAGCCGGGAACCCGCTGGAATTACAGCCTGTGCCATGACGTGCTCGCGGCGCTCGTGGAGGTCGTCGACGCCAGGCGGTTCGGCACTTACGTGCGCGAGGAAATTACCGGTCCGCTCGGCATGCGCGACACCGGCTTCTTCCTGTCCGAAACGCAGCGCAGCCGGCTCGTGCCGCAGTACCAGTACGACGATGAGTCGTGCAAAGCCGTGCGTATGGACGGAGACTGGCACCTTGTCGGAACGGAGTTCGAGAGCGGCGGGGCCGGACTGTTGTCGACCGTGAGCGATTATGCGCTGTTCCTGAACGCGCTGACCAATCGGGGCACAAGCCCCGACGGCGTGCGCATCTTGTCTGCCGCCGGCGTCGATCTGATGCGGGCGGACCAGTTGAGCGAGCATACGCGTGGCGATTACAACTGGTCGCAGCTCGCCGGTTACGGCTACGGACTCGGCGTGCGGACCCATATCTCCAAGGCTGGCAGCGGCTCCTTGTCTCCGCTCGGCGAATTCGGATGGAGCGGCGCGGCCGGCGCCCTCGCGATTATTGATCCCGAGTCGCAGCTGACCGTCATGTACGCGCAGCATATGGTGAACAATCCCGAGCCGTATGTGCATCCGAGGTTAAAAAATGTAGTGTATGGTTGCTTGTAAGACCGGAGGTGGGGTGTGGCGGAGTTGCGCAGTTTTCCGTGAGTAAACAAAGGGTACAGCCCCCTCAAAATAACGAGGATGCTGTACCCTTTATTTACTTAAATCAAGCCCGACTTTTGCAATAGCCGCTGCACGAGCGCCGCGACCTCGGCCCTTGTTACGGCTTCCTTCGGCGCAAGCTTCGCGTCGCCGCGTCCCGTTGCGATGCCGGCCGTCACGCTCGCCGCAACGCCTTCCTGCGCCCATGCTGATACTGCAGCCGCATCCTTGAACGGGCGCAGCGCAGCGTCGGCCGACGGAATCGAAAGCTTGCCTTGCAATCCGGTAATCGTCAAGGCTTTGGAGACGATGACCATGGCCTGCTCCCGGGTGAGCTTGTCGTTCGGCCGGAACGTGCCGTCCGCAAAACCGTCGATCAAGCCATAGGCGCTTGCCGTGGCGATCGCGGCGCCGTGCCAATCCCCGGCCGCCACGTCGGAGAATGAGGAATCGCCGCTCTCCGGCTTCAGTCCGAGCCCGCGTACGACGATCGCCGCAAATTCCGCGCGAGTCACTTCGCGGTCCGGGCTGAACAGCCCGCCGCCGGTACCCTCGACGACCATCCGGGAGCCCATGTCTTCCACCGCGTCCTTGGCCCAATGATTCATCGTATCGGTAAATGCCATCTCATGCGACACGACCGCATACGTGCTGTTGGTCAAACTGTTGATCTTGGCATAATAGCGGCCGTCGATGACGACGACTTGCGTCGGCACATGGCGTGTCGTGCCATCCTGATCAATAACGACCCCCGTCGTAATCTTACTCGCATCCACGCCGTCCGGAATCGCGATCGTCCGCTCGATATAGGCGTTGAACCGGGTCACCTCTACCGATTCCGTGCCATAGCTTGCGCGAACCGTGAAGCTGACCGGCGGCACGGCAAGCGTGAACTCGCCGTTTGCGGCCGCCCTCTGCGCCGCGGCTATCGTGTCCGCAGACGGTTCGGCAATCTCGATCTGCACCTGGATGTCTTCGAGCTTCAACGCTTGCCCCAGCTTCCCGGACAGGGCGTCGATGTTGAATTCCTTCGCCGGAATCGTATAGCTCGCGTTGTCTGTCCGGAGAACGAGCGTAGCCGATGCATTCTCCATGTTTTTGACCAGCTGTCCGGTCAATTGCCCGATCTTCTGCGACGACTCTCCTGCAACCGGTATCGTCACGACCGCATGGCTGCCTTCCGCATCCAGCTTCGCTTGCAGCCTGGCCGCATCCACGGTGACGGTCGTCGTCTTCACGCCACCGGTTTCGGCGGTTTTCGCCTTGCCCAGCTTCTCCACTTTGCCATTGACCAGAACCTCTACCTCATCGGTCGGGACCGGGTTCGAAGGGACATCAATCGGCGGAACGTACCCATCGTCCTCCTTCACGACGACAGCCGTCGTCTGGCCGAAGCGAACGACAGCGCCCGCCGCGTCGATTTCCGCAACGCCGACTTTATCGCCGTTCGCTGCTGCGATCAGCCCGTTAGCCGGCAGGTCTGAATACTCGGACAGGTTCAGCGCGTCGCCCACATTCGGTACGTTCACACTGCCGCTGCCAAAGTTATAGTACACCAGCTTGTTCACCGACATTGGCTCCGGCGTTACCGTTAGCCGCGTCTTGCCGTCGTTCTCCGCGCCGCTCGGGTCGTTCGACACGACCGTCAGCCCCGCTGCCGGAACCGGTCCGGGTCCTTCGGATTCGTCCGATGCCACGGCCGTCGTCTGGCCGAAGCGTACGACGGCGCCCGCTGCGTCGATTTCCGCAACGCCGACATTATCGCCGTTTGCCGCCGCGATCAGGCCGTCCTCCGGCAGGTCCGCGTACTCAGACAGGTTCAGCGTTTCGCCTACATTCGGAACGGTCACATTACCGCTTCCGAAGTTGTAATACACCAGCTTGTTCACCGATTCTGGCTCTGGCGTCACTGCCAGCCGCGTCTTGCCATCGTTCTCCGCACCGCTCGGATCGCTCGAAACGACCGTCAGCCCGGACGCCGGAACCGGACCCGGCCCTTCCGTCTCATCCGTCGAGACGGCGATTCCCTGGCCGAAGTGAACCACGTTTTCCGTTGCCGCATCGATCTCCACGACTCCGATATGATCGCCGTTCGCCGCCGCAATCAGCCCACTCTCTGGAAGCTCTGCGTATTCGGCCAGGTCCAGCGCCTCGCCCACGACAGGCACTGTCACATCGCCGCTGCCGAAGTTGCGGTACACGAGCTTGTGGCCCGGTGCCGGAGCCGGAGTCACGGTCAGCTTCGTCTTGCCGTTGTTGGCCGCGCCGCTCGGATCGCTCGCGTCGACCTTCAGACCGCTGATGGTAATCTCCAGCGTGCCCTCGCTCCCGCTGACGGCATAATCGATTCCGTCGAATTTGCCGACATAGCCGGAGTATACCGCCTTAAGGGTATGGACGCCTTCCGAAAAGTCGCCGACCTTAAAGGAAAACGTACTGTACGCGCCCATTATCGTCCCTAGCTGCACGTCTTTTTTCTGCAAAACGCCGTCGATGTAAAAGGACTGCGTGCCGCCATAACTCTGCGATCCGATCCCGGAAGAGGAAGGGGCGCCCGTTACGTAAGACAGGTAGTAGCCGTCGATCTGCCCGAATGTTATATTTTTTAAGCCGCTGATCGTTGTCGTCGAAGGCGTGCCGCCGAAGGAAAGCTTCGCGCTCTTGTTCCCCGCCTTGTCTACCGCCTCGACTTCATACACGGCATTTGCCGGCGGATTGCTTACAATAGTGGTCGTTTCGTACACCTGGGTGGCCGTCCCGTTGACATACAAATTATAATAGGCCACGCCGCTGCCCGTGCCATCGACCGCGCCGTCCCACGATAGATTGACATTGCCGCCATTCTCGCTCGGCGTGATCGAAGCGCCATTCTCCCAAGCCGGCGGCGTGTTGTCGACCAACACCTCGGGATAGAAGACGCTCGTCCGGCGGCCGTCTTGATCCACCAGGTAATAGCCGTCGTCCAACCGCTTCTTTCCTTCGATCGCTCCCGTCGTGTCAACCGTGACCGGTATCGGCGCGCTCTCGCCAGGACCGAACGTGCCGACATTTTCATCATCCGCCGCCCGATAGACCGTAGCCGTCTGGCCGTAAACGACATAACCGGAGTTCGCATTAACCGTCAGCTCGTGCGAATGCGAGATCTGATCCGATACGGCGCTCGGATCCACGTCGAGCTTGAGGTCCATGCCGCCGTACAGCTGCGGATAACCGTCCGCCTGCATGAACCAGTAGTGTTCGAAATCCCACTTTTTGTTCGATTCCTGTGCAGATGTGAAGGTTGCCTTTTCCTGCAACTCGAATGTGCTGCGACCGATGCCGTACTGCGCAGCGTCGGATTCGCCCGCGTCCGGCACGCCGGACGTGCTCGTGTCCCAATAGGACGCGACCACCGTCGATGTCGATTGAAAATTATCGCCGATCAAACCGTGGGTCAGGCCAGTCGTTACGATATTTCCGGCTGAATAATTGTGCAGAATCTTGTCTTCGCCCGAGAAGCCGAGCAACCCGCCGACCACGGAGCCGGTTACGTCGCCGGTGGCGTAATTCATCTGAATATCGTTTCCGTTCGATGCGCCGATGAGACCGCCGACGTTACTGCCGCCAAGCGATGTGACGGCTCCCGTCGCATAGCTCCTTGTCACCCTCGTACCGGTGGCGCTGCCGATCAGGCCGCCCATTCCTTCGCCGCTTCCGACTGACGCCGCGGACGAGGAATTGTACACTTGGGTCTTGTCGGACAATCCGACGAGTCCTCCAACGCTTCGAGCACCTGTCACGACACCCGCACCCATTTGATTGTAGGCGAAAATAGCATAAAAGGAATTGGCAGCTTCCGCGTACCCGACCAAGCCGCCTACGTTTCTATTCCCCGTCACGTTTCCTGTCGCCTTGATTAAAGACACCCACACTTGTTTGTTGCTGTTCGTCTGCGCGATCGCTCCCGCCAGCAAACCTACATTATTTTTTCCGACGACGCCTGACGCCGGATCCGTCTCGATCGTCAAATTATACACGGCACCGTTGGTAATCTGGGAGAACAGGCCGATATTGTCCTCCGTCGGCCGATCGATCGACAGGCCAGAGATCGTATGGCCGTTGCCGTCAAACGTACCGGTGAAGCCGTTATCGGAATTAAAGCCGATCGGCGTCCACGCTTCCGTCAGCGCGATATCGTTCTTCAAAATATAATAGCCGCTTAGCGGATAATTGCTTGAACCGATGAGACCCAGGTTAAACGAATTCGTGACCTTCCAGGGACTTTCGGCCGTGCCTTGTCCGCTCATGCCGCTATCGGCATAAGCGCTCCCGCCTGCGGAGGAAAACAGAGACAAGACCAGCGCCAGGCTGGAGAGGAACGCAAGCCATCTCCTGTCACGCCAAGCTTTACTCCATCGCGCGCCGTGTTGTTTATTCACGTCGTACCCACCTTTATCCAATAGTATCCAATCCTTGCTCAGCTTATCTGACGGCACCTTAAAGAAACCTTAAAAATCGACATTTTTCTAAATCGGCCGCAAATAAAAAACAGGCTTTACCGTTCCAAGGAACGGAAGCCTGTTCGTTTAGAGTAATCCTTCATTTGCTTATCGCGTGCTTCAAGCCGATCGATCCGGGATGCGCACCGTGATGGTCGTGCCGCGTCCTAGCTCGCTCGCAAGCTCCAGCGCAACCCCGTATTCGTAATTCAGACGCTTGTTGATATTCAGCAAACCGACGCCCTGGGTTTCCTTCGCATCGGCGCGATCAAGCAGCTTCTTCAATTGTTCGGGCGCGATGCCGACGCCGTCGTCGGTCACGACCAGCTGCCATTGTCCGTTCGACAAGGCCGCCGTCAGCTTGACCGTGCCACCCTCGATCCGGCTGCCGATGCCGTGCCGTATCGCATTCTCGACCAACGGCTGCACCAGCAGCGGCGGCAATCGGAGCGCATACGCTTCTGCTGCGATGTCGTAGTCGAAGCGGATCCGATCCTTGAACCTGGCCTGCTCGATATCGACATACGTCCGAATCAGCTGAAACTCCTCCGCAAAGGCGATCCGTCCCTCCGCGTTGCTGAAGCGGAAGCTGCCGCGCAAGTAATCGGAGAGGTCGACGATCATCTTGCGCGAGCGGTCGGCGTCGGTATAGCTGGATGCCGCGATGCTGTTCAGTACGTTGTGCAAAAAATGCGGCTTGATCTGCGATTGCAAAAAAGCGACCTCCAGATAGACCGCCCGGCCAAGCGACTCCTTCATCGCAAGCAGGCTGCCGATTCTGGCCTTCAGCTCTTCCAGGTCGAACGGCTTCGGCAAGTAATCGTTGGCCCCGGCCTGGAAGGCGGCCACCTTCTCCTGCGGCTGGATGGCCGCCGTCACCATCAGAACCGGCAGCTCCAGCAGCGTATAACGCTTGCGGATCTGCTGGCACACCTCGTAGCCCGACAGGCCCGGCATCATCAGATCGAGAATGACGAGGTCGATCCGGCCCGGCCGGTCGATCTCCGCCAGCGCCTCGTACCCGTTTTGGACCGCGATCACCTGGTAATGGAGAGGCTGAAGCGCGTCCAGCAGCACCTTGAGGTTCACGTGTTGATCGTCGACGACGAGCACCGTTCGCTCGCCGTCCGGATTCGAGTAATGCGGCGTCGCAAAGGAATATTCGGCTGCCAGGGGCTCTGACAGGCGGTTCGACAGGGACGATGAGGACGCATGAGACGATGAAGACTGCGCCGCGTCAAGACTTCGGGCCGCGATCGGGAGCGTGAAGGTAAACGTCGAGCCGACGCCGGGCGAAGAAGCGACCATCAGCGTGCCGCTCTGCAGCTCGACCAGCTGCTTCGCGATCGACAGCCCCAAGCCGAAGCTGCGGCTCTGCGTGGACTCGAGCGATCTGAACGGCTCGAAAATGAACGGAAGATCCTGCGGCTCAATTCCTTTTCCCGTATCCTGCACCGCAATTTCCAGTCTGCCGCCGCGCTCCGCTCCGGTCACGACAACGCTGCCGCTCTCGGTATGCTTGATCGCGTTATCCAGCAAGTTGCCGATGACCTGGCTCAAACGACTCTCATCGGCCAGCGCGAGCGGCAAGTCCGCAGGAACGCGATTGTCCAGCGCGATGCTCCGGCCCATGCACAGGTAGGAATAGAACTGTACCTGCACCTCAGCGACCGAGCGGACGTCGATCGGCGCCGGCGAGATCCCGAGCTCGCCGCGCTTCAGCTTGGACAGGTCCAAAATGTCGTAGACGAGCTGCGAGAGCCGCTTCGTAATATCCGTAATTAACTGAAGCTTATCCCGCTGATCGGCGGTCGGCGGAGATGCGGCATTATCCAGCATCGACTGAGAGATATTCATCACGCCGTGCAGCGGCGTCTTGAATTCATGCGAGGTACGGGCCAGAAAGTCGTCCTTCATCTTGTCCGCTTGCAGCAGCTGACCGGACAGCTCTTCGATTTTGCGAAAAGCGTTCGAGAATCGGAGCGACATGAGCAGGGCGAGCATCAGCAGCACCAGGAAAGGCTCGACCGGCGGGAACGCATAGATCGGCACGCCAAAATAAAAATTCATATTCAGGCTTAGCGCCATCACGTTCAAGGCCAAGGCGGCCACCGCCAGATACCGGCTGCCGGCCACGCGGTGCAGTGCGGCCAATATGAACACGTAGGTAGCGTAGAGCAAAGCGAAGGTTGCGAATAGAGACGTCAGCGGACGAGTCAGCCCTCCCGATAGCTGAGGCCCGAAGCCGGCATTCAGTACGCCCAGTACCGCTCCGATGGCCACGCTGCACCGAACGAGCCATTTAAAGCAATAGGGCCGAAACGCCGTATTTAAATAAAGGAAAAATCCAAGTCCCACGCCGATCGCCGAAGTTAGCTGGATGCGATAATAAAGCCGGAACGGGAGCCAGCCGGCTGCATGGAGCAGCACCCGCTCGCCGCTGACGCTAATAAACAGCGCGATGCAAAGACAGACGATGCCAAATACGGCAAGCGAGAAATCGTTCCTGCGCTGCGTGTATAGACCGAAAAAATACAGCCCCATGATCAGAAAAACGCTGACCGAAATCCAGTCGTGCGCGGTCGCCCGATCGCGAAGCTCGGTAATCTGGCCGGCCTTGCCCAGCCGAATCGACTCGACGATCCCGCTGTTGGCGCGAAAATCGTAGTTGGCCACTTGGAGCAAAATTTCGTTCCAGCCCGGCTGCAGCGTAAAGTAGCTGACATACGGCCGATTAAACGCCTCGTATTGCCGCGCCTCCGCCGGATTTCCGCTCGAGCCGACGACCTGGCCATTGACGATGAGACGATTGGACACCGGGATCGACGCCGTTTTTAAACCGTATACCTCGCCCGGATCGCGGACCTGGACGCGCAATCGATAGGTGGCCATGCCGAGCGTATCCATCTGCTTCGACCAGGATCCGGGCACCTGCGTTACTGCGGGCGTCAGCGGCTCTCCGCCTGCGGCGAAGTCCCGTCCGGTCAGAAGCTTGCCGGGATACAGCTCCCACTGGCCGTCCAGCGGAATGACGCCGTCCTCCTCGAACCGCCATGCGCTGAGGTCCATATACCCGTTAACTGCTGCAGTTGCCGGCTTCTGAAGCCGGGAGGAGAAGGTCAACAACAGACTGAAGGTCGCGATTAACAAAATGAGCGTGATCAGCGCCGCCGCGGCTTTTTTCCTCATCGGACGCCCCTGAAGGCTTCGTCCGTCGTCTGGCGGATCAGCTGAAGCGTCTCCTCCTCCAGCTCGGCAGCCAGTTGGATCCGCACCGCCTGCTCGAGCTGGCGGCCGACGCGATGGGCCTCATGTCGATCGCCCGCCTCCAGATGCAGCCGCATCAGCTCTCGTCCATCCAGCTCGGACTCGGGGGCGAGCGCCAGTATGCGCTGCAGGCTGTCCGCCGCCAGTTCAGCACGGCCCTGCCCCCGGAACGACGAGTGCCAGCCGCGAAGGGCGCGGATGTACGAGGCTCTGATCTCGAGCTGCCTGGGCACGGCCCAGCCGAAATCGCAAGCCTCCATGTATTCGCCTTGGTACAGCTGGTTCATCCGGTCGTATGCGCTTACGTCTTGAGCCGGCGCTAGGGCGGTCAGACATCGCTCGAAGTCCGCGACATCGACTGTCACGCCTTCCAGCTCGGCCATGAAGCCTTGATCGAACTTGTGGATGCGGATCGGTACGCGATGCTCCGTCAAGGTTTTCCGCAAATAGGACAGGCATGTGTACAAATACGTCTTCGCCTTGTTCAGATCGTAGCCCGGCCACAGCGCTTCGATGATCGCCGCCGCATTCGCGGACTTCCCTTCGTGATGGACGAGGTACGCGCAAAGCTCCTTTTCCTTTTTCGTCTTCCAGGACACGCCGCCCTTGCCGGCTTCCGACGCTTGGATCTGGAACCCGCCCAAGCATTGGACGACAGGCGTGGGGCTCGGCTCGGCGCTCCCGCTCCGGTTCGCTTGGGAAGTTAGTTGCGGCAATGATTGCCGGATGCGCGTCACCGCGTTCTGCAACCGGTCTATCGTAAACGGCTTCAGCAAATAATCGGTCGATTGGATCTCGAACGCTTCGACCGCGTACTCCGAATAGGCCGTCGTGAAAATGATAGGCATCGTAGGCATCGTCTGCCGGATCCTTCTGGCCGCTTCCGTCCCCAGGATGCCCGGCATCTGATTGTCGAGGAACACCGCATCCACGGCTGAACCTTCCAACGCATCGAGCGCCTGAACCGGATTCATGTATCTGCCGGCGATCTCGACATCCCCCAACTGCCTGAGCAGGATCTCCAGCAAATCCAGGGCATCTTCTTCATCGTCAATAAGCATCACGCGAATCATGCGGACTTGTCTCCCTATTTCCATTTCGCCAAAATTTGACTCTTTTCTTGCCTTTCGACAGCGAGGGGGCGGTTCCCTTCTTGAGTCGCGGAACTCACTTCCGAAATTAAACGCTAAAATACGCACACCCGCATTCGCCACCAGTTAGCCGGTTTTTCCGGCTATCTCCGACTCGCGCGCCCGCGCTAGTTCAGATGACCGCTGCGATTTGACCTTGATGATGACGGTCGTGATCGTTAAACTCATGGATGATATAGAGCAGCGAATAGGGCGTACCGGTGTGCGGGCAAGTCTCGATGCCGTTTACCGTTACGTATTTTGCCGCAACTTCGGGCTCCTCCAACAAACGTTCGACCAACGCATGGCGCGTTTGCTTGAATTCGTCGAGCAGGCGATCTTTGGCCACGCCCGACCGGGCGTACGCATACGCGATCCGGTTAAACGCATCGAACGCCGGAAACGTCACCCCTTCGCCGCGCTTAATCGCGGGAATGACCGTATCGATCAGGTACTGATCCCAATGCTGCAAATGCGCGATAATCTCCGCTACGGTCGCTTTCCCCTCGGCAACAGGCCCCGTCCATACCCGTTCATCGATCCTCCGCAAAGAATCCGTCCAGTCCGTGAATTGCTTAAAAAGAACGATCGTATCGGCGCCCAAGCTGATCACAGCGACACGCCCTCCCCATTATTTTTATAGTTTAATAACCATGCGATCAACGCGGCGTTACTGAACGTTTCTGCGATTACTTTGTTCGCGTCATGTCGCAATCCGGTATAGTAGGTAGCCTGAACCGGCGTGCCGATGGACGTCAATGCTTGGACCATTGCTTTGGTCTCGGACACAGGAACCCTATTGTCATCCTCGCAGTGAAACGTCCAGATCGGAACCTCCTTGAACAGCGCCGCTCGACTCGGGTCGAACCAGCCGGACATCGGTACATAGGCGGCAAACGGCCGCGGCGACCTGGAAGCGTAATCCCAGACCCCATGTCCGCCCATGCTGAATCCGGCTGCGTATATCCGATTCGCGTCGACACGATAGTTCCTTTGAATGTCGCCAACCAACGCGACGGTCCATTCATATTCCTTCGTCCAATCCGAGTCGGCCGGACATTGCGGAGAGACGACGATAAACGGGAAATGTTGTTGGTTTTCTGCGAACCAGGCAAGCCCATACCCGTCCAAAAGTTCAATATCTCTGCCTCGCCTGTTCATGCCGTGAAGAAATAAGATCATCGGATAGTCCGCTTCGGTCGAGGAATAGTCATGGGGGAGAAATAACTGATAGTTAGCGACCGTGTTTTGAGGCGAATCGGCTTGGCGACTATGACTGCTTACAGGCATCTCGTCCACTCCTTTTAACACAAGTTTTTCGTAAATATAATTTCTAAAGGCTCCCGCTCAAGCAGCAAGCAACCCGAATCCCGATAGCCGGACTTTCTATAGAAATGCTGCGCCTCTTCGTTAGATAAAGTAGACGTCATCGCCAGCTTAAAGCCCCTTTGCTTCATCTCCTCTTCCCAGAAGCGTATAGCTGTCCTTCCGAATCCTTTGCCGCGATAGGATTCATCGATCCAGATCATATTCATGAACGGCGTGTTGTCCCAAAAGTATCCATAGCGCATCCAGCCGATCGTGTCATCATTGTCCGATTTAAATAGATATATTTCATTTTGGCATATTTTCTGCGCAATTAAGTTTTCCAACACATGTTGATCATGTTCCCTTAAGTATTCATAGTCGGCTTCAGTCGCGTAAATAATTCTCAAAAGTCCCCCTCCAAACGAACCGTTCATCGGTATAATCATAATACGCATCCGAAAATTCTAGCATCGCATTCCGGGAGGTAGTACGTGAGCTACAAGGCGATTCTCTTTGATCTCGACAATACGTTGTTAAACTACTCGATGAGCGAGCTCAAATCCATGCAGAACACCGTAGAGAAGCATGGGCTCATTCATAAAGCGACTTTTTCTTGGAACACTTTCTGGGCGCTTTTCAGCGACGTCAACTTCCGTTATTGGAACGAGCGACTGGTATCCAACTATACGATTTATCAAGTTCTCGAATACTCGTTCCGGGATACGCTCCAAGGTCTTGCGTTGGATCACTCGGAAGCGAGACTCCTCTCTACGTTATACTGGGAAACGTTTTGCCGCGCTTGCGATTTCGAGGAGCATGCCATGGAGATCTTGACTCACTTGCACGGCAGGCACAAGCTGGCCATCATCTCCAACGGCATCGGCGAAGCGCAGCGAAGCAGGCTTGCGGCGGGCGGGATGAATCACTTTTTCGATGCCCTGATTATTTCAGATGAAGTAGGGTATTGGAAGCCCGACAAAAAAATATTCGACGAAGCGCTCCGGCAATTAAGCATTGACCGCAGCGAGGCATTGTTCGTCGGCGATTCGTTGCGGGACGATTACGTTGGAGCCGTCAACGCCGGCATCGACTTCTGCTATTACAATCGAGCGGGCCTACCGATCGATGCGGATGTTCGCCCGAAGTATGTCGTTCATAGCTTGATGAATGTGGCTAGCTTGCTGGGAAATTAATCATGGCGTTTATCTGGCCAAACGAATGGCCAGCATAGCGGTTCGTCGCTACAATGGCGAAACCGCGAACGGCAAGTGGTATCGAAAGCTTTATTGCTCTTGGGACATTTGCGATTATCGATTCTACCGGACGAAGCAGCAGGCGATTCTGGAGTGGGAGACCGCACGTTCGGCTTGGAAGCGTCGTTGGAGCCGAGCAGATTGGATCAACGATTGGGAGAGAACTTACCACAGAAAGTAAGAAGAAACGCTGGTCAGGGAAGCCCGACGCTTCTTCTATGTTAGGCGAAAAAATTCTCTAGCGGTCTCCGTCGTGGCCTTCGCCACTTCTTCGGCCGGCTTGCCGATGCAACGCGCCACGGCTTGCAGGATGTGCGGCAGGAACTTGGGCTCGTTCCTTCCCTCCGCCGGTTTCTCCTGCAGATCTCGAGGCGTCAAGAACGGCGCATCCGTCTCCACCATCAGGCGGTTCAGCGGAATGTTCCGCACGAGATCCCGCAGCGGTTTGCCCCTTCGCTCGTCGCAGATCCAGCCCGTAATCCCGATGTAGAAGCCCAACTCCAGATAGGCCTTCAGCTCCGCATAGGTTCCGGTGAAGCAATGAACGACCGCTTTTGGCGCGCCATGCTCCTTCAGGATGGATATGAAGTCCTGATGCGCCTCCCGATCATGCAGAAAAAGCGGCATATCGAGTTCGATCGCAAGCTTGATCTGCTCGCCGAACCACCGGCGCTGCACGTCCCGCGGCGAGAAATCCCGGTTGTAGTCCAGCCCGCACTCCCCGATCGCGACGACTTGCGGCTGGGCAGCCAACTCCCTAAGCTTCCGGATCGTGTCCGGGCTGCAGCTCTTGGCATCATGAGGATGCACCCCCGCCGTCGCATAGAGCTTGCCCGGATATTGCCCGGCGTAACGTGCCGCTTCTTGACTGCTTCTAAGACTGGTTCCTGTAATGACAAGCGGCGTGACGCCGCTCGCAATCGCCTTCTCGACGACCGCCTCACGATCATGGTTAAACGAGCGGTGCATCAGGTTGATGCCAATATCGACAATTGGATTGGAATAACTCATCTCTTTCTATTCTCCTCTTCCGCGTATGGCTGATAGACTGATAGACTGGTAGACTGGTAGACTGGTATGCCTATTTTAGAAAATATTGGTCCACAAGTACAGCGTTCAGAGCAAGATGAGTTGACGTAGGTCCATACTTGGCAGGGGCACGGCTCCTCCGAGCTGGATGTGTTGACGTAGGTCCATACTTGGCGGGTGCACGGAGCCACTGAGCTAGATGTGTTGACGTAGATCCATACTTGGCAGGTGTACGGCACCTCAGAGCTGAATGTGTTGACGTAAGTCCATACTTGGCCGACGCATCGCGCAGCATAAAGCAAGAAGCTGCCTCCAAGTCGTGGATTCGACTCGAAGACAGCCCCTGTTGCAATTCAGTTGGTGAAAACTACGACCGGTTCAGCACGGCCATAACGATTGTTACGGCTTGGGCGCGCGTTACGATGCCGGCCGGATCGAAGCGGTTGCCGCCAATGCCTTTGATCAGTCCGGCCTTCGCGGCGGCGGCTACGTAAGGTACCGCCCACTTCGGAATGCGGTCCGCATCGGCGAAGGAAATCGCGGATAGTCCCGATTCCTCGTCCGTCTGCAAGCCCGCCGCCCGAGCGATCAGCACCGCCATCTCCACCCGGGTCATCGCCGCGCCCGGACGGAAGGTGCCGTCGGCATAGCCGGAGAACCAGCCCTGTTCAACCGCTTGGGTCACGTACGGTAGCGCCCATGGGGCAATGCTGGCCGCATCGGCGAACGCCGCCGTCCCTGCATTTGCGCTTGAGCCTGCTTCTTCACGCTCAGGCTTCAACGCCCGCCCCAGCATGACGGCGAACTCCGCCCGGCTCACCTTGCGATTCGGCTGGAACGTTCCGTCCTGGTACCCGTTGACGATGCCGAGCCGGACCGCTTCGCGAATGCTGTCCGCCGCCCAGTGCGCTGCCGGAACGTCGGCCGGCAAGGCTCCGCTGCCCGGACCGCCGGGCTGCGTCCCCGGATCCGTGCCCGGCCCTTCACCCGGATTTGTGCCGTTGCCGTTGCCGTTGCCGTTACCGTTGCCGTTGCCGTTGCCGTTACCATTGCCGGTTCCAGTACCGGTCCCTGGCGACGGCCCCCCGCTTTCCGGCGCAACGGAGAATCTCACCTCATAGGTCGACTTCGTCTCGCCGTCCTCCGCGGTCACTTCAACGACGGCTTTTCCCGTCGCGGACTCGGGCTGCACAATCTTTACTGTTGCCTTCTCATGCATCGGCGCCGCCGTGACGACCGGCGCAGCCGCCGTGCCCGAAGGCAGCACGACGTCGTATCCGGTCTTCTCCGCTTCGAAGCCCGGCACCGAAGCACCGGCCTCGCCATAGGCGAGCGTCTTCAACCGCGCGTCATGCGACTGCGCGTCCTGATACACTTCGATCGCGCTGACCCGGATAATCCCTAGCCCATCGCCCTTGTAGCCGACGATCCGGACTTTGTCCGTCGTGACTTCCGGGATGAGCGCTTTGACCGCATTGGACGTGTTGCCCTTGACCGAATAGAGCGCCACCCACTTCGTTCCGTCCCAATATTGCACGTCGAAGTCCTTGATCTGATAGCCTTGGGTGGAATACACCTCCAAATGATTGAATGTCGTCGGCGCCTTGAACGCCACCTGCAGCCATTGCGGGTTGTCGTAGGATGCCTTGACGTTCGTGTCGGACGTCCACCCTTTCCAGTCCCCGTATTGGCTCGTGATCGCCTTGACCGGACGATAGTCGTTCAGATAGTCCGTCGTTGACGCGGTGACCGTCGCGCCCTCGAACAGCGGATTGACGATCTTGTCGTCGAACTTGATCGTATACTCGTAGGTGCCGCTGACGCCCGATCCGTCCCTGGCGGTGGCAACCACCTTGACGGTTCCCTCTTTGAGCAGATAGATGATGCCCGTATCGGGCGTAATCTGCGCCTTGTCGGTCGGCGTGACGCCATCCGCCTCGTAGACGGCCCATGCCGCACGCTGATCGAGCGTATCGTTTGGCTCGAAGTAAGCGAGCAGTTGACGTTTGCCGCCATCCTTGATCGTAATCTTCCCTGCCTTGGCCGGCGGTTCGCTTTTGTCCTGCCGGGCGATGATGACCGTCTTGGCGCCCGACATGCCGCTGCCGTCTTTCATGGCAGCCACCACCCGGACGATTCCATTGCCCGCCCCGGCCGCCGTCAGCAAGCCGGCTTCGTTAACGGTCGCCAATGAAGTCGGCGTGCCGTCCGTATTCACGACCGTCCAGTTCACGCTGCCGGTCCTGTCGCTGCCGGCGATCGCAGCCGACATTTGCAGCGTGCCCTGCCGTACGAAAACGGTCGTGGCATTGTCTGCGCTCATGACATCCAGCTTAGGCGCGAGCGCGGACTCTGCGGAGGTGACGAGCAGCACCCAGTCCTCCCCGTCCGGCTTCTCGGGAACGGTCCATTCTCCGTTGACCGGAACGACGCGATCGGAGATCAATGTATACGCTCCGGTTCTCGTGTCGTACCACTGCGCTTTGTACGCCGTGTCGGCCATTTTTTTCAGCGTCCCCGTCTTCTTGTCGCTGTCGGCGAAATAAACGACGAACGTCCGGCTGCCGTCTACGGCCATGAACGTATTGTCGCGCGCAGCGAAGTCGGCATAGCTCGCATCGCCGAATACCGGCGTCAGCTTCCACCACTCGAGACTCGAATAGAACCGTTTGAAATACGTCATCTGGCTGCCTGCAGTCGCGTTCAGCCCGTCGAACCAACGGTAGTACGAACCGTAGTGAAACCAATCGTCCGGCGAATGGTTGATGGCCCACACGCCCTGGGACCCGTAGCCGAAGCCGAAGGATCCGTTCTGGAACGCGATGTAAGGCGTTTTTCGCGGGCTGTCGGCCGTCGTCACATTATTCTCGTAGCCCGTCTCGTACGTGATGACCGGCTTGACCTGCGGGTAAGCCATGAACGATTGATAGAAGTCCTTCGTCAAGGTCAGCACCTGGGCCGCGAACCAGGAATGAAACGGCAGGTCACCCCAGGTCGTCTCGAACGAAGGAACCGCCGCCATATGGGCGGTCATCGGGTGCTTGTAGTCGTCGCTGTCGGCGATGCCTTGCGCCACTAGCTTCCAATATTGCGGATCGAGATCGCCGAACTTCGGGTCGATCTCCTGCGCAACCGTCCAGAGCACCGGGTATGCGCCGTACCTCGCTTGCCAGTAGCGGCCCAGCCGCTTCAGCACATCGGGGTCCGTCACGCCGAGTACGCTGGTGAACGTCAGCGCTGCGTTGGCATGCACCAGTCCGGCATCCGCGATATATTGGAATTTGCGGTCGATATCCGCGAGCTTGGCCAGGCTGTCCGATTGGATGCCGCGGGTCACGTTCAAGCCCATGCCGTTCGAATACAGCGGCTCCGACTGGTACACGGTATAGCCCTGGCTGACGCGATGGTCGACCGCGTACTTGAACTGCGAATCGACGCCGTCGACGTTCGAGGAATCGAACCTTTCGTCCGGCATCAGCCAGTGCGTGTCGCCCAGATAAAAGAAAGGCGTGCCGTCACCGTAGGTGAAATATCGTTTCCCTTCATCTGCCTTCAAGAAGCCCCGTTGATAAATATCGAGCGGTCCGGCGTACGGAATAACTTCAAAAGAGACCGGTTCGCCCTTATTCAAGCCGGCATCGTCGGATACGTTCGAAGCCGTCGTTACCGTCCATTGCCCGGCCGACGTCGGCGCGAAGCGGACCTTCCACGTATGGCCGCCGTCCCAGAAGGCCGGACGGGTCAGCTTCTCGCCATGCGGACCCGTGAAGGTCGCGGTTACGTCGACGGCGAGGAACGGATCGTCGTACGTCTTGGCGCTTACCAGCGCGAGCTCCTGCTCCCGCCAGGTCTCGCCTGCGGACACGATTGCGATATCCGTCGAACCGGCGATGCCCGAGCCGTCCGCAGCCGTTGCCGTCACGGTGACGATGCCGGGCGATCTCGCGGTCAGCAGTCCGGTCGACGGATCGATCGATGCGTCGCCACTGGAGCCTTCCTTGGTCGCGACCTGCCAGGTAACCTCTTGCCGAGTGGCGGTGGCGGGCTCATAGACGGCGTTCAGCTTCATCGTCAAGCCCTTCACGACCTCAAGCTTCGCCGGCCCCTGCACCGCAATGCGTTCGATCGGAATCGGCTGGGAGGAGTATACCTGGAACTCGTACAGATTGGCCCAATCGCGTGCGGTGAAGCGGACGTACCTGCCTTCCGTCCCCGCGGGCAGCAGCGCTCCCAGCTCGTTCGGCTGCGTCTCTCCGTTCGTCGCCGTCTTATCCTTCAGATAGTCGTACGCGCTGCCGTCGCCGCTCAGCACGGCCGTCCAGTGTTCGGCATCGTCGGAGACGTAGAGCTTGTTCGTGCCCTGCCACATCCGGTTAAAAAGGATCTTCACGTAATCGAGCGTCAGCTTGCGGCCGAGGTCGACATAAAAATCGACCGTGCCGTACCCGCCCGCCATCGTGCCGGGATTCCCGTCGGTCAAGCTGGCAGGTTCGCCGTCATTGAACTTCATGCCGTTGTAGCCGGTCACGCTTGCCCCCTGCGAGACCAGCCGCGATCCGTCAGGCGCAGAGGCCGCGTAATCCTTATTTTCGGCCAATGGTTCCTGGGAAGTATACACCTCGACCTCGTACAGGTTCGCCCAGTCCTTGGTCGTCACGCGGACATAACGGCCTTCCGTCCCGTCGGGCAGCAGCGCCCCGAGCTCATTGGGCTGATTCTCGTCCGTCGCGGTCGTATCCTTCAAATAATCGTATTGCCCTTCGCTGCCCGAGACGACGGTCTGCCAGCTCTCGCCATCGTCCGAGACGTACACGGTATTGTCGCCGCTCCACATCCGGTTGAACAAGATCCGGACATAATTCAACGGCTGCTTCCGTTCCAGATCGATCACCAGATCCACGCGCCCGTAACCCCCTGCCAGCGTGTCCGGCAGGCCGTCCGTAAGATTGGCCGGAACGCCGTCGTTAAAGGTCATTCCGTTATAGCCGGCGACCGCCGCCCCCTTCGACACGAGGTAGGAAGGCTCGGGCGCCGTCTCGTAAGCTTTGGCCCCGGCCGCAGCCGCGGGAAGCGTCGCGGGGATCGCCTCCAGCAGCAGACCGAGAATCAACAGGAAGGCCGTCAGGCCTGCCAACCGTCTTTTCGCAAACAATCGATATCACTCCTTCGCATCATTAAGCGCGTTCATAGGTTATAAAGCTCGAATTCGTAGATGATCGGCGCGTGCTCGTTGCCCGACGTGAAGTAGATCCGCGCCTTGCTTCCCGTCACGGCGGGAAACGTCAGCACGCGCGGGATGCCGGTCGCGCCGATCGTCGTTCCCGTGTACGCCGTCTGCCAGGTCGAGCCGTTCCAATATTCGATCCGGAATCCTTGCGTCCGGCCGTTGTATTCGGTCAGCACGGCCTGGTTAAACGTCATATTCGCCCCGAAGTCGACGGCCAGCCACTGTCCGCTCCAGCAGCCGTTGCACGCTTGCCAATCGGTGACGTAATTCTGATCGAACGCCTTGGGCGCCGTCTGGCTCGCATCCCATGACGACGAGCTGGAATACGTCTTGCCCAGCGCCAGATTGGCCGGCGCCGCGGTCGTCGATTTCTGCACCAGCAGCACCCAATCGGAGGCGTCCGGCTTGCCAGGTATCGACCAGAGCCCGCCCGAGGCATGCACGCCACCGGAGATCGTCGTGTACGCGCCGGTGCGCGGGTTGAACCAACGCGCCGTATACAGGCGGCTGTTGTCCATCTGCTTGAGCGTTCCCGACGCCGTCGTGCCGTTAAAGAAAAACACCACGTATGTGCTGTTTCCGTCCGACGAGAGAAGCGAACGCGCGCCGTCGCCGAAAGAACCCCATGCGCCATCGTCGAACCGGGGCGTGAGCTTCCACCATTCCAGGCTCGTATAGAACGCTTTGAAATAAGAGAGCCGATCCCCGGTCGCCAGATTGGCGCCGTCGTACCACCAGTAATATCGAGCCGGCAGCTCGTAGGCGGTGCCAAAATCGTCCGGCTCTCCCGGCTTGGCGTAGACGTCGTTCCACACGCCTCCCGCTCCGTAGCCATAACCGTATATACCGTACTGGAACGCCTTGTAGGCCGCGCCCAGCGCGCCGTTTCCGTCGGTCCAGAATTGATCGTAAGCGCTCTCATAAAGCACCGAGGGCTTGACGGCGGCATTGTTCCAGAAGTTTTTGGCGATGCTCATCCCGGTCATGTCGCCCTGCCACTGCACGGCCCAGCCGTCGTGATAGGCTTTGCTCGCCCACCACGAGGTCGAAGCGACCGTGGAGCTGACGTTTTCCATGTGCGGCAAGAGCGGATGGTTGTAGGCGTCATTGTCCGAGATGCTTTGGCCGACCGCATACCACTTCTGGATCGTCGTCGCATCGTAATTGCCGTACATGTTCTTGTCGATTTCCTGCGCGATCGTCCAGATGACGGGATAAGCCCCGTAGCGGGCGACCCAGTAGCGCGCGATTTTGGCCATGTATGCGTTCGTGTAGACGCCGTAGCTTGCGGGATCGTTCGCCCAGCTCACCTGCGCATTGGCATGGACAAGGCCTTGATCCGCGATGTACTTGAACTTCCGGTCGAGGTTCGCGAAGCCCGCAAGATCGGCGCTCGTAAAGCCGTCGCTCAGATTGGCGACCGCTTCCTCGTCGGCGCCTGCGTGCGTCCCGCCCCCGTGCGGCTGCCAGATCGGCTCGGATTGGTAGACGGTAAAGCCTTGAGCGACCCTTTTGTCGACCGTGTACTTGAACTGCGAAGCGACGCCTGTCACGTTGGATGTTGAGAACCGCTCATGCGGCAAGATCCAGTGCGTATCCCCCAAGTAGAAGAACGGCGTACCGTCCGCATACGTGAGGTAACGGCCATTCGTGCTCACTTTCAGAAAGCCGTGCTTGTAAATGTCCTCGCTGCCCGTATAGCTCACGGCATCGACGGTCTTCGTCACGCCGTGCAGGCCCGCGTTCGCCGTATCCGTAGCGGCCGTCGACATCGTCCAGCTACCGGTCTTGGTGGGCGCGAAGCGGACCTTCCACACATTGCCCCCGTCCCAGAACGCCGGACGCGTGATGACCGTTCCGCCCGGTCCCGTAAAGGTCGCCGTCACGTCCACGCCGTTGAACGGATCCGCGTAAGTAACGGAGCTGTTCAGCGTAATTTCGACCGACTGCCACTGCTGAACTGAATAGTCGGCGGCATACGCCGTCCGGGCGCCGGGAAGTCCCCCAAGCACCGCCAATCCAAACATTGAGCCGAACAATACACAGAAGAAAACGATTTTTCGCATCTGATCTCTCCCTCTCGGTCAAGAATGAAATACGTTTCGGATCGCTTCCAGATAACCCATGCCATGCTTGGTGTCCGGTTCCAGATACCCCCCTTCCGTCCATTCGTTCCATGCATAGACGGTCAGCATCGGGGGCGATAGCCGCGTGCGGTCCAGATACGCTTTGGCTTCTCGCAGCGCCGCTTCAAAAGCGGCCGGCGTATTGTCCGTGGCGACCGGCGTATACGGATAATCCCCTCTGACGTACGGCAGGTCCGGATCGCAGCGCGGGCTCGGGTCCCATCCCATCGTCACGTTCGGATAGTAGGGCACGGAGGCGAATCGCGCCTGCAAGTCGTCCCACATCCCCGTCGCCTGCTCGGACCACTCGGCATAGTCGACGCCGGGGAACGACTCGGGCTCCGCATGATGCAGCCATACGTAAGACGTTACGCTGTCCGCGCCAAGCTTGGCGAGCAGCGCGTTCGCGTCGGGGCCGATGATGTCGGCATGCCGCGGATTTAATCCCCACTCGACGAAATTGAGATGCAGATCCGCATAGCCGGCTTCCCTGACTTTGCGGCGAAAATCGGCCAGCGCTTCCGCCGTTGCCTCCATGCCGCCCAGCCCGCGGATGAGCGTCATGCACTCGTAAATCGAGAAGTACAGCTTCCCGTCGATCGTCAAGTAGTTGTCGTAACCGAGATAATGCCCCACGATGTAGTCGGTCATTACGTCGAACCGCGCCCGGGACACTTCGTTGTGATTCGCCCACATAAGCGCGAACTTCAGCCGATCGCGGTTGCCGGCCTGCAGGAATCCACCCTCCAGCGCGCGCTGCAGAAACGGCCCCTCTCCCCCGCCCATGTCCCAGTACCAATCGTACAGAAAGCAGGTAATGCCGTGGTCGGCCGCCTCCCGAATCTGCATTTCGGACACGCGCGGGTCCGCTTCGTCGATCTCGCCCCAGAGCGGTCGCTTCGGCTGCTCGTGCCCGGGAAACCGAGGCTTGGCGCTTCGCAGCGACGGCCATTCCGTCCATCCCTTCCCTTTGCTCGCTTCGTTCTTCGGATCCGCATGCCACTGCGGAAAGTAGTAAACCGCCACCTCGTAGCCGCTGCCCATTCAAGCTCCCTCCTGTCTTTTGCACGGCCTAGCCTTTCAGCGTTGCGTTTAGCCTACTAGCCTACCAGCCTATCAGGCCTACTAGCCTTTTAGCCCTTAACGGAACCCATGACCAGCCCGCGGAGCATGCGCTTCTGCGTCAACACGAACAACAGCAGAAGCGGCAGCATCGCCAGCACGCTGATCGCGAATACCGGGCCGTAATTGGTCGATTGCTTGTTGAACATGAACTGGACGATCGTCGGCATCAACGTCATCTTGTCCGGCGAGTTGAGGAAGATGAGCGGGGTCAGGAAGTCGTTCCAGATGCCGTAAACGTTCGTGAGAATAAACGTGCCGGTGGCCGGCAGCAGCAGCGGAAAAATGATGACCCAGAACATCCGCAGCGACCCGCAGCCGTCGATGCTTCCCGCCTCCTCCAGCTCTCGGGGAATCGACTTCGTGAACGCCGAGTAAAGAAAGGAAGCGAAAGGAATGAAGCCCGCCGTATACAGCAGAATGAGCAGCGTGCGCGTGTTGATCAGATGGAGCAAGCTCGCCAGCTTAAACAGCGGGATCAGCGAGCCCACCGTCGGAATGACCATCCCCGACATGAACAGGTAGAAAAAGAAGAGAAACAGCTTTTCCCTCCTGCGCGCCAGCACGAACCCGGCCATCGACGCGACCAGAATCGTAAGCGCCAGCCCGCCGACCGTGACGAGGAGCGAGTTGAACATGCTCCGGAAAAACGACGTGCCCAGCGCAAGCTTGTAGTAGTCCAGATAAAGCCGGTCCGGCATTGCGAGCGGTTTGTAAAAGAGGCGCGGCTCCTTGAACGTCATCACGACGAGATACAGCACCGGGAGGAGAAACAGAAGCGCGGCCAGGATGAGCACGATTTCAAGCGTTAGGGACGCCCGTTTGGATCCGTTCATCAGAGCTCGACCTCCTTGCGTCTGGTGGCCGACAGCTGCGCGATCGAGACGATCACGATGAAGATGGCCAGCACGATGCCTCCCGCGGTGGCGTACCCGTAGTTATTGTCCTTGAAGGCGGCGTTGTAGACGGCCAAAAACAGCGTGTACGAAGACGTGCCGGGACCGCCGTTCGTCAGAATGTACGGGAGATCGAACATCTTGAGCGCGCCTACGACCGTCAGAAACAGCACGATCGTCACGGCGGGCATGAGCATCGGGAGCGTGATGCGGCGAAATAGCGAAAAGCCTCTCGCCCCTTCGATCTCGGCCGCTTCGTACATGTCCTGGGGAATCGCCTGCAGGCCGGCCAGATAAATGATCGCGCAATAGCCGATCGCCTGCCATTGCGTCAGCAGAATGATGGCCGGAAACGACGTTCGCACGTTGCCGAGCCAATCCTCCGTGACCGATTCCAGTCCAAAGCGGCCCAGCACGGCGTTGATCAATCCGTCGTACTGCAGCATCTGCCCCCAGACGACGGAAGCGACGACCAGGCTGACGACGACCGGAAGATAGAACGACGTCCGGATGAACGACCCGGTACGGAACTGCCGGTTAAGCAGCACCGCCGCCAGCAAGGCCAGCGGATTTTGCACGACAAGCCCGAACGCCGCCATCTTGAGCGAATTCAGCAGTCCGTCCGTCATGTGCGGGTCTTTCCACAGGTAAGCGTAATTGGTCCATCCCGTAAACTTCGGTCGTCCCACCCCGGTCCAATCCGTGAACGAATAATAGATGCTCTGGAGAAACGGAACATAGAAAAAGAGAATAAAAATAGCGGCCGCAGGGATGAGAAAGAGGACCGCCGCCGCATATTGCTTTCGTTTCAAATTCATCGCCGCTGTTTCCTCTCCGTTGGAATGAGGCGTTCAACCGCACGCGAAGGGGCTGCGGTTGAACGCGGGCCGGCTTGCGTCCGCTGCCGGTTACCCGATCAGGACGCGGGCAGCACGACGGTCGCCTTGTCTTTATTCATCGCATCCTGCGCCGCCTGCAGGTCGGCCGGATTGAACTTGACCCCGGAGACGACGTTCGTCAGCACGTCGACCATCGCGTTGGCGCTGCTCGCCGGCATAAAGGAGCTCAGCCCGTACGGAAGCGTGAGGCCGCCGTCCAAATATTGCTTCACCGTGTCCATGACCGGATCGGCGAATTGGACGTTGACGTCGGTGAACATCGGCAGGCCGCCTTCGCCTTCCAGCCACGGCCCCATAATCTCAGGGCTTACCATCAGCGAGACGAGGTCCTTGGACTCCTGGACCAGCTTCGTCTTCGCGTTGATGCCAAGGCCCGTGCCGGAGTTGAACACGATGCTGCTCTTGCCCGCATCGTCCATGAACGGGAAGAAGCCGATCTGGAACTTCTCAAAGCCGCCCTTCTCGATGTTCTCGACGTTCGACGCCGGCATCCAGGGCCCTTGCACGATCATCGCGGCTTCTCCGGAAGCGAACAGCTGCGCCGATTGCGGCCAGTCGATGCTCAGGGCGTTTTTGTTGAAGTAGCCCTTGCTCTTCATCGTTTCCACCTGCTGATATACCTTCTGGATAACGGCGTCGTCGAACTTGACCGTGCCGTCGTACAGCTTCTTGCCGTAGTCCGCGTCGCTTGGGAACGTGTAGGACTGCAGCCAAGCCATGAGGAACATGTTGGCGGTCCACAAGTCCTTGAAGCCGAGCGCGATCGGCGTCTTGCCGGCGGCCTTGATCTTCTCGCTGGCGGCGAGGAATTCATCTGTCGTCTTGGGCGGCTCGATGCCCATCTTGTCGAACAGATCCTTGTTGTACCAAACGCCGCCGCCGATGCTGCCGGAGCCCGGCGCGCCGTACAGCTTGCCTTCATACACCAGGGACGGGTCCTTCTTCGCGGCGTCGCTCATGCGCGACACCCAAGGCTCGCCGGACAAGTCCATGAGATTGCCGGCTTTGGCGTAGTCCAGCGTCTGGTAGAACGTCACGTCCGGCGCCGTGTCGGAAGCGAACTGCGCCTTCAGCTTGTCGAAGTAAGTCGCGCCAAGCGTCACGTCCCACTGGATCGTGGCGTTCGGATACAGCTTCTTGTAGCCTTCCTCGACCGCCTTGCGGAACGCCACCTGATGCGCGCGCTCGTCCAGGAACCAGGCGCCGGCGCGAATCGTGAACGTCTTATCGTTGGAAGCGGCCCCCCCGCTTGCCGTCCCCGTATTGGTGTCGCCTCCGCTCGTCGCGC
This sequence comes from Cohnella hashimotonis, assembly GCF_030014955.1. Classification (NCBI taxonomy): domain Bacteria; kingdom Bacillati; phylum Bacillota; class Bacilli; order Caryophanales; family Paenibacillaceae; genus Cohnella; species Cohnella hashimotonis. The sequence continues at coordinate 5,873,346 of NZ_JAGRPV010000001.1, forward strand.
TTGCGGTCGCGGAGCTGCTCGGACTGGCCTGCCCTTCGTTGTTGTTTCCTCCCGAACCGCTGCAGCCCGCCAGCACCGACGTAATCAGCAGCGTCGACGCCAGCAGCGATGTAACCCTCTTTTTCATGTGCGAGCCTTCTCTCTGTAACAGGATAACTTTCTAGCTTCATTGTAATCGCTTCACTTTCTCGCACGGATACTTGCATTCTGGTTTATCATTGCTGTGTTTTACTTCCCTCCGTCGCGCTGCGCAGATGCATGGAGCTTGTAGGCGCTCGGAGACATCCCGACGACCTTCTTGAACAGCAGGCTGAAGTGCGCGTAGTTTTTGAACCCGACCGCATAGGCCACCTCGTATGCCTTCAAGTCTTCGCTCAGCAGCCTGGCCTTCGCCGCCTCGATGCGGGTTAACCACAGCAGATCGGAAAAGTTTTTGCCGGTCTCCTTCTTGATCACGCGGCTCAAATAGGAATAATTGACGCTCAGCCGTTCGGCGACCATCCGCAGCGTCAGCTCGTCCTCGTACGCTTGTCCGATGATCGCCTTCGTCTCGGCGACGAGCCGCTTGGGCGCCTGTTCGACCAGCGTGCCGATCCGGGCGGCGCAGCCCTGCAGCAGCTGCTCGATATCCCGCATCATATCTGTCAGGATGACGCTGGACAGCAGCTTCTCCCGGATCCGCAGCTTGTCCTTCGGATCGATCGAGAGACCGAATTCCTCCATCACGTATTCCGCCTTCTCGACCAGGTTGATGCAAAAATGCTGAATGTCCGGCTTGCCGGCGCCCACGGTCAGCATCGTCCTGTAGGCCTCGCGCAGCGCGTCCGCGATGCCGTCGCGATCCCCGATGCGCAGCAGCTCCTCCAGCCGGTTGGTGGACAACAGCAGCTGCCGGTCCTTCTCGCTTCTTATCGATCGGATCGCATCGTAAGCGATGACGGACCGCTTCCCGATCAGCATCCGGTATTCCATGCATTCCGCGATCTGCCGGAGCGCATCCGGCAAGCGAAGCAGCGATGGCTCGGCCCGTCCGATCCCGACCGATAGGGAGAGCTCGCTTGCGGCGCCGCCCAGCTCCACCATTTGCTTGGCGAGCGCCAGCGCCTCTTCTTGCAGGCTGGCGGGATCGATCCCGCTCCCGCGCAGCAATACATAAAGGCCGGCATTCGTTCCCTGCGTCCAATAAGGAACGGGACTTCGCTCCAACGCCGGCATCACCGCCGCCAGCACGGCGCGCTCGCGGAACGGACTCCGCTCGCCGGCCGCTCCCGCGACCGTATCCAGCTCGCCATAGAGCAGGATAAACGGCTCGTCCGGCTGATTGCGGTCTCGCAGCCACGCCAGCTTTTCTTCGTCGCGATCCGCCGGCCCGCCGAACAAGACGAAGAATGCTTCCTGATGCTTCCATTCCGTCATGAGCTGCTGCTGCACTTGCTTTACGGCCCATACCAGATCCGCCGCGACGAAAGGCTTCGTGATGAAATCTACGGCGCCGAGTCGAATCGCTTGCCTGGCATACTCAAATTCGTTGTAGGCGGACAGAAAAACGATCGGCAGCTCGGGCTGCTCCTTGCGAATGGCCTCTGCAAGCGCGATGCCGTCCATCACCGGCATGCGGATGTCCGTCAGCAGAATATCCGGCCTGATGTCGCGCGCAAGGGCCAGCGCTTCGGCTCCGTTCGCGGCGACCGCCGCAACGCTGCAGCGGATGTCCGCCCATTCCGGCATACCTGCGATATAGTCTCGAATTTCCCGTTCATCGTCCACGACCAGCATTTTCATCCCGTCGATTCCTCCTGCCATATTTGGATCGGTATCGTCGCCCGCACGGTTACGAAGCCCCCGTCGCGAGTCAGCTTGACGCCGTAATCGCTGCCGAAATGATGCCGGATGCGGTCGTTCACATTGTCCATGCCGGAGCCGAGCCCGCGCCTAGCGCGCTTCTCGCTGGCTCGCGGAGAATCGCCGTCCGGCGCTGCTTCTTCCTCGGACGAAGGGTTGCGAATGACGATCTCCAGATGGTAGTCCGCCTCCTGCACCTCGATCTCGATCTTGCCGCCTTCGGGCAAGCGGTCGATGCCGTGCAGGATGCTATTCTCCACGAGCGGCTGCAGCATGAACCGAGGGACGGCCGCCTGGCGGAACATCGCAGGCAGGACGATGGAATACTGCAGCCGCTCCCCGAAGCGGTATTGATGGATCTGCAGAAAGCTCTCCACGTATTGCAGTTCCGTAGCAAGCGGCACGAAGGTGCCGCCGGGCGTAATCGAGTAACGGAAAATGCCCGACAGCTTCCGCACGACATCCGGTACGTACTTCGCTTTATCCGGCGATTGCGAGATGACGCTGATATATTCCAGGATGTTGTACAGGAAATGCGGGTTGATATACATGCGGATCGCCTTCAGCTCCGCTTCGCGCACCCGCAGCTCGTTCTTGTAGTTCGTCTCGATCAGCTGCTCCGTCCGGGTGACCAATTGATTGTAGCCGCGGCAGAGCATGGCGATCTCGTCCTGTCCGCGGATGTTCGGGAAGAGGCGGTATTCCGCAAGCTCCGCCTGGCGCATCAGCCGGTACAGCCGCCGGATCGGATGGGTGATCCGCTTCAGAATTTGATAGGTCGTAATAAACACGGCCGCCCAGGCCGCCAGCGTCACGGCGAGCGCGAACAGGGTTTGCTTTTTGACCAGCGCGTTCGCCCCCGCCGTCGCGATGCGGACGTACTGAAAATCGGACGTTTGCGATTTCTGCCGGACGACGAGCCTGTTCTCCAGGCTGCCGGAACCCAGCAAACTTCCGATATCGGACAGGTCGGAGGAGGATACGATCAAGTTGTCCGCGTTCGCGATATAAAACGTCCCCGGCTCGTAGTTCTCGTACAACTGGGAAGCCTTGGCCGGATCGAGGGTCAGGACGAGCATGCCGATCTCCGTTTCCGAAGTCATCGCGGCACCGCCTGCATACAGCTTCAGGTCGCATGCCATCCGCCGGTAGTCCGTGAAAAACGCCCATTGCGGCACGTTCGGGAACTCGAAGGGCAGCAGCCGGAAAGCCGATACGTATTGCAAGCGCTTACCGGAATCCGTAGCGTAAATGTCGCCGGCTTTGTTGATCAAATAAAGATTGTCGACGAAATCGCCGACATTGTTGCGGGCCTGCTCCAGCTCCGACTGCATCAGCTCGGCCGCGGCCGCTTCCTGCCGCCGATGGTCCTCGCCATCCGAATTCGTTCCCTCGCGGGCGTCCATCAGCAGCAGCGAACGGATCGCTTCCTGCCGCCCGAGCTCCGACAGCAGCTTGCGCACCTCATGCAGCCGGGCGTCGATCTTGCTCGCGGTGGCGTTCAGGTCCTGCTGGACCGTCTCCGTCTCCTTCTTCTCGAGCAGCTGATCGGAGCGGACATAGAAGGCTGCGCTGACGACGACGAGCGGGACGAGCGTCAGAATCGAGTAGCTGATGAGCATTTTGTACAGCAGGCGGGAGCGGATCGTGCGAACGAGGCCGGCTAGCATGCCGGCCCCTCCTTGGCTTTATATTTAACTTTAGCCGTAACGATCATGGCCTTGTTTTCGAATGGCGTTCTTTTCAAACAACATCCTCCTCTTCTAACCTTTGTCTTGCCCGCTTCCGGATGCGTTTCATTGATTTCCCTTCATTATAGGCGCGGGGAGCGGGATTGTATTTAGAGGGGATACCTCAAAAGGTGGACGATTTTACGCGATGCAGCATCTCGTCCGCGTACTGCTTCGGCGACCTTTTTTCGTGACGCTTGAACAGCCGGCTAAAATAATGCGCGTCGTCGTACCCGACCATCTCGCTGATGCGCTTAATCGGATGCTTCCCTTCCAGAATGAGCTCTTTAGCTTTCTCCATACGGCATTGGATGACGTATTCCATCGGCGATTTTCCCGTCGCTTTCTTGAACATCGTGCGCAAGTAGTTCGGAGACAGCGCCAGGTCGGCCGCCAGCCGCGCAAAGTCGATGCTCTCGCGATAGTGATCGCGCAAATAGAGAACGACCGCGTCGATTTCTTCCCGCCCCTGCTGCTTGTTGGCGTTCTCTTCCGCATAAGCGGTATCCAGGTACATGAGACGCAATATTTTCAGCAAAATCGCGCGCATCTCCAGCTGGAAGCCGGGCGTCCGCTCGGTGAACGCATGCAGCAGTTCGGTGAACAGCCGTTCGTAGTGAAGCGGGTCGCCTGTCCGGATCAAGGACGGAAACGCCACTTCGCCCGGTTCGACGAGCGGACGCTCGTCCAAGCCTTCTTCAACGGGGAGGACATCCTGCGTATAGTCGCAGTCCGAGTAAACTTCCGGCGGAAAATCGAGCGTGTCGCCCATGTAAAGGTAATCGAAGTGAACCGCAAAATAACGCGCGTGCCCGGGAGGAATCATGCAGGAATTGCGCTGGTGCGGCCGAATGACGTGCAAGTCGCCTGCGCTGACCGTATAGGAAATGCCGTCAAGAATGTAAACGCCGCCTCCATGCGTGAAGAAAACCAGCTCGTGATCGTAGATAAAACGAGGCGGCACCTTGATATCTCCCGGCCCGTCGTATTCGTGGATATAACGGACATAGGGCGCCAATTGCAAAAAATTGACTTCCATGCGTGCGGAAACGGTCATGGCCGAGTCACCCCTTTGCGTTCCTGCCTCTATCTTCCCCGGATGCCCGATTCCAGTCAAGCTGGCATTCTACAGCCTTACAGCGTTACCTCACCTTTCACCATCTTATCGGTCTCATCGATCAGCGTCTGGATAAACTTCAGCGATGCCGCGAGCTCGGGTTCCGTAAAGGCATCTAACGCCCGGATAAAGGAAGCTTCTATTTTCTCGTGCATCATAGCGTGCACCTCGAAGATCTGCCTGCCTTTGGGCGACAGGCTAAAGTACACTTCCTTTTTGTTGTCGTTCAACTGACTTCGCTTGATAAAGCCCTCTTTCAGCAGCTTGGTGCTTATTTTCGTAATGCTCGCCTTGGACAGATTCATTTTCTCCGCGATGGACGTGTTGTTGATGGGCTCGTTGCGCCCGATGCAGTCGATGACGTGAACGCTGGTCATATGACTTGGAATCGATGCAATGCCCTGCACCCGCGCCAGGTCGGCAAACGCCTCGATCTCGGTAGACACCGTGTGCTCGAATACATGCAGATAGTGATTCAGACGGCTGTGCAGCAATCGCTTAAGCCCGTCGGATGTGCTCGTCATGCCGTAGCGCCCCTTACTATACAGTGATTATCGTTTATGTATAAACAAATATATCACATCGTATAAGCGATAAAAATTAAATTTGACAGATGTATGCATCGGAATTATAGTTTACCTGTAAACAATATTAAATTGTGTACGGGGAGGGATTTACGGTGAATATGTCCATTACGATAAGAGAACGCAGATCCATCCGCAGATATAGCGCCAGGCCGGTAGCACGTGAAATGATCGATTCCTTGCTGAATCAGGCTGCAAGTTTGTACCAAGCCGAAGGCGAAGGCGCCTCTCATTGGCGCAGTATTTGCTATTCCACCCCGGAAGCGCGTCACAGGCTGGCCGACAGCATGATCGCCAAGGTCAAGGGAAGCACGCTCGGCAAGCTGCTGCCGGGAAAAATGCTCGACCTCATGAAAAAGCAAGTTACGGATACGCCCGCGCACCTAGTCTTTATCGCGGAATCCGGAAGTACGCAGCGGCAGAGCGACGAAAATTACGCGGCGGTATGCAGTATCATGCAAAACGTTCAGCTGCTGGGCTGGGAGCAGGGACTCGGCATGCTGTGGTATACGGATCCGATGCTGAACAGCGCGGCATTCGAACGGGAGATCGGTCTGCGGGCGGGCGAGAGATTTGCGGGGGTCTTAAATATCGGATTTTATGAAAAGGTGCCGCGAGCGCGCAAAAGAACGCCCGCGGAGCAGAAGTGGACGGCTATCGAAGGCGACGCGAGCGGGTATGTGGACCACCTTCAGGTATCTTCGCAGAATGGATCTGGGCCTGCACATAAGGCATCTTCGGGAAAGGTTTCTTCTCGAACGGTATCTTCGCAAAGCGTTCTGGCCCTGCTGAACGATGCCGTCTGGGCGCCCAACGACGGACTGCGAGAGCCGTGGCGTTTTGTCTTCGCGGCCGTTGGCGAAGCGGCGGATCGACTCCGCGCCTTGGACGGGGATGCTTCCGCAGCGTTTCTGCTGGTCGTAGCCAAGGAAGAGCCGGACTCGCATAAGCGCAAGGAAGATTACGCGGCGGTATGCTGCCTGATCCAGAACTTTCAATTGCTGGCCGCATCCGAGCCGTGGCCCGTACGGCGCACGATGCCGGAATGGATCTACGATCCGGCGCAATGCAAGCCTTTCGGCGTCCGGCCGCAGGAGCGGATCGTAGCGGTGCTGGCGCTTGGCGGCGACGGGCTGCATTCCTCTTCGGCGCTAGCGTCCCTGGCGTCCGTACCGATTAACATTACGCATTGCTAAGCGTACGAGAAGCTTGCGGGATATCCAGACCACGACAGATTTGCGATTTTCTCCTGAGTCACATACTTCTCTCTCAGCGCAGCTTCAACCGGACTTTCTGAAAAGTAAAATTGTAATCCTCTTCGCTGCCGGAAGACACCATCCACATTTCCTTGCCGTCTTCGCTGATCCATTTCGTCGGAAATATGGGCTGATAGTCACCTGAGCTTCCCCAGTTGTTGTCCTGATGGAACAGGGACCAAGGCCCCCATGGATTCGGAGCCTCGAACAAGGTCAACTGACTCGGAAACCGGCTGTCGTCAACGGGATCTCCCGGCTGTTGGTGATAAGGACGAGGGTTACCTTGTTTGTCCGTGAATGAAAAGTTGCCCATGATGTACCGATTTAAGCCTTTATTGAACGAAACATGATTTTCTCCCGTCATCAGCGGATATTCAAATACCGGAGCTGCGCGGTCCGCATCCGAATGCCAGACCGGTTGGCCATGCTCATCGCCCGAATAGAACGTCCACGCATCGCGCTCGAGGATGCGATCTCGGCGGACTTTTCCCAGGAGCAGGTAATCGCCGTTGCACCAATAGCTATTCCCGTCCATCGCGGCAGGGAAATACGCATAGACGAACTCGTCCCTGGCCCCCTCGTAATCCTGCCCGAATTGGATGAAATGCGGAGATGCCAATCGGCCGTCAAAGAAATCCTGCCGAGTCGCCTCCCGGTTCCATGTGTTGCCGTTATCATCGCTCGTAATGATCCAACTGGAAATATTATGTTGGCGATTAAAAGACGGATTATCTCCGAAATTCATCAGCTGCACCGCGAAATACAATACACCGTTCAAGCTCAGCAAGCTCGCCGGCTTGACTCCCCAATGCGGATGCACATGGGGACGCTGGCAATATTCCTTGGGGTCGATCGGCAGGTTGTCGATGAGAAACAGATGAGGATACGGCCCCCAGAATGGTTCGCCCGGATGGCCTTCAATCCGCCATACGTTCATTGGACTTCCAAGATTGTCCCCTGCCGCGCCGTAACAATGGCCGTCCGCCGCCCAAGTAATCGGCCACATGTCTCCGTCGGCTTTGTGATATCTTCGGCTGTCCATGATCGCGCATTCAATCATTTCGCTGATTGGAAAATCGCCGCTCATTCTTGCACCCCATCTATGTGTTATATTTTTTATGTATCCAGCTATATTATATCCTTGATTTAAAAGGACTTTTCTAGCTAAAATGCTTAAAAATATAACTATTGCGCTAATTAGTAGAGGGGATAACTATGGATTCAACAGATTATGGAATGCTTGTCTACACACCAAGTCAGTTGGCTAGGTCTACGTTTTTGTATGTGCAGCATATCGGAAGATGGAAGTATGACGACGATTACGTCATTACGCGGGAAGGGTTTGAAAGTTATTTATTTCAATACACCTTTAGCGGTCGCGGCTATCTTAAGCACGAAGACAGGGAATATGAGTTACTGGCTGATTCCGTCATTCTTATCGATTGCCGGAAATTTCATGAGTACGGGACGCTTTCGAATGAGCAATGGGACGTAGGCTGGGTACATTTCGATGGAAACGGAAGTGCCTCTTATATGCAAGCTATACACGATAAATACGGACCCGTCATTCGGCTTCCGGTTCCACACAGGTTCATTCAGCACCAGCAAAGTCTTATCGAGATAATTAGAGGCAACGGAGTTAACCTTGAAGCAGAAGCCGCACTTCATATCTTTCAGTTACTAATGGAGGTTTTCACAGCAGGTACAACCTCCCCTTCCGGCAATGGTATTCTGGTGCGTCAAAGCGATGGCCTCGAGAAAGCACTTCAATACCTGCAAATTCGTTATGCCGAACCTATTTCCGTAGACGACTTGGCCCGAGAAGCAAACATGAGCAAATCCCACTTTACGAGAGCCTTCAAACTTTGGACCGGGTGCTCTCCCATTGAATATTTAATCAGGCAGCGTATTACAATGAGCAAATCACTCTTGCTCAGAGAACGAACAAAATCAATAGAGAGAATTGCCGAGCTCGTTGGCTTTGAGAGCGCTAGCCATTATATTGTGACTTTTAAGAAATACGAAAATCGCACGCCGCTGCAATATCGAAAAATGTGGTTATGATTTTTCATTTCTAGCCTTCCTTTGCGTCCCATACCGAGCAGCACGCCGGCGGCACGCGGTCAGCCAGCCACACCTCATTGCCGGCGTAATAAAACGCAAAGCCTAGCTGCCGCGCTTCCGCCGTGTTTACGCGCAAAATAACAAGCTCTCCCCTTCGGCTCCCTGCGAGCGTCGCAAAATGAACGCCTTCCGACAAGTGAACGTACTGACGACCCATCGGGAGCAGCCCTTCCTGCAATATCGACGGAAGCGCCTTCGTATTCGTACCGTGATACAGAATCTCCGGCGGCTCGCCCGGCGTATATTGGACTTTATCGTGACTATGGCCGTACCTCGCCCGGATACGTCTGTCCTCGATGACAAACCGCTGTTTATCCGAATTTCACACGACCTGCTCGAGGTCCTCCAGCTTCACCCACGACCAGCCGGACTGGGCTTGAATAGATTTAATGAAGGAAGGGAGCGGGCATGAGCCGTCCTCCGGATCGAGCGTCACGCCAAACGCTTCGGGGCTGTGCCGCAAAATCTTGGTCATTAGTTTGCTTAGGCTTTTCTCTGTCGACGGGTTTAGCATCGAGATCTCCTTCCTGAAATTTCTGTAGTCAAATCGGCGATCAAGCGGAGAATGTATAATGGTTCCTTATATCGCAAGACGCAAGGATCGACACAGTTAAAAAGCCACGCAGAACCTCCTCGAGGAAGTTCTCCATGGCTCTTTTCATATTATATCGACAGCTTCGACGCCCCGACATAAGCGGCAAATATATCCCCGAACGCGTCGGCCGTATTCAACGCTTCCTGCAGCGTATTGTTGGCGCCGCCGAATTCGAGCAGCATGCTGTTGGGCGACAGCGATTGGTTGTATTCGCCGTCTCCGTGCGCCTTGTCCTTCATCAGGACCCCACGCGACAAGCCTGGATATTTCTTCTCCAGCCGTTCGCTCAGCGCTTCCGCAAACTGCTTGTTGGCTTTGTAATCCGCATTGCCCATTCCGATAACGAACAGTACCCGGGCATACGTCTTGCCGCCAATCGTTACCGTCGTCTGCTTGCGAGGCACATCGCCGTCCCGGTGGATATCGAAGAAATAACCGAGCGACGCATTCGACTTCATCGCCGTCTGCACGATCTTGCGGGATTCGGTATACGATTGCGAAAAGCTCAGGTTCTTTTCCGCAAGCCGCTCCGTAATATCGTCTTCAGCCGTGAAGGCCGAGATGCCTCTCTTCTGCAGCGCGGTTCCGAGCCTATCGCCTACCAGCGTGATGTTGACCTTCGGGTCGTCGATCGAAGAGCCTTTGGTCTGTGTGGCCACGTTTTTCCAGGACTCCCGGTTGTGCGTGTGATAAATATAAACCTGGCGTCCGCTCGCCGACGATGCCGCCTTGACCGTACTCGTACTATTCGTCGATACGACCCATGCGGCTACATAAGCCGTCCCCTTCGCGCCGCGCGAGATGCGGTACCAGTCCCCCTCCTTGCTCAGAATGGGGTAAGTCTCGCCAGGTTGGGCCTTGCCGACGATTTCGTCCTCGGTGCTTGGCCCCTTGCGCAGGTTGGTGACATCCGTAATCTTCACGACCGATGGCTCGGTACTCGTCTTGACGACCGCCGCGATAGCGCCACTTGTCGAACCTTTGGTCGTCTGCTTGATATATTCAGCGGATACCCATCCCGTCTGCTTCTCCGACAGCTGAATTTTCAGCCACTCGCCCTGCTTGTCCAACACCTCGTAGCTGCCGCTTTTGCCGATCATCTGGATGACCGACGCAGTCAGCTTCGGCGACGTCCTTACGTTCAGACGGTCGACCGTGCTTTGTGCATACGTTTTGCTCGCCTTCACGTCAGCCGTTTTCACCGCGGCGCCGCTCTTCGACTGGGAGGAAGCCGCCTGTGCAATAGACGGTCCGGTCGTACCGAGCAACAGACATGCGCTGATTACCGCGCTTCCGATCGCATAACGCAATAAGTCCGCCCCTTTCATTTCAAAAAAATAGGAAGATGACTCATCCGGCTTCTCGACCAACAGGATTTCGACATGAAACTTGGATTTCCTGCTTGGATCGGCAAATTTCCGCGTAAACACGGCAAATAAAAAAGGCCAGCCGGAATTCCGACCGACCTGCTATGACGACTATCAAACTTCTTTTGGTTCGTTAGATATTTTTTTCTATATACAAATGCTCCATGATTTCGCCTTTCCCAACCTTACGACTGCCCACTTGAAAATCGATGGGGTTGCCTTCTTTTACGAGATGACAAATGGCTGGAAATGCCTCTTCATTAATCGTGAACATCTCAATATCGACTTCATACCATTCGTTTAAAAATAGAAAATCGCCAACGTCTCCGATCGGCTTTATAATTCCAGAGAAGGTTAATCCATTGCCAAAATTGACGCCAGGCATGAGTGCTATTTTAGTACTGAGATTATTTTCAAGACCACCGAACATAACCTTTGCTTTGAGCAGGAGCACTAGAGATTCCTGTGATCAAAAAGAGTGGAGCCGCCGATTTGTGGTCTGGGTGCCGGGCTGCGGATATCTACTGTCCTAAGACAGTCGTTTGCGCATTTGGTAGCCGGGTACCGCCCATCTACTGTCCTACGACAGTCGTTTGCGCACTTAGCAGCCGTGTACCGCCGATCTACTGCTCTACGACAGTTGTTTGCGCACTTAGCAGCCGGGTACCGCCCATCTACTGTCCTACGACAGTAGTTTGCGCACTTAGCAGCCGGGTACCGCCCATCTACTGTCCTACGACAGTAGTTTGCGAATTTAGCAACCGAGCTGCTGCCATCTACTGCCGTACGGCAGTAGATACCATTCTCCGGAAACCGGCCCTGGCCAGCCATACGATTCCCGGTCATCGAAAAGAGGCTGTCCTCAGGCCTTTTATGGCCTTTGAGACAGCCTAGGTAACTTCCGACGGACCTGCCCTATTGAAATTTAATCTAGTTGCTGCTTTCTCTGCCGCTTATCATACGACATCTACCGTCCCGCTCAGTCCTGCATATATCCGTGCCGTTCCAGAAACGCTTCGATCCGGCCCATTGCACGCAGCACCTCGACTTCGGCGGCCGTATAGTCGAATAGTATAAATGCATGTCGCCAGCCAGGGTAAAGCGCCAGCTCCGCGTCGTTGCCGACCGATCGATAGGCATCATAAAAGCGAACGGCATCCTCGGGCGCAACGACGTCGTCGGCCAGGCCGTGCAGGATCAGCATCGGCGGTTGTCCGGCCGACACGCGATAGAGCGGCGACCATGCCTTGGCTCGCTCATGTCTCTCCATCCAGGCGCGCAACCCGTCGTCCTCGCATCCGACGACAGGCGATCCCGCCGGAATCATCTGCTTCCATTTCCCCGTCAAATCGACGATGCCGTTGCAATTGACGATGAGATCGGCCCTGACGGAAACTTCGCGATTGGCGGCCGCGCCTGCCTGCTCAGAATCGTGGCCATCGACGAGGTCGACCGCAAGGCTGGCCGCAAGATGACCGCCGGCCGAATCGCCGACGACGGCGATCCGATCCGGGCGAATGCCGAACCGGCTGGCGTTCGTCCGGATGAAGCTGATCGCCGAACGGCAGTCCGCCATGCAATCTTCGAGCGAGGACGCCCGGCATGCCGTATCCGGCTTACCCGGGCTCGGCAGCAGCCTGTACGCCACGCTGAAGGATACCGCGCCCCGGTCCGCCATCATCCGGCAGTGCCGCTCGAATTGCTCCGGTGCGCCGCTATGCCACCCGCCGCCGTGAATCCATACGACCGCGGAGCGGCCGTCCGCTTCGTGCCAGCCGTCCGGCTTGCAAACCAGCAGCTTAAGACGCGCGCCATCCGTTTCTTTATAGATGACGGTCTCGATCGGCCGATCGCCATCGCTCATCGCGCTCCCCCTCCTCGCCCGCGGGGCTGCGCCTTAAACCTCTACCTTGGCCTCGGCCGCCGTCTCTAACTCTACCTCGTGATCGACGAACAGGATGTTGAAGCGGCTGTGCTCGATCGTGAATCGGATATGCCTGCCCCCCTCCTCGCAGATGCCGTCCGCATAGCAGAGGCCACCGGGAAAATCGCTGACGATCCGCTTGTAGCCCCAGGTCCGCATGTCGTCGTCCGAGATCCAGACCGCCAGCGGAGTACGCTCCAGCATGCCGTGCCTGCCGTTCGGCGTATGGATGAGCGCGATTCGGCCGCCCGGCATGGCGATCAGCTTCGGCTTGTTGGACGGATTGGGAATGTCGGTGCGCTCGGCCGCGCTCCAGCCGGCCCCGCCGTCCCGCGACTCGCTTCGCCACAGGCAGCCGGATTCGTTGACGCGCAGCAGCATGACGAGCGTGCCGTCGGACAATTCAGCAAGCGTCGGTTCAGGCCAGTTCCACTTGGGCTGCCCCTTCCCCTTGATCGGCGTCCGCGGCCCTTCATGCCTTGTGTAGGTCCGGCCGTTGTCCTTGCTGATCAGCACGCCGTTTTCCACATGCGAGATGCGCGCTTCCCATATCTTGAGGCCGCTCTGCGCCAGGCGGTCATTTTCCTCGGGGGAGATCGGGTAGTGCTGATACGGAATGACAATGTCGCCGTTGCTCAGCCGAATCATTCCGCGCGCGAACGAAAAATTCGGCAGGGCGGGATGGATGCCGATGTCCTCCCACGTATAGCCGTTGTCGCGGCTTTGCATCGTCGTGCACTGCCAGTTGACGAAATGACCGTTGTGCAGCGTCAAAAAAGCGTAAAACACGCCGTCCAGCAGCATCAGCTCCGTGGCGTAAACCGCCTGACCGTCTTCCGGATAAATCGAGAACGGCTCCGACCAGGTCTCTCCGTTATCTTTGCTATGAAAAACGACGACCCGATTGCCGGGCGCCGGCTCCGTGATGTCGCCGACCTGGCCGACGCAGATCAGCTCGCCGTTCGGACAACGCCGAAGGATCGGCTCGCAGCTCAGATGGTCGCGGTGGACGAGACGAATTCGGTTCATCGTTGCAGCTCCTCTACTTGTTGGATAATGCCTCGGCATGCCAGCTTCAGCATATGAAGCTCACTGCCAATGCAGTAAATGCCCATGCCGTTCGCTTTGGCATGCCGCAGAAAGACCGGCTCCGAGGTGATGATGCCGCCGGCCTTGCCGAGACGGCGCACCGCTGCGGCAACGGCGGCGATCGCGTCCAGGATCGGCGCCGCCTCCCCGAGGCAATCGAGATCGCATGCCAAATCGTTCGGTCCCACGATGACGCCGTCAACGCCGTCCAGGCCGACGATCTCATCGATCGCGTCCAGGCCTGCCTGCGATTCGATCTGCGCGAATACCAGCGTGCGTTCATTGGCTTGGCGCATATACTCGCGGATGCCCGTCGGCGCGTACAAGGTATGGCCGCGGGTCGTGGAGATGCCGCGCCGCCCGACCGGCGCGTACTTCGCATGCCGGACGACGGCGGCGATGTCTTCCTTGCCGCCGGTCATCGGCAGCAGCAGGCCGTCGGCGCCCATGTCCATGAGCCGGGTGATCTCACTGCGCGCATGATCCGCCAGCCGCACCAGCACGGTGATGCCGGCAAGCCGGGCGGTCATGATGAGTCCCGACAACGCGGCGTGGTCGAAGCCGCCGTGCTCCGTATCAACGATAAAAAAGTCCAGGCCGCCGCTCTTGAACAGCACGGCCATATTGGGAAACGGAATTTCGCTGAGCATCGTGCCCGTATACGTCTCGTTGGGTTTCAAATCGTTTTCACCTTCTTCATTTGCTCGAACTAGTCCGTTCATGGATACGTTCATCGATACGTCCATAGATACGTTCATCGATCCGCCCGCTCAACCTGTGAGATCGCTCAGTTCGATCAGCCCGTCCAGCGCATCGCGATCCGGACGCAGCCGATAGGGAACGCCCAGCCGGTCGCAGACCGCGGCCACCAGCGCCTCGTGATGCCTGGCCGCTCCGCCGGTCACGAGGAGCCGCGCCCTGGCAGGCAGCTTGATCAACGCGGCTTCATAATCGCTAACCATCTCGTCCGCAAGCCCGGCCGTGCCGGAGCGAACCGCCATCTCCCGGCCGCCGGGCAAGCCGGACACGGTGCACAGCGTCCGGCCCGCGAAGTACGGCCGGCTCTCGAACTCGCCTGCCGCATGCGCTTCCGCGATGACGCACAGCTGGGCCGCCGTCCCCAGGTTGAGCAGGTACTCGCGCTCGTCCTGCAGCCCGCTTCCAAGTACCGAAGCCTGGTGGTCGCCGACCGGGCTGTACACCGCCACAGGCCCCCAAGCGCCGATCGGCAGCACCTTCATCGTCGCCTCTGGCAGTTCCAGCTCCGGATACGGGTTAAATTGCGGCGATCCGTCTTCTTTGTTGTACATGCCCGAAGCTGCCGCGTCCGTAATATGCGTCGCATTCGCGCCGGTCAGCCTATAGGCAATATAGGACCCCAGCGTGTAAAAGCGCCTCGCCCGCGAAAACAGTTCGGGCTCCAGCAGCTTCATCGCAAACAAGCCGCAGAGCGGCGAGTTCGGCTTGACGCAGCTGCCCGACGCCGGCGGCAGTCGAACGGGGAGCTGCGCCAGGCAGCTGCGCCCGTTCGCGGACAGCGTGCTGCGCCGGTCCTGCCAGGAGATATACGGCGTCAGCAAGCCGCCGCTGCCGTCGCCGAGCAAATATCCGTGCATTTGCGTGGAGATGTAAAGGCGGTCCACCGTGGCGGCATAACGCTGCAACGCGTCCATGACAGGCCGGACGATATCCTCGACGCTCACCTCGTGTATAGGCGGACGATTCTCGACGGGCATCGGAAACGGCACCGAAGCGGCCTCGGACTTCAGCCGCTTCTCCCGGTCGTAGACCGCCCACTTGATCGAGGTGCTTCCGATATCGAGGAGCAAGCTTTTCATACGATCCGCTCCATCCCGCGCCACAGCTCCTCCCCGGCCTTCGCATCCGCCCACGGATCGAAATGAGGCGCCATGACCCCGTGCCAGTCGGACGGCGAATGATTCGTCGTCAGCAGCCCTTGCCGCTTGACCGCGCCCGCGACGGCCGGCAGCTCGCGATAGTTGAACAGAAGCGCGCCGGCGCTGCCGATGACGCAGCTTGCATTGAAGCTGCCCGGCGTCTCCTCCTGGCGCTGATAGTGGTAGTAGATATAGCTCGACGCAAGCGCCGGCTTCAATCGCGCGAGGGTGCCGATCCGTTCCTCCGGCCGGAAGCGGACGCCCGATGCTTCGAGCTCCTCAGGAAGCCCGTCGTGGAAAATATCGATCATCGGGACTGCCAGCCTGAACGGCGTCTCTTCCGCGCCGCCCGTCCGCGTCCCCGCGACCGGCGCCGGCGGCCATTTCTCCAAATACGTCTCGTAGCAACGCGGCCAATCCCAGACGGCGCCTCCCCCCGCGTCCAGGCGCTCGGCATACGTGCAAACGTACGGGCCGCAGGCGAATACGGATATCTCGCGCAAGCCTTCGCTCTCCCAGCCTTCCCGCAGCGCGGCGGCCTCCCGTCCGACCTGCTGACGGAACGCGTCCTCCGCTCCCCGGCGAAGCTGGGCGTAATACAGCTGCCTCTCTCTCATAACGACCGATCTCCCGCTTCCGTATAAAATCGCCGGGCGTTCGCCCCTCTCGCAGCATCCCGCTCCGATTCGCTCCACGCCTGCGGCAGCAGCCGCTCGAACAGCTGCACGACGTCCCGGTACGTTCCCGCCGTCAAGGCGACCGGCCAATCGCTGCCGAACAGGACGCGGCTTGGACCGAACAGCTCCGCCGTGCGCTGAATATAAGGCGCGAGCGCCTCGGCATCTGCGCCCCCCGCCGCGGTGATCATCCCCGACCATTTGCAATAGACGCGGGGGAACGACGCCAGCTCGCCCATCCGCGCTGCCCACGGCTCAAGCTCGCCCCGGCGGACGTCCGGCGAACCGATATGGTTGATGGCCGCCTTCAGCCGGGGGAGTCGCGTCAGCCATCCGGCCACGACCGGCATATCCGCCGGTCCGATCAGCAGATCGACGGCAAGGCCGTCCCGCTCCAGCTGGGCCAGATTCGCCAGCAGGCGCGCCGGGGCGGGCTCCTGGCGGCAAGGTTCGACGATGGCGCGGTCGATGCGGATGCCCGCGAATCGCGGATGGCGGCGGAGCCTGCCGTAGTCCTCTGCAAACGAATCCGCCAGCGGGTTCAGGTAACCGACGACGCCGGCGATCCGTTCGTGCCGGTCGGCCAGCGCCAGCAAATATTCCGTCTCCGCCGTCGTCGCCGCGGCTTGTATGGCGATGAAGCCTTCCATGTCGCACCCCGACGCTGCGGCGAACAGATCGTCCGGCACATAATCCCGGTAGAGCGCGGCATTGTCCGGCTTCAGCCAGCGGTAATCTCCCCGCGCGAGCTGCCAGAAGTGCACGTGACTGTCAAGATAGCGCATGATCGCTCCCCTCCTCCCGGCGAGCTTTCGGACCGGAGCGCCCGCCGTCGCTCCACGCCCGGTACCATCGGAGCCAGGAATCGTACGCCTGCTGCTCGAACGACTCTGCCAGCAGGTCCAGATTTTCCTCAAGCTGGTCGAGCGAAGCCGGTCCGAACAAATTCAGCGCGATATCGGGGCTGCCGAGCGGAAATTGCAGGGCGAAGCCGACCGGATCGACGCCGCTGCGCGCGCACCAGCTCCGGTAGGCGACCGCGGCGGGCAAGCGCCGCCGCCGATGATCGTCCTCCGTCAGCGCCAGGCTGCGCGGGTCATCGCGCGAGATCAGCCGACCGGCGAGCGGGCTGCCGTTGACGACGCAGACGCCGGACGCCGCGGCCTCCCGAATGAGCGTTTCCGCGCTCTGCTCCAACGGCGTGTAGTCGCCGTAGGTCAGAATGCTGTCGAACGCCCCGCTTGCCGCCGCTTCCCCCAGCACCTCGTGGCTGGCGGTGCCGATCCCGATATAGCGGATCAAGCCTTCCCGCCGGGCCGCCTGAAGCATTTGCAGGATGCCGTCCTCGCCGAATGCCTGATGGAGCGACGTCGTCTCGTGCAATTGATATAGATCGATATAGCCGGTGCGCAGCCGCCCGAGACTTGCCTCCAGGCTCGCGCGGACAAGCGCCGCCGCCTCCGGGCCGCTTAACCGGACCGGCACGACGATCGCCTTGGTCGCGATGAACACGGTCCGCCTGTCCGTCCCGGCGACGAATTGCCCGAGCACCTCCTCGCTCTCGCCTTTGCCGTAGTTATAGGACGTATCGAAGTACCGAATCCCGCTCCCGTAGGCGGCGCGATGAACGGCCGCGTCCCTCGCGTACGCGCAGCCGATGCCGTAAGGGATCGGCCCACGGCGGCCGTGCCGCAAATAAAAGCGCCGTATGTCCTCGATCAAGGCTGTCACTTCCGCTCAAGTCCTCCTTCAAGCGCTATTCCGCATGTGCTCTTCATCAAGTTTTCCGCAAGGCTTTTGCCTCACGCCATCTCCTTCATGCCTTCTCCTCATGCCCTCTCCTCATGCCGTAGCCTCATGCCGTAGCCTCATGCCGTAGCCTCATGCCGTCTCCTCAAGCCATCTCCCAAGGCTGCCGGTAGCTCGGCTTGTAAGCATGCCGCTCCACCTCGAGCACCAGCGGCAGCCGCGAAGCCGGCGCCAGCTCGACCTCGAACGCCGGCGCGCCGATCTCCGTCGTCCGCGTCGTCCGCTCGGCGGCAGGCCATGGCGCCCCGGCTTCTACGTACGTCGCAAGCTTCAGCTCGCCGGACAGCTGCCCGGCATGGACGCGAACGATGCGGTGCTCGCCGTAGCCGCTCGCCTGCACGATCAGCCGCCGCGCGCGGGACGGATGCAGATTGACCAGCTCCAGCTCCACCTCGTCTTCCGTCAGCCGGCTGACCAGCGCCGCGACGTCGTCCGGCACGCCGGGACGCCGCAGCTCCGCATCGTAATACCGCACGCGCGGGAACCACAGCCCGCCGTTGTAGATCATGCGCGGCGCGCCGCACATGAGCTGCGACAGCGCCTCCGTCACGACCGGATTGCGATACTGGAAGTACGTCTCGCGGTACGACGACGGATCTTCCCGATCGTGATGGATAAAGGCCAGCCGGTAATACAGCAGCGTCAGGCTGTGCCGGAGCATATGCAGCGGATAATCCGGGTATTCCCCGTGCAAGTAAGCGGCCCACGGCTCATCGTTGCCGCCGAAGTCCTTCTTGACGCGGAAGCCGGACCGGACGCGCCGCGCATCGTCTTCATGCGCGTGCCGCAGCTTGACCGCGCGGTCCCAGTCGTCCTCCGCCATCGACGCATGCCACAGATGCACCGGGAAGTGCGGCTCCATCGGCTGAAATTCGAACCAGCCGTCCCGCCACAGCACCGGACTGCCGGTCGGCTCGTGCGGACGCGACGCGCTCCCGTCCGCCAGCAGCACGCTGTCGATCCACAAATCATAGTCGTACCAGCCGGGATCGCCGTACTTGTACGGCACATGCAGCGTGCCGCGGTGCATGATGCCCCGCTCCGTCAAGGCGTCGAGCTGCCGCCGCGCGAAGTGCAAGTACCGTTCGTCGCCGCCGCTGACGAGCCAGCCGTTTTCCGCCGCCGCCATCACCGCGCAGCCGACCGCATGCCAGCCGTGCGGCCACGTCCAGCCGTAGTAGCCGCCGTACCATTTCCCGCCCGTATACTCGCCGACCTGCCCGCTCAAGCCGACGTTGTCCGGCACGACGCCGCCGTTCGCATCCGCCCGCTCCATCCAGCCGCCGACGTAGCGCTCGATCCACAGGCGGTATTTGTCGTCGCCCGTATGCAGATAAGCCTGCGCCACCATCGACGTGACGGCCAGATTCACCGCCGCGTCGCCGCGGCTCTGCCGCGCTTCCAGCGCCCGGCCCATCGCCGCTGCGGCCGCTTCCGTCTTCACGTCGTCCAGCCGCTCGACGCCCTGCACGTCCTGGAACGGCAAGCCGTAGAACCGTTTCCAGTTCGCATAGCCCCACGACTTGCCGGCGAAGTTGCGCCAGCCCGGCCCCATGCTGCCGCTGTGCGGACTGCGGATCACGTTGCGCGCCGCGTCGTAGTTGCGGGCCGTTTCTTCCACATACAAGTTCGCGTACCGGATCGCGCGCTCCCGGTTCGTCCCGCCTGCGGGGTCCATCATGTTCAGCAAGTAAAAAAACAGATAGCCCTCGCCCTGGTGGAACCAGTCGTATCCCTGCTCGTACTCGTCCACGACCATCGGATGGCCGTGGCCCGTCTGAACGCCCGCGAACTGCTTGACGATCGCGTCGTACTGCCGCAGCGACCATCCCCGAAGCCGCTCGTCCCCGCCGAGCATATACAGGAGCGGCCAGTTGTGGAAGCTCTCGAACATATCGTCGAGCGCGTCGATGTCCTCGTGATCCGCGTCCGTCGGCCACAGCATCGTGCCGTCCTCGCGGACGTATCGGGAGATCGCCAGCTCCGCCGCCTCGTTCATGCGCGCGATGAGCGCCCGCTCCAGCAACGCCCATGTCGGCGGTTCGACGAGCGGCAGCGTACTGCGTATCGCTATCATTTTCCGTCTCCCTCATCCCTTTGTTGAATAAGCGCCTGCTTCTAATCTGAACCTGTTCCTGCTCCGGCAGCCTCAGCCTTTAACCGAGCCGACCATCGTGCCCTTCTCGAAGTACTTCAACAGAAAAGGATAAATGACGAGCAGCGGCGTGATCGCCACCATGATGGACGCCATCTTGAGGCTCTCCGGCGCCGGAGGCTCCTGGGTTTGCGTCAACGAGGCGAACGAATCCTGCCGGTCCTGGATCAAGATTTCCTGAAGCACGTACTGCAGCACGAATTTGCCGCGATCGGTCACGTACAGCAGGTTGTCGGAAAACTGGTTCATATGCATGACGAGATTCCACAGCGTCAGCGTCACCAGCACCGGCACGGTGAGCGGCAGCATGATCTGCAGCAGCGTCCGCATCTCGCCTGCGCCGTCGATGCGCGCCGACTCCTCGAGCTCCTTGGGGATCGTGCGGAAGAAGCTCATCATGACAAGCACATGGAACGCGCTGGCCATATGCAGCACGACGTAGACGCCCCGCGTATTGATCAGCTCCAGATCGCGCAGCAGCAGGTACGTCGGAATGATGCCCCCGTCGAACAGCATCGTGAACAGAATGACCAGCGTAAACGCCCGCTTGTACGGGAAATAAGGGCGGGACAGCGGATAGGCGGCCAGGATGGTCACGAGCAGGCTCGCCGCCGTGCCGACAATCATCCGGAACAGCGTGTTCTCGTAGCCGACCCAGATGTTGCGTGCTTGGAATACCTGCTCGTAAGCTTCCAGGCTGAACGATCTCGGGAAAAAGTGAAACCCGTAGCGAAGCGCCTCTCCGCGGTCGCTGAACGATACCGACAGGACGTGGACGAACGGGTACAGCACCATGAGCAGCACCGTCCCGATCACCGCATACAACACCGCGTCGACCGCTTTTTCGCCCGGAGATTTTAAGTTCATTGCGTCTCTCTCCTCACCATAGTCCTTGCTCGCCTCCGCTGGCCTTGCGGGCGATCGCGTTCGTCAGCAGCACGAGCGTCAGCCCGACGACCGATTTGAACAGCCCGATCGCGGCCGTGTAGCTGTATTGGAACTGCTGCAGGCCGATGCGGTACACGTACGTCTCGAATACGTCGCCGCGGTCATAGTTCAGCGGATTGAGAAAGTTGTAGATTTGCTCGAAGTTCGTATTCAAAAATCCGCCCAAGCTCAGGATGAGCATCACGACGACGGTCGGCATGAGGCACGGCAGCGTAATATGCCAGATGCGCTTCCACCGCTTGGCGCCGTCCATGACGGCCGCCTCGTGCAGCTGCGGATCGATGCCGGCGATCGCCGCGAAAAAAATGATCGAGTTCCAGCCCAGCTCCTTGAACAGCATCGACAGCACCAGCAGGGGCCGCAAATATTGCTTTTCGCCCATGAAGAAGATGGGATCGAAGCCGAGCAGCTGGATCACATAATTGACGACGCCCATGCTGGGGGACAAAAAGTAGATGAACAGGCCGGAAATGATGACCCACGAGATAAAATGCGGCAAATACGTCGTCGTCTGGACGATCCGCTGGAACCAGCGATGCCGCAGCTCGTTGAGCATGATGGCGAACGCAATCGGCGCCGGGAACACGATCAGCACGAAATAGACGTTGATCAGCATCGTATTGCGGAACAGCGTGTAGAAGTTCGGGTCGGCGAACAGTCGGCGGAAGTGAAGCAGTCCGACCCACGGACTGCCCCACACGCCTTCCACCACCCTGAAATTTTTGAACGCGATCAGCAGGCCGTACATCGGACCGAACTTGAACAAAATGAAGGCCGACAACGAAACCAGCAGCATGACGCTCAGCTCTTTATATTTCCAGAACAGTCGGATCTGGCTCAAATCTCTCTACTCCTCTACGGCCATGATTGCGATATTGTCAAAGTAGACGACGGCCGGCCAGCGGTCGGAGGAAAACTGCAGGACGAGCGTATCGATCGCCCCGGGCGCGTACGTAAACACTTCGGTCCCGTTGTTCAGCTTGAGCCGCACGCCGTCGATGTCGACCGTGTACTGATTCGTATCGAGATCGAGCAGCATGTCGATATGCCTCCACTGGTTCAGCAGGCTCGGATACGTCGACGCAGGGCTCCAGTCTACGTAGTAGTAGCCGTAGGCCGAGAACAGGCCGCTCAGGCCGCTGGCCGTCACCGGCGCCTTGGCCGGGAACAGCTGGAAGTGCGCCGTCTGGTTGCCGGTATGCATGACGTCCCAGCTCAGATGCAACTTGCCGCTATCGAGCGTCGACGGCAGCGGAATCGTCAGCCGCGGCGCGTCCTGCTGCCCGTCGGAGGCGATGACCAGCGAACGGTTGAATCTGCCCGGCACCTCCGCGATGCCGATGCTGCTGGTCGTGCCCGTTCGGACGGTCCAGGCCGACGGCAGCCCGCTTAAGGCGTTGAAGTTCTGCGCGTACAGCAGCTCGCGTCCGTACGGCGCCGTGCGAATCTGCTGCACCGCGTCGGCCCGATCCCAGACGTCGGAGCCGTTGACCGCTTGCACCTTCCAGTAATAGGTCGTCCGTTCGTCGAGCCCGTCTGCGGCGGGCATCGTGAAGGCGTTCGTCGCGATGTCCTCGTAGACGAACGTCGGCGACGTCAGCGCCGGGTCGGTGCCGATCAGCAGACGGTACGATGAGGCGCTCGGCACGTCGGTCCACGAGAAGGCCGCCCCGTCGGTTACGACGTCGTGCGAGCCCTGCTGCGGCGCGAGTGGAATCGGCGCGTCCCGCGTGAACAGCACGCCGTAGTGTGCTTGCACATCGGCAGCGGGATCGGCCGACGTCCAGACGAACGTCAGCTCGTCGCCGGCCTGCAGCGAGATCCGTTCGTGCGCCTGGTACACTGACGTCAGCACCGATGCGCCGGCAACGGGATCGCCGTTGACCCGCAGCTCGAAGTCATAGTCGGAGCCGTCCAGCTTGCGGAGCGAAGCGAGCGCCTCGACCTCCCCGTCATACGGAGCCGTCCACTGCCACTCCGCCGCCGTCAGCGACGTCGCCGTGATCGCGCCGCTGAACCCGGCCTGCGGCTGGCCGGCATGACCCTGTCCGACGCCATCCGCATAGGAAGCCACGCGATAATCGTACACCTCGCCGACCGCCGCCTCCGTATCGAGCCAGCTCGTCGCCGCCAGCGGGCCGGCGCCCGTGCCGGTGTCCAGCCGCTCGTACGGATCTGCCGAGCCGTGAAGCTTGCGGAAGACGTAGTAGCCGTCGGCACCCGTCACCGCGGACCAGTTCAACTGGACGCCGTATACGGCCGGGATGACGGATACCTCCGACGGCGAAGGGAGCAGTCCGCGCTCGATGACGATCGTAGACTCGCCGCCGTCCGCGACGAGCGGCCATGCGCCGGACACCGCGTTTTTCCGCAGCACGTTGTTCCTGGCATTGGGGGTGACGACGATGGCGCTGCCGACCTTGTTGTGCTCCAGCAGGTTCGCCTGCACGTTCCCGCTGGCCGATTGCACCGAGTTGGTGCGGAACGACAGCCTGTCGGTGTCGTTGCGGCGCAGCGTATTGCCGTACGAGATGACCGACGCGCGCGCCGTGCTGCCGTAGCCGTATTCGGAATAGGTGATTCCCGCCTCCGGCGAATCCGCATTCTGAATCAGGTTGTAGTAAGCCGCGCCGTACTGGCTCGGGTGAGACGAATGATCGAGCGCTGACACCGTGGAGCCGCCCTGCTCCGCCGTATTGCCGTCCACGATGTTATCCAGCACGTTGCCCCACAGCACAAAGTTGTTTCCTTTGTTGAGATAGGCATGGTTGCCGACCACGAGGTTGAGCGTATGGAAGTGGGCGACGACCGCCTTTGAACGATAATCCGGCGTCACGTCCCAAGGCTTGTCGACATACACCGTACCGTCGCTGCTGCCCGTCACCTTGCGATATTGTCCAAGTCCGCGGCCGTCGACGATCAGCACGTACAGCTCCTTCATCTGGTTCGCGGTCCAGCTGACATTGGCGAATGTCAGCGAATCCGGCGTGCCGTCCTTCACCGCACCGTAGTAATGCGTAGTCGGGAATGGCGCATCGCCGTTGTTGTCGAACAGCACATATTCGCCGTCATTGGTCGGCGTCGCCTCGTTGCCGACATAAGTGATGTTGTTGCCGGATACATAATTCATTTCGTTCGGCTTGAGGCCCGGCCGGTCGAAGCCCATGTTGAACGTGATGCCGCGGCTTGCCTCTCTCACCCCTGCGGCATTGCGGCCGTCGATCGTGTTGCCTTCGATAATGTTTTTGGACGAGCTCGTAAACACGATCGGCGTATATCGCCGGGTCAGTACCGTATTGTCGATAAAGCGCCCGTATTCGGATAGGTCGAAGTTGATGCCGTTATAGCCCTCGAACGTGTTGCCGACGATCTGCAGCCGTTCGAAATAATCCGTCGTGCCGCTGCTCCCGAAGACGCCGCTGAAGTAGCCCTTGATTCCGCTCGTCGGGAAATAGTTGCGAACCTCGTTGTATCGGACGAATACATCATCCGCGCCGTCCTCGATATCGATGCCCATGTCTACGCTGACGCTGCCGACCAGCTTCAGGTTCTCGACGCCCGAGCCGTCACCCACGCGCACGATCGCCTTGCCGAGTCCGCCTGTCGCAGGACCGACCGGGTCGCCGGTTATAAACTTGATGACCGACTGATGCTCGCCGCCGGCGTCCTTGCCCAATCCCTTCAGCGCCGTATGCTCTCCGACGTGAAGCGTATTGGAAATATCGTACGTCCCCGCCGGCACCAGCACCGTGCCGCCGCCGTCCGCCGCGTCGAGCGCCGCCTGAATGGCCGCCCGGTCGTCGACGCCGTCGTCCGGAATCGCACCGTAGGTCGCGATCGACACCGAGTACGTCGAGAACGGCTCGTCGACGACCTCGATCGTCTGCGTCTCTCCCCAGCCGTACGCCCCGCCGTAGCCGTTGTGCGTCCAAATCTCGTACGTGCCGGGACCCAGCGCCAGCGGCCATTCGAACACGAGCTCGTACGGCCCCGCTTCTTCGAGCGTTACCGCCGTTGCGTCGCCTTCCTCGTCGACGAGATACACATAAGCCGCGTTCGAGACGCCGGCAAGCTGCTTGCCGATGATCCGCACCTCGCGCGAGGAAGCCGTATTCAAGCGGTTGGGCGACGCGAAGTAAACCGTCGTCTTGTTGAGCAGCTTGGGCGCGCTCCACTGCGTATCGTTCACGGCCCATACGGCGTACATGCCCGGCGTCTCGGCCGCCGGCACGACCGCCCGCAGCGCCGTATCGTTGCCGTACGGCTCGCCGATCGCCGCCGCTTCGTCGCGGTCCAGCGCTTCCGGGTCGGCCGCGGCGCCGATCAAGGCTTCAAGGCCGGCAGCCGGCGTATCGTCCAGACGCAGCAGCCGCACGTCGTCCGTATCGAAGCTTGCGCCGAACAGCTGGAACATCTCTCCCGGCTTCACCTCCGTCGGCGCTGCGGAGAACAGCACCGGCACGCGGTTGCCGCTGGCGTCGAGCTGCGTCGTCAGCCTCGCCGCGCTGCCGCCCGACCAGCTGTCCGCTCCTTTGTGGGCGACGACCTTCCAGTAATAAACGGTGTCGTAATCGAGCGCCGCAGACGCAGGCAGCGTGTACGCGTTGTCCGTAATGCCGTCGATAACCTGCGTCACCTCGGTGAGTCCGCTGTCTCTGCCGATGACGAGCGTATACGAATCGGCGTGGGCGTCCCGCCATTCGAACGCGGGCGTGACGGACGTGTCCTCGCTGCGGTCGACGGGACCGACGGCCGACGGCGAAGTCGGCTGCCAGGCGACCGTCACGTCGTCCACGTCGTAGGCGCCGGTATGATACCCGTTGTCCGCGCCGCCTCTGCCGTACTTGTTGAAGACCATGAACTGGGTCAGCGGATTCGCGCCCTGGAACGCGATCGGCTGCTGGTTCGTCTTCTGTCCGTCGATATACAGGTCGTACGTGCCCGCATCGACATCGACGACCATGCGGTAGTCGTACCACTTATCCGCATCCATCTTGCCCTGCGACCGGTAGGTCGGGTCGGTCGCATAGACGTTGCCGTAGTCGACGAAGGCCCATACCGGCTGTTGATTGTAGGTCAGATTGTTGCCCATCGCATACGTGAGGAAGCGCTGGGTCGAATCGCGTCTGACGCGGAACGACGCGTCCAGCGTGCCGTTCGCGACCGTCCGTCCGAACGGATAGATGAGCGCCGGCCCCGCATCCGTCGAACCGGTCGAGCGATTCAGCTCGACATAGCGCTCCCCGCCGGCCTCGACGACCTGCACGGTGCTGACGGTGCCAGGCGCAAACGCCGTGAACGGCGCGGGAACGCTGCCCGACGCGGCCGACTCGAAGTCCTCCGATACCCAGACGCTGTCGTCGGTCTCCGTCAGCCACAAGCCGCTGCCCGCTTCGGTGACGCCGTCGTCCGCCAGCACATGCCAGCTATAATTGCGCGAAGCGTCGAGCGCGAAGGGCACCGTAAATTGCGTGCCGGCAATGCCGTTGTACGCGTAGGATTGAGGCGTGCCGTCGACGGATGCGATGCTCACCGTGTACGCGGCGCTGCCCGGCACCGCCGTCCAGGTCAGCGACGGATAGCGGCTCACGTCCTGCGGGCCCGCCGGATCCTTCATCGTCTTGAAGCTGGCCGTGTCGGCGGACCAGCTCCAGCCGTCGTCATGGGCGACGACCCGCCAGTAGTACGTCGTGTCGTAGTCCAGCCCGGCGGCGGCGGGAATGCTCAAGCTGTCCGCCGTACCGGCCGCCGCGCCGCTCCATGCGATGTCGGTCATCGCCGCGTCGCGCGCGATCACGATCGAATAGTCCTCGGCGCCGCTGTCCTGCCACTGCAGCGTCTCCGTCAACCCGAGCTGGCTCGCGCCGGATGCAGGCGCTGCCGCCCGCGGCGGCGTCCGCGAATGGCGGATCGTCACGTCGTCGACCCAGTACGGGCCGGTCTGGTACGCCAGATCGCCGCCTCCCCGCCCGGCGGAGTTGTACACGGTGAACTCGCGGATCGGCTGGGTCGCCTGGAACGCCACCGGCGCCGCGTTCGCCTTGACGCCGTTGATGTAGAAATCGTACGTCCCCGCATCGATATCGGCGACCAGCCTGTAGTGATACCACGTATCGGCATTCATGGCGCCGACGTCGCGGTACGTCGGATCGTACAAGTAGTGACGGTTGTAGTCGACGAAGGCCCAAGCCGCATTTTGCGAGCGCGTCAGGCTGTAGCCGAGCGAATACAGAATGAAGCGCTGCGTGCTCGAACGCTTCACGCTGAACTCCGCGCTGACGATGCCGTCCGTCAGCGGCGCGCCGAACGGATACGTGAGCGCCGGCCCGTATACGGCGGAGCCTACCGACCTGTTCAGCTCGATCCGGTGCTGCGTCCCGTCGGCGATGACCTGTACGGTGTTGTTGGCATCCGGGGTGTACTTCGTGAAGCCCGCCGGCAGCGTGCCGACCGCATCGTCCTCGAACGCGTCGGACACGAGCTGCTCCCGATCGGCCGGCGTCGCGAGCGAATCCTCGGCCCACGCCGTCCAGCTCCCCCCGCTGCCCGACTCGACCGTCAGGTCGTAGGTCGCGCCCGGCTGAAGACGGTTCGGCAATGCGAGGGAACGCACGCCGGCAGGCAACGTGTACACGGCCTCCGGCGCCGCTTCTCCTTGCCGTTTTACGGTCAATCGGTATTGCGACGCGCCGGCGTCCTCGGTCCATTCGAGCTTCGGATACAGCGAGGCTTGAATCGTCAAGCTGCCGCTCTCTTCGGCGCTTGCCGTCTGCATGACACCGCCCGCGGGCGGCAGCAGCCCCCACAGCAAAGTCAGTAAAACCGTCCAAACCGTAATTCGCCTGAAAATTCTGACTTTCATCTTTATTCCTCCTGCGGATTCGGATTCAACGGCGCGCCTTTCCGCTCTTCCGGCGAAGAGGCGCACCGCTTCAGGCGATGATTACTTCAATGTGGCATACAGCGCGTTCGCTTCATCGGTCAGCTTCTGACCGCCTTTGGCGTACCATTGCTTTACGTAGGCGTCATAGTCGTCCAGGCTCTTCTGCCCGGTGATGATCTCGGCGAACGTGCGCTGCATCAGCAGGGTCAGATCCGCCTTGTACATGCCTTCCGAAGGCAGCACCATGAAGTAGGTGGCATCCGTCCAGTTGTCGCCCGCTCCGTATTTTTGAATGGCGGCCGTGAGGTCCGGATCCGTCAAGTCGGCGCGCATGGCATTCGTGTTGATGGCGCCCATGGCGAACATGCGCGCGCCTGTCTGATCTCTGTCCTCGACTTTGGCCCATCCGTCGAGGAATTCCGTCGGACCGCTCGTGCCGGATACATATTTCCACTGCTCGCCTTCATAGCCCTGGTTAAGCAGCAGGTACAGCCCGCGGTCGGTACTGTAATCCCGCATCATCTGCAGAATGCGATCCAGCTTGCCCTGGTCCTTGGCCATTTGCGAGCCGAACACAACGTAGTTGCTCTTGGAGCCCCAGCTCCACGAGCCGCTGCCTCCGGGACCGGTCGGATTCACGCCGGGCGCCAGCGTCGCCGAAGCGTTGATCTCCTTCATGCTCGCGATGGTGGAAGCATCCTCGCGATACAGGCGGCCGATCGTCTCTTCGATGAAGCCGATGCGGCCGTTGAACAGCTTCGTCCGGTACGACTCCTGCGTATCGGTGATGAATTCGGGATCGATCACCTTGTCCGCGTACCACTTGCGCAGCGTGGCGAGCGCTTCCTTCGTCTCCGGCATGACGGAGCCGTTGACGACCTTGCCGTCGCGGACATGCCACATCGTCGGCTCCACGCCGTACGCGCCGAATATATTGTAGAAGCCGGACGACCATGTGGTCGTCATCGTGCCCGTCAAGCCGTACGTATCGTTCTTTCCGTTGCCGTCCGGATCGTTTTTGGCGAACGCGTATACGGCTTTCTCGAACTCCTCGAGCGTCTCCGGCGTCTTCTCGATCCCGACCTTCTTCAGCCAATCCGTGCGCCACAGACCGGCAAAATCGTAGCCGCGGAGCGTCACGAACATCGGAATCGCCCACAGCTTGTCGTCGAAGGTGGCCGGCGCGAATAAATTGCCCGGCACCGATTGAATGTCGGCTTCGTATTCGGGCAACCGCTCCCCGATCAGCGACCTCTCGATCGGCATCAGCACGCCCTGCGTCTGATAGGCCGCGACCGCGCTCGGATCGCTTAGCGTGAACACGTCCGGCACTTCGCCGCCGGCGATGCTCGCATCGGTGATTTTGACCGGCTTAATCGTCACGTTATAACGCTTCTCCAGCTCCTTCTGGACGCGGGTGTCGGCGATGACGCCCGGCGCCTGGAAGTGAATGCCCCAATTAATCGTATAGTGCTCGTTGTTCGACGCTTCGGCGGAAGCCGTGGCGCTCGCGCTGCTCCCCGCAGTCTCCGCGGGTGCCGCCGAAGATGAAGCGGGCGACGACTCGGACGAGCCGCCGGACGAGCAGGCGCTCAGCACCGATGTCAGGATGGTCGCGGTCGCGGCCGCCTTTGCCCACCAACGCATGTTTTGTTGCATGTAGATGTTCCCCCTTGGCTTAGATGGAATCGCGATCGATTCAGGCACAGCGTAACGGAATAGATAGCGCTTTCACAATTTCGTTATTCCTATTTTTTTGCGTTTTCCGTTAATATCGGCCGTTTTTGCCTTTGCCTTTTTCGCGTTTTCTTATGTAAAAAGAGAATCATCGCTGATTCTCTAGGTATTTTCCGGCTTCGCGCCATGCTGCCGGCGATATTGTCCGGGCGTCATCCCGGTTTTCGTTTTGAACAATCTCGTAAAATAGCTGAGCGTATTGTAGCCGATTTGCTGGCTGATTTCTTCGATGACGAGGTCGGTGTCCGTCAGCAGGCGTTTGGCCCGGCCGATTTTCAGCTCGATGATGTATTCGTTGATCGTCGTGCCGTACCGCTCCTTAAACAGCTTGTTCACGTAGGAAGCGCTCAGGCGCACATGCTCGGCCACCTGCTCGACCGACAGCTGCTCCTGATAATGCTCCTGAATGTAGCGAACGGCGCGCTCCAAAGTGGCGTCGTGCACCCGGGACGATATTCGCGCATACTGCTCGATCAGGGCGTCCGCGATAGTCTGAAGCAGCCGGATATATTCATAAAGCGTCATGTCGTGGCGCTCGGGCATCGAGAGCTGCAGGACGAGCGTCTGCTCTTCCGCGCCGAAGCCCGCGATCAGCTTCAGCATCTCGCCGCGAATTTGCGTCATCGATTGCTGCATGACGACCGGGTGAGGCCTGTGCTCGAGCATCCAGTCCCGCAGACTGTCGAGCCCTTGCCTGACGCCTTCCGCATCTTTATCTTTAATCGCCTGCACGAGCCGCTTTTCGATCGCGCCCGGATACGATTGGAGCCGGTCCGCGCCGTCGTCGCCGTCCTGCAGCCGTTCGTAGCGGATAATCGCGCCGCGGCCTGCGTACAGCTTGCGGCGCAGCGCCTCGTTCGCCTGCCGGTAGGCCTGCTCGAGTCGGTCGATCCCGCGGTGAAGCTCGCTGATCCCGACCGTCATCGGCGGCAAGCCGAATTGCAGCGCCTGCCGCTGCCAATGCGCCGCCATGTCGGGCGCCGGTTCGCCGCCGACGATGACGACGATCTGCCCGTCGTCGCGCAGGACGACCTCGCCCGACACCTGCTTGCGGAGCGAATCCGTCCATTCGAGCAGCGACAGCTGCTGTTGGATGTTGTCCTCCGCCCGTCGGCCGTCCGACTGGCCCTCCGGCTCGAACAGGATGAGCGTATATTGGGCTTCCCAGACCGACCAAACTTCTTTTTCTAAAGGCGCGATCGGCAGATGTTTGTACTGGGTCAAGCCCAGCCCCTGCATCATATCGAGCAGCAGCCTTTGCCGCACGATTTCCTCATGATTTTGCCGCTCCTGCTGCCGCGTTCGCTGCAAGCGATCATACACCGAAACGATGAGCTCCGCCTCGCTGCGGCTGTCGCTCGTCTCCTCCTCCAGCCTCCGGATATAAGCGATGGATTGCGCCAGCGGCCGATAGATGCGCCGTGAAAAATACCAGGCGCTCACGCCTGCAATCGCGACATAAAGGAGAGAGACCGAGAACACGACGGTTTTGAGCTTGTCGATATGCGCGAGCAGCTGCGCCACCGGCACCAGGTGCACGAACCGCCAATGCGTCGCAGCCGATTCCAGCGTGGTGACCAGCTGCTTCCGATGCGCGACGGTCGCGACGATCGAATCCCCGCCGCGCTGCGCCAGCGCGATCTTGACGATCCGGTCCCCGTTCGTCCGCAGCTCGTCGCCGCCGTAGAGGAACTCGCCGGACGGACCGAGGACGAGCATCTCGCCCGCGCTCGACGAATAGGCTTGCAGGTAATCGCCCAGCAGCCTGTCCTGATCGATGTTGATCACGATCGCGCCGATCGGCTTGCCGATCAGCGGCATCGTCTGCACCAGCGTGATCCAGCGTCGTTCGGGCGCCGCGGCTTCCGCTGTCTTGGCGACCGCGCCTTCCGGATGCGTCTCGCGATTCACTAGCCATTGCGTACGCTGCGCGTTGCCGCCGTAAGCGGAGGTCCAGCCCCGGTCCGCGAATTCGGCAAGCGGCCGCGCCTGCAGACCGCTCGTGATGATCTGGTCCAGCTTGTCGTAATACAAATAGATGGAATCGATATACGGGTTGAGCGAACGCTGCTGCTTCAAGTAGTTGTTCAGATCGATGATCGACCCGACGGACAGCGTATTTTCCCACTCGGCGAACATATAAGACTGCGTCATTAAAATGTTGGCCGCGAGGCTGCTCACCGAATCCAGCTCCTGATCGATCAGCGACAATTGCTGCGTCAGCGCGGCCGCGTTCGACTGCTGCGCATTTTCGAAGCTGTTCTTCTTCGCAAGCGAATACGTCAGCAGCGAGATCAGCAGCACGCTGCTTAGCAGCAGCACCGTGATTAGCACGAGCATCCGGATGTAAAGACTCTTATCGACGTTCGCCAGACGAAACTTGCGCATCGTATCCCCCGCTCTGCGAAGCTTAATGGAACCGTTTACAAAATGTGCTTAAGTGGCCGCTTCGCGCCGGACCGGCCCCTCTTTACCTTAATTCTCGGGTTCAGATCCGTCAATCCGAAAACGCCCGCAAGCAATAAATAGTTTATTATAATAAACAAAGTTTAATATAAGAGAAATGATATCATCTGTCTATGTGAAGCACAATCTAACTTGCGTCCTACTCCAAAAAGCAGTTAACCCCCAGAACTTGGTCTGGGGGTTGAACGTGCACCGGTTATGAATCCGAATCCGCCAACAGCCGTCCGTCATCGTGCCACTGGCCATACATCTTATTTTGCCTGGTGGATTGCATAAACTTCTCCAATCGCTTGTCGAACAATTCGGCATCTTTCTTGTAGCTTTGAATGGTGTCGATTCGGACGGTACGGTACAAATCCGGGAACGTGGCGAAGTTCTCGTACGCCGCCGCATCCACTTGCAGCCTTTGCTCGATGACCGGATCGATCCTGAACGCCTCCGGACGCATATCCGGGAGGACGCGCCTGCCTTCCTCCTTCATCATCCCCAGCCGCTCGAGGCGGCGGACCCGCGCTTTATTCAGTTCGGTCCATGCGCTTTTCCGGCTCCTGGGAGATAGTCTTTGCGCAACCTCCGTCTCTGAGATTTTCTTTTTCGTACTATCGATCCACCCAAAGCATAAGGCTTGTTCGACGACGTCCAGATAGAGCAGCGCACCCGAAGCCGGCTTCATGCCGACGACTACCCAGCATTCTTTTTCGGTCCCGCCATTGTCGCGGAGCCAGGCCCTTAACTCTTCTATGGTTTTTACTGCCAGCAGATTTTTAATCTCCATAAAGCAGGCTGCCCAGCTCCTTTTTTTTACGATTGCTTCATTGCGAGCACGCGATCCAGAAATTTGTCCGCGTCGCTATTGAACTTCCAGACGATGCCGAACGCATCGACCAGCATCCCGAAGCAAGACGACCATGGCGTATCGGAAAGTGGCATGATCACATGGCCGCCCGCCGATAGACGCTCGAAGTAACGTTCTAACGTCTGTTTGCTTTCGTTTGTGATGCTGATGAGCACATTGTTGCCTTTGACCGGCTCGCCCGATCCCTGCTTCATCGCGGACAGCAGATCCGATATCATGATCTTCCCGCCGGCGAATGCGATCGACGACTCCATGATCATGTTTAATTCGTGCTCCGGCAATGGATAATTCGGATCCTGCGGGAGATCGCCGAACTTTACTTGCTTGACCTCGTCTGCCTCAAACGCCTTCGCATAAAAATCGATCGCTTCCGCCGCATCTCCGTCGAAATTCAAGTACGCAATGACCGCCATGAATAAAACCTCCTCTTTGTTATATGTGCAGCATACGCTATGATAGGTGACAGTATATTGTCATCATTTCATCTGCACGGGAGAAAAAGATGGAGAAAATCGAGCGGTTAATCGCGATCGTGATGATTCTGCTGCAAAAGGAAGTCGTCTCAACGACGGAATTTTCTCGACTGTTCAACGTCTCTAAACGAACGATTCTCCGCGATATGGAGACGCTCGGCCTGTCCAACATACCGATCTATTCGATACATGGGGCGAATGGCGGCTACGGCATTATGGACGAATATAAGATCGATAAGCGTCTGTTGAACAGCGGCGACCTGGAAAATATTTTGGCGGCTCTTGGCGGCCTGGAGCAAATCTATTTGAGCCAGGAAGTCGAAATCACGATTAAAAAAATCGAATCGATGGTTCGCGGCGCACCGCTTAAAAGCGCCATACATGTTTCCTTTTACAATTGGAGCGGTCGCGATGAGATGACCGGCATCTTGAAGTTATGTCAAGAAGCGATCGCGCATAACAGACAGGTAAACTTCGATTATATCGATAAAAACGGGGCGTCGACAGCTCGGACGGTCGAGCCGTACCAGCTTCATTTTAACGAGATGAGCTGGTATTTGATCGGCTACTGCTTGACGCGTATGGAATATCGAACCTTTAAATTGTCCAGAACCGACAACCTGACGCTGGGCAAGCAGACATTTGTTCCGAGAGATCACGCGGCGGACCGGACGTTCGCAGAAGGATATTCGCCTGAGCTCGTTCAAGTTAAGGCGCTGATCTCGCCTGCGATCAAAGATCAGTTTATCGAAAGGTACGGCCGCAAGCGCATCGAACCCCACAGCGCCGATTGGCTGTCGGCAACGATCCAGCTCCCGCAAAATCCAATCGGCTTCCGGCATTTGGCGAGCTTCGGAACCGAGCTCAAGATTGTTGAGCCGCCATCTTTCGTGGAAGCGTTCCGGCAGTATGTAGCGGACGTTCTAAAAAGTTACAGCTAAAAAAAGAGAGGCTCTTCGCCTCTCTTCATTCGTTGACTGTAATACTACCGACGCATACCGCCTCTGCCGCCACCACCGCCGCCACCCATGTGCGATTCCGGCATTTCCGTGATTTGCTCGCCGTTAACCGTGACATCTCCGCCGTTCAATTGCGCCGTGCCATCCGCGTCGAATGAGGAAGTCGGCGCCGTCACTTTAATCGTACCGCCGTTCACGTAGAGATCGCCGTTGGAATCGAACGCGTCCGTGTCGCCGCTGCCCACGGTCACGTCCAGCGTGCCGCCGTTGACTACGATCGCCACGTCGCCCTCGGCCTTCTGCGCGGCATTAATGCCGTCGTCGTTCGCATACAGCGTGATCTGGCCGTCGTTGACGAGGATATAGTTGGCTTCGATGCCTTCTTCGCTTTTCGTAATGTTAATGGTGCCGCCGTCGATTTGTACCAGGCTGGTGCCCTGGATGCCGTCGTCTGCTGCGGCGATATTCAGCGTGCCGCCCTTCATATAGATATATCCAAGCGTCGCATCATCTGCGTTTTCGCTGTGCAGACCATCCTTGCCCGAATCGATCGTGACCGCTCCGTCGTTGATCAGAATGGAATCGTTCGCCTCAAGCGAATCCGCAGCCGATTGAATGCTGTAGACGCCGCCCGTGATCTTGAGGTCGTCCTTCGACGAGATGCCGTTTCCTTCCTTCGATACGATGTCCAAGGTTCCGGTGCCGTTCAGCGTCAGATCCGATCGGGAGAAAATGACCGCATCCAGATTGGTTTCCCCGTCCGCCGCATAAGTGCCGGTAACCTCCATATGATTCGTGCCGTCGGCGGAGGTCACGAATACTTTGTCCGCTGCCTTTACATAGATGGCAGGCGCGTCCGCATTGACGATGCTGACGCCGTCCAGGACGAGCTGCACCTTGGCATCGTCGGGCGCCTCGACGGTCACTGTCGCGTTCGTCGCCTCGCCGCTCAGAACGTAGACGCCCTCGGCATCGATCGTTACGTCATTGCCGCTCTCCAGTTTAACTTGCGTGGCACCCGTCAGATCCGCAGTCTGCGCCAGATCCCGGTCGCTGAACATCGTCGATGTGTCCAGCTTGGTCGTCGCGGCTGCCGACGTACCGCCGGATGATGCTGCCGTGCTTGTCGTGGACGTTGTTGCGGATGGCGTGCTCGCTGATTGCGTGCTTGCCTCCTGCGTGCTGGTCGTGCTGGCTGCTTGCGTAGCCGCGGCATTCCCGCTGCCGCTTTGCCCCTGGGAACATCCTGCGATCGTCGCGCTCAGCAATACGGCCATCGTCACGGTGCTTAAGGTCTTTGCTTTTTTCAATTTCATTGATTAACACTCCTCGAAAGCTCGGTAGCGAGCATTTATTTATCAGACCGCGAATACCGCTTCATGTCTTACTTACATCATGCGGGCTGCGGCTTAAATCAACCTTAAAGATTAAAGCATCGCGTTCGCGCAGAACAAAATCCCCTCAAACGATTCGTTTGAGGGGATGCGGTAAGGGGGAGGCTGATTACGCCCCCGCTTCGGTTAAAATGTCGGCGATTTCCCGGAAGCCTCTTTGCCGCGCATGCATCAACGGCGTGAGTCCGTCTCTATCCGTGATATTTAAGTCGGCACCATGGCTAACCAGCAGCCTTACGATTTTTTGATGCTTTTCCCCGCCGTTGCCTAGAATGACCGCCTCCAATAAGGCCGTCCATTGCAGATTGTTGATATGGTTCACATCGGTGTCCGAACGGCTGAGCAGTGCTTCGACAACCTCGACATGTCCGCGTTCCGAAGCGGGAATCACAGCGATTCCCCCGAACCGGTTCGTCAGTTTGGTATCGGCACCCGCGTCGATCGCGAGATTGACGATATCGAGAAACCCTTCCGCTCCGGCATACAAAAGCACATTATTTAAGCGGCGGTCGCGAATGTTGATGTCCGCACCCTTTTCAATAAGCGCCTTCACGACTTCCGCCCGATTGTTATAGGTGGCTGCAAGGACGGCCGTTCTTCCGTCGCGATCCGTCGCGTTGATGTCCGCTCCTTCGCGGAGCAGCTTCAGCACGCTTTCCACGTCGCCCTTTTCTGCCGAGACGATCAATGGCTCGTTCACAATATTCACCTTCTTTTCTGCAAACCGATTATCATGCGTCGGCTGCTGCGATCTCCGGACCCGTCTTGCCGTCTTTCCAGATCACTTGTTCGCCGTAATTTTTGCCCCAATTGTACATCATCTTCAGCACGGGGATGAGACTCTCGCCATATTCCGTCAACGTATACTCCACCTTCGGCGGGACCACGGGATACACTTTGCGGAAAACCAGCCGGTCCTCCTCCAATTCGCGCAGCTGATTAGTCAGCATTTTTTGCGTAATGTGGGGAATCAGCTTTTTCAGCTCGCTGAACCGTTTCGTGCCTTCCAAACCGAGATGCCACAATATAATTAACTTCCACTTGCCGCCGATCACCGCCAGCGTCAGTTCCTTCTCGCAGTTGATCGTCGCCAAGTCGATTCGATCCTTGATTTCCGTCGCCATCGTCATCCCTCCTCATGGCAGTATACAACGAGCGATTACAGGATGTAAAAGCTTATACCTTCCATTTGGAAACTAAAGAACAGCCCTCGCCATGTGCGGCGAGGACTGTCCGTTAATCGAGCGGTTGGCGTGCCGCTTATTCCAGGTTGGCATGCCTGCCGTACATCCGGCCGGTGTCCTGTCCCTGCTTCTCCATCATCCTGAGAATGACCGCGTCGTAAAAGATCAACATCGTCTGTTCGAACAGCGAAGCCATCGGCTGAATGGTCGTATAGCTGCCGCTCGCTTGATCTTTGGGCGATCCGGGCAGCCTGACCACCGCGTCCGCTAGGCTTCCGATCGTAGACTCGGGCGCGATTGTGACGGCCACGACGGATGCGCCGAGGCTTTTGGCTTTTTGGGCCATCGGGATCAAGCTTTTCGTTTCCCCCGAGCCCGTACCGATGATCAGCACATCGCCTTCGCCGATGCCGGGCGTGATCGTTTCGCCGACCACATACGCGTTGGCCCCGGTGTGCATCAGACGCATGGCGAATGCCCGTCCCATCAGGCCCGATCTGCCTGCGCCGGCGACGAACACATGGTTCGATTGCAAAATGAGGTCCGCCAGTGTCTCGGCTTCCGCATCGGCGATCTGCTCGGCCGAACGCTGGAGCTCCTTGACGATCTCGGCGACGTATTGGATCGCTTCCATGCGTTTAGGCCCGGCCGACCAGTTTTTTCATTTCGGCCGCCGTCGCCTTCTTGTCCGACTGGCCGGTGATGCCGCCGCCGACAATGACCAGATCCGGCTGGGCTTTGATGACTTCCGGCAGGGTGTCAAGCTTGATGCCGCCGGCGATCGCCGTTTTGGCTTGCTTGACGACGCGTTTGATCGCCGCAAGCTCCTCAAAGGAGTTTTTGCCTTCGGCCTGATGGTCGTAACCGGAGTGCACGCAGATGTAATCAACGCCGAGCGCGTCGATTTCTTGCGCTCTGCCTTCGATGTCCTTCACGTTGATCATGTCGACCATGATCTTTCTGTTTTGCTTGCGGGCTTCCTCGACGGCGCCTCGAATCGTCGAATCATCCGATACGCCCAGCACGGTGATAATATCCGCGCCCGCTTCGGATGCCTTCATGACCTCGTAGCCGCCGGCATCCATGATTTTCAGATCGGCCAGCACGCGCAGCGACGGGAATGCCTCTTTAATTTCCTTTACCGCTCGCAGCCCTTCGTTGATGACGACAGGCGTGCCGATTTCCACGATATCTATATGATCCGCCACTTCCGCAACGACTTGCTTCGCTCCGGCAATATCTACAAGATCCAGCGCCAATTGAAGTTCCATGGAATGATCTCTCCTTCAGGATGAATGTGCTTGATTAGCTCTAGCCCATTGTAGAGTCAACGTTCCATTTGCGTAAGTAGGCACTTTCGCGTGAGGGAGTTACCTGGAGGAAACTATAGCGCGGCAAAATACGGCCGGCGAGCGTCTGTGCGCTCCCGAACGGCGTAGCCAGCTGGGCCGATGTGGCTGGGGGCTCGGTGGCTGGGGGCTGGAGTGGCTCGGGCTCGGTGGCTGGGGTAACAGTGTGGCTGGGTGCTCGGTGGCTGGGGGCTGGCTGGAGTGGCTGCGGCGGTTGCGACCGTACGACGGTGGGTAGCGGACATAGGAGCCCTTATTTTGTGAATAAGCGGTCCATTTGCGGCGGTAGCGGACAGGAGGTACGTTATTTAGCCCAATGATGGACAAAACGGCTCGCATTTCCGAAAATAGCGGATTCTGAGTCCGCGGGTGAATGGAAATGCGAGAATTGCGCAGAAATAGCGGATCGTGTGTCCAATCGCATGGAACGGCTTTGTGTGACGGTCCGGGTAGAAAGCACCCTCGCTGCCGTTGATCAGAACCGGGTCCTCCCGGGCAAAACTGCAAAAATACATCTATTTCGCCTGATATGAACCATTTCATAGCGGATACCTGCAAATATGCATCTATTTCGTTGTCTCGTGCGATTGCCGCCTCCTTCTTCGAGATTTACCTGATTATTTGCAGGTATTTCATCGAACGCCGCTGCTCGGCAGAAAATAGATGCAAAATTGCAGGTGCGCGCCGCACGCGACATTCGATGTAAAAAAAGAACGCCCTGTATAGGACGTTCTCATCATACAAACGATAATAAACTTAACCGTATTCGAACGCATCGATCACAACGTTATAATCGGTCGCCGCAGCGTTTTTCGTCCGGTCGACTTCCACCTTGACGGTGTGCGAGCCGGGCGCCAGATCGGCCGTGCTGTAGACGATCTGCTGATATTTCTTGGCCGCGCTGTACAGATCGACCGTGCGGACCAGCTTGCCGTCCACATAAATGTTGGCCCGGCCTTCGTTCGAGCCGAAGCCGCTGATCACTCGAACGGCCGTGCCGGTGAACGTCAGCTGCGCGTTGTTGCCGGCGGCGCTGCCGAACGTCTCCGTGCCCGCGTAATCTGACGTGTCCGACCACTGCCCCCAGCCGCCGGTGTACGCGACGGATGCGTGGCGGTCGTCCACCTTGGTCGCGAGCGACGTGCCGTACTCGAACCGGTCGATGACGACGTTCGCGTTGGTCGAGGCGGCGTTTTTTGTCCCTTTGACGACGACCTTGACCGTATGCGCAGCGTCCGTCAGCCCCGTTTTCGCAAACAGCACCTGGCGGTACCGCGCATCCGGCGCGTACAAATCGACGTCGGACGCTTGCAGCACGCCGTCGACGTAGAAGTCGGCTTTGCCCTGGTTGCCGCCGTACTTGCCGATGACCCGGATCTGGCTGCCGGTGAACGAGAATTGCGCATAACCGCCCGCCGTGTAGTTGAACTTCTCGGTCGCCGCATGATCGAGCTTGTCGCCGTCCCAGTTGTTCCAGGCTCCGCTATAGGTGACGGCAGCGTCCCGATCGTCGACGTATTTGGTCTGCAGCTTCGCCGGCGCGCCCGCGGCGCTCCAGTTCACCGTCACCGTCACGCCGCCGGGATCGTTCCAGTATTTGACCAGCGCCGACTTGCTCTCGTCGTCCCATTCCTGCGAATACAGCGTGCTGCGGCCGCTGCCGTTCACCGCCGTCGCGAGCTGCGGCACGAGGCCGTCCTTGCTTAAGATACGGATCGCGCCAAGCGCATTCGAAGCGCCTTTGGCCGTAACGACGGTGCTCGAAGCGCTCTCGGCGATCGCCGGATTGTTGCCTTGCGCGAACAGCACGCGGGGAATCGTCGTCACGGCGATGCCGGAGACGTCCTTCAGCAGCGCCGACTTGCCTGGCGCGACCTTGCGCGTCGTGACGACCTGAAGGTCCGGGTCGAGCACGTCGATGTATTTGCCCGTCTCCACGGCCGTGCCGCTGATCGAATAAATGCCTTTGTACGGGCCTCTCGTATAGGCAATCGCGTTTTGGACGCTCACCGACACGCTCTTGTAGACGGCGCCGATATTTTGCATGATGTTAAACATCTTGGAGCTGCCGCCGGCGCTGTTCCCGAAATAATACGGATCGATGCCGAAGTAGACGAACTTCCCGGTTCCGTAGCTTTTCTCGAACGCGACCGTCGTCGTCCCCTGCTTATACATCGGCGTGAAGCTGCCGCCCGTATATCCGATGTAGCCGACGCCGGACGTCGAAGGCAGCGAGCCGATGCCGGCAGCCAGCGCCGATCCGGCTTCCGCCGACAGCGTCGCGTTCGACAGCGTGCCGGCCGTGCGGCCGGTCGCGCCGATGCCGAACAAGCTGAGCAAGTGATCCTGGGGACTTGCGTAGCTGCTGCCGCCCGAGTTCCACCATTGGTTCGGCGTATTCTCGTACGGCGTGCGCCCGCCGAAGTAAACGACGATGCCGCCGCCGTTCACATAATCCCGCAGCTTGATATTGTAGGCGCTGCTTTGCGGCTTCATGAGATCGTAGCTCACGTAGACGACGTCGAATTGGCTGAGTGGGTTCGCAGCGGCCGTAATTCCTTCGAGCGGCACGCCGTCGATCAGGAAGCCGCGGTGCAGCAGCGGCATCGCGAGCGAATAAACGCTGTCCTGATTGGCCGTATTGCCCGGGCCGCCCGCCTGCCAGTTCGTCGTATCCGAGATCAGGATGCCGGCCTTCAGCGGATGGTTGGACGTCGCGATCGCGCTTGTGTAATTATGCATGTCGTTCAAAACCGTAATCTCGTTCGCCATCGCGGTCTTGAAGCTCTCCGGCGCTTCGTTCTCGTCGATGCCCATAATCCGTTCCGGCCAGATCGGGATCTCGAACCGGTACGCATTCGGCTGCGATACGGCGGCCGCCAGCTGGTGGGCGTTCATGTCCGCCAGCCAATCCCATGACTTGGCCGCATAGCCGTCGCCCTTCGGGTCGATGATGAGCGCGACGTCCTTGCCCGGATTCGCCCGGCCGAGCTGCGCGAAGTAGCTGTAATCCAGATATCCGTTTTCGAAGGGCAGCGATACGGACGCGCCCTCGTACAGCACG
This sequence comes from Cohnella hashimotonis, assembly GCF_030014955.1. Lineage (NCBI taxonomy): Bacteria > Bacillati > Bacillota > Bacilli > Caryophanales > Paenibacillaceae > Cohnella > Cohnella hashimotonis. Next base: position 5,914,826 of record NZ_JAGRPV010000001.1, read on the forward strand.
CCGCCCTCCATCGTGTTGGACCATGCTTGCCCGACGATGCCGTCGACATTGGCGTTCGCCAATCCTTCCTGGCCCGCGTACGGGTTTTTCCAGGGGAAATACGAGAGCTGGCTGTGCGCGGCGATATACGTTTTGACGGTCGGATAGTTGGTCTTGATATAGCCGAGGACGGCGTCGATCTCCCGCTGCAGCAAGTAGTTCCGCAGCTTCGACGCTTTGAGGAAATTGGCTTCGCTGCCGGCCGGGTTGGCCCACGCCGTGCCGTAATAGGCGAGCCATTCGGCTTTGAACGCGTCCTCGTAGCCCGCGTCGCCGAACAGCTCCGGCTCTTCCAGAATGATCGTCGTCGCGCCCTTGCCGATCGCTTTGACCGCCTGGTCGCGGACGTAATCGTTCCAGCCTGCGGTGGGCGTCACATAGCTGTGCGTGCCCAGATGCTGCTTCAGGTTGCCCGCGGCGTCCTTCTGCACGATATCGTAGTGCGTCGATCCATCGTAGAAGCCGCCGACATACCGGTTGTCAAAATCGTGGGTGAATGAAATCATCGCCATCTTTTCGTAGCCGGCGTTGCCGTAGTTCGTAATCGCATTTTCGTAAGGCTCCTTGTTGCTGATCAAATAAGGAGCCGCAGCGTCGACCGGCAGATGCAGATTGGTTCGATAGTCTTGCCCGGTCTGAAAAAAAGTGTAGGCGTTCGCCTGCGCGGCGACGGCGCTCTGCGACAGCGCCGCGACTGCGACCGCGGCTGTCGCCAGCTTACGAATGGACTTTTTCATTCACGGCCACCTCACTCGGTAGGGGTATTCATCGCTTTAACGCTCCAGCGCCGGTCCTGAGGCAAAATGTCCGCGAAGCGACGACGGACGGTCTCGCCGGGAAAAATGAGAAATCCGTCTTCCAGCGGCCGGACAACCGGGTGGTTGCCGCCGTCTTCAGGCGTCGTGCCGCTAATCCTCACCCATAGAGCGACCGTCTCTCCCGTATTACGGACTGCGACAGTCGTTCCGCCGTCTTCCTCTTTCGTCTCCCATTCCAGGGAAGTCGCAGGCAAAGAAAGAAAGGCTTGCAGCGGCGGCTCCTCGTCCCGTTCCTTGACGGCGAAGGCATATTCGTTGTCCGCCAACGCCCGCCGATCCGCGGCGCCGATCGCGCCAAGCGTGACGAATACGGCGGCAGCCCGGGGAATCTGAAATTCAACGGTGCCGGCAAAAGCGGTCGGGTTCGTCATATTGCGCAGCGAATAGGAGCCTTCGGATAGGATGCCGCCTTTCTCGTCCCTTGCCGCCCATGCCACCGTGAGATCGTCCGCCTTCCTGCCATCTGCCGTTACGTAGATCGATCCTCTAAACGTATCGCCTGGCCGATAGGAAATGCCGTCATACTGAAGCGAGACGTGCAAATTGCGATTCGCCTTTGCCACCCAGCTATAAGCTAGCTTCGGGTTGCCGTAGTAGTCGATCGCACTCGTGCAGGATACGTTCGGATACGGTTCGTTCAGCTGCCACAGCAGGCTTCCGCTGCAGTGCGGCGCCCGCCTGCGGTTCGCTTCGACGGCGTACCGGATGCCTTCCGCCTGCAGCCACTGCGACGCCATGACCATCCGTTCGAACGTACCGAAATTCGAGCCGAACAGGCTTTGCAGCTGGTCGTCCATATTCCAGTATTCATAGCCATGCAACAACCACTCCACCGACCCTGCATGCCCGGCTTCCATCCGATGCGCCGGCATGAAGCGTGCTATGCTTTCGATCGAAGCAAAGCCGTCCCCGCCATATTCGCTGTGCAGCAGCGCATCGCTCCGGTTATACAGCCGGTAATGCCCGGTCTCCCCCGCATATTTCCACGGTCCGTGCACGTCGTACATCTTGTCTTTGCCGGCGTGGGCCTCTTCCAGGAAAAAAGTCGGGCCTGTAGGCGAAGTGGGCAGGTAAAGCCTGGTCTCGTCGAGGTCGGATACCAGATCCCGAAGCAGGCGCAGGTTCGTCTGCCTGTCGGTGAGCGGCACCATCTGGCTGTCCAGATGCCCGCCCTCCGTCAACTCGTTGCCGCCGCACCAGATGGTCAGGGACGGATGATTGCGTTTGTCGCGAATGACCTGCCGCATCGTATGCGAGACGGTATGGAGAAAGGCGGGGCTTGCGGACGGCTCATTATTGAAGCCCGAGCTGGACTGCATCATCTCCTGCCAGACGAGAATGCCCGCTTCGTCGCACAGCCTGTAAAAGAAGTCCTTCTCGATCAGACCGCCGCCCCACACGCGAAGCATGTTGACGTTGGCCCGTTTGGACAGCGCGATCAGGTGCCGTACCTGGTCCTCGCGATCCCTGCCGTACAGCTGATCGGCGGGCACCCAGTTCCATCCCTTGATATAGATCGGCTCTCCGTTCACGGCCACCGTGAACGCCAGCGCATCGGAGGGAGCGCCGGGGTTGGCGCGGAACGACAGCGTGCGGAAGCCGATATGGCACTCATGATCGTCGGAGGAGCAATACCCGCCTTCAGAATCGTCGACCTCAAGCCGCAGGTTCAGCCGATACAGCGGCTGCTCTCCATAACCGTTGGGCCACCACAGCCGCGCATCCGGAACCGTAATTCGCTGCCTGACCGTCTGCAAGCCGGGAACCGCTTCACCTTCATAGCTGGCCGCCCCGGCGATCCGGCCGCCAGGTTCGTACAGCTCGGCCGTTAGCCGGAACCGTCCCGACCGTACGCTGTCGATCGCGGCGCTCACCGTCGCTTCGCCGCTTCCGTCCGCCCCGGGAACCGCTTTGACCCTGACGTTGTCGAAGCGGCTCCATTCCGATATTTGCAGGCTGACGCCCTTCCAGAGTCCGATATGCACCAGCCTCGGGCAGAAATCCCACCTGTAGCCGAACCTGCTTTTCAGATGGTCCACCTGCTGCGTGTAGCCGAGCTGCGCCACCCCGTCCGGCGATCGCTCCACGACCACGACCAGCGTATTGCGCTCGCCGTACCGCAGCGATGCCGACAGATCGAATTGGCCGGGAACGAACATCCCCGTATGACTGCCTATTCGCTCGCCGTTAAGCAGCACCTGCGCCGAATGATCGACGCCCTCGAGCACCAGCGCGATCCGTTTGCCCTTCCACGACGCTTCGGAGGTAAAAGAAGTTCTGTACAGCCAATCCCGCTGGTTCACCCATTCGCATGCCGGCGCGTTCGCGCCATAATACGGGTCGGGCAAGTAACCCGCGCGGTGCAAATCCCAATGGACGCTTCCCGGCACTTCGGCCGGAATCCAGGGGACGATCCCCTTGAGCTGCACGCCCACTTCCATGCTTCGCCCGAATGCCCAGAAGCCGGGGTACGATCCGGTCAATTCCCAATTTTCCGTCAGATCGATGCGCATCGGTTAACGCTCCCTATTCAGTCCAAACCATAGCTTCAAGGTTACGATTTCCTTGGGCTTCGCCGTGATGCGCAGCATGTTCCCCTGCTCGACCTGGATCGTACCGACGGTCTGCTCATCCAGATTCGTCCGCTCCGCCTTGATCACAGGGTCCGCGGGTTGAATGCTCCCGCTCGATTCGTTATTCGCGCTGTTCCACAACCGGATGATCCAGGCGTCGGCATCGTCTTCGGCCCGCTTGCAGGCGCTGACGATCAGATCGGAGCCCGTCAGATTCAGGTAAGCATGCCGGGCGGGCAGGTTGCTGTCGCGTCTGTGCAGCGTTTCGAAGGCGACCGGTCCCGGCTTCCGGTTCACGGCCCGAATGCCGAGCGAAAACTGCTGCTGATCGGCGAGCAAGTCGCCCCATGAGGTGTCGGCGGGATTAAACGGCCGGAACGCATATTCGAATTCCAGTCGTCCCAGCAGTTGTCCGCCGTCGCCGCCGTCGCTCATCACCTCGTCCCTCGTGCTCCGGTATAGCGTAAGCGCCGCCGTCCGCGTCCGGTCGTTGCGCAGCTGCGCTTCATAAAGCCCCTTGCTGTAAATTGCGAATCCATGCCGTTCGCTCCGAATGGCCAGCAGCCCGTTCGAAGGCACGATCCCGCTGTCCTTCTCGATATGACGGCTATAATCCGGCAGCTGTACGCTTCGCTCGACGAGATCGAACGGTGTGCCCGTATAATAACGGTCGCTGTCTACGCGCGTCGGGAACAGCAGCTTGAGGCGGTGGTCGCGTACGCCGTTATCGACGACCGTGCGGCAGCGGATGACCGTGTCGTCCTTGCGCAGCGTGATATAGGTCGTGACCGGCAGGCCGATCCGCTTGTCCGAGCGCTTCGTTCGGTCCGAAGCGATCTCTTCCGGCACTTCCAGCTGCAGCGCCAGGCGCAGACAGGTTTCCAGCGGCCCGTCGTGCACGATGGACACCGACGCGTGGCCGACCGTGGAGCTTACCGTCTCGTTGCCGACCGGCGCGATATACTGCCAGCCGTCCCCGATGTCGGCCTGATCCTCGAGGGCCAGCAAACCCTCCGTTTCATAGCCGGTCTCCAGATCGCGCAGCGACAGCGTGCCGTTCGCCGCGACCTCCAGGCGAAGCTTGCCGTTTTCCCATACGTTCGGCGCTGTCTGCTGACTGCCGACATAACGCACGGGCTCCGCAGCCCGGCGGAATGCGTATTCCCCTTTGCCCGGCAGCTCCGATGCTTGCATATCGACGGTGTAGGTCGTATAACCGAACGCCGGAATGTCTCCTTTTAGCGCGACGGTGATCCTGTCGACCTGCTCCCCGCGCGGAATATCGCGATAGGGACGCCATCTTCTCATGCTTTGCTTCTTCACGCCGACGACCTGGAATGGCACCGCTTCGCCTTTCGAATCCAACAATCGGAAATTCGTGCCGCCGATCTGCGGAGAGATGGCGGGCACGGCCGAATTGAGCGGCAGCTCCAATTCGACTTGAACCACGCCGTCTACCGGGCGCTGCGACGAATTGAACAGCACGACGGCGTGCCGGCCCTCCAATGCGGACTCCGCGATATGCCCCGACACATAATTGAACGCTTCGGTCAGCATGCCTTCCCCGAGCGAACGGCTCTGGGCAAAGCGATACAGCATATCCTCGTGCACCGGCGTGATCGAGCATCCGCATATCGAGTCGTGCGGATGGTTCTCAAGCAAATGCTTCCAGGCTTGATCGAGAAAGGCTTTCGGGTAAGGGCGGCCTTCCCGCGACGCAAACGAGCTCCACGGCTCCGCCCACCCGGTCAGCAAGTTCTCGCAGTGCTGATTGTGCTGCTTGAGATGAACGCGGGACGAAAGAACGTTCGCCAGCACCATGTTATTGACGCCATTATAGCCGGGCATGCGCTGCTCGCCCTTGAACACTTCAAGCTCGCCGATCCGGGCGCGCAGCGCTGCGACATAATCTTCGATCGTGCTATGCGCCCACGCCACGCCCGGCGTCCTTTCGTTTAACCGCCCGAGCATCCATCCCAGGTTCGGTTCGATCTCGATATGATCGCAGCCGTCGAGACTGAGGGCAATGTCCGTCGTCGCGCGTTTAGCCTTGTAGTCGAGCATCGCTTCGGCGCGCTCGATCAGCTCTTCCTCCTCGTACTGAAATCCCCGGTCCACGAACGGCCAGCGCAGAAAGAAGTAAAAGTCGCTGTACGATCGGTCTTCGTCCAGCTTCAAGCCAAGCAATCGGCTGCCGTCGGCGCCTTCCCACCACAATTCCGCAGGATCCGCGTTGCCGTAAAAGCCGCGGAACAAAACCGCATTATCGATGCCGAACCCTTGGAAAATTTGCGGCATCTGGCTGTTGTGCCCGAAAATATCGTTCACGTAGCCCGACTTCATCGGCTCGAACCCCATCTGACGCGATTGCCGGAAGCCGGTCAGCAAGTTGCGCACAAGCGACTCCCCGCTCACGAGAAATTCGTCCGGCATCACGTACCAAGGTCCCGCGGTCAATCTGCCCTCCCGCAAATGCTTCAACAGCTCTTCTTTTCGTTCCGGGCGTATTTGCAGGTAATCCTCGATCATGATCGTCTGGCCGTCCAGCATGAAGTGACGATAAGAGGCGTCCTCCCGCAGACGTTCCAGTAATTCATCCATCATATAGACGAGCCGCGTTCGGAAGCTTTGGTAGTCCTGGTACCATTCCCTGTCCCAGTGCGTATGAGAGACGACGAATACTTTGCCGAGCTGCTTGCTCTGTTGCTGTAGGGTCATTCTCCGTATTCTCCTATCCTCTTTTAATACTTGGGCTTCGTTTTATTTTTCTGAAGCTCGTTGACTTCGTCGACGATCTTCTGTCCGCCGGCCTTCAAATACTTGTCGATGGCCGTATCCCATTCCTGCTCCGTCACTTTGTCGTTGATAATCGCGCCGTCGACGACCGATTGCAGGTAATCGGTGTACAGCTGCGCGCCCTGCTCGACTTCAAGCGGAGAAAAGACGGTCGGATTGCGGTATTCCGGATATTGAACGGCATTGTACGCCTCGAACTTGGCTTTGGCATCCGCGAAGGCTTCGCCGACGCCGGAGCCCTCATAAGTCGCTTCGATCGTATCCCAATCCAGCGCTTCGGACATCGGCTGCAGGAACTTCAGCGGCTCGATCTGACCGGTTTTATAATCCGCTTCCTTCTCGTCTTCTCCCAGCAGCACCTTCTTGCCGTCTACCACGTTGTAGGTCTTGCCTTCGACGCCGTATCTTCTAAAATCGCTGCCTTCCGTAAGCGTCCAGTTGAGCACGCGGAAGAATCCGTCCGGATCGGACATTTTCGCGTTCACGTACATGCCTCTGTCCCAAGCCCCGAACGGGCGAATGCCGCCCATCGCGCCGTCCGGGCCTTCCAGCGGCGGGAGAATGCCGATCTTCGCTTCCGGATGCGTCTTCTTCAAGGTCGAGTAGATCTCCGGACCGTAACCCCAGTTGATGCCGAGCACCGCCGCCTGGCCGGAAGTGAACTTTTGCTTGGCATGATCCCAGTTTTTCGCCATCAGAAATTCCTTGTCCAGCAGTCCCTTGGCTCTCAGGTCTTTCAAGTAAAAATAGTATTCCTTCATCTCTTTCGTCAGATAGAAAGGAACGATCGTATTCGGATTTTCTTTGTCCTCTCCGGTGGCCGGTCCCCAGCCGAAATGCGTGAAGCCGAAGGAGGTCGACAGCGCGCCGAGTCCCCAGATCGTATCCTGGGCGGTCAGCGGAATCATCTTGGCGTCGCTTTGCTTGATTTTGGCCAAGGCATCTTCCAGCTCTTTAACCGTCTTCGGTTCCGGAATGCCGAGCTTCTCGAAGATGTCCTGGCGATAGTACATAAAGATCGGAATGAGCGGATTGGATACATTGGGAATAAAATAAATATTGCCTTTGTCGTCCGTCAGCGTATCCCATACCGATTGCGGCACGGCTTCCTTGATGGCGGGGTATTTATCGAGGTATTCGTTAATTCGCAAGAAGGCGCCCTGGTCCTGCATATCCTTGAACTTCTTGTCCGTCGGCCCCGCTGCCCAGAACACGTCGGGAATGTCGCCGGAAGCGATGACGGTCATGATTTTCTGGTCGTATTCGGTTACGGGTATGATCTGTACGTCGATTTTCGCATTGGCTTTCTCGAACATCTCTTTTTCGTAGGCTCCGCCTTTCGTATAGGTGGCCGCCCCCCACACCGGCCGGACATAACTGAACTTGGCCGACTCTTCTTTACTTCCCGCAGTCGCGCTTGCCGTCTGACTTCCTCCCTGCGTCGAGCTCGATTCGCTTGCTTTTCCGTTTTCTTTGTTGCCCGAGCAAGCCGCCAGCATGGTCGCAATCATCGTCAAGACAAGCAGTATAATTCCGCGCTTACGCATTGCACGACACCCCTTCGCCAATTGTTTTATATGAAAAATCCTGACGGATCTCCCAACGCACTTAACCTTTCACGGAGCCCAGCATGATGCCTTTTACGAAATACTTCTGGAGAAACGGATAGACCAGCAGGATCGGTACGATCGAGAAAATGATGGCCGCCGCTTTGATGTTCTCGGGCGTCAGCATGATCTTGGTCGCATCTTGCCCGATTACGGCCGTTACCCCTCGCGTATTGAGGGCGTTCATATCGATGACGATGGAACGAAGCAGCACCTGAAGCGGCCATTTCGTATTGTCGTTCAGGAAAAACAAGCCGGTAAAAAAGTCGTTCCAGTGGCCCACCGCGTAGAAAAGGCCGATCGTCGCGATTGCCGGCTTCGAGAGCGGAATGATCATTTTCCACAAGATGCCCATATCGGAAGCCCCGTCGATCCGCATGGCCTCCTCCAGCTCCTCCGGGATGCTCCAGAAGAAATTGCGCATGAGAATCAGGTTAAAAGGAACGACCATGCCCGACACGACCAGCACCCAGATGTTATTGAGCAGGTGCAGTTCCTTGAGCAGCATGTAGGTCGGGATCAGCCCTGCCCCGAACAGCATCGGGAAGATGCAGATCCATAGCAGAAATTTGTTGCCCGGCAGCGCCGTTTTGGACAGCGAGTAAGCGCCGGTTATCGTAAAGGCCAGATTGCACAGCGTTCCTGCGACCGTCGCAAAGACGGTGACGGAAAACGACTTCAGCAAGATGGAGGTCGAAAAAATATACTCGTAGGCCGCAAAGGTAAAGCTGTAAGGCATGATCATGAGCGGGTGCTTAAAAATCGCGTCCGCCTCGCTGAACGACATGGCGAACACATTCAGAATCGGTAGCAACGTTACGAGCGCCATCGCCGTCAATGCGAGATAGATCAAGGTCTGCACCCAAACCGGATTGCGGTCCAGGCTTTTGGGGCGGTTGATGAGCGCTAATTCATTCGTTTCAGCTTGAACCGGCGGATTTACCACAGCGACTTCTCTCCTGTCCGTCGAATGATATGATTGGCCGACACGATCAAGATCGCCGCGATCACGCCTTTAAAGAGGCCTACTGCCGTGGCTAATCCATAATTCGCTTCCAGCAATCCGACGCGGTACACGTAAGTGTCGATAATGTCCCCGACGCTATAGACCACCGGATTGGACAGGATCAGGATCTGCTCGAATCCGGCATCCAGAATGCTTCCCAGTTGAAGAATGAGCAGCATCGCGATCATCGGCCGAATCCCCGTCAGCGTAATATGCCAAATCTGCCGGAGCTTGCTCGCCCCGTCTATTTTCGCGGCTTCGTACAGATGGGGATCGATGCCGGTCAACGCAGCCAGGTAGATGATCGCCGCCCATCCGAACTCCTTCAGGATGCCGGTGACGACGACGAGCGGACGGAACAGATCCGGGTTGGCCGACAGATTGATCGCTTCGATGCCGATCTTCTCCAGCAGCAAATTAATGATGCCGGACGGGCCGACGACATTGTAGATAATGCCTCCGAATATGACCCACGACAGAAAGTGAGGAAAATAGGCGATCGTCTGAATGCTTCGCTTGAACCACATGACGCGCACTTCATTCAGCAGCAAGGCGAAGAGGATTGGAACGGGAAAACCGAAAATAATTCTGTAAAAGCTGATCAACACCGTATTGCGGATGAGTTCGGGGAACTTCACGGAGGAGAACATCGTCTCGAAATTTTTCCACCCGACCCAGGGGCTATCCCCGATACCCAAAAACGGTTGAAAGTTTTTGAAGGCGATGACAACGCCGTAGAAGGGAATATAGCTGAACAAGATAAAATACAACAGCGTGGGCGTCAGCAATAAGTAAAAGTATCGCCATTTCCAAATCGTCCGCAAATGCCTTCCCCCAGACTCGAAATATGTATCCGCTTTCTTTCAGCAACATCATAGTATACATATTGTCTTATGTCAATATTAATTTTGTTATATTTATATCATACATTTAACTTAGATCGAGCAATTCAGCTTATCCTGATTGCGTCTGTAATAGCATAATGTTATATTACTTTATAATACCTTTTGACGAGAGGAATATGTCCTTGACCTCTGATAATCAGCCTTTATACCTCCAAATAAGAGATATGCTTAGGGAAAAAATCAATCTGGGCGTATTGAAGCCGGGGGATCAAATTCCAACCGAGTCGGAGCTTGTCCTGCAGCACGGCGTCAGCCGCATAACGATCAAGAGCGCACTGAAGATGCTTGTCGAAGACGGCCTGATCTATCGGATCGCAGGGAAAGGCACATTTGTGTCCGACCCCGATTCTTCCGAGCCGATCCCGATCGATGCGAATGCCCCCTATAAAAAAGTGGGCTTTCTCAGTCCGCTCGCCAACGACGAGTTTTCGATGAAGCTGCTGCTCGGCGTGCAGGAAGCATGCAAGGAACAGAATTTGATCCTGATCGTCCGGTCCGCCTCGACGCAGTTCGAGGAACAAGAAGGCATTCGATTCCTGCGCGCAGCCGGCGTCGACGGGCTGCTTATCTTTCCTGTAGACGGCGAAGCCTACAGCGAGGCCGTATTAAGTTTAAAAACGGAGGGCTTCCCATTTGTCCTCATCGACCGCTATCTGCCGGGCATCAAAACGAATGCCGTCTATTCCGACAATTTTGCCGGCGGAAGCATGGGCACCGAATTTTTGGTGCAAAAAGGCCATCGCCAAATCGGGATCATATCGGGCACCAAATCCAAAACGTCCAGCTCCGAAGACCGCTTCTCCGGGTATTTGGATATGGCCAAAAAAGCCGGGCTCAAAATCGAACCCGCGCACTGGCTGACCCGTATTGACGAGGTCACTTATATGGACCCCAATATCGGTCGTGATATGATTGGAAAGTGGCTTGAATCCCAACCCGAGATTACGGCCATTTTTGCTTTTTCAAGCGCCATCGCTCTTTATGTAGCGGATGTAGCGGCGATGATGGGCAAAAAGGTGCCCGAGGAGCTTGCCATTCTTTCCTTCGACGCTCCCCCGATCCGCGATTTTCAAGGGTGCTGGTTCACCTACATCGAGCAGCAGGAAGATAAAATGGGCGAAGAAGCGATTGGCTTGCTGCTAGCGGCCATCGAAGATCCCGCCATCAACCGGCAGATCGTCATTCCCGTTAAGGTGAACGAAGGACGGACGACATAAATCATCACGGAACAAACGAACCGCCCCGCCGAGCTTCCAAGCGCTGCGGCAGGGTGGTTTTTTGCTTTGTTAGGATTGGAGGCCAGCCAGCATTTTGGCCAAAACCTGCGCGCCTTCCGCCCGGGTCAGCTTTTCTTTGGGCGCGAAGCGGTTATTTCCGCGTCCGTCAAGGAAGCCCAGTTCCCGCGCTTTATGCGCTGCGTTTTGTGCCCACACGCTAATCTGAGCCATGTCGGCAAAAGAATCCGCAGCTGCGACTGCCCCCTCCTTTCCCTTCCGGTATTCGTAAGCGCGAATGGCGATCGCCGCCATCTCTTCGCGCGTGATCGTATCGTTCGGCGCAAATAACGCCGCGCTGCGTCCAAGCACGATGCCGGCCTCGTATACGGCGGCGACGCTGTCCGCATACCACTTCGCGGCGTCGACATCATTAAATGTCGCGTTATTTACGGCCTTTAACGTCAATGCGCGCGCGATCATGGCCGCGAATTCCGCTCTCGTGATGTTGCCTTGCGGATCGAACCGCGTATCGGAAACCCCTTCAATCACATGTTTGGCAACCATATTTTTAATCGCTTCGCCGGCCCAGAAGCCCGCGCTCACATCCGAAAACGATTTATCATATGCCAGCACCGCATAATGGGCTGCATGATCAACTTTAAAAGCCATGACGCCGTTGCTTAATGTTCCGCCGATATACGTCATCGTTCCGTCCGCAGCCACTTCGTACGCGCCTAACAAGCCCGGATTCGCATCCGGATTGACCTTCAACGTGAGCGTTAACGGCTCCGCCAAGGCGGTTACCGGCAGGACCGAGCCGTCGCCGGCAACGACGTTCAGCTGAAAATCAATGACGTCGCTGGCCGCAGCTACATGAACCGATCCCTTATTTAAACCTTGAACGATCGTCGCAACCTTCTCGTCCGGAATATTGGCTGCCGAGATACGGATCTGCGCGCCGTTGGCCTGCGAGCCGGTAGCGGCGCCCTGGATGCTTTGCAGCTGCGCCTTGGAGAACGAGATCGTCATATGGTTTTGCGCGATTTGCAAACGATTCGAACCGATAAGGTCGGCTATGTTCGTCGGGAGCAGCACAGATTCCTTATTTTCCATCACTTGAATGCTGATCAGGCCATCCTTTGCATTTTTTAGGTCCGCTTCCGTAACCGTTTGTTGTTTGCTTGCGACTACAGGCGCCGTCGGCGGGATCTCCGGCGCAGGCTTGCCGACCAGCTTCATATCGGCCCAATTCGCCTGGTCGTCGCCATTGCCCATCCACATGAGCTGTCCCCATACGTCGCCGCTGAGCTTGCGAGTCGCGAGCATGCTCATCCCCACGAGCCGGTCATTGTCCGGAACGAAAGGCGTCGTTTGCAAAGCGTCCCACGGGATCGCCATCTCGAGCACGTACTTGTGCGCCTCCGGATCAATCGTAGATTGAATAGCCGCATCGGTTAACGGATATTGTTGCACCCCTCCGTCCTCTCCCTGCCTCATAAAGACATGCGGCTGCGAATCCGGTCCGCCGGCCGTGAACAGGACTGCATAATCGCCCGACCGGTAGGCCGCCCCCGACTTGTTGCGGTCGATATCAAGGAAGAGCATCGATGCCGTCGAGCTGAACATATTGGCGCCCGTCTCGGTAAACAGGAACTCGCTGTCTTCCCGCTGCTCCAGTACGTACAGATTTTTGTCGTCCCACTTCAGCCGATACTTGGCGTTTATGGTCCCCGTATTCCCCCACAACGCGCCATAGCGCAGCAGATCCGGGTCGCGCTGATTAATGACGATGTCCTTCGCGTCGCTCCATTCGCTTTCATTCACGACACCGTCTACCGTAATCGGCGAGGACGCCCAATTGCCCGCATAGACCGGTTTAACGAAGTTGATATTGATCGGCAGCATGTAATCGACTCCGATCTCGCCTGCCGACAGACGTATCGGCTGCTGCGGCGAAGAAGAGGCAATATCCGTATTCGGCGTGACCTGGACGCGAATCGTTCGCGTCTGATGCGGCTGAATCTCCAGGTTATTGTCCGGAAAAGCGATCGCCAGCTCCGGTTCGCTATCGCCGGATAGCGTCAGCCTGTGGAGCATGCCGCCCCAGCCCCGTCCATAATGATCGCCGATTTTGACATAGACGGATCCGACATCGCCCTGATAGCCGCCGACCGGATAGCTGCGCTCCCTGTTGTTCGTGCTTCCCTCTACGGCGCTGTCCGGTTCGTAATCTACAACGTTCCAATTCGTTCCATCGGAGGACAAGGAAACCTCAAACCGGTTGGACAAAGCCAATTTTAATACAGGGTTGCCCAGGTCCTGCGGCACGGGGATCTTGTATACGAAGTAGTTGGTTCCATCTGCGTAACGCGCCCCTCCGGATATCGCCGAGCCCGCGTTTTCGACCAGGTAGTCTCCCTCTGCAGCCGATTCCGGAACGAAAGACAAGGTATCCTTCACGGTCGGAAGAATCGACATCGCCACTTGATGCGCTGCCGTATCGCGATTCGTCACGGCCAGCTCCAGGGCTTTCGTCTCTCCAGGCTGGATGTTCAAGGTATCGTTCGCGCGCACGATAAACGGCGCAATGCGCTCTTCGTAACTAAGCGTGAAGCTGTACATAACGGGACCGTACCCTCTCGAAGGGTCCGCGTTTGTCATTTTCACGTAGACTTCGCCGTCGGCATTCGCGTATTGGGCCAGATTGCCGATCCTTCGTACGCCTTTATTCGCGCCTCCGACGACCGGTTCTCCGTTGTCATCCAGGTCCGCCCGGAAAAGCTCCGTCCAGGCCGCATCGTCGCCGGAGACGCTGATGACGTAGTTGTTCGCGATCTCCAGCATCAGGCTGGCTTGCGGATATTGACGGACGTCGAATTTATAAACAAGCTCCTGATCGTGGTCCGTATATCTAAAATCGGGGTGCTGGCCGCCGGTATAACGGACTTTATAGGCGGCGTCACGATCATTCTGATTCGTCTCCACGCGCTTCTCTGCAAAGTCGACCGGCGAAGAATCGGGTACCGGTGTGCTCGACCACCGAACACGAATGGTCACGCCTTGCTTCTGATGATCGTGCCGGATCAGCAGCGTCCTCGAGCTGTTCTCCCATTCCGTCGATACGGTTACGGGTTCGTTTGCGGCATCCGTTGCCGTCACCGTCTCCGGATACAGCCCGGCAGGCGCGCCCAGTCTGGCGCTCGCACGGGAATTCGGCGTACCGGCCAGCTTGTAGCCGGTTTCCGTCGCGCTTTCCACGACATCCGTCAGGTCGCCGCTAGCGAACAACACCTCAGGCTTAACCGCATCTCTGTCATTGATGTCGTACAGCATCGCATTGGTACGGGGCTGCATCTCCGTCATGCCTGTAACAACCTGCAGCCGGTCGTCGAACAGATCGATGTAGGCGCCTTGCAATTGCAATTGCTCGGGCCGATCCATCACTTGAATCGTCGTATACGGTCCGCGGACGGACTTCAACAGATTCGCCTCGGCGTACGTTCCGCCCGCTTGCTCCACCGCATATTTCGCAATATCGCGGATGAGCTGGGAAGCCACCGGGCTGGAAGCAAAGTAATCGGGCGATACGCCAACGACGATGACCTTGCCTTGCTCGACCGCTTGCTCATAAGCAACGGACCGGCCGTTCGCCGCGTACAGCGAAGTCGCGCCGGGGCCCAGCTCCGCCGAGGTCACCGTAAATCGCTTCGGAACGTTGATCGAGGAACGCCCGCCGAATGCGCCGATCCCGCCCGAGGCTTGCAGCGCGACATCGTTCGCACCGTCGGAAGCTCGCTCGCCCGTTACATTTAACGCAAGCTTGTTCCATAGATCCTGCTTCGGCGAAGACAGATTCTTCTCCGTCCACCACTCGTTTAATTGGTCCGTACTGCCGGAGCCCCCGGTGTACACCAGAACGCCGCCGGCCTTCACCCAGTCGCGTAAAGCGTCGTTCACCTTAGCGCCCGTGCCGTTTCCGGCACCCGCGTTGCCTTCGATCGCTTTCCAATCGTCATAGCTGACGAACAACACCTTCGTATCGGCCAAAGCATGCGGCCTGGTCAACGTTTCCGCCGGAATCACCTGCAGCGGTATGCCTTTGGCCACCAAGGGAACCATCGGGCCGTAGAAGGACGGGACTGCGCCTACGGTCGACATTTGCGAGATCGTATCCGAATACAAGATGCCGATCCCCTGCGTACCGGCCTCGATCGTTGCGGATTTGTCGTACATATCCTGCAGCGCCCGGTACACATTGGTTTGGATCGTCTTATAAGTCCCCGGCGCCTGCGCAAAGCCGCGCTCCGACCACGGCACGACTTCAAACTGTTTGAATTGCGGCTGCATCAGCTGCGCGGCAATGGTCGTTTTATAAAACTGCTCGTACTCCGTCCAGCTATATCCCGGCGTATCGGCCTTCGGGTCGGCCAACGCGTACAGCTGCTTGCCGTCATCGTCCAATTTTAAATGGGCAAAAGAAGAGTAATCGATGTAAGCGGATTCAAAAACCCGCCGTTCGCTCGTCCCGTTCGTCGGAACCGGCACAAGCGCGGTATCGCTCCATACCTGCGCAATATAACCGTCGATCGTCGGGATGTTGTAATAGTCATAGTTTGACGTCGTGATCCCGTACATGAGGTAGCTGATCGCCGTATGCGAGGCCACCAATACTTTGACGTCCGGATCGTACGCCTTGATTCGTTCGGATACTTCTTTAAGCGCACGATAGCACAAATATACTTTGAGCTTTTGCGATTTGAACTCCGCTTCCTTCGAGGAAGAAGGATCCACCCAATTTTCCCGGTAATAAGCCAGCCACTCTCGTTTAAACGCGTCGGAATAGCCGGATTTGATGAACACGTCCGGCTCCTCGAACACAATCCGTCTGGCGCCTGCATCAATACTCGTCTTCGCCATGGAATAAATGAAGTTATTCCAATTCTCCGTCGGCACCATATAAGGGACATCGACGCTGGTCGAGTGGGTGATGAGATTCCCGCTCTTATCCTTCTGAATTTCGTCCTCGTGTTCTACGCCGTCATAGAGCCCCCGTTTGTAATAATTCATGTCCCGATTTAAAGCCATCATCACATCCACTTGATATCCCCGGTTAGCCCAAGCCGAAACCTTCGACTGGATCGACGCAGGCTCGCCTACATAAACCATCACCGAATCCGCCAATACGTGGGCGCTCTCATTGTCCCCTGCCGCCGCCGTCTGGAATGTCGTACGCACGACCGGCGGGTCGGTCACGGGATCCGTTGCCGCATAAGCAGGTACAGACCCCGCCATTGTTAGCGCTACCAAAAAACTCAACATCTTTTTCTTCATCACACACCTCCGAAGGATAAATTCAAGTTCAAGCATATTATTACATAACAAAATATATCTTTTAGATTTGTATTATGTCAATATAAAATAATATTGATGTACGGCACTGTCCGTCGTATGTGCTTGTCTTGTCTGGTCTGGTCTGGTCTGGTCTGGTCTGGTCTGGTCTGGTCTGGTCTGGTCTGGTCTGGTCTGGTCTGGTCTGGTCTGGTCTGGTCTGGTCTGGTCTGGTCTGGTCTGGTCTGGTCTGGTCTGGTCTGGTCTGGTCTGGTCTGGTCTGGTCTTGGACTGCGCTCGGGCGGTTTGGTCGAAATACCTGCAACCATACATCTTTTTCGTCTATGTGGCCCCATTTCAGAGAGAATACCTGCAAATATACATCTATTTCGTTATCTCATGCGATTGCCGCTTCCTTTTTCGAGATTTACCTGCATATTTGCAGGTATTTCATCGAGCGCCGCTGCTCGGCAGAAAATAGATGCACAATTGCAGGCTTTGTGATCTGCATCCCCTCCGGGAGACTTCATTCATCCGAAGCGCGCGCAAAAAAACCAACTCCCGACCGGGGAGTTGGCTTTGGATCTGGCGTTGTTCTATCTCATTATAACGAAGCCCACACTTTTTCCAGCCACGCATCAAAATCAGCGCCTCTTTCGCCTTCATAGGCGTCATAGACGTCGAGTCTCATCTTCTTCAGCTTCTCTTTAAATTCTTCAAAGGAATGGCCAGCAGGCAAGCTTTTTTTAATGCGCACCAGGATTTTGTTGACGCCCTTGATCAAATCGCCCGTTTTCCGAGTCGGCGGTTGAACGTCTTCGCCCCACTGCTTAAGCATACGGTACGCGGCCTCTTGAACGAGGTAGACCGTGTCGTTGTTTAATCTGTGCTTGAGCACATCGATCGTTTTAGGCGTGTTCCACTGACCCAGCTCTTCTACCGCTTTCAAACGTTCTCTCCAGCTGGACGTCCGATTCGCGGCTCCTTTCAGCTCTTCATAATTCGGAGGCAGCTCTTTATTTGCTTCATCTATGCTCAATCGAATCCATCCCGTCCATTGTAATTGTAAGCGCAAGTTGGCACGCACCCTGCTCTATATAGTATAGGCTTCGTTTCTAACAAGCAACACGCTGCGCCCTAACCAACGATCCATTCGATCTCCTCAATGCCGATTACTTCAATTTCATTACAATAGAACTTAAATGTATCCTCGTTTTCAAAGTCCCTGACCAGATACTTTATAGCGTCCCAGCCCCGATCCGCAATATCCAATATTTCAAAACCGCTCAATTGAATGACAGTCCCATCCGCAGACAAATGAACGCTGCCTAATTTCTTAAAACAAATGGTGACCATGTATTTGGGAGCATCGCTATATTTGGGTACCAAGACAAAGTTAATGATCAGGCTCGCATGGTTGTGTTCATCGAATAAATGAACCGTATCGATTTCAACCTTATAATTCAAAGCTGTGACAAATTTCAAATCCCCAATGGTAAAATCATTTATCTTTGCGGTTATTAATTCAACGTTTTTAATTCCTAACATCAGTTCTCCCCTCCTGATAAAAATGCACTTGTGCGAATGAGTTGTTCTTAATATTTACATCGCTGAGGAGGTCCTGAATAAAGTTGTTCCGCCAAATAAAAAGAGCGCCCCATCAAGGACGCTCTCCAGCTCCATACATGCGCTCCATAGATGCATTCCATCATGCACTCCGCACATTTCCTACGCTCCGTTTGTCTCCCGCAGCCGAATCAGCTTGCCCGCGCCCGGTTCGAGGCGGATCGTCACCGAAGGCGCCTGATCAAAGACAATAATCGATTCGGCCTGATTATCGTGACTGAGGTTGACCACGAACAACGAATCGGGCTCCCCGTCGGCGGAGAAGCAGCCCGCGACGACCGGGTCCCCTTCCAGCCCGGCCACCGGTCCGAAGGACGGCAACACGCGCTCGACGCCGTCCGGAATCTCCCCGCGCACGAGAATGCCTTCCGGCCGCAAAGACTGCAGCACCTGACCGACGACGGCCAGCTCTTCGTTGATTCGCTTGACGCGGTCGTACTGTTCGGTTCTGGAGCCGTCCTTGCGGATGAGCGCTTCCCCGAACGTCTCGTTGTTCCAATCGTCGGGCGACCAGTAGGTGAAGTATTGGATTCCCACGGCGCCGAAGGCGAGACTCAGATTGACCTGCCAACGCAGCTCCGCTTCATTCGGTTCCCTGTATTTGCCGTTGAACGACAGCGTCTGAATGAAAAGCCAAAACGGCACGTCGTGCCGGCGGCACGCTTCGCTAATCGACCATAGGTTCGCAAAGTAGTCCGGTTTGTTCTTATTCATGAGCAAAGGATAATGGTCGTACGACAACACTTTCGGCTTAAACGTGCTGAGGAATCGCTCCACATAATCCGCGTATGTATCCGTTCCCCACATCGGCGGCTTCGCATAGGTGGGCAGCAAATTGACGTACGCCAGGCCGTCGGGCACATGCGCGTAATAGTTGTCGGCAAGCGCGGCCAACCGTTCGAATTCTTCGGCGCCCGGTTCGTCGAAGAATAAGTGCCCCATATAGGCGGGATGCGCGGAATAAGGAGCGACGAGCGGTCCCATTTCCGATAACTCGGACAATGCCAGGTTTTTTACTCGCGGATCGCTGACCAGGTACTTGAGGCCGTTCGCCTCGGCGCAATCGAGCGCCTTGATCACCGTCTCTTCGCCATCCTCGATTTCCCTGAATCCGATTACAAAAGTAAACCCGCCGTCGCGGATCTCCTTGTATCGCTCGACGGAAATCTCGGATGCCGGAGGCGGCACCCACATTCCGACCGGAAAAGTTTGCGCGCCGACAAAATCAGCTTTGCTCATGCCCCGTTCCCCCTGCCTACATATAGTGGATTTGCGACCTGTACTGCGCAAGCAGCGCCCGGTTGTAATCGTCCCCGCCGTCCCGATTGCCCGACATGAACACCGGCGGCGTCATGCCCCGTTCGACCAGCAGCCGCAGCGTCTCCGAGATGACCGCGTGCATCATCGTAATGCCGGTAACCGTGGAGATCGCGCCTGTCTTGACCGGCAGTCCCGCGATATCCAGCACCGCGTCCCCTTCCGGGCACATCAGATCCAAGACGAGATCCGCGACCTCGAACAGGCGAAGCCCGCTGGCATGCCGGCTCGTTACGGCCCCGGAGTATGCCATCGAAGTCAACGCGACGACGGATATGCCCCGGTCCCGCGCCCATACGGCCATCTCGACGGGAACGTCGTTGCGTCCGGACACCGAAGCGATAAACAGGACGTCCCCCGCCCGGATCGGCGAGCCGGACAATACCGCTTCGGCGATGCCCGATATTCGTTCATATTGGCTCGTGAGCGTGACCGGACGAACGTCCAAAGTCATGCCCGGCAGCAGGATCGGATTCATGAGCAGAAACCCGCCGGCCCGGTAATACACCTCCTGGGCGAAGATGCTGGAGTGGCTGCAGCCGGTAATGTAAATCGACCGCCCGTCCGCCACCTTGTCCGCGAGCAGCGCCGCGACGGCGGTCATCGCCTCGCGCTGCTCGCTTTGAATCCGCCGTACCGCCTCGGTTACGCACTCGCAGTATTCCGCGATCGGGTCCATCTCAATGTCCCGTCTCTTGGTAGCGCAGCATCTGCGTTTCGTTAAACTTGTCGCTGCCGGGGTTATTGATCGACTTGAGCACGGTCGGCTTGATCCCCCGCTCCAGCAGCAGTTGGACCGTCCTGGCTTCGATCGCCCACATGATGACGGCCGAAGAGATGCCCGAAGCCGGACAGATCGGCGCGTCCATGTCCGGCACCTCGATCATGGCGTCCAGCGCGGGCGCGCAGTTGTCGATCGCCAGGTCGGCCAGCTCGAACAGCCTTTTGCCGGTGGAGTGATCGCTCTTCAACAGCCGCGAGTAAGTCAGGCTCGTCAGCGCGATGACCGTGACGCCCAGCTGCCGGGCTTCGAACGCGAGATCCACGGGAAATACGGTCTTGCCCGATACGCTCCCGATGACAAGAACATCGCCGGGCTGGACGTTGCTCGACTTTAACGCATACCTCATCAGACCTTCGAGGCTGCGGTCCTTCTCCCCGTCCTCGGGACGCTTGCGGACATCGTTGTCGATCTCGAACTTCATGGAGAGCCGCTTGAAGCTGTACAGCCCGCCCGCTCTATCGATCAATTCGCTGTCCAGCATGTGACCGGTGTCGAATACATGAAGACCACTTCCCCGCTCGACCGCATCGGCGATAATGGCCGACGCCTGATCGATGACCCGGCTTTGCGTTTGCTCCACACGCTGAATTAATTCGTTAATCTTCTGAAAGTAGACTTGCTTGAGATCGAACGGTTGTGCAAGGATAACCATGCGCCTCCCCGGAATAGAGTAACAGTTCGGAATACGCCAAACCTTTCGATTTCTTTCGATCATTTATTATTTTATTATATTTCCCTGATTTTACACCTGTCAATTTATATATTTATTTCATCATTCATTGTGGATCGCAAGCTTTTGATATAAAATCATTCATAAATCCGTCCGTATATCGCAACACGCAAGGAGAGATCGCCGATGTTCGCTTCGCAAAGAAGAGACGAGATCTATAAGCTGGCCCAGGATCGTCAATTCATCTCGGTTGCCGAACTCAGCAGCATGTACCAGGTATCCGAAGTCACCATCCGGTCCGACCTCAAGCTGCTCGAGCAGCAGGGTAAGATTACGAAAAACTACGGTGGCGCGTCCATCCTGAGGGAAGACGTGCAGCCGCTTTCCACGACATCTCAATTATTGAGCGACATCAAGGCGGCGATCGCGCACGAGGCATCCGCTTTGATCGAAGAAGGCGACAGCCTCTTCCTCGATTCCAGTTCGACGACCATTCTAATGGCGGACGCGATTGCCCGGATGAGCAACGTGACGGTCATTACCAACTCGATCCCGATCTTCGACAAGCTGAAGGAATACCGCAACGGAACGGTGATCGGCATCGCCGGTACCCTGAGTCCGTACACGCAGTCGTTCGTCGGCCCATTCGCCGAAGAGATGATAGCCAAGCTCAGGGTAAGCAAAGCCTTCATCGCGCCGAAGGGTCTTCTGCCGGAAGGGCTGCGGGATACGAGCGTGCAGGAGGCGGCCATTCGCAACAAAATGATCGCGTCCGCCGATAAGGTTGTCGTGCTCGCGGACCATAGCAAATTCAACAACGAGAACGTTGTCTTCAGCATCAGCAGCTTCGACAAGGTTCGGCACGTGGTAACGGATCAAACGCCGATCGAGCCGTTCATCCACTTTTTTCAGCAGAAGGGCATTGAGGTTCGGGTCGCTAACCTGACTTAGGCGGAGGATGGATGGCCGATGAGATATATCGCGTCTTTGGATGGGGGCGGCACCAAGCTGAGCTGCCTGATCGCCGACGAACGAGGGAAGCTTGCGGGGCGGGCGACCGCGGGATCGACGAACTCGCAGTTCGATACCGTCGACGAGATCCGGTCGGCCATCCGCTCGGGGCTGACCCGCGCGCTGGAGTCCGCGGGCATCGCAGCTTCGGACCTCTCGGCAATTTATACCGCGATGCCCGTTCTTCAGGCAGAGATCGTCGAACGAGCGCTGGACACCCTTGCCGGCGGGAATACGGCCGTTCATATCTCGGACGAATTCACGCTGTCCCTGTTCGGCGCTATTCAGGAGCGGTACGGGAGCCTCGCGCTGGCGGGCACCGGATCGTTTGCCGGCGTGCGCAATCAGGACGGCTTTTCGGCTGTCGGCGGTTGGGGCGCCATGATCGGAGACGAAGGCTCGGGGACGTATATCGGCCAGCAGGCGTTGGCAGCTTGTTCGCTCATGGCGGACGGGCGCGGACCGTCCACGGTGTTACTGGAGCGAATTTTGCGCCTGTGGAATGCGCCCCGCCTGCTGGACGTCATGATTATGCTCTATGCGGCGAAGCTGAACGCGCAGCGCAAGCTCGTCGCCTCTCTCTGCCCGCTCGTCGGACAGTGCGCCGCCGAGGGCGACCAAGTGGCCGCTCGGATTCTGGAGGATGCTGCCGGACAACTTGCCGACCAGATGGTGCACTTGATCGGGAAGACAAGCGCGCAAGACTTGCCGCTAACGGTATCGGGCGGAGTCTGGAAGTCCAGTCCGCTGCTGTTCCGCTCGTTCGGCCGGCGCGTCAAGGAACGCTACCCGGACATCGCCCTGATCCCGCCCAAGTTCGACCCCGTCGTCGGTGGCATCTTGCTCGGGCTGGAGGCGCTTGGCATGGATGTCCGGCAGTTGGCGGATGCTTCGTATGACGACTTCGCATTTCCCATTCTGCCATTGGATTAACGGTCTCCCGTCTGTCTCCCGTCTGTCTCCCGTCTGTCTCCCGTCTGTCTCCCGTCTGTCTCCCGTCTGTCTCCCGTCTGTCTCCCGTCTGTCTCCCGTCTGTCTCCCGTCTGTCTCCCGTCGATCTGCATGCGATTGCGGGAACCGCCTACCACGCTTCATCCCCTCCGGACATTCTCGCCTGTACCGTGCGGGCGTATTCGGACGGACTCATGCCGACTTCCTTCTTGAACGCCCGAGAGAAATAATGAAGGCTCGCATAGCCCAGCTTAACCGCAATTTCGGACATATTGTACGATTCTTCCCGGATCATCGCCTTGGCCCGTTCCATCCGCATCCGTGTCACGTACTCCATAACGGGAACGCCCGCAAGCCTGCGAAAGACCCCCTGGAGCCGGGCCCTCCCGATGAAAAACGCGCCGCAAATCGTTGCAACGGCGAGCTTGTCATGCAGATTGGCCCGGATGAAGGCAACGATGTCGCGGTACAGCCGCTCGTCGCCGTTCTCGAGCGTCGCCGGGCGCAGGACGGCGGGTGACGCTCGATTCTCCTCCATCACCCGCAGCAGGCGGATCAGAAAGATTTCCAGATAACCGCGCAGCAGCTGCTCGCTGCCCGTCTTGGGGCGTTCCAGCCGCTTCAGCGGATAAGTAAACGGGAAGCAAAACGTATGCCGCGCTTCGCCGATGATCTGCGCGAGCAGCTCCCGTTCCGTTTCTCCGAGCCGGAGCACCTTGTTTTCAAACAGCTTCATCGCCGCGGAACCGCAATCGAAGGTGATGACGATCGCATTAAGCGCCAAGCCTTCGACCGCACGGAACTCGTGGAACTCGTTGGGCTTGTGGAAAATGATCTCGCCCTGCCGCAGCGTATGCTTGACCCCGTCTGCGCCGGCTACGATCTCTCCCCGATCCAGATACAGCAGCTCCCAAAAGTCGTGCTTCTCTCCGCCGAACCGGAAGTTTTTCCCGAGCTCCAGATAGTACAGCG
Source organism: Cohnella hashimotonis (assembly GCF_030014955.1). NCBI lineage: Bacteria > Bacillati > Bacillota > Bacilli > Caryophanales > Paenibacillaceae > Cohnella > Cohnella hashimotonis. The sequence continues at coordinate 5,938,446 of NZ_JAGRPV010000001.1, forward strand.
TAATCAGCCGATTTACGGTGATCAGCTGCCTCAGCTGCGTGCGTTGATAACGACGGACGCCTTCCTCTGCAATCGCCAACTTGCCATACCTCCCGCTCAAGCTGCTTATAGATCAAATCGCGGTGCGCATTGTGTAAATCCAAAAGCCTGGAATGCTTCTATACTACGAGCATACGAACGATTCAACAAGCCAAAGGGAGTGTCGAACATGAATATCGGCGTCATCGGCTACGGGCTCAGAGCCCGGCATATGGTGCAGGTCATGCTGAAGGAGGATCCCTCGTGCCGTCTCGTCGCGGTTGTCGATCCGAGGCGCGAAGAACGCGACCAGGACGCCGGCTTCCGGTATTACGCAACGGTCGAAGATATGCTCCGGGATGCGCACGTCGACGGTATCGTCATTGGCACTCGCTGCTCGCTGCACGTGGAAATGGCGCTTAAAGTGCTGCCGACAGGCATCCCGCTGTTTCTGGAAAAACCGGTTGCGACAACGCTATCCGATCTGCTGCGCCTGAAGGCCGCCCACGAAGCATCGGACTGTCCGGTCGTCGTGTCGTTCCCGCTGCGCGTGACGACCATCGTCAACACCGTGAAGGAAATCGTGGATTCCGGCAAGATCGGCACCGTAGAGCATGTGCAGGCCATTAACAATGTCCCGTACGGCGGCGTCTATTTTCATTCCTGGTACCGCGATCCTTCGCTGACGGGCGGTCTGTTTCTGCAAAAAGCCACGCACGATTTCGATTATATCAATGCCGTGCTGGGCGCGTCGCCGGTCGAAGTGAGCGCGATGACGTCCAAGCAGGTATTCAGGGGAGACAAGCCCGCCGGCTTGAAATGCGTCGATTGCGAAGAAAACCGGACTTGCCCGGAAAGCACGGCGTTTCTGCCCCAAGCGGATGCCTGGCCGCATTGCTGCTTTGCGGAGGATACCGGCAACGAAGACTCGGCGAGCGCGCTGCTGCGCTATCCCTCGGGCATGCATGCCTCCTATTCGCAAAACTTTTTTGCGCGCCGCGGGGCCGGCGCCCGGGGTGCGCGGTTTTTGGGCTACAAAGGAACGGTTGAGTTTGACTTTACGACCGGCAGGATTAAGGTATTCATGCATCATACGCCCCGCGTGGAGACTTACGAGTTCGAAAACGACGACGGCCACTTCGGCGGCGACAACGTGCTGGCCCGCAACTTTATCGGCATGATGGCCGGCAAGGAGCGGCCGATGTCGACGCTCGAAGACGGCCTGCTCAGCGCGCTGTCCTGTCTCAAGGCGACGGAGTCGGCCGCCACCGGGCAGTTCCGCGCCATCGGCTGGGACCGGCTATGAGAATCGATGCGCACCTCGCGTTTACCTCCTCGCGTTTACCTCCTCGCGGTACCTCCTCGCATCGTGGCTTCGCCGAAATGCCTGCAAATATACATGTATTTGGGCCGATAGCTCCCCTTTTGGACAGGATAGATGCAAATACGCAGTTATTTTCCTCGGTCAGGCGAATTTCCGGCTTTCCGCTCTGAATTACCTGCATATTTGCAGGCATTTCATCGAGCAGCGTTGGTCGGTAGAAAATACATGTACCCATGCAGGTTTTTGACCCGCAAAGCTTCCGCATCCGAAAAGGTCCGGCGCGCCAATGGCGCGCTTGCCTGCCTACGAATCGCCGCCTCCCAAGCCATTGCCGCCTCCCAAGCCATTGCCGCTTCCCGAGCCATTGCCGCCTTCCGAGCCATTGCCGCTTCCCGGCCATAGCGCCTCCCGGGTCAGAAAGGAAAGCACGTACAAAAAGGAACGCCCAAACAAGGAAGTCCTCCCACCTTTTCGTTAACTCTTCGTCAAACTGTCCACGACGTTGTCCACGACATATTGCAGCTCGGCCTCCAGCGAGATCGGATCGCTGTAGATGAAGCCCCGGGTTTCGTTTCGGTACACGCGGCCGTTTTTCACGGCGGACTGGTTGTTCCAGAACGAATCCTGGAACACAGGCTCCGGTTCCTCGCTTCCCTTCCGGCCGCTGATGAAGATATAATCGCCGGCATATTCGGACAGCAGCTTCAGCATCGGCATAGCCCAGCCCGCGCCCCCAAAATCGCAAAAATGCTTGAAATAACAGGACTGCAACGCCAAGTTGACAAGACGCAACCGCCAGTCGCTAGCTTGCGGAAAAGGCGCTTTATACAATTTTTAAAGGCTGACTTGCGGAAGTTCAGCACACTTAACCGGAATCGGGAGGATAACCATGACGAAGGATATGTTAAAATTCGTGGTAGAACATCTAAAGGACTGGGACCCCCTGCTTCAGTATGCGGGGATATTGCTGGTCGCCGGCATCCCGTTTGCCGAAGCGATGCTGGCCACCATGGCCGGAACCGTACTCGAGCTGCCGGTTGTTTGGATACTCCTGCTTGGATTCGTCGGCAATTTACTGTCCGTGCTGACGATCGTCGCGCCTTTCCATGCTTTATTCCGCTGGTTGAGGAATCGTCCGAACAAAAAATCGGGATTCGTTCACCGTCGTTCCGAGCGGGCGCGCGAAATCTTCGATAAGTATGGCGTGCCGGGACTCGCTCTGATCTCGCCGTTGATCGCTTCGGGGCATATCGCCGCCTTCACGTCTTTGGCTGCCGGTACGGGAAAACGAAAGGTGATTGTGTGGCATATCGTCAGCATCGCCGTTTACAGCGTGGTCGGTTTGGCCGTCGGCCTTTTCCTGAAAACGAAATTGATCGAATAGCAAGCCATGTAATCGCGGGCTGGGGAGGGTTTTAAAGGGTGACATTCGGCGAAAAGCTGGTGAGTCTGCGCAAAGAAAAAGGGTTGTCGCAAGAAGCGCTGGCCGAACAGTTAGGAACGACCAGGCAAGCGGTAAGCAAGTGGGAGAACGGTCAAGGATATCCGGAGACAGAGAAGCTGCTCATGATCGGCAACGTCTTTGAAGTATCGATGGATTTTCTGTTGAAAGATGCCGTAGAACCGCGCTCGGAGCGAGAGGCGGGCTATTACGTCAGCAAAGAAATGGCCGAGGGATACTTCGTATATTCCCGCAAGTATGCCCGCTCCCTCTCCTTCGGCATCTTCTTTTTGGCGCTGGCCTTTGTGCCGTACTACTTGTTCGATCGGGACGTGGCTTATTACTTGCTTCCGACGGTTATTATAGGTACGATCGGCATCGGATTTTTGGCTTCCACCGCGCTTTTTGAAGAAGTGTCGTACAAGATCTTAAAGCAGGAACCGCTCCTGATCGATCAGCCGTTCCTGCAGGAAATTCGACAGCGCTACGCACACTTGAAGCAAAAAAACAGACTGTTCATTCTATCCGGCATAGCCGTCTTCACGGCCGGATGCTTACCCGTCGTACTCGTTCGCAAGGAAATTGTGGCTTTTGAAAATTTAATGTCTTACTATCCGCTGTTTTTTGTGCTGATCGCAGTCGGTCTATTCATCATGATCCGGCACTTCACGCTGTTAGAAGCCTATCGTCTGCTCGCAAACAACGACGTGTACACGCGCAGGTTCGGCTTCAAGCTGCGTCGCAAGATGCTCAAGAAGTTCGACGACCTGTAGGTCGCGCATGCGACAGGCAATCCGACCAACCTTCCAGAGCGATTTGAGCCGGCGAACAGAATGACTTCAAAAATAAAGCCCATGCGTTATCGGCGCATGGGTCTTCGTTTTGATTCATATCAATCACGATTTACAGCTTCCTTAGCTCGTCCAGAATATCCTCCGGCGCCAAGCGCTTCATAAAATCCGGGTTGACGTACGCGGACCGGACGATGCCGGATTCGTCGATCATGAAGGTGGACGGAATGGGCAGAATCCATCGGTCGGTCGCGTTGTACTCGGCCAGATCCATCTTGAACTGGTTCGACATCAGCTCCTGAAGGTATGACGGCACGTCGTATAAAATATGGTAGAAGGCGGCGACCAGACCGTTCGTATCGCTGAGCACCTCGAACTGCAGATCTTCCTTCTCTTGATGGGACAGCGTGTTGTCCGGGCTTTGCGGGCTGACGGCGATGAGTCTGGCGCCCAGCGCGTGAATCTCCGGGAGCACCTTCTGGTAAGCGCGAAGCTGCGCGTTGCAGTACGGACACCAGCCGCCGCGATAGAAGGTGAGCACGACAGGTCCCTTAGCTAGCTCGTCGTATAAGTGGACGGGGATACCCTTCGCGTTTTTCAGCGTAAAATCCTTTGCCTTCTGCCCTTCCTGCAAGCCATATTGAGTGCCCGACTCCTGCTGTTCCCGGATCGAACGGAACATCGCGGCCTGGACCTCCATGGGCGAATGCGCGACAAATTGCTGCTTCATTTCTTCCAGCGTTTGATTTAAGGACATGGATGATTCCCCTCCTATGTGATCACTCTATTATTTCATAAATCCAATCGCGAGGAAAAGGATGCCAAGCGCGATCGAAACATAGCCGGCAACTTTTTTGACGGGACCGCCCCATTTTGCCAATCTGCGCAGAATGGAGATGGAGAAGACTGCGACAGCCGCGAGAATCACGCCTTTCCCCAGCGAATAGGCCGTCATGAGCAGCGCGCCGTGCAGCGGACTTCCCTGGAGCGCAATATAGCCGATCAGCGCAAAAAAGATCGGGATCGCGCAGGGCGAAATGACGAGTCCGTACGGAATGCCCAGCTTGAATGCGGCCGCGGGGCCTTGCGAACGTTCCGGCCGGTTCAACGACTTTTGGAATGTCGGCATGGCGAACGAAATGACGCCAAGCAGCTGCAGTCCGGCCAAAATATCAAAGATAGGCGGCACCCAGGTCAGCAAACGATATTTTTCAACAAAGGGCAGGAACTGTTGGCCAAGCAGCGCGATGATCAAGCCGACCGCCAGCGAAGTGACAACCATGCCCAGAATAAAGTTGATCGCGATCAACAAGGCCCTTCTTTTATTATCGGCAGCGCCTCGCTGAACGTAACCCGCGAACATCGCCAGCACAGGCAAATAGCAGGCCAATACCGCGCTTACGATGCCGACGATAAACACAAGGATGTAGGTCGAGACGGAAATGCCGCCCGTAATCGAAAAATGATATAAATCTTCCATATGCGTCTCCTTTTATCTAGCGTTCCTCTTCATAATCGAGCCATGCATACACGCGTTCGCGAAGCTCGGACAATTTGGGCAAAGTGCCGAATTCCGTTTTCCCATTGATGAGAATCGCTCCGGCGCTGAAAATGTTCAGTTGCTGAAGCCGCTCGAACGCATCGACCACATGCAGCTCCCGAACCTCGATTTGCGAAAATTCCGCCGCCACCTGCTTAACGAGACTGAGTGCCTTTTGACAAACAGAACATCCTGGTCCGGCCGACACCACTTCGATTAACAAAAGCCCCTCCTCCTTCACTCCATTCTGTTCACGATCCTCCGTGCAAAAGGAAGATTAGCTTTGATTATAGAGATCGGACTGTTAAATCCTTGTTAAGAAACGCGGCGAAAGATTGCATAATTTTCCTCGCATCGCGGAAACGCGAATGCTATGTTATTCTCTGTAGCAGGAAGGAGTGGTCGTATGCGAATTCTCATCGTTGAAGACGAGGAGGACCTCTCGCGTGCTTTAGCCAAAGGTTTGAAACGGGAAGGTTATGCCGTGGACTGCGCGCTTGACGGACTGACCGGGTGGGAGCTGGCGGACACCAACGAATACGACGTGATTCTTCTCGATATCAATCTGCCGGAACTGGACGGCATCTCGCTATGCCAACGCATTCGCCGGTCCTCGCACCATCACGACGTATGTATCCTCATGCTGACCGCGCGCAGCCATCCGGACGAAGTGGAAGAAGGACTCGATTCAGGGGCGGACGACTATCTCCGCAAACCCTTTGTTTTCAATGAATTGCTTGCCCGTATCCGGGCGCTCCTGCGGCGGCGTTCGTCCGTGAAAAGCACGGTTCTGCGCTTCGACCGGCTCACCCTGGATTCGAAAACCAAAGAAGTATGGTTCGAGAATGAGCTACTTCCGTTGACGAAAAAAGAATTCGGCTTGCTCGAATATTTGATGCTCCATCCCGGCGAGGTCATCTCGTCCGAGCGGCTGCTCGAGCATGTGTGGGACATCCACGCGGATCCGTTTTCCTCTACGGTCCGGGTTCATATCAATTCCTTGCGCAAGAAGCTCTCGCTCCATGATCCGGCGGCGGGCGAAACCTATATTCAGACCGTTCAAGGTCATGGATATCGATGGGCGCCGCGCGCAGCCGGAGAGAAAGAGGCCACGACATGAGACGTTGGAACCGTCTATCCCTGCGCTCCAGATTGACGCTGTTCGCCATTCTTTATCTGGCGGCCATGCTGATCGCCTATACGGCCTTGGAGTCTTTTTTCTCGGCTACCGGGATCGTGTCGGAGCTGCAGGGGCGGATCATCAGCCTACTCGTCGCGCTCGCGGGCATGATTCTCAGCGCGCAATGGCTCGCATCGATTATTCTTAAGCCTGTGAAACGGATGAGCGAGACCGCTGCAGGCATCACCGCAACCACGCTCGACAAACGATTGGAGATCGACCAGCTTCACGACGAATTGAAGAAGCTCGGCATCGCGTTTAATACGATGCTGGACGGGCTGGAGCGCGCCTTCGATCAGCAGGCCCGCTTCGTATCCGCGGCCGCGCACGAATTAAGAACGCCGCTGTCCATCCTGCGCACCAATCTGGAAGTGTCCGGAGACAACGATGGCATCGATCCGAGCGATTGGCAGGATTACAGGGCGACCACGGAGCGGACGCTGTCGCGGCTGGAGTCGCTGACGGAGAATTTGCTGCTGCTGGCCGACGGATCGTACGATCGTACGGAGCGCGAGCACCAGGTGGTGGAGCTTGCCGACATCCTTACGGATGCAGTCTCGTTTATGGAACCGATGGCAGTCGAATACGGCGTGAAGCTCCAACTGGTAGAGCCCTGCTCTGCGTCGGTTAGGGGGGACGAAAGCTTCTTGTTCCTGGTGTTTCGAAACCTGCTGGACAACGCCATCCGCTACAATCGGCCGAACGGGAGCGTTACGCTGCATGTTGCGCATGAAGATGGGCGCGTTGCGGTTCGGGTGGCGGACACGGGGAAAGGAATATCCCTTTCGAACAGGGAGTTGGTTTTCGAGCGGTTTTATCGCGTCGACGCTTCGCGAGCGCGCAGGCATGGCGGGGCCGGCCTGGGCCTGTCGATCGTCCGCCATTTGCTTGGCTTTTTTGAGGGAACCGTTGAATTGGAGAAGAGCTCGGAAGAAGGAAGTGTGTTTAAGGTATTGTTGGTGCGGGGTTAGGCGCCTTCGCGCGCCGACAGGCAACCGAAGCGCTGCTGGATACTCGGGAGGTTCATCGTTTGAATAAAGTTGCAATGCAGCTAAAAAGTGCAAAGAGACTGCCGCGGCAGTCTCTTTGCTTTGCAGCTTTTCATTGACTATAGCCGGACTGTCGAGGAAACCCTGGATGAAATCTCGAACCTCATTCGGCTTTTTCATCGATGAGGAAATTCATTCAGCATCGAATTTTCCGATATACGCCATCCCTAAAGCAGAACCGATTGCCGAACCGTCTATTTTAAATGGTTCATATACGATCAAATCGAGAATAGCGTTTGCCGTGGGGGATACTTGCAGTTCGTCGACTTTTAAAATCATACTTTCCGCAACATTAAAATCTTCCACTTGCATAATTATCATTTCGTCCAGTTTTTCCTTTTTATTGCTATAGTAAAAATGAATATTTACGATTGCATCTTCATCGATGTTCAATTTCTTAATTTCTTTTCTTACCGCTTCAGATGAATGTATCGATAGCGTCTCGCTTTCTCCAACCCATAAATAATGAACGACAGCACCGCCAATTTCATGATTCGGGGTATTTCTGTTCACCTTGCCCAAGTATGTTGTGCGTATGGATTTTGACGCGCTCTCCGTGCTTAAATCCTTGTCTTCGTAGGCGATCAGCGCATTCACCCGATCCAACCGATGCCGATTCCACAACCTCCCGAGCTCTTCTCTGTCGGCAACAATCGCATCGACAATGCGATCTGCATCCACTGATTTTCCGTAATATTGTAACTCTATGTAGTCTTCGTCATAGGTGTCCAGCTCAACTTCCTTGCAAAATTCACATCTTAGCGCAGGACTCGGTTCTGCATCTTCTTCTCCGCCTGTTGGCGGTTCATTATCATAGATGGCCCAAGCTTCTAAATATTTTTCCTGGTCTACAAATTTCTCAAACTCTTCTTCAGATTCAAAATATCCTACCCAAACGTGCATGCTAGGCATCATTCAAATCTCCCTTGCTTGTATTTGATCCTATATTATACAAATACATTTAAGAATGCGAGCTTGCGAGAAGAGGATCCTGAGAGAAGCGGCCTGCGAGCTTAATCCTTTGGCTTCAAGCTGTCGGCTGACCTCGCGCCATGCGATCATAGTGGCGGGTATCGACGCACTTAAGGTAAAATAACGTGGCAAGCGCCATGAAGGCGCACGGAAGGAGCGGCCTGTATGCATGGACAAGGACGCGCCGGCAGCCGAATCGGCTCGCTCTCCAGTCGGCTCTCGGGAGAGGCGCACTGACGTGGCAGCGGCGTATACGGCCGGCTTGTGGGTCGGCATAATAGCGGCGGGAGCGGCGCTGCTGGCCGTGTTCTCCATCGTCTGGCACAGCTGGCGCAACGGCATCTCGCCGATGCCGGCGTCCGGCCCCGCCCGCCGTGCGGTAGCGGCGGAGCTGCTGCGGCTCGGTCCGCGCGGCACGGCGGTAGAGGCCGGCTCGGGTTGGGGCACCCTGGCGCTGCATGCGGCGCGGCGCTGTCCCGGCTGGCGGCTGATCGGCATCGAGAACTCGCCGCTGCCGTTTGCGGTGTCGCGGCTGCTGGCGAGGGGGCGGCCGGGAGTGCGGTTCATGCGCGGCGACTTGTTCGCGTACCCCTACGAGGACGCCGACGCGGTGATCTGCTACCTCTATCCAGGCGCGATGAATCGCCTTGCGCCGCTGCTCCGGCGGCATCTGGCGCCCGGCGCCTGCGTCGTCAGCGTCTGCTTCGCGCTGCCGGGCTGGACGCCGGTGCGGACGGTCGTCTGCGCCGATCTGTACCGGACGCCGGTCTATGTCTATGTCCGCTAGGATGGGGAGATTACCGCGATCCGTGCATGCACCAGCGGGCTGCCGCTGCCTACGAATGTCGTCCGTTTCGGAATGCGCGCTTTCGGCTAATTCATAAAAAAGATGAGGGAAGGGATCTTTATATGAAGAAAAATCCGTTCATCCTTTTATTCGCTTTGACGGCGATGCTGTTCGCGATAGTGCCTCTTCCGTCTGCACATGCCGATTCGCCCGTCACCTCCACCAATTTTTACGTCGCGTATAAAGACGAACCGATCGTCCAGAAGGCCCTTCAAGCGGGCGGCATGACGGCCGAACTGGCGGCCTACCTAGCCGACGAATCTTCGCCGCTTGCGCTGCGCGCCGCCGTCATTAATGCCATAGGCTGGGACACCGAGCCGACCCATCGCGCGGAAGCCTATGCACAGCAGGCGTACGGCAAGTCGCTTGCAGCGATCAAGCAGTCCGAGCTGCGCGGCGACGAACGCTTTGTCATCGGCTACTTGCTGGCGATGGACGATTATCTGGATACGCGCGAGGCGGAGCAATGGCTCGAGGACGCACGCCGGCAGCTGCCGGACAGCTTCACCGCTGCGTTGATTCATGCCATCGTCCAAGCGCAGGAGGAGATGAAGGACGCCGGTTGGCCGCAAGTGTGGAAAGCCGTCGCAGACGTGGCCTTCGATCCGGACTTGAAGATGGATATGCGGCCTGAAGCCGCCAAAATCATTATCGATTATATGGTATTGTACAGCGACAAAAAGGTAATCAACCCCTTTGCCGAAGAAAGTCGCCTTACGCTTCGAATCGGGGATCGCGACTTCAAGCTGAACGGCGAGACGTTCGAGATCGATCCCGGCTACGGCACGGCGCCAGCCTTGATCGATGGCAGCGCCTACCTGCCGGTTCGTTTCTTGACGGAGGCTGTCGGCGGAGACATTCGCTGGGAAGCGTCCACGCACACCGTGCGTGTAGAGACCGCCCATGTATCGATGAAGCTGACCATCGGCGAAAAGACAGCTGTGGTAAATGGTGAGGAAAAGCAGCTGCTTGGCGCTCCATACCTCTCAAACGGGCGCACCATGCTGCCGTTCCGCTTCCTCGGAGAAGCGCTCGGCTTTGACGTCTCATGGGACGCAACAACGCGCGAGATCGGTCTGACGTTGAGCTCGCAGTGGCATAAATAATTGGATAAGAGCTCGGAAGAAGAAAGTGTGTTTAAGGTTACGTTGATGCGGGGTTAGGGAGATCGCCATCGTTATCAAGACTGCATTATGAAATGGTGACAGTAGCTATCTCCCTCCCAGCCCATAACTTGAAGCTGTATCCTGATTCAAGCAGGTGCCACGGTGCCTCATCTACGATAAAAGCTACATCCGCATGGTTTGCGATTCATCGACCACTTCTGTAACGCGAACCAAGACAGTCCACACATCGCCATGAATGATCCTGCCAACGACCTCTCCAAATATGACGACAATATCGCGAAGCCATTCGTTTAATGGGAATTTGTTCGGGTCTTTATCTTTATCCCATTCAATGATGGCTTTGCGGTGTTTTCTTTCCATCCTATCCTTCAGAATTAGCCCCTCGAAAAGCTAATTATCGGTTAGCGGATCAGTAAGTCCAGTTTTTTAATTACCTCTGACAGAATCTCTGGTGGCACTTTACAAATGAACGCTGCCTGTCTTGATTGCCAGTCGAGACTTTTTACCTGATCTGCCAGGATGACTCCTTCGATTGGCAAATCCTGCGGGATAATTACTTCGAACGGGTAGCCCTTTTGCTTGGAAGTTACCGGACAGAGCAAGGAAAGTCCGACCTTACCATTATAAGATGCAGGCGAAACGACCAAAGCCGGGCGTTTACCTGCCTGCTCATGCCCTGCTTGCGGGTTGAACTGCAACCATACCAAGTCGCCGCGATCCGGTACGTATTCTTTGCTTACCATGCTTCCCGTCCTTGTGGCTTACCGGTAGGAATCTCAGTGTGGACATTATCCGGCGTGATTTGGGACAGCAGCTCATCGAGCGCTTTCGACTTCGGCTTGATTACAAGGTGACCGCCTTCAATATCCAAGTCGATTTCGGTTCCTTCCTCGATCCCCACCTTCATGGCAAGGGATTTCGGGATGCGAATGCCGAGGGAATTACCCCACTTTTGGACCTGAAACATGTTACCGCCCCCTAAAATGTATAAACAAAGTATACACATAAAGTCATTAAAAAATCAATTCGAGGTGGCGTATGATTGGAAGTGATTACCTAAAGCACAGAGCAAGAATAATGTTTCTGATAGGCGAAAGGAAAGGTGATTGAAGGAAGAAATAACGATTGCGGCGAAATGACAACTGTCGTAAACGGCGAGGAAAAGCAGCTGCTCGGCGCTCCTTACATCTCGAACGGGCGCACCATGCTGCCGTTCCGCTTCCTCGGAGAAGCGCTCGGCTTTGACGTCTCATGGGACTCCGCAACGCGAGAGGTCGGTTGACGCTGGGCTCGCAGTCGCACAAGTAATTGGATAAGAGCCCGGAAGAAGGAAGTTGTTTAAGGTTACGTTGGTGCGGGGTTAGGGAGAGCGGCATCGTTATCAAAACCGCATTATAAAATGGTGACGTTAGCACTCTCTCTCCCAGCCCATAACTTGAAGCTGTATCCTGGTTCGAGCAAGTGCGGTGCCTTGTCTACGATAAAAGCGACATCCGCGTAGGTGCGCGATTCGTCGATCACTTCTGTGACGCGAACCAAGACAGTCCATGCATCGCCATGAATGATCTTGCCGACGACCTCTCCAAATATAACGACAACATCGCGAAGCCATTCATTTAAGGGGAATTTGTTCGGGTCTTTATCTTTATCCCATTCAATGATGGCTTTGCGGTGTTTTCTCTCCACACGGGTTGCCTCCTTTTTATGTACGTAAATGCCAATCATTGTCCTCTGCTATTTTATTTACTCGCTCTCTTCTTTAGTTTTCGTAGAGCAAACGCTCTCGTATCTTCGTAGCTGTCATACGAGCATTCTTCCAGTATCTCTCGAGGAAGTATTTTTCTTTTAGCCATTTTTTGAATCAATGAATTTCTGCAAAATGAACACAGCGTTTGTCTGTACATGTAGAAAAAGACGGATGGATCAATTCTAACGGATCGGTTATCCAATAGATCTTCTATCTTCATAAAAACGCCATGCCAGCCGTTATCCTCATAAGATACTGTCAGGCCTTGAAGACCTTCGACAAGAATGCTTTCACTTTCAGGCTTATAGCAAGCGCACAAAAGGCTCAGTGCATTTGCGAGCTCTTTCTTTTGCGTAATCAGGTTTATCGCGAAGCTGTTCGTCCGTTCTGACGGTAAAAGCTGAAGCATCTCAAAAGCAATGTCTCGTATGGACCGATCATCACTTTCTGTAAGGTCAAAAACAATCTGTTAGCCCAATGGGAAACGAACTTTCTTGAACGTCCATAATAGGCCTAGTTTTGTTGCCAAATCGGATTCTTCAATAGCACGCTTTGCTAACTTTACTAAGTCCGTATCTGTAGCCACTTTGGCATACCGAAGTGAAAGCATCCGGCTTCGAATGGGATTTTCTCTTGCGGTTTGAATCAGGTTTTCTAATGTCGGTGCGGGAATACCCTCTTTATTTGGCGTCTCTGAAGGTGACACAGCCATCAGAAATGCATTTATTTGTTCCGATTTAGCCGCATTTTTCTGTAGATATTTATCGACACGTTTGTCTCCAAACTTATTTTTTGAATTCGCGTAAAACCAATCTACTTGAACGGACTTGCTGTTCTCTAGGATGCGTTCGCCAAGCTGTGTAACAATGCTCTTAAAAGCAGAAAACTCATCTATGGACGTGAGCCATATACAAAGCCATTCTAAATTATTCTTTTGTTTCCGAGTAGTACGTTGTGAAAGTGTTCCCAGCAAAATACGATACTTTTCATATAATGTGTCCCTGGCTTTCATGCTGCCATCCATAGAAAATGAATCTAAAAGCTCGCACAGCTGATTGAATAATCCTGCATCCAAATTTTTTCTCATAAATCTTTGGATGATGGCTTGCTCAAAGAAATCCCGATCTTCAAATAGGCCAATTGCTTCATACAAAAAAATCCCACGTCCCCCTTCGCTTTGCATGTCATAGCAAGTATTCCGAATCAAATCCCTTTAATCCCCTTCAAAATTTTACTATATTTCTAGATTGCTGAACGTTTAAGTTCTCGACAATATTTATAGTACAAAAAAAGACCAAGGCTACAAGCCCTAGTCTCAACCCCAATCTCCCCTTAGTCTTTCAAAGCTATCAAGATGGAATTTCCATATAAAGGACATGATTTGCGCAACTATCTATTTCTTCTTCTTCGAATTGCTGGCATTTCTTCGTAATAAGATTTCAAATGATTGTCTAAACTCCATATTCTTATTGACCCTATTGCGGGAACAATATCCTTATACTTTTTGTATACTTGCACTATCGAAAGGTCACCGATTCCAATCTCCATTACTGCATGCTCGACAACTGCACCTGATATTTCTAACAAATCTTCACGCTCGAACTCTTGACCAAAATATGTCCACGGAGCCTGATCATTCACCGTTCTCTTAATTAATTCAGACATTGTTTGAGCTCGTTCTCTTCTCAAATTGCCATCAGCAATATGTGCAATATGATTACCCGTTTCAATTATAGTTGCCAAGGGTAGAATCAATGTTTGCTGATTATCTTCTTGCAAAAGTGCCAGTTCTACAATAACTTCTCGATGGTTCTGATTCATGTGGGGAATGTTGATTATATTGCACAGGATAGAAGTGTCGATAATACTCACATGCATTCCTATACTCCCAACCAGCCTAAATCATTGCTGCTGTTATCTGGCTTCTTTAATGCTTTTACCAATTCATCTTTCACAGTTAGGTCGCCTAAATTACCTTTTGATAATAAGGTAGGTAAAGATTCAATATCTGGCAAAGCATAAAATTTGCTCGAACCATCATTCGGATCTCTGTAACATAGAACAACGCCTAATAACTCTTCTCTCGTAAGTGCATTAAGCAAAGTAGGGTTATGCGTTGTGATAATAACATCGATTTGCTTTTCTTGGGTTAGTCTAGATATGGTTTGAATTAACGTTTTGATTCTGCTTGGATGAATTCCATTATCAACTTCTTCAATTACAATCATACTGCCTGGCTCTTCACTGATTAGAGAAGATAATATTGCCAAATATCGGAGTGTACCGTCTGACAATCGCTTTGCCTCAACAAATTCAGAGCGCTCTCCATACCGTTCTTTTAATCGAAACATAACATCGCCAATTGAAGTTTCAATAAATGAAATATCCAATATCTCATTTTCCGGCAATTCTTTTAATGCCTTTAACAGACCTTTTTTGTATTCTTTATTCTGGCATAATTGATACAGTACGGAAGATATATTGTCAGCTGTCGGCCTCAGTTCGTGGTCACTCATTCTTGAATAATCTCTCATGCGACTAGGGAGCGGATCTAAAAATAAGATCTTTCCCAAGCGCTCTAAAACTAAATTAATATAAGTAACATTCTTTTTGTTATTTTCGGTTGTCACAGGCATTTTAGATGATAGTTGAGCTAGTATAGAAACAGAGCGAATACATGTAAGCTCGGGATTTCTACCCTTTCTTCCATTATTGTATTCGACGTTAATATCACTAAATTCATCAGATGTATCTTTCGTTTGAAAAATGACAATCGTTTTTGCATTAGAAGAACGTTTATACAGATGTTCTGCAAGTATAAAAACTCGATTGCTGATTTTTATAGTGATTGAGTATTCAAGATCATAATTTTCATCGATATCCACCAAACAGCCTAATGTAAAAGTATCCGTACCAATCCTAGGGCAGCCTATACTTCCACCTCTGATTTCACTGTCAACATTTTTCGATCCATCAAGTATTACTGCCAGTTCTCTCCCGGATGATATTTCGGAAAGAATCTTTATTCCCTCAATCCCATTAGTCTTACCACCTGCGTTGGTACCGATTATAGAAGTTAATTTCTCTATTTCTAAAATTGATTGATCAAAGCTTTTGAAGTTTTGGAACGAAAAACTTTTTAGCATTTTCCCCCTCCTTACCATTGTATCGAACTTCCTTCACATACTACTCATTATAACAGATTACATTCACTGCCAAACAAGAAAGGCTCCTCTTGCCTTCATTGCTAATAATGTGAATTCTGGATAACCAACCTGCTCCGAAGCATACTTATATGGCTCTCAGGATATATGCTCAGAGCCAGAAGCCCCCTGCAAGCTCTATCTTAAAGTTTTCTTTACGTTTCATATATCGACAAATCTCCCCTGATAAAATGGAAGAAGGAAAATCGATATTATCCTTCAGGGGGACAAACGATGAAGAAAAAATTTGTGGGTTTGTTGATGGCGGTGCTGCTGTGCTTTCACTTTTCGGTCAGCTTTGCAGCAGGCGCAGCGAAGACTTCAGCCGACTTTTCGGACTTGCAGGATCTGGATGCTGCGACGAAAGCCAAGTTCGATGCGTTGATCTCCGCCGGTGTATTCAACGGTGTGAGCGAAACCAAATTCGGTATCGGGGATGAGATGAATCGGGCGCAATTTGCTAAGGTTGCAGCGTTAATTTTTGATTTGGAGGTAAACAAGGACGCAAAGACGTCTTCGTTTAAAGACGTCAAAGCCGACGATCCTGCAAATGGATACGCGTTGCCGTTCATCGAGGCGGTGAAAGCAGCAGGGATCACGGAAGGCTATGGCGAGGGGATTTACGATCCAGCCGGCAAGGTGACGAAGGAGCAGCTCGCGACGTTTCTTGTTCGCGGACTCGACATGAATGAGGAAGCCAAGGCAACGCCAGGCGTGAATGATGCTACTGTATCTGACTGGGCGAAGGGGTATGTCGCCTTGGCGTTGGAAAAGAAATTGTTGGATAACGGATCAGACGGACAGTTCGGCGGTCAAACCAACGCAACGCGCGATCTGCTGCTTACGGGCGCATTCGAAGCCCAGTCGCAATACACAGCACAGGTAGAACAAAAGAAGAAAGAGGAAGAAGAAAAGAAGAAGGAAGAAGAACTGAAAAAAGCCGAAGAAGAAAGAAAAAAACAGGAAGCGCAGTCATGGTCTCCAACTCCGCTGCCGGTACAGCAGGAGGAGCCGACTCCAACTCCCCCGCCGGTACAAGCTACCGTTGAGACGCCTGCGGCACTTCCTGCAGGCGGCGCTGTGACTCCGGGAACGCAAGTTACTTTGACTTCGGCGACCGCATCTGCGGCAGTGTACTATACGACGGATCTCAGCGAGCCGACCGCTTTCAGCACGCCGTATACGGGACCGATCGTCATTACAAGCAGTACGACGATCAAGGCCATCGCCGTTAAGCCCGGTTCGACGAATAGCACAGTTGCGAGCTTTGAATATAAGGTCGCGATGCCAATCGTTTTGCCGGACTCCATATCGCCTTCAACTTCGGCTGAAGGACAACCTTATACCAGCAATGTAGCGAAGCTGTCCGGAGGAACGGGCGCCGTTACTTATGTGGTGACGAGTGGCGCACTGCCTGTAGGGCTGACTTTGAATCCAAGCACGGGAGAGATTTCCGGAACGCCTAGCGTGAGCGGTGATTATAACTTTACGATCAGCGCGACGGATTCGGCAGCGCCTCCAGCAACAGCAACCATGCCATATACGGTTACGATCGCGCCTTCACTTTCCAAAACGGCACTCGCGTTGATTAATGCTGCATCGGAGTCGGGCGATTGGGACCATGTTGACTTAACGACTTTTGCCGAAGCGGGTGTTACGGGTGTTACATCCGAGAACTTTTACAGCGTCCAATATTACTTGGATCCTGCTGTATCCACGCATTCGCCCCTTCCAAGAACATTGGCCGACATTCAAGCGATTGTTGACGAGACGATTCAACAAATGACGGTAGATGCCATCTATGCCTATTTAAATCCTTTCGGCGGAGGATCCGCCCCTACCGTAGAAGCATTCGCTCGCGCCGGCATCACCGGTGTGGATGCTGCCAATTTGGACGCGATATTAGATGAACTTCGTTTGGCCTATCAGGAGTCCAGGAACGATCCTTTTGGAACGCCGATGTCTACGAAACAAGATATTCAGGACGTTGTCGATCGTTTCTTGACCGTATAAAGTAATCTAGAAAAATAGCAGCGCAAGGGAGGTCATCCCTGCGCCGCTATTTTTTCAATATCCATCTCACCCCAGCGAGGCATACTTGCTCGATCGCATGAACGCCCGATGGGCTTCCTGGATCGCATTCGTGCGCATCAGCAGCTCCTCGGAGCCGCCTTGCTTCAGTTGCCCGGCAATCTGCATCAGCTTAAACGTGTTGTAATAGTTCGCATCCGCTTTGCTGCGGCTATGCTGCAAGGTGTCCTCATATGATTGGCGTTCCATCGAGAGGCTCATCGCTTGTTGATGTAGATTGGGATCATGTCGCTGCAAGTAGTCCAAATCGTCTGTGCGCAGCTTCTTGCCTAGCATGAGTGTGTTTCGAATAGATGCCACGCGCGACTCATCCTTCGTCTCGCGTGCGTCCTTGTATGGTTGCATCGTTTTCAAATATTCACTGATTGGCTGCCCGGATTTTATATTCACGCCATTCCCCTCCTAAATACGAATAAGCGTTGTACAAGCCGCTGCTCCCCCTCGACCGTTTCACTCAAAATGACCTTTAATCCAATTTAACATAGTCGTTTAACCCTTTAAATGAAACGTAAAGAAAACTTTAAATTTGCGCAGTAACGGATTTCCATTCATGATGCTATCATTAAGCAATCAACCTTTTCATAGCGCATCTTGTAGATTGGGGTCGACTTCATGATGAGGGGTATTCTCCGATTCGGTTCTCGTTCTATCCTGCTTCATATCGCCGTTGTCGTTGTTGTCGGTATGGTCGCAAGCTATGCACTCGTGGCTGCACCGGACTCCCCTAAGTTTCAAAGTGAAAAAGGCATGCTGGATTTAACGCAGGTTCATGTCAGCGAGCATCCGATCAAGTTAAACGGGGAATGGGCGTTCTATTGGCAAGAGCTGCTGTCGCCGGCGGATATACGGAGCCGTATGGAACGAGGGGAAAAGGAGAATCGATATATCGACATCCCCGGATCCTGGCTGGGCTACCCGTTGGATGGTCATTCGCTCCGAGGAGAAGGCTTTGCAACCTTTCGGCTGGTCATCCGCCTTAGCGAGCAGGATCGGAATGCGCGGCTTGCGCTGCGGCTGCCTACCATTTTTCATGCGTATCGATTATGGGTGAATGGAGAACGGCTGGCCGAGGTCGGCGTGGTCGGTCAGGACAAGAGCGGCGTGACGCCGCGTCTGTCAACGAAGCTGGTATTCTTCCAGCCTGCGGACAACACAGTAGAGCTGGTTATGCAGGTAGCCAACTTCCATCATAAGCGAGGCGGCATCACCAAGTTTATAGAGCTGGGCGGCAGCGATACGTTAACGGTCAGGAAAAATCTGAGCGAAGCCTCGGGGATGTTCGTAACGGCAAGCCTGCTGGTGATCGGCTTGTATAATCTGCTGTTGTTCGTGCAGCGACGCAAGGACAAGGCGACGTTGTATTTCGGTCTGTTCAGCCTGTTGTTCGGTATCCGATCGTTGCTGGTCGGCGAGCTCATGCTTACGCAATGGTTTCCTCATTTCCCGTGGGAACTGCAGTTCAAGATCGAATATCTGATTCTCTGCGTCAGCGGTTATATCATCACGATGTATTTTGATTGCATTTTCCCGAATTATGTGTCGCGATGGTTTCGTCTTGGCAGCCGGATCGCAACGGGCGCGCTCTGTCTGGTTGTTGCGGCCACCCCTGCGCTCATTTATTCAAACTTGTTACCGGTAATCGGCGTGATTGTTGTTCTGCATATGGTGTATCTCATGGTTGGGCTGGTTTATTCAGCTATGCGGCGGAAAGAGGGAGCGCTAATCTTCCTTGTGGTGTCGGTGATTGCTTTAGTTACGGTTATCGACGACCTTTTATATTTTAGCGAATGGTCGCCGATCGGCAATACCTCTCCGCTTGGTCTGTTGATATTTACGATCGCCCAGATGATGCTGCTCTCTTCCAGATTTACGAGGGCGGCATCTAACGAGGAGAGAATTGCGCGCGAGCTTCAGGACGCCAACCATAAGCTGACGGAAATGAATGCGAATTTGGAACGGACCGTTCAGGAACGCACGCAGGCCTTATCCGCAGCCCACGACGATCTTCGCGCATCGTATGACCGGTTGCTTCACTCCGAGCAAGGGAGGAAGAAGCTCCTTGCCTATATTACGCATGATCTGCGCATGCCGCTGTCCAGCATGCTGGGATATGTAGAGGCCGTACAGGACAGGGTCAAGCCGGAACGCAACGAACAGTACCTAAAGTATATCCGCGATAACACGATCAGGATTAACCGGATGATCGAGGAGCTGTCCTTCCTGTCGCATTTGGAGACGGGACAAGTCTCGTACCGAATGGAGCCTGTTCCTGTGGTTCGTTTCTTGCGCGGTTTTTTTGAACAATATGAGCTGGTCGTGCGAGACGCAGGGTTGGATTTTAGGCTGGATACCGGAGATGCGGAAGCTCAGCGACTTCACTTGCCTATCGTCGAGATGGATGCGCAGAGATTAGAGCAGGCCTTGTTTAATCTCGTATCGAACGCGATGAAGTTTACCTCCGGAGGCGGGCTGGTGCGTATTGCGCTAGCTGTTGGCGACGTGAACGATACCCGATCTGCGATCATTAGCGTCCAAGACTCTGGCACGGGTATCCCTCCGGATCAGCTCGAGCAAATCTTCGATCGCAATTACAGGTATGATCGACCGGGCATGGAGAATGACGTAGGGGGCAGCGGGCTTGGTCTTGCGATTTGCAAAGAAATCGTACAAGCGCATGGCGGGACTGTAAGAGCAGAGAGCGACGGCAAGACGGGGTCGATATTCTATGTGTCGCTGCCTTGTATTGTAAAGGAAAGAAGGTGACGGTGTGGCGGACACGCACAAAATCATGATCGTCGATGACGATCCCCATATTTGCGAGATTGTTCAGGTGTATTGCGAGCGGGAAGGTTTCCTATCCGCCTACAGTCATAACGGGACAGAAGCCATGAAGCTGTTGGCGTCTTTCGAGCCGGATTTGATAGTACTGGATGTCCTGCTGGCTCATGAAAACGGGATTGAGTGGTGCAGAAACGCACGCAGCTACACGAATGCGCCGATCGTGTTTCTGAGCAGCCGCGAGGAAGACGAGGTGAAGATCAGCGCCTTATCCGATGGCGGCGACGATTATGTGACCAAGCCGTTCAGCCCGGGCGTACTTATGGCCAAGATCAAGGCACACCTGCGCAGAGTGTCGACGGGCAGAAGAGAACAATTGCTGGAGTTGCCGGGTCTAACGCTGGATTACTACGCACAGTCCGTCAACATCGGCAGTAAAACTGTCTTTTTATCTAAAAAAGAGTTCAGCCTGCTGTCCTATATGGCACAAAACGTGAATCGCGTCGTCACTGTAGATACGTTGTTCCAGCTCATCTGGGGAATGGAGAGTCTGGAGGATACGAGAACGGTCGCCGTACACATCAGTAACTTACGCAAAAAAATCGAGGTTGACCCTGCCGATCCAGAGAGAATCGTTACGATTCGGGGGAGCGGATATATGCTGGTTGCCGGCAGTGCGTTGCAGGCGCGAACATAGCGTGAAATCCGTGGCAGGCATAGATACAAACAAGCTAAAAGCCCTGGCGTTATTCGCTAGGGCTTCTCTTCTTATAACCCTTCGATAGGTCCGGATACTTGACCTCGATCGGCAGCCGCGGAATCTGTACCTTAATGATGAGGTCCGAGTAATCCTCCACTCTTTCCGTCATGTATGCGCGCAACGTGGCCCTCTCGACCTCGTATAACCCGCGCCGGCCAGCTACAGCATATGTAAAGATTAATTTTAGCCCGGAGCGCTCCGGTGTATCCTTGATCCAGATGCGGCGCTCCTTGAGTCTGCCCATTGATCGTTCCAGTTCTCCTTGCAGGAAACTGCCTACAAGCTTAGTGATAGCCGCTCGCGTGCCGGTTGCCTCTTCATGCTGCTTGCGCGCCAGCTCCATGAGCGTCATGATCTCGACGTGCTGTTGGATAAGCTGCAGATCTTCTGCTTGTGCGCTCATGAGATGTCACGACCCTGCATCGGCAGCGGCCGGCATGCTAAGATGCGATCGGCGTGCAGACTGCGCGGCGCGTGCTTAGACAGGTCGTAGGCAGATACCTTATTGTCGGTCACTGCAATCACCTTAACCGGGCGTTGCGTAAAATTGCCTTGCTGATCTTCATAAATCATCATAATTTCTCGGCTTATATACTTCGTGACGTCCATTCTGACCGCCTCCGTATAGAACGTATGTTCTTATAATACCCGGAAAGCTGGATTTTATTCAATAGGAGGCGGATTCCATATGGGTTGCAAATTGAAGTAAAGTAAATTCGCAAAATCACGCCAAAGTGTAAAGCAAAACCGGGACGGCACAGAAACAGCTTTTGCTTCAAGGGCATATCCCCGAAACGAACCAGGATAAGCCGTACCTCCCTTAGGACATCCCGCTTAGCCATTTACTTTACATGATGTCCCAAGGAGCCGAAGTATATATTAAACTATAAAGTACATATACTCGGGTGCATGGGATGGAGAAGATCATATGGAGCTTCTGCAGTTGCGGTATTTTCGGACGGTGGCACGGATGGAGCATATGACGAAGGCGACACAGGCGTTGTTAATCGCGCAGCCTGCGTTGAGCAAACATATTGAGTTCCCCGTTTGCCGGCGCAATTTTCAACTCGTATGGCAAGACAAGCGGTACCTGTCCCTCGCTGCGCGCAAGTTCCGCGACTTTCTCATCGGGTACTTTGCCGAATCGAAGGACTTCCCTTCGTCCTCGTCGAGACAGGTTGAACTATGATGACTAAAAGAAAAGCTGTTCTGATTACCGCGTCATTCTTTATCGCTTTGCTCCTGTTGCGCGTCCTGTGGGCTTCTCTTCAAGCTTCGCCGGATCGGCCGCTTGCGGTTCGCGGCGAGTTGGATTTGCGCGGCTTCGACTTCACCAAAAATCACACGGTTACATTAGACGGGGATTGGGCGTTTTATCCCGGCAGGTTCGTGATGCAAAGCGGGGCGAACGCCGGCTTATCCAATGAAGGAATGAGGCTTGTTCGGGTGCCCGGGAACCTGGGCCATTCTCTATCCGGCCACGACTCGCCGTACGGCTTCGGCTCCTATCGTTTACGTATCAAGGTCAACCCGGATCCCGATCTCGTCTATGGCATCCGTGTTTCGAGCGTGCGTAGTTCTTCTGAAATATTCGTGAACGATCGTCTTGTGGCGCGTAAGGGGCAACCGGCAACAAGCAAGGAGCAGTATACGGCCCGGAGCATGCCCTATTCCGCCGCTTTTAATGCCGATACGGACGAAATCGATATTGTCGTGCAAGTTGCCAATTACGACAACAAGCTAAGAAGCGGGCTTGTGGGATCGATCAGGTTCGGCAGCGAACGCGCGGTGAACAAAGAAGTGGGATTTTCCGTCCATATGCAGCTCATCGTATGCGTCGTTCTGGCGATCCATGCCTTGTACGCGCTTATTCTGTACATGACGGGAACCCGGCATAAAGCGTTAATCTCTTTCTTTATGCTCATTGTTTGCGCGCTTTTCATGACCCTGCTCGATGATGATAAACTGCTGCTTGTATGGCTGCCGGCCATCGACAACGAGTGGTCCGTTAAACTGGTTCTCCTTTCTATTATTGGCGTAGGCGCCTTCCTGATGCTCTTTGCCAAGATGCTATTGCCGGAACATGCGACGAACCGCGTGTTCCGCTGGTTCCCCTCGCTCTGCGCGATCGCAGCGCTGTCGGTTGTGCTCCTGCCGTCCAGACATGCGCTGAGCGCATTGTTTGTATACTATCTCATTGATTTGCTCGCCTGCTTGTTTATTCTCGCCTTTTCGCTGCGGACGGCCACGAGAAGCGACCATGATGCTATTTATTTGGTGCTCGGTATCACAAGCGTCCTGACGAATGTCATCGGAGGTTACCTCAAGACGCCGCTCGATATGGGCTATTATCCGATCGATTTGATTGTCGCCTGCCTCGCTTTCGCAGCATTCTGGTTTAAGCGCTATTTCCGCATTTCCGCGCAAACGGCGAAGCTCGCCGAGAAGCTGCAGAAAGCGGACAAGCTGAAAGACGACTTTCTGGCCAACACCTCCCATGAATTGCGGAATCCGCTGCATGGCATTCTTAACATTGCCCAGACCGTCCTGGATACCGGCATTCGCGATCAGGACGATAAAAGCAAAGAAAATATGAAGCTGCTCATTTCCGTAGGCAAGCGAATGTCGTATATGCTCAGCGATCTGCTCGACATGGCGCAGCTTCAGGAGAATGGCATCCGCTTGCAGAAGGGGAGTGTCCGCGTTCAGGGAGTCGCATCCGGTACGGCCGATATGCTTCGTTTCCTGACTGAAGGCAAGCCGATCCGCATCTTCAACGACATTCCGGAGAGCTTCCCTCCTGTCATAGCCGACGAAAACCGGCTAACGCAAATTTTGTTCAATCTGCTTCACAATGCGGTGAAATATACGAATCAAGGATATGTCGCGATAACGGCCGAGATTACAGGCGAAATGGCGAACATTGCCGTCGCAGATACCGGCATCGGGATGGATCACGAGACGCAGCAAAGGATATTTGCGCCCTACGAGCAGGGAGACTCTGGTATAACGGCGATCGGAGGCGGCATCGGGCTCGGACTCAGCATATGCAAGCAGCTTGTAGAGCTGCACGGAGGCACGCTGGAGGTGAACTCCGTTCCGGGCCGGGGCTCGGTATTCAGCTTTACGCTGCCGTTATCCGATTCATCCGTCCTGCCGCACGATACGGAAGCAGCCCCTCCATTCATGGCCGCGCACGCAGAAGCGGCGGCCTCCGCTTCATCCGGACCGCGCGGAGTCATCTCCGAACCGGAAGCGGCGAATGCTCCGGACCGGCTTAACATTCTCGCTATAGACGATGATCCTGTCAATTTAAATATATTGAGCAGCATCCTCACGGCGGACTGCTATAACGTCGTTGCGGCTTCAAGCGGCCTCGAGGCACTCGACCTGCTGGATACGAGAGAATGGGATTTGATCATGACCGACATCATGATGCCGCACATGTCCGGATACGAACTGTCCCGCATCGTTCGCGAGCGCTTCTCCGCCTCGGAGCTGCCCATCCTGCACCTGACCGCCCGCAGCCGCCCGGAAGATATAGACGCCGGCTTCCAGTCGGGCGCCAACGATTATGTGACGAAGCCGGTTGATGCGATAGAGTTGAAGTCGCGGGTACGGGCATTGACTGAATTGAAGAAATCGGTGCGCGAAAGGCTGCGTATGGAAGCGGCATGGCTGCAGGCGCAAATTCGACCGCATTTTCTGTTCAATACGCTCAATTCGATCGCCGCGCTCAGCGAAATCGATAATGAAAAGATGAGCGAATTGCTCGAGATGTTCGGCCATTATTTGCGCGCAAGTTTCGACTTCCGGAATTCGGAACGGCTCGTTCCGCTCGAGCACGAGCTTGGTCTTGTCCGGTCGTATCTGTACATCGAAAAGCAGCGGTTCGAGGACAGATTGAGCATTCACTGGGAGGTGAACGCAAGCCTGAATCTGCGTATCCCCCCGCTATCCATTCAGCCTCTGGTCGAAAACGCAATACGGCACGGTCTGCTAAGTCGTGTTGAAGGCGGAAATCTTCATATCCAAGTTACCGAAAACGAACATGAGGCTAAAATTTCAATTGCGGATAACGGTGTAGGCATGGATGAGGATACGGTGCGGCGATTAATGGACGGCCGCCCGGACGTAAGCAAGGGAATCGGCCTGTACAATACGGATCGTCGATTGAAGCAGTTATACGGCAAAGGATTGCAAATCCGAAGCGTTCCGAATCAAGGCACGATCATCGACTTTATCGTATCCAAATGAGGGAGCCGGGGGAAAAGACTAGGTGTCCCGCAGTCTGAATTGGCTTGGGGACACCTTCTTTTTTATGTGTAAACCGCTCGATGATCGGATTGCTTCCATCGGGCGTACCATTCGATGATGTCAGGACCGGGGCCTACTCCCGCTTCCCTATCCAATGTTCGAACGATAAATTGATACTGCTTGTCCACAGAATCCGCATCGTTCAGTCGTGCATACAGATCCATAAGCGCGAGACAGCTATCTTCATGGAGAGGATCCTGCTTTTGTAATTGATGGTAGACGCCAATCGCCTCTATGGGCATGCTGCGAGCGCAATAGAATTGACCCAGCTGCCGGGCATGCTGCAGCCATAGCGCCTTAAGTCTTTGGCGCTCGCCCTCCGCCCACACATAATTATCCTCTTCGTAAAAATTGCCGCGATACCTGTCGAACAGCCGTTGATGCTCAGAGACCTGTTCGATTGAAACGGGGTTTAAACGGCGAAGCTCCTGCTCCCATTCCTCCGCATCGATTCGCAGCTGCTTCGACTCGAGGACATATCCGAACTGAGCATAGCGGATCGAGATATAATTTTCTCCGACTGTATCCTTCCATACGCTGCGAATCCGATTAATGCTTGTCTGAAGATTGGCGAGACCTTTGCGTTCGTCCAGCTCCGGCCAGAACAGCTCCAGCAGGACGTTCTTGCTAATCACTTTTCCCCGATGGAACAACAAGTAGGCAAACAGCTCTTTCGCCTTCGTCGTCCTCCACTTCAGAACCTGCTGTTCCCCGTCCGGCTTGCTGAGCTGCATGGCCCCCAAGCAATGATACAGCAATCCGTCTTCTTTCGGGGGCTCCGTCTTCGTCGCAACGCATCCCCGCAGGCGCTGTATGGTTCGGCTCAACCGTTCACGTCTTACCGGCTTCACCAAGTAATCGGTTGCTTCCAGATTGAATGCCTCAACTGCATATTCATCATAGGCGGTCACATAGATGATTTTCGTGTCCGGCGCAATCGACCGTATTCGCTCCGTTGCCTTCAAACCGTTCAATTCCGGCATGTGAATGTCCAGAAAGACGGCGTCAGGCTGGATCTCGGCAATATGCTCGATCGCCGGCTCCGCTCGCAAGAAGGCTTCGGTCACTTGGCAATCGGAAAACTCCCCCAGCATTTTTTCCAACCTGACCAGTGCCAGACGCTCATCGTCTACCAGCGTGACTTTCATCCGGTGCGAACCTCCATCCGTCGATCATGTTGTCATCTTTCTTCTCTATTTTATATCGGCCAGAAACGTTTCCTGTTGCACAAGGAAATGTTGAGCGAACAGCGCTAATTCACCCGTAGCGGAGCGGAGTGTTGGTGTCGCCTGTTGCCGTGGTTAGAGATTGGTTAGAGCCGCACTTTATAATCAATTTGTCTATCATTTTTATATGCTCTCTTCAGGAGGAATGAACAGAAGATGAAAGTGAAAAATCGAAGCCTGCTCTCTCTTTTAATGGCCGTCGTTATGATGTTGACGATGATCCCATTTTATCCGTTAGACGCAAGAGCAGCGGAAGCACCTGCCCTTGATCCGGGCACCCCTGTCCGATTATCCGAGACAACCTATCGGCTGTCCAACGCAGCATTCGGAACAACGGGTGTCGTTCATGCGGCGGGCGGATACTTTACTGTAGTCGTCAATAACGGCTCTATTGCCGTTGGACCTTCTTCAAGCGGTATTACCGAGTTGACTAACGGCATAACCATTAGCGGCATTGTAACCGACCAATCTACGCCGACGAATAGAGTATTCAATTTTTCGGCGGGTACGACTTATGAAGACATTCAAGCTTATATTCGGGCGATGACATTTACGCAGGATGCCGGGCAAGCCCAACGTATCACAGTAAACGTAACGCCGGGGGCTCAATTGGCCGATGGCAAAACATCTGTACGTACCTACGGTGGACGTTATTTTGTATATGTGGCAAGGCAGACCGCCACTTTGAGTTTTAAAGAAGCCGTGACGATTGCAGCGAACCAGAACGGACATCTTGTAGAGCCGACAGCGGACAATCCGGGCGAAATGTTTGCGATCGCGAGTATGTTTAAAGAATTTAAGAGCCCGAGCCCCTGGAGCGGGGACGGGGGAATCTGGCACTTTCTAAGCTTTATTGGCGTTACCAGAGCTCAAGGGCCTGAATGGAACGAATTGAGTCTTTACGGCGAAACTCGGTATGTCACACGCCCGAATCAGGCGACAGGCATTGACCAAAACCTTCTGCCAAACGGAACGCCCACCCACATTACGCTTATGCTGGACAATAATGTGACGAAAATCGGTTACTTGCCCGTAAATAATACGCACGGCGATACTAGCGTCTATAAAGACCCTGGCGTTATTGTCGAGTATAATTCAGGTGCCATTACCGACATCGTCACCGCCACCCAAGTGGTTGATAGCTTTTCCGGCGGCATTGCGGATGTAACGTCCGTCGTTTCTTCCGTTTATAACGGATCCGGCGCCATTACCGCAATCCCTGCCGATATTAGTACGGTGATGACGGTTACCGATGAAGACGGAAACACAGTAACGGGACTCCGCGCATTTGACCAAGCGGGCAATGAGCTTATTGCAGACGAGTATGGTTGGTATCCAAGCAACGGAAAGCCCATTGTCTTTCAACCTCTGATGCCGGGCGGAAAGTACAAAGTAGCTGCTTCAACGACATTCGAAGCAAGTACGACGACGCCAGGTACGGCTGAAGAGACAGAAAACGTGACATTGCCGACAGCAGGCGATAACGTTGCAGCAGGAAAAGATACGGACCATCCCGGTAAGACGACCATTACAGTAAATCCATCGTCCACGCTGGCCAGATATGCTATAGCCGATGCAGACGGCAATGTGGTAAGCGATTGGATAACGGGTACGGGTTCGGATATAGCCTTTGACAACCTTGAGCCAGGGACCGCCTATCAAGTGGTTACGGTTCCTGTCGATATGACAGGAGAGCCTCCTGAAACGGGATTGAGCGGCAC
This sequence comes from Cohnella hashimotonis, assembly GCF_030014955.1. NCBI lineage: Bacteria > Bacillati > Bacillota > Bacilli > Caryophanales > Paenibacillaceae > Cohnella > Cohnella hashimotonis. The sequence continues at coordinate 5,966,578 of NZ_JAGRPV010000001.1, forward strand.
CAGCGTTACTACGCCGGAATATCCGGTGATGGGCGGCGTCGTGTCGATCGGCGGTACGGCAAAGACCGGTCAATCGTTGACGGCGAACTTATCGGGGATTACGTACACGCCTAATGTATCGGGCAATGTGCCGACTTATCAGTGGTACCGAGACGGCGTCGCCATCACGAACGCGACGGGCGCAAGCTACACGTTAACCGAAGACGATCTCGGCGCGAACATCACCGTGAAGGTAACGGCGGATGGCGTTCATGCGATAGGTAGCGTGACGAGCGCGGCGACGGCCAAGGTCGTGAAGTCGGACGGAGCTGCGGCGCCGGTTGCGCCGACAGAGGACAGCAAGACCGCTACGAGCATTACGTTGAAGGCCGCGAGCGGACAGGAATACAGCATGGACGGCGGCGTGACATGGCAAGACAGCCCGACGTTTAATGGATTGACGCCGGATACCGAATACTCATTTGTAACGCGGGTGAAAGAAACGGCGACGCAAAACGCGTCTGCCATCAGCGCGGCGACAGTGATTCGCACGCCGGCTTGGATATCTACGGGAAATAACACGACAACGGTAACGCCGAAGCCGGAGGATGCCGGTCTCGAAACCTCCGTGAACGGCAAGGATGGCTTGCTGGCAACGGGCAAGACGGCAACTACGGGAGATCGTACGACAACAACGGTTCAAGTCGATTTGAACAAGCTGAACGAGGCCTTGACGCAAGGAAACGGACAGCAGCTGACGATTCATTCTCCGAAAGACGGCGATGTGAAAGTCGACGGATTGACGGCAGAAACCGTTAAGCAGCTGGCTGATAAGGACGCGAGCCTTGCCATCAGCAACCCGCTGGCGATCTATCCGGTGCCCGGCGGAAAGATGGACTTAAGCGAGGTGTCCAAGCAATTGGGCAACGCAGCGCTTGGCGATATTGCGGTTCATATCGACATCGTCCGTTCTTCGGACACCTTGATTAACAACGCTAAGAACAAAGCATCTGCGGAAGGCTACGAGCTGCTCGTGCCCCCGGTCGATCTGGATCTAACCTTCTCGCATGAAGGCAAGACGATAAGGTCGGAGCAATTGAACGGATATGCGGAGAAATACATTGCCCTGCCGGAAGGCATCGATCCGAACCGCATTACGACAGGCGTCATCGTCAATCCGGACGGCAGCGTTTTCCACGTGCCGACGGTCGTCACAAAGATTAGCAATCGCTATTATGCTTTGATTAACGATTTGCACAGCCATGGCTCCTATTCGGTCATCTGGAATCCGCAGGATTTTGACGACGTGAAAAGCCACTGGGGCAAAGCGGACGTGAACAATATTGCCGCCAGGCTTGATCTTGAGGGAACCGGGAACAATACCTTCTCGCCGAATCGCAGCGTAACGCGCTCCGAGTTCTCTCAGATCGTTGTCGCAGGTCTGGGTCTGATGCGTCAGAATGCGCCGCAAAACAGGTTCCCTGACATACCTGGCTCCGTATGGTATGGCAATGCGGTCACCATTGCCAATGAATTCGACATCGTCCGCGGTTACGACGACGGCAATTTCTATGGCGACCAACAGATTACGAGGGAACAGGGCATAGCCATGATCGCCCGTGCTTACAACCTGATCGATCCGCAAGCCGCGCTTAGCGAGGCAGAGATCGCTTCCCTGCTGGCGAAGTACGAAGACGCTTCAAGCGTATCCAAATGGGCGAGAGCGGATGCGGCCCGACTGATCTCGGCGGGAATCGTAGAGGGCAACGGCCTGCAGCTTCTGAGCCCGCAGTCGAATATGACGCGCGCCGAAGTAACGGCATTGATCGCAAGACTGCTCAAGACAACCGATCTGATCGACAAGTAAACAAGCGATCCGAACAACCATTGCCGACTGTTAAGTCGTCGATGGTTGTTTTTTTCTGCGCCAAGTGCAGTGCCAACTATCTAATCCCTCGTGCTTTCGATTCGTCTTAGATTCTCGGTATCCCGAGCTGGAGATGAACCAAAGAAACGAGAGTACTCTCGATTAAACTGTGAGGGGCTTTGATAACCAACATGATAAGCGGCGCTTGCTACCGGATAGCCTTCAAATGCAATGAGATTCCTAGCCTCCAACAGCCTTAATTGCTTTTGAAATTGAATTGGGCTTAAACCCGTTGCCCTTTTAAACTGTCGGTGAAAGGTATTTAAAGCCATACCAGATTTTGATGCCATCTCGCCAATGTCTATTGGCCTCATAAAATTTTCGCGAAACCATTTTACAATATGGGATATCTTGAATAAGTTACTTTCCCGCAGACCAAATTGCCTCAGATACCATCCTTGCGGTCCCATCAGAACGCGATATAGGATTTCGCGCTCATAAGCCGGTGCGAGTGCTGGAATATCTCTTGAAGCTTTCGATAATCGCAATAAGCGCAGCCATGCCTCCATCAATGCAATGTCCATTTCACAAGCGGCGAAATGCTCGGAATCATTCGGTAATAGATTTTCAGGAAGATCTCTTAATAAACGCTGAAGAACAGTCTGATTCAACTTAAGACCAAGGGACATGTAAGGACGGCCCTCGCGGTCTGGATGTACGCTCGCTGTTGCAGGAACGTGCACCGGTAACACGTAATAGGATGGCCCTTTCAGGTCAGTGCTACGCTCCCCGATTGATAGAATCTTTGTTCCTTGAACCGTAAATCCAATCATTGGCTCGTAAAGCGCTGCGAGTTGGTGAGCGGGGATATCTCCCTTAATCATACTTAGCCCCGGTACTCCGGTTTCAATTTGTCGAGTACCTGCGTCTTTCATGAGATCAATAATTTCTTCAAGGACGTTATTCATGCACTTATATTATCACGCGACTTCTTATCTCTCAACATAGCCACGATATACTTCGGCATTTTTAGGCTCATCACATGACAAATATAAAGGATTATTCGGGTTAATCAAAGAACAACGTGGTGTTTTTAGGCAATCAGAAGGCATTTTTAGATCTATATTACTGCAACAGATACAACTAAAATTGAAACCAGATCGAACACAAAACAAGGAGGAACTTATGAAAATTGCGATTGTAACGGGTGGAAGTAACGGCATTGGAAAAGCGACGGCGCTTGAGCTTGGCAAGCGCGGAATTAGCGTCATTCTCACATACAACTCTTATAAGGACCGCGCAGAAGCTGTCGTTAAGGAAATTGAGAAAAATGAAGGCGTTCGAGCAATCGCACTGAAGCTGGATCTGACTCGAATGTCAACATTCGACGGTTTTGTGCTAGAAGTGAAAAAGAGCCTCCAAGACATTTGGAACAGGACGACTTTTGATTACTTAGTTAATAATGGCGGAGTCGGCGGACCCATGATGTTCACTGAGCTGAGCGAAGAATACTTCGATAAGATTCTGAACACGAACTACAAAGGACCGATTTTTTTAACACAGCGACTTGTCGGATTCATGGAGGATGCCGGAGCTATTGTAAATACCACGAGCTCATCCAAAAACCAGTCGTTTCCAGGCTACTCCATCTACGGCTCGTTAAAAGCGGCATTCTCAAATTGGACCCGCTACATCGCCAAAGAGCTTGCACCTCGCCAAATTCGAGTCAACGCAGTATCGCCCGGTCCTACGCACAGCAATTTTGGCGATGGCGTATTCGATAAACATCCTGAATTCATTAAGCCGCTGGCTGAGCAATCTGTATTTGGCAGAATCGGCCAACCCGAAGATATGGCGAAGGTCATTGTGAACTTATTGTCCGATGATTTCGGCTGGGTTACAGCCCAGGACGTTGAAGTGTCTGGCGGCCATTTGCTTTAAGAAGGCTACGATCCCCATGTGAAAGGTGTCCCACTGTCACTATCATGACTTATGGGACACCTGCATTTACTATCACACATCTCGCTTGCGGTATACAGCAGCAGCAATGAGGATTGCGGCAAGTGTCCAAGCCCCCAGAAGGATGCCGCCTTGCACGGGGGTGAACGCACTGGAATCATCGGGCTGCGGAATCCACATCACGACTCCGGCCGTATCCGGAAGATACTTAGCGAAAGCTGCCTGGTCCCGTATAAGCGGACCTGCGATGAAGTAATAGCCGAGCATGATAGCGAGACCAGGAAGCATCCTGCGCAGAACAACGGCAATTGCCGCGCCGATCAGTACAGTCAAGGTGAGATATGCGCTTACTCCCAGCATGGCGGGCACGAAATCTCCCCATACAATAGGAGCCCCGGCATCTCCGATAACAATCTGCGTCAGCAGAACGCCAGAATAGGATACAACGAATGCGGCAGGAATAAGCACGACGGTCAGGGCGAATAACGCCGCGAAAATTTGGATGCCTCGCCGCGGCATTGCCGTCAGTGTCGTGCGAATCTGACCGCCATTATATTCGGAGCAGGCAGTCAGTATTCCCAGGATCATAAGTCCCGCTTGCGAATAGCTGATAGAAGCCAACCCGATCTCCAGCGTGCTATGTATGGAGGTTAAGCCCTGCAACCCGGCGTTTGAGACAGCATAAGCCAGCATCAGATTGACGATAAAGGTGCCCCCTAGGGTGAACCATGTAACTGGCAGCGAACATAACTTGGACAGCTCCGCCATTATCGCCCGACAGACGTCTTGGCCAGATGTTCGGGTTATTCGCGTACTCATGCATCCCTCCGACAAAAGATAATCGTTCCAAGGATCAACAATGCTGTCACCCAAGCTGCCATGACGACACCGCCCCAAAGCGGCGTGAGTGGACTCCCGGCACCTTTGATTTCAACAAACATGCGCATACCGGCCATATCCGGCAGATAGTTCGCCAAAGGGGTGACGCGAGTCAGCAAATAAGTCACGCTCACGAAGGAGGTATTCAGAAGCAAAACGGCCAGCGGCAGAGCGGCGTGCCGAGTCAGGATTGTAATACCAAAGGCCAAAAGCGCGGTAAGCATCCAGTAGCATACAACGCCGACAAATCGAGAAATATCGGTACTTCCAAGCGCAGGAGCATGCTCCGCAAGGATGATCCGAACCACAGCCATTGTAAGCGCGATCGCGATGATGGCTAGAATGGCGCTAACCGTTGCAACGGCAGTCGCTTTGGACAGCAGCAAACGAATTCGTGATGGGTTGGCTGTCAAACTGGTGGTCATCTGGCGTCCCCCGCCGGATTCTTCACGCTCGGTGAAGTACTCACTGCTGATCGCGATAACGCCGACAATAATAACCCCCATAACGCCGAAGCCCAGCTCTTCAAAACCAACAGCGTATTCGACCGATGTTTGAACGCCTTTTGTGATCTCGGAAAGCTCCTGAAAGGCGCGAATGACGGCGATTCCAGGCGCAACAAGTATACCCCCCGCAGCTGCGATCCATAGGGTGGGTAAGGAGAGAAGCTTTGAAAACTCTGCAGCAAGCGCTTTTTTCATGAGATGTCCCTCCTCGCGGTAAACTCGAAGAAGGCATCTTCTAATGTCTCATGGGAACCAACGATCTCGGCAAGCGTACCGTTCGCCACGATTTGCCCCTTATTAAGGATAACAATGTCGTCTACCGTTTCGGCGGTTTCCCCCATCAGATGACTCGATAATAATACGGTGCGCCCCGATGCCGCACGTTCACGGAGAAACGTCCTGATCCAACGGATTCCCTCGGGGTCAAGCCCATTAGTAGGTTCGTCCAATATCAAAATCTCCGGATCGCCAAGCAGCGCGGCAGCCAAGCCCAGTCGCCTCGCCATGCCAAGAGAGTAACTGCCAACCCTCTTCGAGGCGGCATGCTCAAGCCCTACAATCTCAAGGACTTCATTGACCCGAGAATGAGGAAGCCCCGCTGACCTGGCAATCCAGTTCAAATGCGCTCGCCCTGTGCGCGACCGATGCGCTCCCGATCCGTCAAGTACGGCGCCAACGGTCGTCAGCGGATCGGTAAGCTTGGCGTATGGCACGCCATTGATCAGCGCAGTGCCCGATGTGGCTCGGTCAAGGCCCAATAGGATCCGCAACGTAGAACTTTTCCCTGCGCCATTGGGACCGAGGAACCCGGTCACGCGACCGGGCTTCGCTTTAAAGCTAATACCGTTTAGGATATGATGCGATCCGCGGCGCTTTGTTAACTGATCGACGGTGAGCAAGCATAACACCTTCCTTGTCTTTGTTATGCTTCACATCCTACCGAATCAAGTCTAAAATCAGGGAAGGTTATTTCTAAGTTTAGTCTAATTTTTTTCCGATCCGCACGGTCGTCCCCTCCGCATCGGAACTCAAATGGACTTGAAGTCTCATTTCCTTTAGCATGTACTTGGAAATCGTGAGTCCCATGCCGGCGCCGCGATTGGCAGACAAGGCATCCACCCCCGGTCCACGATCTTGTATGATGAAATGCTCTTGCCCGATATCCGCAGCAATACGGATAAACCTTCCATCGGCTGCATGGCGAAGGACGTTTTGAAACAGGTTGCCAAGCACGCGCGTCATCCATTGCGGATCGATGTCCCATGAGAAGGTCGCATCAAACGGCAAGTCCGCGTCTATATGGAAGCCCGCGTTCTCAAATGCCGGATACCACGATGCAACAGATGTTCTTAGGAACTGAACCATATCCGTGGTCGCGGGATAGTACGGGTATTTGCCCGATGTAAGCAAGGTATAGGACAGAAGATCATCCATCAGCTCGCTCATATGCGTGATCGTGTGGTCAATCGCTGTTAGCGAGACCACCCCTTCCTGGCTGAGAGGTTCCCTTTGCAATCTGGAGGCATGCCCGCGAAGAGCGGTCAGCGGCGTCCTTAAATCATGGGACAGGTTGGCAATGAGTTGTTTTCTGAGCGATTCTTCTTCCTGCTCCCGCAGGTGGCTATCGTGAAGCTTCCGAATCATTTGATTAAACGAAGCCCCCAGCTGATCCACTTCATTCATTCCAGCAGCACGTTCCGGGATCGGTTCTGGAATCCAGGACCCGTCCCCGGGAACGGTCATCGCCTTTTGCAGGCGGATGAGCTGCTGCCGAAGGCGATAGAAAAACACCCCTGACACGGAAATAAAGATGATAATGATGAGGCCGATCAAAACGGATATGCTGCGTGTCGTATCCATGCTCGGGTCAGAAGACGGATATACGCCGGCTACCATCATAAGGATCATTACGGGCAGCAGCACAAGGCTTAGGAAATGAACCACTAAGTACCGTCGAAAAAAAGTGTGCTGTTTCATATTTTCACCCGATATCCGAGGCCGCGTACGGTCTGGATGATCTCCGGCGCATTGGGGTCTTGTTCCAGTTTCTCGCGAAGATGGCGAATATGGACCGACAGCGCTTTGTCTCCATTGATGAATGATTCTCCCCAGACAGCCACCCATATTTGCTCTTGCGTAAGAATCTGATTCGGATGGCGCAGGAAACACGCAAGAATTTGGTATTCCTTTCCTGTCAGGTTAACTTCTTCTCCAGTGCGTTCGTTGATCACCGTACGTCCGGAAAGATCAACAAGGATGTGCTGTCCAAGCTTTATATGATCCGGGAGTCCCGCTCCGCTGCGGCGGAGCAGCACTTCTATTCTGGCGGCCAGCTCATCGAGGTGAAAAGGCTTGGTGACATAATCGTCGGCAAACTGCAGCCCCTGCAGCTTATCATCGACAGCCGCGCGGGCGGACAGCAGCAAAACGGGCACCGAAGGCGCTGCTTTCTTCAATCGCTGGCCGACCGTAAAACCGTCCAGTCCAGGCAGCATGATATCGAGAATAACCACATGACTTCCCTGTATTTCGTTTTCCGCATTTTCACCGGATAACAGCCAGCGGACTGCATACCCCCGCTGTTCCAGTTCCTCCTGAACCCAGCGTCCGATATCTTGATTGTCTTCTATCAATAAAACACGTTTCGGCTTCATGACATCACTTCCCTTGCTAACTGGTTCTGTCCTACTAATCATAGGCTTTGGAGGGATCCGCTTACAAGAGCAGGAACCTTGCTGTAACGATCCATTTATGCAAAAAGGCTGACGATTGTTTTCGTCAGCCTGCCGCGATACAATGCGGTATTTTCCAGTTCAAGTTCTGGCCGATCATAACAAACATCCATCCTGCAAAGGTGAAGAGCGGGCCTAACGGGAACCACGGCCGTTGCGAGCCACCGCTTCGGATTCATATTAACGCGGCTCTTAATGTGGGACTCTCTCCTCAAGAGATCATTGAGGCGATTGCGCATTGTGTTTTAACCCTGCAAACACCTTAGAAATCGTAATTGTCGAAAAATAAATCGGCATTTTATCACGGGAGGTCTGTTGAACAAAATCATACTCATGCATCCCATACCTCACGCGATTTGCTTACTTCCTTAAGAAGCTCTTTCCCTCGTTCAGGCGTTAAAGTGCCGGCCGCTTCCAGAAGATCATCAACGCAATAGTCGTCTTCTAGAGCTTCCACAGTTTGCTTTTCTAGGTCAATCAGTACACTAGGGTTATTTATATTGAGTTTTTGTAGGATGGACTTTATCGTATTCGCAGCTTGTACATCCATTTTTTTGGAGATCATCATGATCCCTCCATTGTCCCGTTTTTACTCTTTCTTGACCGTGCCAAAGATATGAAACGGCGTTATCCCATTTGCAAATAGGCCATCGACCAACTTGGCCCATTCTTCAGATGATAGATCTTTTCCGTTGCGTATCCAAAGGCGAAACAAAGACATTAATGTTGATATGTAAAACTCAATCAGGTATGGCGCCAAAATTTCATTTGTTGGAAGGTTCACAATCAATTTCTCAAAGGGTATTTCTCTTTTCAGGCGTTCAACAAAATGAACAGAACCATAGTCACCGAGGAGGGCTTTTAGGATAGAAATTTCTTCTGTACTTTCCAAGCATTGAAGCGCATCCTGGAAAGTATGCGTAGAAAGCTCTCTGCTTGCCATTTCCTCGTTAATGGATTTCAACATCTTCTCTTCAACGTAGTTCAGCAGCTCATAAATATCTGTAAAATATTGATAAAATGTACTGCGGTTATATCCTGATTTGTTGGCAATCTCTTGAATCGATATTTTTTCAATTGGCTTCTGGCTATATAAATCACAGAACACATTTATAAAGGTCTGCCTGGTTTTGTCCGTAATTTCAGGTTGCTTGTTCATGATTGTTCTCCATTTCCGGCTCAATAGATGACCCGACAGATATTGAAAATCTGATGGTTGATGACTGTATGGTGAATTCATACAATATTATTATACAACACGTTGTTGGATCATCAATAAGGATTATCAACTCTTTGGGGGAGTCTAACATGAAAATTTTATTCTTCGGTAGAGGTTTAATATCGACCCAATATGCGTGGGCTTTCGAACAGGCAGGTCATACAGTTGAGTTTTACGTTAGAAAGGGGAGGAAAGAAACCTATGGGAGCCGTATAGAGCTGGAAATGTGGGACGCACGAAAAGGGAAAAAGCTCATAAAAGAACGCTGGAACGTCAAACTGCATGAAGAGATCCTTCCCAATTATGATCTCATTATTGTGAGCGTCAACACGGAACAACTTCCGGAAGCAGCACAATTCCTATCAACTGCTGCAGGAAATACCCCGATCCTCCTATTCAATAACATTTGGCAAGATTTGAAATCATCGATCGCACCATTGTCTATGAACAATGTTGTCTTTGGCTTCCCCGGAGCAGGAGGCGGCATCGCGGACAATAAGCTTAGGGGCGGCTTTTTGAAAATGGTATTTCTAGAAAAACCACGGGCAGGCACTGAGCCTATTAACAAAAAGGTCAAAGAACTATTTGAAAGTGCCCATTTTAAAATTAGTTGGATCAAGGATATGCAAAGCTGGTTATGGAATCACTTTGCCATGAATGCAGCAATGGAGACCGAGGTATTAAAACGGGGAAGTTTTCCAGCGATCATGAACCATCGTGACTCGTTCGTAAATGTTGGTAAGCATATGAGGGAAATGGTCCCTGTGCTTAAAGCAAGAGGCGCAAAGCGTGATATGATTTTGCTACTATTGACTAAGGTTCCGCCGGCCCTTCTCGGCATCCTGTTTAACAAGGTTATTTTTGCAAAAGGCAGCTTGGCACGACTCTTCATGGAATACAACAATAGTAAAGCAGGTTTTGCGGTGTCTGAAGTTGTGAGAGAAGCCAAAAAGGCAGGCATACCTCTGCCGCGTCTTACAAAGGCAATTGAAAATACGGAATATGCAAAAGGAATATAAAAAGACACCACTCCGGCGTCCAGTAGAACCGGCGAGTGAGGCAAATGCCGCACTCGCCCATTGGCAAACGATAATACATGTCTTAAGAGGTGACTCCTTGCTCATCTATGATCAATCGCGTGTTTCATCCTTCATCACGCACTACGCCTCAGCTCATAAAAATACTGCACAATCGGATGCTTGAACTTCATCTGCCCAGCCATGTTTAATACCCGCTTTTTCCCGACTCTTCTGTCCACCAGCGCTAGAATATTCAATACAATATCATGGCTCTCTATGCTTTCCTCTATAGAAGTTGATAAATACTTATTAGCCACGACGATAAAATTCGATTTACTTAATGAAACCTGTGCTGACAAAAGCGCTTTGGCATGCGCTGTACTTTTTCTGCTTCTGGCCATGACGATTAAACGATCTTCCGGCACTGTACCCTTTGTATTTTTTCTGATCGCTTCAATATCTTCATTGCTGATCGGAATTTGAATATCCGGGTCATTCTTAATTTCCAGCTCCGTTTGATACCATCTGATAGCGTTCGTTTTATCATTCATATTGAGTATATTCTTTTTATCTACCATAATATAACAAACACCCGGTTTATCGGGTAAATAACGGTAACCCTGTGCGCGGTATTCTACTCTATTATTTAACGCGGGACTGAGAAAGCCCTCCAGTTGCTGCTTTAATTTGCTCCCAGGATATGTGGCCTCCCCCCTCTCCAATCGCCGATCCTAGTCCCCACGTTCCTCGTTCTCATCATGCACCTTGCTTTCAAACTCGCCAAGCAGTGCGCGCACTTCACTTGTTGACTTTGCGTTCATTAAGTTATTTCTTAATTCGCTTGCTCCCCGAAATCCGCGGACATATATTTTGAAAAAACGGACAAGTGAACTGAACGAACGAGGTTCCAGTCCTGAATATTGATCATAGAGATCCAGATGCAGCCGCAGCAAATCCAGCAATTCCTCACTGCTGTGCGTTTTCGGTTCCTTCTCAAAAGCAAACGGATTATGAAAAATACCGCGCCCGATCATAATGCCGTCCACGCTGTATTGTTCAGCGAGCTTAAGGCCGGTCTGGCGGTCAGGGATATCCCCGTTAATGGTCAGTAGCGTATCCGGTGCCACTTCATCGCGAAGCTTCTTAATCTCCGGAATCAGTTCCCAGTGGGCATCTACTTTACTCATTTCCTCTCTCGTGCGCAGATGGATGGACAGATTCACGATGTCCTGCTTCAAAATATGGGTTAACCAGCCGCGCCACTCGTCGACCTCGCTGAAACCGAGCCTTGTTTTTACGCTGACGGGCAGTCCCCCTGCTTTGGCCGCTTGGATGATATCCGACGCGATCCCAGGACGGCAGATCAGGCCGCTTCCCTTCCCGTTCTCCGCCACATTCGCTACAGGACAGCCCATATTGATATCAATGCCTTTGAATCCCTCTTTTGCCATACCGATGCTCATCTGACGGAAGTATTCGGGCTTGTCTCCCCAGATATGAGCGACGATGGGCTGTTCATCCTCCGTAAAAGTCAAACGCCCGCGCACGGAATGGTTCCCCTCCGGGTGACAATAGCTCTCCGTATTCGCAAACTCCGTAAAAAACACATCCGGTCTGGCTGCTTCGCTCACGACATGGCGAAACACAACATCCGTCACATCTTCCATGGGCGCCAGTATAAAAAAAGGCCGTGGCAAATCGCGCCAGAAATGATTAGTCATATCGAAAACCTCTCTATAAATAATGGGACTCGGCCGAAATCGTCTCGCAGCCGACGCATCGGCTCCTTAAAACATTATAAACGGGAAGACGGGTATACAACAGAATGATGATATAATCATGGCAAGCCAGCAATAATTAGCCATGACTACGAGTCCATCATTCCAGGTAACATCAAGCAAAGGGGATTGAACATGACACGAGTTATCGAAAATGCATTTTTAAGCTATGGCAAGGAAGATGCACCAGTAAAAGTAGAAGTGTTTTTAAATTTAGCGTGCCCGTATTGCGCAACATTCTTTCAAGCTGCTGATGAAACATTGCCTTCTTATATCGAGAACGGACAAGTTCAATATGTGGTTAAACACTATGACAAACCGCGCGAAATGCTTTTATACGGCACTCTGGCGAACGCGTTTTTAGACTATAAGGTTCCGGAGCGAGTCTACGAGCTTATGAAGGATTTATTCGCCAAACAAAGCCAGTGGAGCGAATCCGGCAGCCATTCGATTAAAACAATGTTAACCGAAGCGTATGGGTTACAGGAACAACCTGATAACATCGACTTAAGTTTAAGCATCATTGACGAAGCCATTAAACGTCATGTGAAGATGGTGCCGACCGTATTCATTAACGGCAAAGAGATCCAATACCCTGATGAAATTGATGCAAACGGGTTAATCAAGGAAGTCGAACAAGCTTTGGCCTAAGAAAAACTGTATGGCGAAATATGAATGCGAAACAACAACCCCCGAAACCGTATTCGGTTCGGGGGTATTTACGGTGGGCAAAAGGTTTGCTGTTCGAAGCGCCTCTCTCCCACGGACTCGAACCGGATTGAATTTCCGGGCTTAATGGTTATGTTTCGGGGAATGGGCGCGTATAAGTACAAAGCTACCTCTTCCGCGACAGCGCGAGCGGATGGCCGCCCGTCTTGTGCCAGACGGCGCCTCGACCCAAATCCGTTTCCGATGTTTCTTCGGCATATGCGAAGTCCGTTTTCCCAAAATAACGATTCGCCGCACTTTTGCCGCCGATACGGAGAGAGCAAAATAAATGTAAAAATCGCCCTTGTCCGGCTGACTGAGCCAGACAAAGGCGATTGCGAGCCCGGGAACGCACCTTGTCGGTCACGTGTCCGCTGGAGGCATTAATCCATTTGGATGCCGCCGTTCACTTTCATGCAGCTGCCGGTGACGAACCGACTCTCCTCGCCGGCGAAAAAGGCGATCGCCCCCGACAGGTCATTCGGCAAAGCTACCCGCTGCATCGGAGTCATCGCCGCGATCTGCTGCTTGACCGCTTCCGGGGTTACGCTTGACGCTTCTGTTTCGACCAGTCCGGGTGAAACGATGTTGGCAGTCACCCCATAAGGCGCGCTCTCCAGCGCCACATATTTGACGAACGCTTCAAGCGCCGCCTTGGCCGAGCCGTGTGCGGCCATATAAGGCACCGGGGTGTCGGCCGCATTGCTGGAAACGTAAATCATTCTTCCGTATTTCCGTTCGATCATGGCAGGCAGTACGGCTTGCGTCAATGTAAAAGCGGCCTTCATCTCGTCGTTCAACTTCTGGGCTAACTCTTCCCATTGCATCCCCAATACCGGCTTCATAACAAAAGACATATGCGCATTGTTCACCAGAATGTCGATGCCGCCCCATGCTGCCCGAATGGAATCCAGTGCTTCCCTTACTTGTTCGGGATCGAGCACGTCCGCTTTGGCGAGCGCCGCCTCTCCCCCGGCTTGCCGGATCTGATCCACGACAGCTTGCGCCGACTCCGCCTGGCGCACATAATTTACGGCAACCTTAGCCCCAAGCCTGGCCAGCTCCAGCGCTGCTGCCGCGCCGATTCCGCGGCCCCCTCCCGATACGAATGCAACTTTGCCATGTAGACGATTCATACAGTTCCCTCCAAATTGTGTGATAAAGAATGTTTTTCGAACCTTTAACCTAAAGAGATGTCACGTCCCGTCAATGTTGGCAAGCTCGCGCCTTCAACAATGATCCAATATTCGTTATTGGAAGGATCGTTCGATTCCCTAATAGACCGGTTGTCATTGGAATAGGTCGATCTCTGCCGAGCGTCGGCCGATGAAATATCATCTTTCGTTCACGCCCGTCGCATCTTTCCTATCTTTTGATATTACGTCGTTTGACTCAAGTCGAGTAGTGACAGCGGTCATCACTTTCGTCACATAATCAATCCAGTATGCAAGAAAAAGGTACAGCCTCCTCCAATCAAGAGGATCTGTACCTTTTGGTCAAAGCAGCTGGTTGCCAGATGATGATTTATTCTATCTTCGTACGCTCGGGGAAGGATTCGGTCACGCGATATTGAAACATTGCAGACGGGGGGCCTCGAAGCGATCCAATCCCGAGAGTGCCATCTCCTCAGAATTTTCGTACTGATGTGAGCAAAGAGAGTAATGCTCGAAAGTCCTGCATAAGCGACTTCCGAGCATCACGTGTTTACATTCAACACAAAACTGGACAACTTTTTTGAGGGCTCTCGTCTGGCCTCGACAGGAGTACGATAACCCAGCACCTATGAAGTTTTTATAAGGTTGCCGACATCGACGCTTCGATCTGCCTTTCCTGAAGCAGTTTATCCAACTGAACCGTTCAGTACTAAAATAATCAATAGGAAGCCAAAAACATTGACCGGCTTTTCAGTAATGTGAAATACTTAGATACAACCAAACCAGGAGTTAGGGTGATATTCCCATGACGATTTTGCCACCAAGACAAGCTGCCAAACGCAAACAAATCGTAGATACCGCTCGGCAATTGTTCTTAACTCGAGGCTATGCCGGCACGAGCATGGATCTCATCACTTCTGAAGCCGGTATATCCAAGATGACCCTCTATCGCTATTACCCAACGAAGGAGGCCTTGTTTTCCGGTCTGCTGCATGAAGTCATTGACGAACTTACCGAAGAGAAGCAGCCTGAGCTGACGAACCTACCCGCTCCGGCAAATCGGGAACAGCTGTACGACATCCTTTTAAAGATGGCCCATGTGATCTCTGAGAAGCTGTCCGACCCGTTATATCTTTCCATTCTCCGTATCATCTTCTCGGAGGCTGCCCGGTTCCCCGAGCTAAGAGATCTGTATCTGCAAAGTACGCCGAGAAGCATCGGACTGCTAGCAGATTTGTTGCAAAGATCAAAGCAAAACGGACTGATTCGTCTGGCGGATGAAGATATCGGGATGTCGATCCTCATGTTCATCGGTCCGTTCGTATCCAACGTCTTCAATGGCGTGCTCGGTTCAACGACCACTATGCCTTCCCATGCCTTAGAGCAGCTGTGTCGCATATATGTGGATGCGATCACTTTCACGCCCTGAAGATCAAGCTCGACTCTCAAAAATCTCTCAAAATTCGGCTAAAACCCCGCTGCGCCCGGAATTTTCCAAGCCAGCGGGTTTTGCAATGGACCGAGGACGATTTTACCTTAAATCTAATGAATGACTTCTGTTATCGGTCTTGCGGCAAGCTCAACAAAGGATTGACCTTACCTATCGATTAAACCTAGCGTTTGCAGCGTTTTGATTAATACAACCGCCGCCTGTGCGCGTGTCGTCTCTCCTTTTGGACTAAACGTGTCCGCGCTTGTGCCTCTCATAATTTTAAGCTTGACCATCAGGCGAACGTCCTCAAGATAGGCCGAATATGCTTTGGAGATATCCTTGTAACCGTCCAAGCTTACAAACTCCTTCGTCATCGGCAGCTTTTCAAGGTTAATCACGGCCGCCAACATGCTCGCCATTTCCTCTCGGGTCAGCGGTTGATCGGGCTTGAAGCTCGTACCCGTTGCAAAGTCGAGCAGTCCAAGTTCCTTCGCTATTGCTACCACGTCGAAGTACCATGCGCCTGGCTTTACATCATCATACGGCGCTGTGCTAGTCGTAACTGTTCCACGTCCGAACGCTCTTGCCAGCATGGCGGTAAACTCTGCTCTTGTTACAGCTTGATTCGGATCATACTTTCCGCCGCCAACGCCCTCCACAAGTCCCTTCGCTGCTGCGAGCTCTACGTCTTGTCTGCTCCAATGCTGCTGCACATCGGTAAAGCTGACCAGATTTTCCGCTACAGCGTATACACTGTTGGAATAGGATTTGATCATCACGTACCATATGCCATCGATCTGCACCTTCGTTGCAGGGATAAAATCAAATTTTTTCGTGGTTTCGTAATAGCGGAATGCGCCCCACTGCGCAGGCATGCTCACCATGTTCTTCGGCATCGGAATGATCCTTGTCAGCGCCTGACTGAACTTGTCCGCCGTTCCGATGACTTGCAGTGTATTGGAGTTAATGATAACGATGTGAAAATCTACAATCGCGCCCATCACTTTTCCAACGGGTAAATCGCTCGCAAGCTTCGTTTGAATGCCCTTGTCGCCAGATTTATCGGCCAGCGTGATCTTGATGCTGATATCCTCGGCTCGAAGATTGTTCTTAGCAAGCAAATCGTTCAGCCCCGGAATGAGCGATGCAAGATTGACCGGCACTTGATAGCTGCCATAAGGTGCCTGAATCTCGATAAAGAAGGTGGCGTTCTTACCCTCCAGACTTGTCAAAATACGAGCCGGTATAGCGACATAGGCTGTGCCATCTGCGGTTGGTGTCACTTTCAGCATGATGGACGGCTTCGTAATGTCGATGCTCGCTGGGTCAAGCAACACACCATTTACATCAATCATAGGCTCGGCAGCGCTTGGTGTTTCATCGATTGGCGTTGCGTCATTATAAATTTGCGTCCATTTCGCGTACAATGTAACGGGCGATGTGACCGCTGTTGCGAAATCGTAGGCGGACGTTAAGCTACTATTGCTGTACCAGCCGCCGAAGGTGTACCCTGTCTTCGTCGGATCAGCCGGTTTAGTAGCCGTACCGTTGTAGTTTACCGACTGGTTGCTCACCGCCGAGCCGCCGTCGCTACTAAAGCTCACCGTGTAGCTGTTAATCGTCCACTTCGCGTACAGCGTCACGTTGGAGGTAACTGCTGTTGCGAAATCGTAGGCGGCCGTCAAGCTGCTATTGCCGTACCAGCCGCCGAAGGTGTACCCCGTCTTTGTCGGATCAGTCGGTTTAGTAGCCGTACCGTTGTAGTTTACCGACTGGTTGCTCACCGCCGAGCCGCCGTCGCTACTAAAGCTCACCGTGTAGCTGTTAATCGTCCACTTCGCGTACAGCGTCACGTTGGAGGTAACTGCTGTTGCGAAATCGTAGACTGTCGTCAAGCCACTATTACTGTACCAGCCGCCGAAGGTGTACCCTGTTTGCGTCGGTAGCATCGTCGGTTCGGTTGCGGTACCGCCATAGTTCACCGATTGGCTGCTCACAGCCGTACCGCCGTTGCTATTGAAGCTCACCGTGTAGCTGTTAATCGTCCACTTCGCGTACAGCGTCACGTTCGAGGTAACTGCTGTTGCGAAGTCGTAGGCGGTCGTCAAGCCACTATTACTGTACCAGCCGCCGAAGGTGTACCCCGTCTTCGTCGGATCAGCCGGTTTAGTAGCCGTACCGTTGTAGTTTACCGACTGATTGCTCACCGCCGAGCCGCCGTCGCTACTAAAGCTCACCGTGTAGCTGTTAATCGTCCACTTCGCGTACAATGCAACGGGCGATGTGACCGCTGTTGCGAAATCGTAGGCGGTCGTCAAGCCACTATTACTGTACCAGCCGCCGAAGGTGTACCCCGTCTTTGTCGGATCAGCCGGTTTAGTAGCCGTACCGTTGTAGCTTACCGACTGGTTGCTCACCGCCGAACCGCCTTCGCTACTAAAGCTCACCGTGTAGCTGTTAATCGTCCACTTCGCATACAATGTCACGTTGGAAGTAACTGCTGTTGCAAAATCGTAGGCGGTCGTCAAGCTGCTATTACTGTACCAGCCGCCAAACGTATACCCTGTTTGCGTCGGTAGCGTCGTCGGTTCGGTTGCGGTACCGCCATAGTTCACCGATCGGCTGCTCACAGCCGTACCGCCTTCGCTACTAAAGCTCACCGTGTAGCTGTTAATCGTCCATTTCGCGTATAGCGTCACGTTGGAGGTAACTGCTGTTGCGAAATCGTAGGCGGCCGTCAAGCTGCTATTACTGTACCAGCCGCTGAAGGTGTACCCCGTCTTTGTCGGATCAGCCGGTTTAGTAGCCGTACCGTTGTAGTTTACCGACTGGTTGCTCACCGCCGAGCCGCCTTCGCTACTAAAGCTCACCGTGTAGCTGTTAATCGTCCACTTCGCGTACAGCGTCACGTTGGAGGTAACTGCTGTTGCGAAATCGTAAGCGGTCGTCAAGCCACTATTGCTGTACCAGCCGCCGAAGGTGTACCCTGTCTTCGTCGGATCAGCCGGTTTAGTCGCTGTACCGTTGTAGTTCACCGACTGGCTACTAACCGCTGAACCACCGTTACTATTGAAGCCCACCGTATAGCTGTTAATCGCAAAGTTCGCCGTTACATTCAGGTTGGCTATCACGTTTGTGTCCGTCCGACTCGCTGTCGTTACGCCATCACTCCAACCCGCGAAGTGGTAGTTCGTACTTGGAACTGCCGTAACCGGCGTTCCGCTTGCGCCGTGATTTACGATTTGCGATGTGTTGCCGCTTAGTGATCCGTTGCTTCCTGCTGTATAGGTCAGGGTGTACGTCTCAATCCCCGCGCGCAAGCTCCCCGCTTTGATAAAGAGATCGGAGTCGTAATTACCATCTCCCACATCCGCTATAGCTAGCTTAATATGGTTGATTACGTGAGGGGTGACGGTTGCGGATACCGACATAACGGTCGTAAGCCCATCCATCTGCATCAAGGTCGAGCCAATGTTGTTGATATAGTACATCGGATGATTGCCCGCGTTTACCGCATTAATCGACACGGGAATCGAAGTATTAGGAATCAGCGCTTGATTGACGCCATTAACGTAGATAGCAAAAATATCATTGTACCCAGCATTCACAAATTCAGGATATTCTTCCGATGCAAAGACATACTGTAAGGAGAATTGGTTATCATCCGGAATAAAATCAAACTCTAAGATCGCAGCGTCAAACGTTCCTCCTGCTGTCAACGCATCTAAATCGGGATCTCCGCCAATACCACCTTCAACTCCCGCGCTGTATGTATTATTAGGACCTTGCACAATAGCAGCATCCCCCGTGCTAAGGATGATGCCGGAGTCGAAGCCGATGTTATCCGCGCCCCCGCTAAAGAACCCGAAGGACCCATTCCCCCCATGCTGAGTGATATTCGAAACCTGAATTCCGGTTCCGACTATTGCATCCGCCAAAGCCTGCGCATCGGTCGAAGTCGTTACAGACAGGGTTCCTGCCGCGTCAGCCTCGGATCCTGGAATCCTAGGAAACGCCAGCAGCAGAGCGAGCAAGCATACCGTCACCGGCCAAAATCTTTTTTTCATAAAAAGCCTCCCACTTCAAACTGGGTGATAGTAAAATAGCCATCTGATACTTGTATCCCTCCGAGCATTCAGATTGTCGACCAGAATACATCCGATGGGACTTTGACACGCGATACGCGATCCCGAGACTCATCCCACCATCTCTCCCATTCGACAAGAATCTACCATTTTGTCATTAACAATACTGTACTGTATAGTACTCAAAAAAACAATAGTTGCGGCAACCCACTTAGACGAACCGTGTGATGAAGGTTAAACCTGGCTTTTTCGAAGGGACCGTTGAATCGGAAAAGAGTTCTGAAGAGAGAAGTGTGTTTAGGGTTATGTAAGTGCGGGGCCAGCGAGAGGGACATCGTTTTCAAGATCGCATTATAAAATGGTGACGGCAGCAATCTCCCTCCCGGCCCATAATTTGAAGCTAAATCCTCGTTCAAGCAAGTGCCATGGTGCCTCGTCTACGATAAAAGCCACATCTGCATAGGTATGCGATTCATCGACCACTTCTGTAACACGAACCAAAACAGTCCACGCATCGCCATGAATGTTCTTGCCAACGACCTCTCCAAATACAACGACAATATCGCGAAGCCATTCGTTGAATGGAAACTTGCTCGGGTCTTTATCCTTATCCCATTCAATGATGGCTTTGCAGTACCTTCTCTCCATCATATCCCACCGTTTCATTCTCATCGTATAGACAAGAGGAATTAATCTTCTTCCATGAACATCGAGTCAATTCTCTTACGATCGTATCTCAATATCCAATCATTTCGTTTTACATAAAGCTCTCTTAGCGCTTCCTTGGAGCTGGCTGCCACGTCAAGTCCTCTACTATCATAAAAATGAAATATCGTATTTTTCGAAAGGTTGACGAAGTAAATATCATTAGGCGCAAAAAGGACCTTTCGATAGTTTAGCTCCGAACGCTTACATCCCAGAACGTATCGATAGGATTCCCATTCATCATCATCGTCATCATATTTATGTAAGTTTACACAGGCTAGTGTACGGATCACTTTAGAATTATAAAAGGCATGATCGAATGCCTTTAACTTCGTTCGCTTTGTAGCCCGGTGTGAATCGTGATTTACAACCATAAGTATGTCGTCATCGGCATGATGTACATCTGTAAATAGG
Organism: Cohnella hashimotonis; assembly: GCF_030014955.1. Classification (NCBI taxonomy): domain Bacteria; kingdom Bacillati; phylum Bacillota; class Bacilli; order Caryophanales; family Paenibacillaceae; genus Cohnella; species Cohnella hashimotonis. The sequence continues at coordinate 5,987,014 of NZ_JAGRPV010000001.1, forward strand.
GTTTTGGCTCGATGATGGACTTGCGCTCGATACGCTTCATCGGACACCGAGGGATCTGGATTCCCGACTTCAAATCGGATGCCATACTCCGCATTATAGAACAGTGAAGATTCCAGTTTTAACTTCGACGAAAACTTCTCTTCCATGAAGTCATTTAGAATAGAAAGTGTGTTAATAGTCGTACCTCCATTACTCGGAATCAATGTTAATCCATTTATCGGCCAGCAACGCCGCAACCATTTGAGCCCCGTCCTGTACGCCTTTCATATAAAAAAGTTCATGCTCGAGCGCCCTCTTGAATAGATGCTTATCCTCCCAGGCTAAATACCTGGCGAACTGTGTCTCATCCATGTTGCTGTAGAGTGCTTCGAATGCCATTCTCTCCTCGGTACGCGCTCTTAGCAATTCAGGATCTAAATCGTTTTGGACACAGATTGCATCCAAACGTTGCTGCATCGCCATCCGAAACCAAGCTGGAAGCTCCACTCACTTCTCCCTCCGATATCTCACTATTTGTGTAGCCGCTTATCATATCCTGCTTGCTTGCGATGGAACTGAACGATTAACTCGTCAACCTTCCGACTTTGCGCCTGAACAGCCTCATTTTTGTACAGCGGGATTCCTTGCTCTAACGATTGGCACCCAAGCTCGTTTAACTTTCGTTTTTCATCCTCATACTGATGAAGTAGGTGGAGCATGGGTTGGCCTCCTTATCTCCAATCTTTTGGATATTACCAATGCTCTTTGTAACTTATTAATCATTATACATTTGACTATTATTTGTATCAATATTTTAATTGTGACCTCTTTAAAGTGATTTTTCGTGACTCAAATAACCTCTAAACTCATTATGAGGTGTACAACATGTCCGAAATTTTGAAAAACGTTGGCCAGCGTATCCGAGAAATTAGAAAAGCAAAAGGCTTATCCCAAACTGCCCTAGCCGAAAAATGTGGTTTTACCTTTTCGTACATTGGCGGCGTTGAAAGAGCTGAGAAAAACATCTCTCTAATCAACTTAGAAAAAATAGCAGAGGGCTTGGACGTAGGAGTACACCAATTCTTTGTTTATTCTTATCAATATGAACAGCTGCCTGCTAATGAAAAGATTATTCAGGAAGTGGTTTCTATGCTGATCCAGCATGATGAAGGAACGATTGAAATGGCAAAGAATATATTGTCGGAAGTTTTAAAGCGTTCACGTCAGTAAGCCATGTCAAAGCGGCATGGCTTACACTTTTAAATTCTTAAAAAAGCACCCGAAGTTGCCTAATCAAAGTAATCCGTGAAATACTTTTATCATCTTCCATAACGGAAAGCCGTAAAAGAGCCTGAACAAGTCGGTGATACCCCTTTTCAGACGACGGACAAGGATAACTGAATCGACGGTATCCCTTAACCAGCGGAAATGCGATTTAATGAGCACGATATCGAATTTACCTTATTCCTCATCCTTCATCAGTAGTTGTAGAAAAGTCCGCTTCGCTGTGCTAGTTTTTGTGATACCTTCAACTTATGTAATATTACAGGGAATAGTTTATCTAGAAATTCCTTGTGCTAACATCATTCTTCCAACTTCGAATATGGCGGCGAATTCAATATTCATAACCTCTGAAATCACTGAATCATCTTCCAGCCGTTTATACTGAAGCCCATCAGTATACACATATTTGTAAACTTCACTAAAGTCATACACATTTTTAGCTATTAATGTTCCTTCTCCATATATAATTCCTGAAGTAATGGAGTGATTACCTCCTTCAACAAAACAAATTCCCATAGGCAACAACACATCCACTCGATGGTTTGATGTGTCTTCCTTCCACTTACCCCATGGCCTTGATTCGCCTATGGAAGAAATTGATTCCACATATCGAGAAATATTCCACGGCCAAGGTAACACTAAATCTTGAATAATATTTACTTCTATAGTCCTGTTCTCTTCCTTATTGTAAATCATATTGTACATAGTTTTTCCATCTAAAGAGACTTTCTCAGACAGTCCGAAAAATGGAAGCCACGGCGTGATGCTCGGATACTTTTTCGTTTCGCCATGATCATCTTCATAAAGAAGATTAGTTAAGTAAGCTGTCTGTAATTTCATTCCAAGTAGTTTCACGAAATCCAGTATAGGATGCCTATACCCTTCGTTAACTTGACGTTGCTCTGCTTTGTTTAATATTGAATTAGCTAAACTGAGCATTCTATCGAATTGCTTTTTTTTAATTTCAAGATCACTTAAAATAACTGCGGTATGCTTCTTACTTCTATTTTTAAGAAACCAATTTAGCAAAACACCCTACCTCCATAAAGCAATCACTTTTATTAGACCTACTCAATATTCATAATACAGTATCTTTCAGAAAGTTTTTAAAATCTGGATGTACTTTTATGATGTATTCATCAATAAAACTCTGTATAAAAGGTTATCTACAATATCGCCCGCCCCGCTTCCTTAGGGACATAAATCAAGCGGGCCAAGGTCAGAGATGAGCTTGCCCGTGTACTGGAATATCTTCGTGAGAACGGTATTGAGTTCATCGCAGCGGGCGTATCCACTCTCAACAGTTGAAGGAGGATGAGGTGTCTTGGCCTACAGTATTATTCACTCATCCAGACTTTGTTGTTCTGCCAGTGCATGCTCATGCGTTACAACAAAACGGTGTTTTTAACTTAGAGCCACAAGAAATCGGACTCCGTTTTGTAGTTGCCGATATCGAGACTAAAGAAGATTTTGAGCGAAATACGCTGGACGGAGATGCCTTCATGGGTTCTTGGGTCACACAACAAGTCGCCGTGGCGAAAATGTAAGCTACCTTTTTGAGCTATGATTGCAGGGTTCGACCTCATTTGAGAGTCGAACCCTTTTATTGAGTTGAATTAACCACATATTCGTTCGAGTTTTTGTTGAGCCTTATGCCCTATTGCGTTAAGATTAGAGGATAATGTTACCAATTCCGACAGGAGGCTTTATGATTCCATCATATGATAGAGAAGCTGATCTAAGAGAGAAATTCAATCAATTCGTCAGCAGTAAAGTCACCGGGGTAACGGAAGACTATTATTCCCGGTTGTCGGTTGAGGACTTCGAGGAGATCAAGACGACCCTAAAGGACATACATAACATCATCACGTACAAGACGACAGTCCGTTTCATCGATTGGGTAAGTGAGCGATTTCCCTATGTAAAGGAAAATTATCAGATATATTTGGATCAAGTACTAGGTACGAAGCCGAGCGACAATGGATACGATCTCGTAGTTACTGGTGGGGTAAACATCATTGCCGAAATCAAATGCAATAAGCCGATCAACAACGGGTATAAATTTGGCTCCGCTCAGAGAAATGGTATCGTTAAGGATATCAGGGGGTTACTCGAAGGCAAGTCCAAGGCTAAATCTGTTGCCCCAAGCAATGCGTATAAGTTTCTTGTCATCTATGACTTTGGTGAATATACGTTGAAAGCCGTGCAGCACCTTATCAAGAATATTGAAGCTGATCTAAGAGGCAAAGTTGAAGTTTACGATGACAGCACCACTCTAACCTTGGAGAAGGTATATATCGTATTTACAAAATAAATAAGGTGCAGTACTAGAAATGAAGTTAGACCTTATGAAATTCTTCGATGGCTATGTAAAAAACTACCATACCTTCAATTTCTCTATTCATCATGGCAAGCACTCTTTCACCATGACAGAAATTGAGTATTTTTCGAGACTTGGCTCGGTCAACTTAGACAAGCTTTTTTGTGATCGTGAAGTGCGTCCCTATAACGTCATTGGCATTATGAGTATTCCAAGTATTTACAGGGTCGAGGAGTTACTCAGTATCGCAAAAGCTACATGCAAGGTTGACAACGCCTTACTTGTATTCAAAACATATTCGTCGAGAAAGAGTCAGTCCTACTTTGACGAGGCTCATGCTTATCTGCTCAACAAAAGAAAAATAATCGCTACTAAATTGGCGTTAGTATCCGATATTGGCGGTACCTTATTTATGCATTTCAATAAACCGTCTCAAGGTGAGCAATGGACTACTTAAATCATTATTACCAAGAAGCCTATATCTTTGGGACAGTACATTCCCGTTTCGAAGCTCAGGGCTTCCTAACCGCATATGACTTCTTCTGTATCATAATCTGGAAAGCAAATCGGGCCAAGACTAAGATAGCGAAGCGTTTGTTAAAAAGCGGCAGCTATGCCAATCTTGATGAAGCTGTGATTGCTCTTACTTCAGGTATTAACGAAGTTTCAGACCACAAAAACCGACTTCGTTTATTGATGATGAATTGGGGTTTTCAACTCCCGATGGCGACGGCAATACTGACCGTTTTATATCCAGATGACTTTACGGTTTATGATATCAGGGTTTGTAATGAACTGAACGGCTTTCATAATCTCAAAAATATGGTTAGCTTCGAAAGCATCTGGAGTGGTTTTCTTTCATATAAGCAACAGGTTGAGTTGGTTGCACCAACAGACATATCCCTTCGAGATAAAGATCGCTATCTATGGGGTCGATCTTTTGCTAGTCAGCTTGAGAATGATATCGCAAGAAATTTCTTGGAGGAGGAACCCGAAGATGAGTGACGAACTAAAGCATTACTTACCAGAAGAAGTTCCCAACCATCTGTTCACACAAAGCCGATTAAGCAAAATGGGTCTTGCTCCTTCCGCAGATCATGCCGCCTTTGTTGTTTGTCCAGAACAGAGGCAGAAATTCAAGTTGTACGACATCAATGCGACTAGACAGCGTAAACAGCAAAAGTGGTTCTCTCTCGTTCAGAAGGATGCGACGGTCGAGCAGATATTGGCTGAACGCAAACGTGAACTAGAGGTCAGGAAAGCTCAAATAGGGCCGGGTCCCAAATAACTATTTTCGGTGTCGAACATTTTTGGTAGTTTGATCGACGTCGATTAATTATCTACTTGTAACCAGATCGTTTGCTTATATATTAAGTTTATTGCTCAGTAGTAAACTGCATATTGGAAGGGGGTATTCAATGGCTAGTCTTAACGAACTTATTGATGCGATCACTCTGGTACTAACAGAGGAAAAAGCATATGACTTACCCACCGTTTGCACGAGATACGGTCTGGATAGCGGAGATGAGTCAGAGGCATTTAGAAGTAGACGTGTCTATGTCCAAAAAAGGCTTAAAGCTAAAGATCAATTATTCCTACTAGACATGGCAAAGCGGGTTATTAACGACTATGGTTCAGCAGCTAATTCTTTAGCTAAACTAGTTCTTCGTCTTAGCCCAACAGGACTCTTTACGATCAGTGAGATAACTAGACGAAATATCATGGATGAACTACATGCTAGGAATAACATTCCGGGCAAGTACGATTTGATCGAGTTCTTAAACAGGATATGGGATTTGGACAGCATGCCGTCTTTAGATTCCCGTTTCAAGACAGCATCAGGCGATATTTGGCAGCATATGATCAATAATTCTGACTGGGACGATTTTTACTTATACGAGAAGTACTTAGAGTTATTGACTGCAACTGATGAAGTGTTTATTAAATTTTTGGAGCAAGTCGTACATCCGTTAGTGCGGCAACAGACCGAACAGGATGAGTATGTTGAGTTCATCAATAAGCATTTAGTACACGATGGCTATAAATTCTCATTGGCAGACAATATATCGGGGTTCCCAGTATATAAAATAAGCAAGGTTCTTGATGGGGTTAAAGGCAATGTGAAAAACCTGATATTCGCCACGGTGGGTCAGAAGCCGGAAATTGTGATCAGTGACTCGATCAACAACGATATTAAAATCGTAAAGCATGAAGAGAATTGCTTAGTCTATGACCGAGCAATTCCGAACACTGGCTTGTACTGGGCAGACCTTGTGACGTGGTGGGCAGATAGAAGTGGCACTGCGGAGCCATATCGAGATACTGAAAAATCTCTCTATTGGCGTTTATATAAGACATTAGCTTCTCCACCGGAACAGCTATTATTCAGAAATTATTTCAAGTACTTTAAGGGATTGTTTGACAAGAATTTTCCTGCTCTTATTCCGCAGGTTTACTTGCACTATGATCCATACACGATAAAACAGCGGGCTGGAAAAGCGCTCTTGCCCAGGCAGCGAATGGACTTCCTTTTGTTATTCTCTAATAAGCAGCGAATAGTCATTGAAATAGACGGAAAGCAGCATTACTCTGATGGTGAAATTTCTAGTCCTCAAAAGTACGCTGAAATGGTGCATGCTGATAGAGAGTTAAAACTTAGTGGCTATGAGGTTTATCGATTCGGCGGATATGAGCTGATGGACGAAGAAATAGGAGCACCTATTGTTAAAGAGTTCTTCGAAGGATTATTCAAAAAGCATGGAGTCAAATCATCATAAAAACTAAATGATAGTTGGAGGGGACAATGTTACAAATAATCTCAGGAAAATTTTATGGAGATAGGCATATTCATGAGAATAAAGGTCTTGGAATCCTGTACTCCAACTATAGTTGGTTCAACTCTATAGAAACCGACATAGTCTCTTTAGAGCCTGCTGATCTTCATGGAGATGTCAAAGGATACATTATTAGTTATGTAAACAAACTTGAAAGTGATGAAGGAAAAGGGTTTTCTTTAGTCAGAACGGGTGACCCTGAGATTGTGCAGCAATTCAGGTTACTGTGTTCTTTTGCATTGAATGCGTACTTCGATCATGACAAAGTAACCGTACAAATAAATTGCAGAGAAAAATCAGAGGGTATAGGTGACGATACAGTTCCGGCGCAGTTTGTACCTAATTTTTTCAAAAGGGAAATTAATGGTACTGCTGCAGAGGTCGACTATTTTATCTCATTTGTAAAGCACGTGATTGGTTTGAGACGGGAAGACTATAATAACGTCATTGCGTGTTTAACAAACTATTTGGATGCACTGGAAGCTGTAAACTATAACATCGATTTGGCTTATTCAATGATCATCTATTCGCTAGAAGCCTTGAGTAAAAAGTATAACCACTATACTCCTTCTTGGCAAGATTACGATCAACGGTTGAAGAAAGATTTAGAGGCTCATTTCGAGACAATTGATGCCGAGAAGGCTCAAGGGATAAAGGATATACTGGTTAATTCCGCACACTTGAAATTACAGCAAAATTTTATTGACTTCGTAAACAGTAATCTTTCTGATTCCTTTTTTGAAGAAGAGTCTTTCGGTGTGAGTGCTGCACTTAAGAAGTCAGAATTAAAAAGAGCACTCCGAAATGCGTACTTTCTAAGATCTGGGTATGTCCACGAATTAAGAACAATGTTGAAGCAGTTAAAGATACCCACGATAGCCGCCGGAGACGTCTACAATTGGCAGGGTGATCCTTATTTAACGTTTTCGGGGCTGATTAGAGTTTTTAGACATGTAGTAAAGAATTTCATCTGGTCGAGAGAAACTGTTACCACCGAAAATATAGACTGGAGAAGTGAATTGCCTGGTATGGTGATTCTTGAGATCGCCCCTCAATACTGGGTGTGGCAACATGAGAACTTCCTCACCGCTCATTCAACGAGTAAATTTTCTGGTTTCCTATCACAATTAGCTGAGGTACTATCTCAAAACGAGCCTCTAACTAGTTTAAAAGAGTTACTTGAAAAGTATATTATACTTTTACCGAATGCAAAGAATAAGGAAAAAGTATCAATGTACTGTATGTTCTTTCTATATACAATTTCGGTTAGGGAAGAACATAGGCCTGTTAATCATCAGAAGTTTATAAGTGAAAATGCCGAACTTACAGAAATACCTTGTATAGAGAATATGGTGACTTATCTGTATACCGGACAGGATTGGCCTTGGGAAAAAGAAGTATGCCTACGCATATATGACGATTACAATACTTCTAGATTCTCAGCAAGCTCATTAAAACTTCCAAGTATTTTTGAGATCGGCATACTTTGCCGCTTAGCAAACTTGTGTGATCCATGTGAAGATTTAAATAATAGAACGCGTTTGTTTAAAAACGCTCAACATGAGGCAGCAGGATATGAACAGATTCAAAATTATATAAAGAATTGTCTTGATATTAATTGTAATGCTGATATATCTTATATCCTTAAAAGGTGTAAAGGAGAGTCATAGAAAGATAGGAATAATGCCGATGGAATTTTGTGAGTAAACGTTCTATCTAGAGACATGCGTGCAGCAAGAGCAGCAATAAGGTCATGCTATCAAGCAGGCAAGGAAAGAACTCAAAGCTTATTGGCGTTAGTCGAAGGCAAGGCGCTCGCTTATAGCGGGCTTTTTATTTTGCTTAGAAAAGTTTATTTTAATGGGAAACGTATAAGCGTCATTTCGATAGCGCCAAGGCTAGTTCATCCAGCGGCGCGGCTTGCTGCTTGTCGATGCACGCTACTACGCTAGCGTCTATCGACGCTATACCTTCCACCTTGCTGCGTAAAGCCCAGGGTGAGTTCGCATCCAGCTTAGCTTCACCTTGCAGGTGGCAGGCAGTATATATTAATGGTCGTTCCAACGTTTGAAGGATCCCTAAAGCAAAAAACAGCCCAACTACTTGGCTGCTTTTACGAATTTATTATCTTTTTCATAATGCATTCAGTCCATTGAGGGAGGGATTCCGATTGCGAGGTTATTAAACCGTTTGTTGCACTCAGAATAATTTCACCTTCTGTATGACTATTATCAATAACGATCAAATGGTTGATCAAATGAATGTGAGACAGTAGATTTTGAAGAGATGTTTGATGCCGTCTGATGATATCTTCAGAGGGAATGTGATGTCCGCCATTTTCCACTCGAATGGCTACCCTCTTGATATTCAAATGATAATCGCCCAGACCGACATAAAACATTGTAACCTCAAATCCGTTTGCCTTTGCATCGAGCATAAGGCGGATGGCATTTTTTCCAGCGAGTGTTGTTTCGACTGAGAAATCACGTTTGTTATGAATACAATCTCTGGCCAGTTTAATGGCGTCTTTCCCTGCAGATACTTTTCGGCTTTCAGGGTGAACAGGATCTATTCCCCGTGCAAGAGCATCAGGATCTATGTTAACGCTGATTCCAAGCCGATCTACGATCAAGTTTCTAATCGTGCTTTTTCCACTTCCGTTATTTCCTGCAAACACATACATGATCGGTGCCAACTCATGCATGAGGGACATCCTCTTCGGAAACGGGAACAACATCTCCGTTGTAGTATTCTTTTACGATTTGACCATCTTTTGTCTTATATACAATATATGTCCCGTTGGCTTTGGCATCCAATTTTGCGCGATCGCCCGTAAGTCTAATTAGTTTTTGCAGATCTTTTATTTGATTCATGTAACTCACCATCCCGTTACATCAGTCTCATTTGAATCTGATTATAGCACAGCTAAAACTTTAATTTAGTAAAATGGTCTTCTTGTTTGATGAGTAACTTATGGAGTCATCCTATCACCTTGTTCTGATTAACCTCGACACGCACTCAACATGGGTGGTATGGGGGAACATATCCACCGGCTGCACCTCCACCGTGCGATAGCCGCCATCCTCCAGCACGCGCAGATCGCGCGCAAGCGTAGCCGGGTCGCAGGAGACATAAACGATGCGCGCCGGACGAAGCTCCAGCATCGTAGCGAGCAGCGCCGGATCGCACCCCTTGCGCGGCGGATCGACGACGATGACATCGGGAGCGACGCCTTGTGCTTGCCATTGCGGCATGATGACTTCGGCCGGGCCGACGGCGAATTCGGCGTTGTTGATGTGGTTGAGCAGCGCGTTGCGGCGGGCGTCTTCGATGGCTTCGGAAATGATCTCGACGCCGTAGACGCGGCGGGCGTGGCGGGCGAGGAAGAGGGTGATCGTGCCGATGCCGCAGTAGGCGTCGATGACGGTCTCTTCGCCGGTGAGGCCGGCGTAGTCGACGGCGGTCCGGTAGAGGCGCTCGGTCTGGGTCGGATTGACCTGGAAGAAGGAGCGCGCGGAGATGGCGAAGGTGATGCCGCCGATCTCGTCGTAGATGACGTCTTCGCCCCAAAGGACGCGGGTCTCTTCGCCGAATACCTGGGAGGTCGGGCTGGTGTTGATGTTCTGGCAGATGCTCGCGACGCCGGAGATGTCTTCGCGGATGAGTCCGCAGAGCTCGTCGGCGTGCGGCAGGTCGCGGCCGTTGGTGATGAGGACGACCATGCGCTGGCCGGTCGCTTCGGCGTGGCGGACGACGACATGGCGAAGCAGGCCGCGCCCCGTGGCGCGGTCGTAGGCGGAGTAGCCAAGTGACCGGGCGATGCGCTTGACGGCGCGCACGGTCTCTTCGTTCTGTTCCTGCTGAATGAGGCAGGCCTCCATGTCCACGACCTGGTGGCTGCCCTGCTCGAAGAAGCCGCCGATGAGTCCATGGCCGCCGATGCCGGCCGCCATGGGAACCTGCGCCTTGTTGCGGTAGCGCCAAGGCTCGTCCATCCCGATGACGGGATGGACGACGACCGGCGCGCGCCCCGCATCGGGCGCGATCTCGCGGCCGCCCGCTTCGCCGGCGACCTCCTCCAGCGGCGCCACCGGCAGCTTGCCGATGCGCGCCAGCACGCCCGCGACGTGCTCCCGCTTCCAGCGGAGCTGCGCCGCGTAGCCCCAATGCTGCAGCTGGCAGCCGCCGCAGGCCTCGTAGATCTCGCACGGCGCCGCGATGCGGTCCGGGCTCGCCGCCACAAGCGCCGCCATTTGCGCGCGGCCAAACGACTTGCCGATGCTCTGCACCTCGGCCTGCACCCGGTCGCCCGGCACCGCGCCCGACACAAACAGGGTGTAGTCCTCCACCCGGCCTACACCCTGTCCCTCATGCGTCATCCCGACGATGTCGATGACGACGGAATCGCCGACCGCGACCGGCACGCCCGCGATCCGGCTCGGCGCCCCGCCCTGCCGGCGGTCCCGCGCACCGCGCTCGCGCTGCGGCTGCCCCTGCTGCGGTCGCCCGCCGCTCGCACCCGAAGCTCCGCGGCCGCCCCAGTGCCTGCCACCCCGATTCGCCGCGCTGCCCCGCGAGCCGCCGCTGCGCTTGTCCTTGTCACTCATGCTGTCCAGCCCCGTTCATAGGTTCCGCTTCTATATAAAGATAATGTCCCTTCAGTGATGCTTCATCTTCCTTGGCCCTTCAGAGACGCTCCGTCCCGCCTGACCGTCAGTGATACTTGGTCTCCCCAAGCTCGTCCATAATGATCCGCACATGCCCCGGCAGTATCGTGAATGTCCGTGCCATCTGCCCGCCGTATTCGCCGTCGAGATTCATGTCCAGATCCGCGTCCGACTCGACCGTCACCCGGTTCGTCTGAAACATCGTAATGTGCGAATCCTGCAAATGCTCTCCCCGCATCGCCAGCGTCGCAATACGAATGAATTCGCCGAGGTTGCACTTGCGCATGAGCAGCACGTCGAACATGCCGTCGCTCGCCGAAGCGCTTGGCGCGAGCTTCTCGAAGCCGCCGACGGAGTTGCTGTTGGCGATCAGCATGAGCATGTACTCGTCCTCGAACTCGCCGACGCCGTCCATCGAGATCTTCATATGAAAGGAACGCAGCCGCGCGATCTTCTCGAATCCCCGTATGTAATAGGCCAGATTCCCGATCATCGTCTTGAGCTTGCTCGGCACTTCGTAGGAGAGCTCGGTCAGCGAGCCGCCGCCTGCAATATTAATGAAGTATTTGCCGTCGGCTTGTCCGATGTCCACCGGCTTCGCGTAGCGCTTGACGATCAGGTCGCAAGCCTCGTCCCACTTCTTGGGGATGCCGTGCGCTCTGGCAAAATCGTTGGTCGTCCCCACCGGCAGAATGCCGATGACGGGACGCCGATCGTGAGGGGCGATGCCGCTGATGACCTCGTTCAGCGTGCCGTCGCCGCCAGCCGCGATGACGATGTCGAAGCCCCGTTCCACCGCCTCGGACGCAGCCTTGACCGCATCGCCCTCCGCCTCGGTCGCATGGCAGGACGTCTCGATCCCGCCCCGCTCAAGCCGCTGCAGGATCTGCGGCAATCTCCGGCGCATCTCCTCGCGTCCCGAGGTCGGGTTATAGATCAACCGCGCTCTCACAATATCCAACTTGAATCCCCTCTTCTATCACTCTATAGGAAAAGCGCGTGCATCCGTTCCAATTCCCACTATTACCTATTCATGCTAGCGAATCGTCAAGCCAATGTCAACGCGGCTCCGCGGCTTCCGGCAGCTGCTCCAGCATCTGACACGTTCCTGACATAATCCCGCAAAAAAACGCCGCTTGCGCCACAAGCGGCTTAACATGAATTTACAATTGCCGACGGCAAGAAAAACCTTCCGCGTAGATCGCTGATCGCCCTGGCGGATTTTTTAAGTTTGACGGATATCCGAAACTGGAGTCGCGCGGAATCCTTGTCCATGACTCATCTGCCAGCCGTTTCAAATGGGCATCCGACCGTCTCCCGTGTTGTTCTATTGCCGCAATACCTGCACATATACATCTTTTTCAGCCGATGTCGGCCCTTTTAAACCGGGAGATGCAAAAACGCAGTTATTTTGCCCTATCATCCGAATTTCCGTCTCGTGCTTTGCATTTACCTGCACATTTGCAGGTATTTCATCCGGCACCGTCGGTCGGCAGAAAAGACATGTATAATTGCAGGTTTTGGGACCTGCAAGCCACCGAGAAGCTCTGGCATTCCGAATGTGCGCTTAGCTGCCCATAACTCGCCGTCAAATTATACTTTCTTATATGTTTAAAAAGGGGAGGCAGCTTCACGCGTTTCGAGCCAGGCACGCGCCCGGTGTACGATCCATTCGCCGATCTGCGGATGGGGCAGCAGCGCGCTCTCGGCGTAGTCGATGTCCTGCCCCGCGAGGCGCCCGGGAACGGCCGAAGAGGTAAAGTACCCCTCGCTCAGGAAAACGGGCACCGCCAGCAGCCGCGCCTGCGGATACCGCTCCCGCAAACCCGCGATCCGTGCCGCCGTCTCGTCCGGCCGCAGCAGCGCGGCGTCCGCGCCCGCGAAGCCGCCGATGCGCGCGAGCTCCGCCGCCAGCCCCTCCAGCTCCCGGCGCCACGCCTCGTAAAACCAGGGCTCGTCGCTGCCGTGCCCGATGAGCAGCACGCACTCCGCCGCGGGCTCGCGCGACCGTGCGCCGAGCTTGTCCGCCAGCACGCGCGCGATCTGCGGATCGCTGCCGATCGGCTGGCCGTACGTGAGTCGTGCCATCACCTCGACCGGCTCCAGATCGGTTTCGCGCCGCGGCTCCGCATAAGCGCCGAGTGCCCAGCCGATCTCGTCGACATGCGTGCTGCCCGACGAGACGAACAGCGGCAGCGCGTAGATGTCGGTCACGCCCTGCGCCTCCAGCGCGCGCACGCCGTCCTGGATCAGCCGGCCTTCGACCAGCTCCAGGTACGAAGCCGCGACCGGCAGGTCCGCAGGCAGCTTCGACCTCGCCTCGGCGACGGCTTCTTCCACCTGCGCCACCCAACCCGGCTCGCGGGAGCCGTGGCTGATAACCAGCACGCCTGGCCGCATCTCCGCGCTCGCCTCGCGATCCGCTCTATCCCTCGCCGCCGACGGCACTGCCCCTTTTTCGATAACCTGATCCTGCATGCCGTTCGCCAACTGCTCTTGCGCACCGCTCGCCCGATCTTGCAACCCGTTCGCCAACCGCTCTTGCGCACCGCTCGCCCGATCTTGCAACCCGTTCGCCAATCGCTCTTGTGCATCGTTCGCTCGATCCTGCATCCCGCTTGCCAACCGTTCTTGCGCATCGTTCGCCCGATCCTGCATCCCGCTCGCCAACTGCTCTTGCACACCGTTCGCCCGATCTTCCATCCCGTCCCGTGCCTCCCGCTGTTACAGCTATTCCCTTCATGCTATCCAACGCGATAGACTGTGTCAACGAAGGGACCATGAGAGCTGACCGGGGCAGAAGAACGTTCAAGCTTCTTTCATTCCCCTCCCACATCCTCAAACCCGATATACTGCGGCAGCTTCTCGAACTCGCTTCCCTCGAGCCCGCCGTTGTCGTAGATCCCCAGCTTCCATGCGCCTTCCGGCACAACCGTGCCCGCCGGAATCTCGAAGTACCGGCTCTCGCCCTCGACCACGTCGATAGCCGAGCCCATCGGCTGCCGCCATTCGTCCACGAAGAAGAGCGCTGCGCCGTAGTCCGGGAACCGAGGCTTCACGAGCACCGTGCCGCCGATCTTGCCTGCCTCCGTATCCGTATCGACGAACAGCGGATCCGGGTCGCCGCCGACCGGCACCCAAGCCGCCGCCGACTTGCCGCCGTCGCGAACCGCATAGATCGCGATGCTGCTCACGTCCTTCAGCGGAAACTCGGGCAGCGTCACGCGGTACGCCTTGCCGTCGAAAGGATAGTCGTTGGTCACGTCGACGAGCGGCTGCAGCGGCACGCCGTTCGCGTCCGCGCTGTACACGACGTAGTTCACCGCATTCGCGCTGTCCGCGTCGTACCAGCTGAGCTCGCCGGATACGCGCGTCTTGCCGCCGGAGAGGACCGGCTTGAAGTGAATATCAGACACAGGCGAAATGGCAGAATTTACATCGCCCGGATTGACCCAACTCGCCGCTTCGTTCCGGATATCGTCGTAGGACTGCACGGTCGCGCTGGCGCTGTATTCAAAAACGTCCCCGTCCCGGTAAGGCACGACCTGCACTTCGCCGAGAATATTGAGATTCGGCAGCGGCAGCCTGTAACGCCCGGTTGACGACTTTGCCACTTTTTCCACGCCGCCCGGATACTGGATCTGATAGCCGTCATAATCCATGCCGTCCGCCGGGTCCTTCCAGCTGACCGCCGGCCACGCGCCCGAATAGGGATTGGCGTCTATGTAAGTCAGCTCTCCCACCAGGTACGCCGGATAATCTCTCAGAGAAGCCTTCGCGACCGGTACGGCCACGGACTTGCCGCTGTCGGACGCGTTGTAAACCCCCAGCGCGGCCGCTTTGCCCGTCACCTTCGTATCGTCCGGAATGATGAACGCATGGCGCTCCGGCGCGTATTTGCCGATCGCCTTGCCGTAGCGCTTGCCTTTATCGTCCAGCAGATAGGCCTCGTAGCTCTTCGCCGCCGATTCTCCGCCCTCGTTCACGTATAAAATGCCGCCGATCTCTCCCGCCTGCTCGTCCTTGTCCTGGAAAGAAGCCGTGGCGATCGATGCAGTCGCGATCGATGCAGACGCCTTCGCAGCCCCCGTCTTCCCCGCCGACGCAGCTTGCGCGGATCCCGCGTACAGTCCGACCGACCCAGTGACCATAAAACCCAAGAGAGCGATGCCGATGGCGCGAAGTTGCCGATACATGTGTTTCCCCCTAGATAATAGTCTATTAGAAATAGTCTATGACTCCGGCTTGTAACCTGTTTGAACGCCTACTATCGTCTTTGAGAAATGTATTAAACCGATTTATCCGGCTTAAATCTGAGATTTTTATCAAAAATAAAGCGCTCGCCCGATGGGCAAGCGCTTCGCATCAATGTTAGACAACTCGGCTACGGAGCCTAACTCAGCTCACCCGCAGCCTTTTTCTCCTCCGCTCCAGCAACCCGGCCGGATTGGCTCACGACCGTATCCCGGTACGTGGCGATCAGCCCGCCCTGCGCGTCCGTCGCAAACAGCACAGACCGTTCGCTCGGCACGGTGAAGCGGTAGCTCGTCTCCCCGTCCCTGATCGCCACCTCGCAATCGGCGCCCGACTCCGAGATGAAGATATACAAGCTTCCGTGTTTAAACGTCAGCCTCGTGCCATACACGCCGGGGTGGTCTCCGCCTTTTTCCCACGCCATGGCGCCGCTTCCTGCCTGCGCTTCTTGCAGCGCGGCCGCGTACAACGCCTGCAGCGTATCCGTGCGCTCGTTCAGCTCGAGCGGCAGCGGGCACCAGAGCAGCTTGCCTGCGCCGAGCGGTCGGACAAGCAGCTCGGCTGTCTGGCTCCAGCCGTTGCCGTCCGCGCCAGGCACGACCTCTTTGTTCAGCTGGCCGATCTTGCGGTCGCCGAAGGAAGCGCGGTACGTGCGGCCCGCGATCCGCACCTGTTCCTCGCGCGACAGGTTGGTCAGCCGATAGGCTGCGCCTACCGCCCTCGCGGCCCGCGAAGTCGGCTTCCAGTAGGCGTCGAGTCCGATCGGGCCGGTAAACAGCAAGGTGCCGCCATGCATCTCCACATGCCCGAGCAGCTTCTCCAGCGCTTCGTCGCTGAAGCTGTGCGCGCTCGGTACGATGATGAGCCGCGGCTTGTCCGCGGACAGCGAATCGAGGTGCAGCTCGCTAATGCCGTAGAAAGGCACCTTCATGTCGTAGGCCAGCACCCGGGTCAGGCTCTGCGACGCCTCGCAGGCGAATCGGCGGCTCGAGAAGTCGTTCGTATACGGGAAAACGACGGCGATGTCGGCGAGCTCGCGATCCGCGAACAGGTCCGAGATGCTTCCAATAAAGCGGCCGAAGTCGTACGACACGTCCGCCTCCGGCTTCTCGGTGCCGTCCGCCCGCAGCGCGCCGATGTTGGATTCGCACACGTTATCCATGAAATAATTCGTGTTCCACAGCCAGTGCACGGCGCCGGCGCTGCCGCCCGCGAAGGCATAGGCGTACTTGCGCTCCAGCAGGTTTCGCAGCTCCTCCTCCGTCCGTTTGGCGCGATTGTCCGGCATTTCCACGTACATGATGCCCGTCTCCTGGATGAGCGCAGGCTTACTCGGGTCTTTGCCGAACAGGCCGTCCCACAGCAGCTGGTCGTTGAGCCACCACGTATGCACGTTGGTGTAATCGACGCTCTGCGCATACATGAAAGGCGACGGCCGCGGTCCCCTGCCCAGCGCCTCGTCTTGTCCGACGGTGACCAGATGTCCCGGGACGTGCGTCCGGATCGTCGCACTCAGCGCTTCGACCCAGCGGTTGTGCATGTCCATCGTGAACAGCGTATAGTCGAGCCAGCGCCCGTTTTTCTTGAGCCGCTTGATGTCGTGGATGTCAAAAGCGATATCGGTCTGCTCCGGCGGCTCCGCGGATGAGAAGTCGGGCAGCTCGGCCTGCGTCATGTTCCAGCGCGCCTGCAGCCGGTCGATCATGCCGTGCCGCTCTTGCAGCCACTGGCCGAACGCCTGACGCTCGAACTTGTCGTGCACCGCGCGGGGACCGGTGAAGATCCGCGTCGGGTCGAAAAGCGACGGCTCGTTGATCAGGTCCCACTGCACGTTCGACGTATCTTTGTGGCGGGAGACGATAGCTGCGATGAAGCGTTTCTGGGCCTGAACGCTGCGCGGATCCAGGTACGGATTGCGTCCCTCCCAGGCCTCCGGCGCGAACGCAAAAAACGTGAAGGTCACTTCCAGACCATGCCGCGCCGCCGTCAAAATAAACGCGTCGATCGCGCGCAGCTGCTCCTCGGAGGCATGCCCGTCCTCGAACATCAGGTGCCGCCACGCGCTCCACATGCCGGTGCGGATCCAGTTGATGCCGGCCCGCTTCATCGTCGCCATATCCCGGTCCCAGATCGCCGGATTCGGCAGGTTGATGAACTTGCGGCCCGTATCCGATGCCATGTAGGTCATGCCGACCACGGGAAAAGGCTTGCCGTCCTTGATGAAATAATCCCGGCCGGCGGCCAGCGGCGCCCCGCGTCGCAGCAGCTCCCGGTCGTAGCACCAGAAGCCCTGGTGCAGCAGGCGCCGTTCGCCCGATGCGGACACGGCTTCGCAGGCGATCGCGTAGCTGCCTGGCTCGAGCGCCACGGGCGCCACGAAGTTCACGTATGCGATCTCGCTCCCGACAGACAGGTCCAGCTCCTCTTGCCAGAGCGCATCAACCTCGGACATCGCAGCCCGTACGTCCAAACTCGACGCGATCGCCGCAATATGCGGATCCGCGTACAGGTCGTCCGACTCGGACGACGCCGTCTGCGCGGCTGGGCCCGATTGCGAAGCGACAGCCTGCGTATCCTGGTTCAGCCCGGCCGCCTTCGCAGCTTCCCGCTCATGCTCCGGCGCCGCCCGCTTGCGCAGCGAGATCCGCAGCCGCCATTCCTCCGGCTCGCGCGCGATGCCCCCAGCCGGGGTGATCCGCTGCGCCTGCACCGTCAGATGCGGCGTTTCGCCCGCGTGATACGCCGCATAGCTCGGCTTCAGCCACAGCTCGGTCACGCCGGCTTGGCAGTAATCCGCCCATCGGAGCAGCGCAGCCGCGCCGCCGCCGGACCAGAACCGCGCCGTCAGCCGCTGGTTCGCCAGCAGCCATCGGCCTCCGGCGAAGTCGCCGCGGAAGCGCTCGAGCAGCACGACCGGCGCGGTCACCTCGCGGCCTTCGGGGCTGACGCCGACAAGCAGCGGCTGGATGCGGGCGTTCATCGGCCCCGAGGAGCCTGTCGCCTGGTTCAACTGGTCGCGCTCATGCGTCACATGCAGCACGAGGCCGTACGTTTCGCCGATGTCGAACAGTGCTTCGCTCCCCGCCAGCAGCGGGCGCTCCGGATTGTGCCGCAGCGAGGCGGCACGGGTGCCGTCCGCGACCAGCGCTTCGTGGATATGAATCTCCTGATGGTAGGCCGTCATCTCAGGTTCGGCGGCCCAACCTTCCGCGGTCAGGCCGACCGGCCGCTTGAACGGCGCGCCGCCCGCGTGAACCCAGCCTTTGCCCGCTCCGAGATGACGGGAGATCGCCGGCCAGGCGTCCTTCGGAAAATACGGTCCGTGCAGGTGGACGAGCGTTCCCGCATCTTCCGCTTCCAGCGCCTCGGCCAAGCCCGCCGCATCGACGACCCGGCCGCTGCGCCGCAGATCTCGCAGTGCCGCTTCGTCCGGCGCCGCTCCCTCATAGGGAAATCCTGCATCGTAAAAGATTATGGTTGCCATGTAAGCGGCCCGCTCCTTTATATTTGAAATCGTTTCCTTTCCTAAAAGCCCGTTTTATCGTTATAATGATTGAATATCGTTATAATGTTTGAACTCGCGTTCGTCGAACGAGATTGATGCAAGGAGCGATGCCGATGTTGAACTTGACGGACACGCGAGCTTTCGTTTCTCGCATGCGTCTGAACTGGAGCCATTTTAAATCCAAGCTGCTCTTAAAATACACGCTCTCTTACATCCTCATCTTCCTGATCCCGCTGACCGGCGTAACGGCTTCCGTCTACGAGAGCGCCGTTCGCAGCCTCCGCACCGAGATCGAGCAATCCAACCTCAATCAGCTGGATCAAGTCAAGCGAACCTTGGACGGCCGCATTACCGAGCTGCAGGAGATTGCGGGACGGATCACCTATGACGAGCATCTGACCTCTTACATGGTGCATCACGACTACTACGGAATGGAAGCCATTCAAACGTTGGCGAACTATAAGGCGAGCAGCAGCATTTTGCAGGATCTCTTTCTCTACTTCCGCGACGATTCCGTCGTCTACTCCTACCGCGGGCTGATGAACCTCGATGTGGCGTTCGGGAGCACCTACCAGTTCAGCCAGACGAGCAGGCAGGAGCTGACGCGCGAGATGAATACCGCGATCCAGCCGGTCATGCGTCCCGCCGAACAGGTTACGATCAACGCCCGCCAGGAATCAATGCTGACGCTGCTGGTGCCGATCAAGCCGAACAATCCGTTTCCGTACGGCACGGTCGTCTACCTGATGAAAGAAACCAATCTGACCGGCATGATGGCTTCGATCTTGAACGACTTTTCCGGCAGCAGCTATATTTTCGACGCGCAGGGCAACAAGCTGACGGGCACCAGTCACGGCGAAACGATGGACCGGGCCGGACTGAACCGGATCGCCTCCCTGTCGACTGGCATTCACAGCATGAAGCTGGACGGCAAGCAGCAGTCCGTCGTGGCGGTGAAGTCGGAAACCAACGGCTGGACCTACGTGACGACGATGCCGAGCCATCAGTTTTTCGGCCGGGTCGCGCATATCAAGTCGCTGATCCTCATCGTCTTCTGCCTCGTCGGCCTCATCGGCATCGCGGCGGCCATGGTGCTGGCCAGAAGGCAGTATCACCCGATCAAAAATCTGATGGAGTTCGTCAAGCTCAGAAGCAGCGTCAACGTCGAGGCGCCAGACAGCCGCAACGAGTGGGACTGGATCCGCCACACGATCCACGAGTACAGCGCGCGGGCGGATATGCAGCAGCCGTACGTGCGCAATCAATGTCTGCTCCTACTGCTGAAGCACGGCAAGCCGGAAGATCCCGAGATCGAACGGCTCGTGCAAAGCGCGGGACTGGAGCTGGCGCCCGGGAAAAGCTTGTGCTTCTCCGTCATCCTCACCTGGGAGGAGCTGCCCGATCCTGCGTCTTCGCGCGCGATTGTGGCGCAGCTGGCCGAGCGGTTCCGCGAGGCGAGGTTCCCGGAACTGGGGGCGAGCGCCTACGGCGTGGACCTCTCCCCGTCGGAGCGGTTCGCGCTGATGGTCAGCATGA
Source organism: Cohnella hashimotonis (assembly GCF_030014955.1). Lineage (NCBI taxonomy): Bacteria > Bacillati > Bacillota > Bacilli > Caryophanales > Paenibacillaceae > Cohnella > Cohnella hashimotonis. Next base: position 6,007,393 of record NZ_JAGRPV010000001.1, read on the forward strand.
GCGCCGAGAGCGATCAGCCGGTGCAGGAGCGCGTGGAGCAGGTCGTCGGCGCCGTGCTGTCGCACCTCGGCGACGAGCTGCGGCAGCAGCTCTCGCTTGGCGTCGGCACGCCGTACGACAGCTTGGGAGAGCTGAACCAGTCGTTCATCGAGGCGGCGACGGCGCTGCAGTTCCGCCTGATGGGCGAGCAGGGCCGCGTCACCTACTTCGAGGGGCTGGCTCAGCAAGAGCACGCCTCAGGGGATGCGTTCTGGCTGCCCAAGAAGTCGATGCTGAAGCTCGAGCAGAGCCTCAAGCAGGGCAACGAAGCGGTCGCCGCGCAGACGATTCAGAGCCTCGTGGCAGAGATCCGCGGCGTGAAGCTGTCCGTCTCCCTGCTCCGCTGCGTCTGCTTCGATCTGCTCAATGCCTTGCTGCGCACCGCGTCGGAGTATGGCATGACGGGCGTGATGAACAACATTCCGGGCTTCACGTCGTTCGAGACGCTCGAGGAGCTCGAGAGCCGGCTGATCGAGCTGTCGTCGTTAATTTGCCGTCAGGTCGAGCGCAAAACCGAGACCGAGCAGCAGTCGCTCATCGAGAACATCGTCGATTACGTGGACAGCCAGTACGCCGACTACACGCTCAGCCTCGAGCATATCGCGCTCAAATATTCCGTCTCCACCTCATACCTGAGCCGCAGCTTCAAAGAGAAGATGGGCATGACCTTCTCCCAGTACATCTGGCGGCTGCGTACGGACGAAGTCATGCGCCAGCTCGTCACCACGAGCGCGCCGCTCAAGGAGATCATCGAGCGAGTCGGCTACCTCGACGCGCCGAACTTCATCCGCAAGTTCAAAAACGAGACCGGCTACACCCCCGGCCAGTACCGCAAGCTGTACGCGCAGGTGAACGTCCCCGCAGAGTAAACGGGTGTGCCGGATGGCTGCATCCGGCACTTTTCGCGTGGGCGCGAGCTCTTTGGGCTGAGTTAGCCGGTTTTTCCGGCGATCTCGTCCCGCCCAGACACGCAACGTCCTGCCAAAAACAAAATTCTCCGCATCGGCGGGCGACGGCGGAGAATCATGAGGAGGTAGACGGATTGACGTCCGCTTCCGCAGGAAGCGGGAAGGCCGCCTGCCGGCGCGGCCTTCATACACTTTCTGCAACGCGGCGCAAGCACATCCGCTTGCATACCCTTGCTTTTTCGTTGCCTTTTCGTCTGACAGCGCCATAAGCCAGCAGCCAGCAGCTTGCCGTCTTCAATCCTACAGCTTGCCGTCTTCAATCCTACAGCTTGGCGCCTTCAATCCTACAGCCTGCGCACCCTCTTAGTTAGAAGCCCAACGGTCGTACGCGCCCTGATAGATCTTCGCCATTTTCTCGGCGCCCATCTTCTTCAGCGTGTCCACGTACTTGTCCCAGTTGCTCAGCGGCTCGGCGCCGGTGATGAACTTGGCTTCCATTTGGTTAACGTACGTATTGAGGTCGGAGGTCAGGCTGTTGACCTGCGTCTGCTCGTCGGACGTGAGGAACAGCGTCGGGAACGGCGGGCGCGCGCCCCGATCGAGCAGCTTCGTTTGCGTTTCCTTGGCGACCCAGATCTCGAAGTCGCCCTTCAGTCCTTTTTCGATATCGTCCGTGTTGATCGTCGGCGCAGGAATGCCGTAGTTCGGCGTCAGCGTCGAGCGATACTTCTCGCGGTCGGTGCCGCCGTCCGGGATCGGCAGATATTCCTTCGTGCGGGTCGCTTCGTCCGTGTATTTCCACAGGATGCCTTCCGGTCCTTTGTTGAACAGCAGCGCGCCTTCATAGGAATACAGGTAATCGACCCAGCGCATCGAAGCTTCCGGAGACGGGTTCGTGCTCGAGATGGCGAACGCGCCCGGCGTGATGCCCGCATTGGCCGCGATGGCCGGCTTGTCGACCATTTCGCTTTTCACCGGCGCGTACATCGGATCGTCCGTCGAAGGATCGCCGCCGAGGGACATATAAGCGTTCCAGTTGGCGAACATGCCGACCTGGTTGTTCTGCACCTTGGCCTTCTTCTGCTCGTCCGTTTGCGAGAAGCTCTCGTGGTCCAGCAGCTCCTCGTTCCACAGACGGTTCATGAACGTGAGATATTGCTTGAAGCCCTCTTCCAGCGGCGTGTAGTGCACCTTCTTGTTGTCGTCGACGTAGATCGAGTCCTCATAAACGCCGAACGAGCCAAGCAGCCAGGTGCGGATGTCGCGAAGGTTGACGTCTCTGGCGTTGCTTGCCGTCAGCGGGATTTCGTCGGCCTTGCCGTTGCCGTTCGGATCCTCGGTTTTGACGCGCTTCAGATAGGTATACAGCTCTTCGGTCGTGGTCGGCAGCTTCGTGATGTTCAGCGCCTTCAGGAAGTCGCCGTTGTACCAGATCGGATTGCGGTACCAGTGCTGGCTCATCTCGATGACCGGCAGCGCATAGATATGGCCGTCCGGCGCGGTGATCGACTTGCGCACTTCCGGATTTTCTTCCAGGACCTTCTTGAAGTTCGGCGCGTACTCGTCGATCAGCGTCTCCAGCGGAATCAGGATGCCCTGCTCGCCGTAGTTGATCTGCTCGGCCGTCGTCAGCCCGGCTGCGTAAAACATATCCGGATAGTCGCCGCTCGCGAACACGAGGTTTTTCTTCGTATCGAAGCTGTCTTTGGGCGCGTTGCGGAAGTCGAGCTTGATGTTGCTCTGTTCGGCCATGATGTCGAGAACCTTCATCTTCTTCCAGTCCTGATCGCCCGTGTCGGGCGCCATCAGCGTGAGCGTGAGTGGCTCGCTTACGATCGGAAAGCCTTCTTTGTTAACCGTGGCGCCCGCCGATTCTTTTTTCTCGTTCGATGCGCAGCCGGCAAGCAAGCCGACTCCGATTGACGCCGCGAGCAGCAGCTTGCCTGTTTTTGCGTACGATCCCATGGATGAACCCTCCCGTTTATAATGATGAATCGCGTAATGGGTCGCCCCGTTCGCCGCAAGCGACGGCAGGGGCATCTATAATAAGCGGCCAAAACCGATTATTAACAAAGCCCGCGTGCCGTCAGCCCTTGACCGAGCCGATCATGACGCCTTGAACGAAGTAGCGCTGCAAAAACGGATAGACCGCGATAATCGGCAGCGTAGATACGACGATAACCGCATATTTGAGCAAGGAGGCCGTCTCTGCCTTCGAGTTCATCGCCTTGGCGATGTCCCCGCTGATCGCGGCGCCGGTCGTCTCCGCCGTCATCTCCTGGAGGACGAGGATCTGCCTGAGCACCATCTGGAGCGGATACTTCGCGGCGTCGTTCAAATAGAGCAAGGACGGCAGGTAGCTGTTCCAGTGGGCGACCCCGTAGAACAACGCCATGACCGCGATGATGGGAAAGGAAAGCGGCAGCACGACGCGGGTGAACAGTCTCAGGTTCGTACAGCCGTCGATCTGCGCGGCTTCCTGCAGCTCTCTCGGGATCGTCGTCTGGAAAAACGTCCTGGCGACGATCAGATTCCAGACCGAGACGGCCACCGGCAGGATGAGCGCGCCCATCGTATTGATCAGGTGGAGGTCCTTGACGACGAGATACGTCGGCACCAGTCCGCCGTTGAAGAACATCGTGACCAGGATAATAATAACGAAGAACGTGCGTCCGACAAAATCGGAGCGGCTGAGCGCATAGGCGGCGGGCAGCGTTACTACAAGGTTAAGCGCCGTCCCGAGCACGGTATAGATGATCGTATTGAGATAACCGCTCCAGATTTTGGAGTTTTGGAACACGAGCGTGTAGCCGTCCCAGGTGATGCCCTTGGGCAGCAGCCACATCTCTCCGGCGTTCACGAGCTTCGGCGAGCTGATCGACGCGCTAAGGATATAGATGAGTGGATACAGCACGACGACAAGCGCGATGGCCAGGAACAGATAGACGATAAACATGAAGATTTTGTCGCCCTTGGACGCCTTTATCGCTGAATTGGCAGGGTTCATATCGCGTTTCTCCCTTCTACCACAGACTGGTCTCGCTGGTCCGCTTGGCGATGCGGTTGACGAGAATCAGCAGGATGGCGTTGATGACCGAGTTGAACAGGCCAACCGCGGTTGAGAAGCTGTACTGCGCGTCGACCAGGCCGGTCCGGTAAACAAACGTGGAGATGACGTCGGAAGACTCCATGTTCAGCGAGTTTTGCAGAAGCAGGATCTTCTCGAAGCCCACGCCGAGGATATTGCCCATGTTGAGGATGAGCATGATCGTGATCGTCGGGACGATCGTCGGCAGGTTGATATGCAGGACGCGCTTAAACCGGCTCGCGCCGTCTACGATAGCGGCCTCATGCAGCTGTGGGTCGACGCCCGCCAACGCCGCCAGATAGATGATCGTGCCCCAGCCTGCGCTTTGCCACACCTCGGACAGGACGTACACCGTCTTGAACCACCGCGGATCCGTCAGGAACTGCGGCGCGTCGATGCCCACCCACTCCAATATTTTGATGATGATGCCCGAAGACGGCGACAGGAACGTAATGATCATCCCGGCCATGACGACGACGGAGATGAAGTGCGGCGCGTACGTCACGGTCTGGACCGATTTTTTGAACAGCCCGTTCTTCGCTTCGTTGAACGCCAGCGCCAGAATGATCGGCAGCGGGAACCCGACCGCAAGCGCATACAAGCTGATGCCGAACGTGTTCCAGATCAGATCCCAGAAATAATACGAGTGGAAAAACCGTTCAAAATGAGCGAATCCGACCCAGGGACTGTCCATGACGCCTTTGGCCGGCATGAAGTTTTTGAACGCGATCTGGATCCCGTACATCGGCAGGTAATGAAATAAAATAAAGTAGATCAGCGCCGGCGCGACGAACAGGTACAGCTCCCAGTTGCGCCAGATCCGTTTGCCGAGCGACGCGCGTTCGGCAAGCTTCGTCGGCAGCGGCAGGCTGCCGTCCATCGCTTGAACTTGCTGCGTTTGTGCTTTCACGTTGCTCCTCCCTTCTTGCTGAACCGCCAGGCGGAACCTGTGAGCGCATTCATCCCTCGGCAGGCAGCGGCGTGGCAGCGATTACAATTCGAATTGTAGGGAAGGCAGGCGCGCACCGTAAATATGTGAGATGTGCATTGTCATTGTGAAACGAGGGGAAACCCTTGGGGCCCAAGGGTTTGACGTGTACGCGCTATCATTCGGACCGGGGCGGAAATGTGTAAAATTTTAACCGTTTTCAACGCTGCAAACGATACATATTGCGCTGTGTCGCGAGGTGTGCCAACCTGATTGATGATTCGTTCGGCGGTAGGCCGACCCCCAGCGACCCCAAGGAGGAAAATAAACATGACGCAGTCCGTATCCGCCCTGCCCGCTTCGATCCGCGACTTTCTGGACGAAGCCGACCGGCGCCTCGCCCACCGTCCCAAGCTGCAGCGGATGTTCCGCAACTGCTTTCCCAATACGCTCGAGACGACGACCAAGCTGCTGGACGACGGCACGACCTTCGTTTTCACCGGCGACATTCCGGCCATGTGGCTCCGCGACTCGGTGGAGCAGGTGCGCCACTATCTGCCGTTCGTCCGCGAGGACGAAGAGCTCCAGCGGATTATCGGCGGGCTCATTCGCCGCCAGCTTTTTTACATTAATCAGGACCCTTATACGAACGCGTTTAACGAAACGGCCAGCGGCAAGCACTACAACGACGGCGACCTGTCCGACATGACCCCCTGGATGTGGGAGCGTAAGTACGAGCTGGACTCCCTCTGTTTCCCCGTGCAGCTGCTGTACGACTACTGGCAGGCGTCCGGCAAAACGGACGTGTTCGACGACGCGTGCTATCAGGCACTGGTATCGATCACAGGCGTCATCCGCACCGAGCAGCGGCATATGGAAAAATCGCCTTATCGCTTCCTGCGCCCCGGCTTTAAGGAGACCGAGACGATGCAGAACGAAGGCCTCGGCCTGCCCGTCAATTACACCGGCATGACGTGGTCCGGCTTCCGTCCGAGCGACGACGCGTCCTTGTTCGGCTACAACGTGCCGGGCAATATGTTCGCCGTCGTAATCCTCGGCCATATCCGCGAGATTGCTAGCACGATTTATATGGACGAGGGCCTCGCGGAGCGTGCGCAGAAGCTGCGCGAGCAGATCGACTTCGGCATCCGCGCTTACGGCATCGTCAACCATCCGCGCTTCGGTCGCATCTACGCGTACGAGACCGACGGCTTCGGCAACTACTGCCTGATGGACGACGCAGGCACGCCGGGCCTCATGTCCATTCCGTACTTCGGCTACGCCCCGGCGGACGACCCCGTCTATCAGAACACGCGACGGTTCGCGCTCAGCTTCGACAACCCTTACTACTTCGAGGGAAAGTACGCCAAAGGCATCGGCAGCCCCCATACCAAAGACGGCTATGTCTGGCATATGGCCCTGTCCATGCAGGCGCTGACCAGCACGGATGAGCAGGAGGTCAAGGACCTCATCGAGGTGCTCATCTCCACAGACGCCGACACGGGCTTCATGCACGAGGGCTTTGATTGCAACGATCCCGCGATCTTCACCCGCCCCTGGTTCGCCTGGTCCAACTCGCTCTTCGCGCAGGTGATCTGCAAGGCGATGGACAAGGGCTGGGTATAGGGCGCGGGAGCTTCGTGGCACATATGGTTGTTCCTGGCGGACACGAATTGTTCTGAAAGACCATTCGAAATCGCAGGAATGTTTGCTTGAGACTTTCGGAGCGAGGCGGCGCTGCGAGACGGCTCGGTTGTTTCTGCTTGAGACTTTCCAGCCCCGGCCCGTCACGATCGAAGTTGGTGGAACTGCTAGCCCCCGTCCTTCGGAATCTGCGTTTCGGCAGACCCTTGCCCTTGGCTACGGCAGGCGCTCGCCAGCCCCACGTTCGGGACATTCACCTTAAAGATGACGACCAAACTGGGCTTGCCACAATCGAAAAAACGACCCCGAAAGGTCGTTTTTTGAACAAGTGCAGCATCTAGAAAACTGGACGACGGAACACTGGTTACGCTCAAAAAACCACTTCTGCTGCGATACCCGTATATCGGATCGATTGAACGACGGGCTCAGAAGAAGACCCTGACCGAACAGACGGCTCGAACAGCTGGACGACAATTTCGCGGTCGGTTATTGGACCGCAATGCGTGCCCCTTCTCTCTCCTACGGCAAACGTCCGGCGCGCTTCGTCCCACTGAAGAAGGGTATTTGCATAGTGACCCTTTTCATAGTCGTAGCTGTCGCCATCGTCCTCGTAGAGTTCGAATGAACCGCTCTGTCCGGCGTAGATGCGAACAATTAACCGGCCGTCGGACGATACGTCTTCGGCATGCCGTATCTCGCCCCCGATAGGCAGAATAGAACCGGCTCGAACATACAGCGGGATCCGTGCCAGCGGCGCCTCAGCTTCGATGACCTGGCCTCCCTCGTATGCCCGACCATCCCAGAAGTCGTACCACAGACTGCCGTTCGGCAGGTAGACACTTCTCGTTTTGCTCCGGCCATCGATCGGCTTCGATCCGCTGCCGTAATACATCGGCTCCGTGACAGGATTGACCAGCAAAGCCGGACCGAACATGTACTGGTCGCCGATATCGTAGGTACGGGGATCGTGCCTGAAATCGAACGGCAGTGCGCGCATCAAAGTATAATCATCCTTATAGATACGGAAGGCAAGAGAATAAATATACGGCAACAAGCGGTAACGAAGAGACAGGAACGAAGCCAGCGCTTCGTAGAATGGCTCCCCCGGCTCGCCGAATCGCCAGATCTCGCGCGGCGTATCCGTGCCGTGCGAACGGAACATGGGCAGAAACGTGCCGTACTGGAACCACCGAACGTACAATTCGCGGTAACCCAGATCGTCAATGCCTTCATCGTAATCTCCGCTCCAGAACCATTGGTCGGGCTTGTTGCGGACGAAAAACCCGCCGATGTCCAATGTCCAGTAAGGAGAGCCCGTAGCGCAGAAATTGAGTCCGTCCGGGATTTGCTTGCGCAAGGTGTCCCAGTTGGCGGAAATATCGCCCGACCAGGTGATCGTCCCGTACCGGTGCTGGCCAGCAAAAGCGGACCGGGTCAAATTAACAACCCGCTTGCGCTCGCTTGTCCTGCGCTGCCCTTCGTAGATGCCGCGGGAGTGGAGCAAGGAGTAGGCGTTGATCCATTGCGGATCGATATACAACTTGGCCTCGGCCGTATTGATGAGCATCCGTTCCTCCGGCTCGGGCTTGACCGCTCCCTTCCAGTCCGCTTCGAACGGCTCCGTACAATCGCACCACCAGGCGTCGATACCGTGGACGAATAATCCCTCGTTCGCCTGCTTCCAGTACAGTTCCCGCGCCTTTTCCTGAAACGCGTCGTATGTCGCCTGATTGGCCAATAATCCATTCTGCCGGGCCATTTCCTTGTGATTGTCGCTGTCCGGGTTCATGATCGGCCAGATGGACACCATCAGGCGAGCGTTTATCCGGTGCAGCTCGTCCATCATTTTCGTCGGGTCGGGGAATCGCTCCGGATCCAGCGTCTTCTGCCCCCACAGCTCGCCGGTCCAAGACTTCCAGTCCAGGACGATGCAATCGAGCGGCAGCCCGCGCGCACGATACTCGCGTACCGTCTCGATCAACTCGTCCTGGGACGTATAACGCTCCTTGGATTGCACGTACCCGTAAGCCCACTTCGGCAGCATCGGCGCCTTGCCCGTAAGATGACGGATGCCTTGAACGACGTCGTCCAACTCGGATCCGGAGACGAAGTAGTAGTCCATCTCCGCGTCCACATCGGTGGATAGATAAGAACCGAACGCGTCGTCGTGGAACTTCATCAAGGAATAACTGTCCACGACGATGCCATAGCCGCCTGTCGACACCAGTACGGGAACGACGGCTTTCATATTTTGCTGATACAGATATTGGTGCTGGCCGCGCAGGTTGAACATGCCTTCTTCATGCGAACCCAGTCCGTACAATGCTTCCCCGTCCACCCAGTCGAACGCAAGCCTCGTTTGATAGGCTTTGCGGTCGACTTCTCTCCGGATATGATCCGCGCGGACTCGCAATCCGTCGGCACCCTGTCCGGTTTCAAGCTTGACATCGTCGTCGAATACGGCTTTGACAACTTCGATCGGAACGAGCGTCTTGCCTCCGCGGGACGGTTCTTGCACGAGCAGGCTTCCATTCGTGTCGTAGTAGGCGAAGGCGCCGGTCTGCTTGTCGATTCGAATCGTGATGTCCGCGGTACTGAAGATCAGATGATAGCTTTCTTCCTTGGTCGTATACGATAGGTCTGGATCCGGACCACGAATAATCATGATGCTCTCTTGGCCGCCGAATGCCGTCTCCATTGTATATTGAATGCGGATGGTCCGGCTCGAATATGGCGTGAGTTTCATCCTGCCTTCCGACGTCTCCAGAACCAGTCCGCCTGGCTGCGCTTCATAACGTAATATCTTCATCGTATCCTCCTGTGCTCGCGACCATCTTTTTGGCTGCGCTATTCTAGCCTTTGACCGATCCGCTCGTCATCCCCGCGATAATAAACCGTTGGCCTAACAAGTACACGATTAGAACCGGCAGGATGGTCAATATGATGTCCGCGCTGACCAGGTTCCATGATTGCTGGAACTGTCCGAAGAAATTATAGACAGCGAGCGTCATCGGCCATTTTTGGGCACTGTTCAAATAATAAAGCGGGAGAAGAAATTCGTTCCAAGTGTTGAGAAACGCGAGAATGAACACCGTAACCGCAGCAGGCTGAAGCACCGGGAAAATAACGGAGAAATAGAGCCTGACCGGTCCGCATCCGTCGATCACGCCCGCTTCGTCCAGCTCCTTCGGCACGCCCCCGATAAATCCGAACAGGATAAAAACGCTGAACGGAATCTGCGTAACCATGTACAGAACGATGATTCCGGCCCTGGTATTCATCAATTCCGTCCATTTCATAACGTCAATCAAGGTAAAGTAATTGAGCGGCAACGCGATACCTAAAATCAGGAAGAAGTAAAGCAGACGATTGAGACGCGATCTGTTCCGAGAGAGCGCGAAGGCAGCCATCGACGAAAAGAGGATACAGAAGAGGGCAGAGATACCCGAATAAGCGAAGCTGTTCAGAAACGAGTGGCCCAGCTTGCCCTTCTCGATAACCGTCGAGAAATTGTCGAAGTGAAACGTTTTGGGAAGCGCAAAGCCCATGGAGCTGGATTCGGCCCCCGTTTTGAACGCATTGATGACTATGAGCAAGATAGGAATGATCGCAATCAAGCTAACCACGCCTATCGCGGTATTCGCGATCACAGCTTGCAGCTTTTTGTTTTTCATATCAGCCTTGTTCCTCTCTTGACATAAGCTTGATGGCAAAGAAGCCCAGTATCGTCATAATGACAAACAGAACGGTGATTAATGCCGTGCCGACGCCATAGCTTCCGAGAGAAAACTGACTGAATACCTGCGTATAGACCACGTCGGTCGCATAACCGGGACCTCCGTTTGTAAGGACGTACACCGTATCGAATATTTTCAGGCCGTATAACAGATTGAGCACTGTCGTCACGGTCAAGGAAGGCATCAGCAAAGGAAGGGTAATATAACGGAGTTTTTTCCAGACACCGGCTCCGTCGATATCCGCTGCTTCGTAATAAGAGTGGGAGATCGCCTGCAGGCCGGCCAGCAGGATGACCATGATATAGCCCGCGCCTTTCCAGACGTCGACCGCGATAACGGATTTGAACGCCCATTGAATGTCCGTCAGCCAATGCTGCGTCCAAGACGACAATCCTACCGCCCTCAGTGTCTCGTTGATCAGTCCGTATTGCGGATCATAGATCGATTTGAAAATGATGCCGACTACGAGCATCGGAATCACAGAGGGCATAAAAAGGATGACGCGATGAAAGCTCTTTAGCCGGATTCCTTTGTTCACCATCAGGGCAAGCAGCAATCCGATGATCGTCTTGAGGACGATCGTGGCCACCGTGAAGACCACCGTATTCCGAATGCCATGCATGTAGTTCTCGTCGGATGAGAAAATCGTGCTGTAATTATCCAGTCCTATGAAGCGGATCGTTTTGACGTAGCTGTTCCAATCCGTAAACGACAAATAGATGCCCATCAAGCTGGGAACGACGGTAAACACGACGTAGAACGCCAAGGCGATCGCAATAAAATAAAATGGATACATTCGTCTGGTCATGAGTCAGTCCCCGTTCTTGGGCGGCCTTAAGCAGAAAGGGGCCGATCCCGGCTTCCGCCGTCGAGCCCCCGCCTGTTCGTGCCGCTTCGTTCTTACTTCCAGTTCGAATCGCCGGCCGTCTTCGCCTGCTGTTCTCTCCGCTTGTCGATGTTTTTCAGGATATCCTTCGGCGTCATTTGTTTGTTCATCATAGCCGCCATATCCTTGCCGATATCCATCCATTGCGGATTTACATAATTGATTGCGGTTTGATAGACCGTTCCGGTCGTCTTGCCGTACGTATCGAAGAACGCTTTTTGCTCATCGTTGAACTTGGGGGTGATATCCTTGAAGTTCAGTGTCGTGAACTTGGGTTCGTTATCGAGCAGGTACTGCAGATTTTCTTGCTCAGTCAGAAATGCAAAGTATTGCTTGGCTTCTTCAACATGCTTGGAGCTGGTGGAGATGAACTTGCTTGGAGCGGCAGGATTGACGTTCAGATCCTGATTGTCCATGAGCGGAATCGGGAAGAAGCCGTAATCGGAAGCCTTGCTGCCCGGAACCGCTTGCTCGATCTGAGCGGGAAGTCCGATATTGTAGAGCGTCATGGCGTATTTGCCGCCGGCCATGTTCTTTTCCGTGTCAGCGTACGTATTGGAGAATGCGTATTCGCCGAAATACCCCTTTTGTACCAATTCGCTAAATTGGGAAAGCGACTGCTCGAGTACGGAAGCATTTTCGAATTTCTCGCTGTTGTTGATCAGCTTGTCGGCAAGTCCCGCGTCGAGCTCCTCGTATCGTACGCCGATCTCGGGAAACCAGAGCGTGTGATGCCAGCCGTCCGATACGGGCTCGTAAATCGGCGTTACGCCGGAAGCTTTGATCGCTTCGCACGCTTTGAGGAACTCCTCGTAGCTTTTCGGAACGCTCAGACCGAGCTCAGCGAATATCGGTTTGTTGTACACCATGATCCAGCTCGAGCTGGGGTCCCAGACGGTGAGCGCATAGACCTTGGATTTCCAGGACGATTGCTCGATAAAGAGCGGGTCTTCCCTTTTAACCCATTCCTCGTTCGACAGGTCGACCGCGTTGTGCTCTACGTCGTATAGCGGACCCAGATCGAACTTGCCGCTCTGCCCGCCGAAAATGTCGGGCGCTTCGCCCGAGGCCAGCTTCGCCTTGAGCACGTTGCTGTATTGATCCGACGGTACGATCTGGTAATCGATATGGATACCTGTCTGCTCCTCGAACTTTTCGGCCAGCTTCATTTCCGGGTCCTTGATCCAATCCTGGCTCGCCAGGTATGACAACGTTATGTTTTTCTTCGCTGGCGTGGTGCTGGCCGCCTCGCTCGCCTGGCTCGTGGCGCTCGCGGACGAACCTGACGCTTGCGGCGAAGCATTTCCGCCAGAATTGCCGCAGCCGCTCAGCAGCCCTCCTGCCAGTCCAGTCAACAGAAAAAGACTCATTGTTTTTTTCATGCCTATTCCCCTTTTGAATCTGATTTGTAAACGCATTCAATCGATTGCTTTCTCATTATAAATGAAGCGCTCCCACCCTCTCCATGCAGAAGTTTGTGCGTTTGTTTGTACATTTTTTCCGAGGGTTGACAAGCCACCGGATACAGATGAGAATGAAAAAAACGAATTCGACGGGAATGGGAAAATCAACGAATTCGACAGGAATGGGAGATCTAATGAAGCTGATCCGCAAGCCTCGTTCAATTCGTTCGATCTTATTTCTTACCTACTCGTCGATCATCGTCATCGGCATCGCGATCCTGTTTGCGCTTTTTTATGTCTGGTCCTCCGGCTTACTGAAAACCCAAGCTTTTAATTCCATATCCGAGTTATCGTCGACGCTTCAGACGCAGTTGGACCTGGAGATCCAGAAGCTGGACTCCGTCTCGGTGAGCATCTTGTACTCCAACCTCATTACAGATCGAATCTCGGCCTATGAGACGCCCGGCACCGATAATTTGAATCCGCTCTCTTCGGAGCAAAGCGGCAGCCGTTACAATAAAACGGACACCGCCCTTTACGATATACTTGTGGCCCTTGTCGGCCCTTCTTATCCGGTCCAGCAAGTATATTTGCATTTATTCTCCGGCATCTCAATCGGGGTCGGCTTTGACAACAGCCAGAAAAAGTCCGATGTCGCAAACCAGCCCTGGTACACGGCCGTGGAGAGAGACAAACGAACGAAAGTCATCACCCTGTCCAAGACTGGCGACGGTGTCCTTGGCTTGAAAAATAATGTATCCGTTTCCCTGCTTCGTCATTTTTCCGACAAGTATAATGCGCCGAAGGGCATCGTAGAGGTGCGGCAGAGCTACAGCAAAGTGTTCAGCGGCGTCATCAGGCAAACCAAGGAAAATCCTTCGCTTGAACAAGTTCTTATCTATACGAATGAAGGCGAAATCGTCTATCCATACGAATACACGGAACAAGACAAGCAGATCGTCGATCAGATTCTACGCCTGCCGCCCGACAGCTTGATTGCAGGCCAGCCTACGTTCATTTCAAATTCTCTAACCAGCGATAAAGACCTGCTCACCATCAAGCATTCCGATCTGACGAACTGGAATATCGCAGTCATGATCTCGAACAAAAACTTGCTTTCGCCGCTCAATAGATTTACTAAAATCGCCATTTTGGCTACGCTCATTCTCTTGATTTTTCTCATCGTATTGTCGTTCGTCGCCTCCAAGAGAATCACTCGTCCTTTAAGCTCGCTCAACAAGACGATCAAATCCATCAGTCTGGAATCCCTCGTAACCGGTACCACGGCCGAACTCAACAGCGGACTGAACGAATGGGACCGATTGAATGCATCGTTCGTCAAAATGAACGGCAGGCTCAAAGAATCTTTTGATCAACTGCTCCTTTCTCGAACACATGAGATGCAAGCTAAAATGACAGCGCTGCAATCGCAAATGAACCCGCATTTTCTGTATAATTCACTGGCCACGATTAGCGCCATGGCCTACGAGCAATTGAATGAACAAATCATCGCCCTGTGCGACAATCTATCCGACATGATGAGATATATCTCAGCCGATGAATCCTCCTTGGTCGATATACAGACCGAGATTAACTACACCGAAATGTACTTAAATTGCATGAAGCTTCGCTACGGAGACATGCTGGCTTGCTCGATCGTACTGCCCGCTTCGATTCAATCGATCCAGATTCCCAAGATTATCATTCAACCGTTGGTCGAGAATGCGATCAAGTACGGCACCAAAACGAGCCCGCCTTGGGAAATATCGATTCGCGGCACCGTTGCCGATCGGCGCTGGCTGATCGAAGTCACGGATAACGGCCCCGGCTTCAACGATCAAGAATTAACGAGGTTTTATGCGCAGGTGGAGGAAATGGAGCGGAGTCAGGTGCTCCCCGCGCTGAAGTTGCACGGCATGGGACTGCTCAATATTTACATCCGATTGAACCTGCAATATGGAAACCAAATGTATTTCCAAATTCGCAACTTGCCGGACCGAGGGGCTGTCGTCACGATTGGCGGTCCCTTACACTCGAAGTAAAGGTGGAGAAACCTTTGAACCCGATTCATGTCATCGTAGCGGAAGACGAGCCTTTGCTGCTTCGCACGCTCGTCAATCAAATTCAAAGAACGGACGATTTATTTCAGGTCGTTCTGTCCGCCAGCGACGGCGAGAGCGTCCTTCGCTTTATGAAGAGCGAGCGAGTACCCGATCTCCTGTTCACGGATATTCACATGCCTTTACTGGACGGCATCGGCTTGATTCGGGCAGTAGAACGGGATTATCCCGCAGTGAAGAAGATCGTCATCAGCGGCTACAGCGAATTCGAATATGCCCAACAGGCCTTGAAAATGAACGTCATCGATTACTTGCTCAAACCGGTGAAGATACGGGAACTAGAGAACTTGCTGTCCATGTTGAAAATGACGATCGAGAGCGAAAGGGCTGCTCTGAAGTCGCCAAGCCTACTCACGGGACGTCAGTATACCGCCGAAGAGATCGTTAAGACCGTGGCGGATTTTATTAAAAACAACTATTCGCTCGAGCTTAGCTTAGAGGACATCGCCCGTCAGTTCAACGTAAATGCATCCCACTTAAGCAAAATCTTTTTGAAGTATACCGGCGAAGCGCCCTCCAAATACATCATGTCGTTAAGGATGAACGAAGCCAAACAACTGCTGTCATTGAAAAAGGGGCTTTCTATTAAAGAAATAGGCGAAGCAGTCGGATATCCGGATCCGTACTACTTCAGCCGAATTTTCAAGCAGTCTACCGGCATGACGCCGACCGAATACAAAAGCCGATTGCCATGACCGGCATATCAGCTTGCAACAGCGATAAGCAGCCCTGGTCCGATGTTTCTCCGGACCAGGGCTGCTTATGTTCAATGGCTTCAATTACAAAGTGCGATCGATAACGCTCCTAGGTCGGCCCAAGGTTATTGCCCCTGCTGTTCCAGCATCCGCAGCAGGATCGTTACCGCTTCAGCCCGGGTCGTTTTCCCGTTCGCGTCGAATCGGTTGGCACCTTTGCCGCCGATGATTCCCAGATTTTTGAGAGCGTATACCGCCCCTTTGCCCCATGCCGGAATCATAGAGTCATCCGCAAAGCCGGCATTCGTATCCGCTGCATCTGACAGCTTGAGCGCCTTGGCGATCATCTTCGCCATTTCCGTTCGGGTGATTTCGGCCTTTGGACGGAAAGTCCCGTCCGAATAGCCGTTAATAATTCCCGCTTTTACAGCAAGCGAGACCGATGGTTTGGCCCATACGCTCAATGCATTTAAGTCCGCGAATACAAGATCTTCGCCTTCGCCCGCCAGCTTGAGCGCTTTGGCAAGCAGAACGGCAAATTCTTCTCTGGTTACGGTACGGTTCGGTCGAAAAGTACCGTCTTCATAGCCGTTTACAATGCCAAGCTCCGTAGCTTGAAGAATAGAAGCTTCGGCCCAGTGTCCTTTGATATCCGCAAAATTCACCTTTTCGTCCGAAAGGTTGACGCTTGCGACAGCTTGCAATTTGTGAAGCGTCAATTCAGAATCCACAAGTTTGATCTCGCTTAGCGACAGTGCGGCAGCGCCGCTTTTCACGCGCTTGAATTCAAACGTGACTAGATCTGCCTTGCCGTCAAAGCCCGGCACGCTGCCTACCTTCGTATATGCGAATTCAATTGTACTCCCTTTGACGATCGGTTGAACGGTGAAGCCATCGAGCTTCGTGGAACCGGAAACGAAAGACAATCGGTCCGAATTATACGTCACGATCATGTCAAAAGCGTACATGTCCTTCAGACCGTCGGCTTGAACGGTTACTTGAACGTTTCCGTCGACATCGATCCTTTTTAATCCAAACGTAGGGTTGCTTTCTGCTGAAGCAGGAATGCTCCAGGCGACCAACAGGATTGTCAAGATCAGCGCGCTAAAACACCATTTCCGCATCATTTGCAAGATGACCTACCTTTCTTTAACAAGTCCACATGCCCAATTGTGAATTGGGCATGTGGACTATATCTGATTAGTGATGTTCCTTCAGCCAATCGCCTATAATCATCCGGGCTACGGCTGCCAGCTCTACGATGGTGATCTTGCCATTGTTGAACAAGTCGGCTTTCTCGACCTTACTCCAGTTCGGATCCGTAAGATCCACATTGAAGTATTTGGCGATAATCGACAAGTCGCGAATGGTAACTGCGGATTGTCCGGGCACAAGCGTAACCACCTGCCCTGCGAACGTCGTCTGAGCGCTCGCGAGAGCCGTTACTGCAGCATCTACCTGGGATTGCGTTGCCGCTGATTGGCCAAATACCGTCTTAGCCGTTTGTACGGCCATATTGAACGCGCTGATCGCGCTATTCGGATATTGTCCGATCTTTTGGCCTTCCACAGCGCGGCCCAGCTTGCTTTCCGCTGCAATGATCGCTTCGCTCAGCGCCGACTTGTTAACTAACGGAGGCTGAGAAATGACACTGTTTTGGAATGTGCTGACCGCAGCATTCAATGCCGCAACTGCCTCGTCAACTTGATTTTGCGTAACGGACGTACTGTTGCGGACCGCGTTAGCCGCTGCGATCGCGCCGCTTAGAGCCGACGCCGCATTGATCGGATATTGTCCCGGAGACGTACCGATCGAGGCTCCGTTGTACAGTTGTTCTGCGCTCGTAATAGCGGTATTGAGTACCGATTTGTTAATGCCGACAACACCTTGGATGAAGGTCTGAACGGCGGTATTCAAGCCGGCCAGCGCGTTATCGACATCCGTTTGCGTCGAAGCGTCCTGGTTCGCAATCGCTCTCGCCGCATTGATCGCCGTGTTGAGGACGGCTTTCGAGCCTGCAGGATATTGTCCTTGAGTATCGCCTTCGACGGCCATATCGTGCAGCTCTTGCGCCGATTGGATCGCTGCCAGGAGCGCGGTCGTATCAGCCCGCTTGACTTGGATCGACAGAATCGCATCAGCAGCGTCTACATTTGCGGAACCATCGGAATTGGCTACGACAAAATCCGATAAAGTAACGGTTGTCGGGCCGAAGGTTGCGTCTGCCTTCGCTTTGGCATTCAATTTCAGCAGGTCGGCCGTGCCTGTCGGCAAATGTCCCGAAGTGCTAGTCAGCATAATCATGATCAAGCCTTCATCCGGAACAACGCCCGTTCCGATGATGGAGACTCCCGGTGCGAGCGATTCCGCTGCACCTTCGCCGAGGATGAGTTCGTTGTCCGAATTGAGCACTGTCGCAAATTCCAGCTTCGCCGGATCGTAATGAACGACCAGGCTCGCGGAATTGTAATTCTCCTCGACCCCTTCAAGCGCTACCTTCGTTTCGAAGGATTGGGATACCCGCACGGAAGCCGGTCCCGTCAAGGCCGCTTTCAGCGTCGACGGCTCATTAACCGTCGTATCGGAGATCGTGATGACGAGTTCCTTCGTTGCCCCCCCGCTGAAATTGAACTTCAGCGTAGCGGTTCCCACCGCCAGCGTACCCAGATACGACTTGTTGATCGTAACCGTATTGCCCGAAACGGCGTAGTCGACGCCAAGCTGTAAGGTCGTGCTGCCGTTCGCGATGCTGCTCAGGCTATTCCCGTTCAGTGTCATAACGGTCGTCACGTTCGCCTGATTGGCGACATTCTTGTCAAAGCTAGCCGTGGTCGGCTCAATCGTGCCGGTCGCCACAAGCGCTTTGAATGCGTTGCGCAGCGCGTAATACGAATTGTCCGCCGCTTGCTGCTCGATCCCGCTATTGGAGACGGCACTATTGGCTTCGCTTAATGCGCTTGCGAATGTGTTCCATGAATCGCTTGTGTAAATCGTGCTGTCCAAGCCATCGACGTCCGCAATCAACCCGGTCAGGAGCGTTTTGTCGACCGATGCGACAACTGGATTCGCAGGTCCGCCGCGGCCGGCTTTGACTTCGTTAAAATAGGTTTCTATTTTCGTGACTTCGTCTGCAGTCAGCACTCTGTCGTAGATGAGAATCTGCAAGACTCTGCCCTGGAAGCGGTAGGGAGTTGCAGCCGACATCGTGTAGCCTACGCCCAGATCCGAGCTGTTCCCCAAAAGGGCCTTCGCATTGGTTCCAGGGGTGCCTATGACGCTGTTGTTAACAAAAACGGATCGATTGTTTCCGTTCAGCTGTGCCCGAACGCTGACCAGACCGTTAGTGGCAGAGGTTGCAATCTGCTGCCCGCCGCCCGATACGCTACCGTCCGTATTACCAAAGCGGATGTTAACTCTGTCTGTTCCCAGACCCAGATTAATACCGCTCCAGCCGCTGTTGGCAGCCCAGGTTTGGTAAGCCTCGTTCAAACCGAAATACACAAGGCCACTTTGATCGCTGGAGTTGTTGGCCGTGGCTGTCGGTTTAGCCAGCGCGTAGATCGTCATCTGCGTTTTGCCGTTATAATCTTTAAAGCCGGCAGCTTTAAGCGGCCTTGACATCGCGCCGAAATCTACATAGTCGTATACATCGTTCTTCAGCGTGGGATTACCGGTCGGTATTCCAAGATTATCACCGCCGCTGCCGGGGACGTTTGCCGGGGCAAGCTTCGCCGGGATGCTTCCCATATTTGACCATCCGGTCACGTTTCCGTTGCTGTCTTTTTCCACGCCTTCATCGGCTTTGAGCCACAAATCAAGACCGTTTCGAGGAATATCGACAGGCGTCAGATCGCGCACCACAATACGAGCATGCGACTGGCTGAGTACATCGCCTTCGCTTGACCGTACATAAATAATGTATGGACCGGGCAGCAGAGGCGCTGTCATCTCGATCATGTTGCCGGAGGCTTTTGTTTCTTTGTTGCTTTCAACAAAGTTTCCGTCACTCGACGAGGATATCCAGATCTGTTTTGAGGCGTCGTCCAAATCGTAGGCAAACCTGACTTTCCCGCCCGGAGCTACCGACACCTCGGCCGGGAGCAGTCTGTTGGCCTCCGATACACTGGTCGTAAAGTTGATGGTTTGGGAATTCGGCACCGTCGGCGTGCTGACTACCAAAGTCCAGCTTCCTTCGGTGGCGATTTGGTACCCGCTCGTCACGGGGGTGCCATTAAGCGTAAAGGTGTTGCCGCTGCCATTCAAAGTCAGTTTAAGAGGCTGTACCGGCGAAACTTCGTAATTTTGCCCCTCGTCGACATTGGCCGTTGACGCGCTCGCGTCGACGTATACCGTATACTTGGAAGTGGCCGTCGGGGTGCCGTCTCCATACACGATATATAGTTTGTATGCTCCCGCAGCAGTCGGAGCGCTGATTGTCTTCGCGTTGCCGGCAGCTTTTTTCTGCGTAGCGCTTTCATTGAAGACAGTCGTGTTCGCAGGCGCGAGCCAAACCGTATCTTCAGCTTTCAGCAGACCTCTGCGGTTCAGCCTATCGCCTTTGCCCAGAATAACGTTGGAGGCCAGTTCAAACTCGGTATCGGCAATGAGGCTGTTCGGAATCATATCCGTGTATTCGTTTGCAAGACCCGAATTCAAAACGATATCATTGCCTTCAACCGGCCAGATGCGGTCTACGCTTTTGTAATTGTCAAGCGTAATCCGGGGAGCGCCGTTCTGGTTGTTATCCCCGTCCACATAACCGCCGACAGCATACATATCGCTTTTACGCTTCCAGTTGTTGAATTCATACAGACGGCTTTGTCCCGGAGCATAGGAGAGCTTGGACTGCACGACGTTGCCAATAAACTTGATGAACGTGCTGCCTTCGTCGGGATGGAACCCGTTCGTCCAGTTGTTGGAGGACGTCGGTTTATCCGTCGGATTCGGATTAAGGAAGTTGTAGTTCATCTCCGTGAAATTCGTCCAGTTGTCAGGATTCCAGTTGTTCGCAGGGTCGGTGACGGCGGCATTTGTCAAGTTGTTGACGGTATCCCATGTTCCTCCGCCCGGCAAAGTACCCGGATCGCCCTGACGTCCCAGAGAGTAAATCGCGCCGGAGTCATTAACGACCGTGCAAATTTCCTCTATCCGGTTGTAGTTGATCTTGTTGTTTCTTGAGGTCGTAGAGATATCTTTGGACCTTGCCAGACTCGTTTCACTCGTACCGTGGTAAGGGCCGCCGGTCTTGTTGGTGCCCTGGGCGGTAAAGCCGAACCCGTCATACTCGTCCCAGCCCCAGCCGATGCTCATGGCGCCGTAGGTGGTGTCGTAAATGTAGTTGTGCAGTACCTGCATGTTCGTGGTGTAAAAGGAAGCCAGTGCGTTGGCGCCCGGGAATCCATAGCAGGTGTGGTACAAAAAGTTATTTGTAATATAAATATTTTCCGGTACGGCTTCCGTACCCGCCGCGAATTTTTCCTTGTCGACGCCAGCCCAATTCTTGATTGGCGTACCGGAGGCTGAGGCGCTGGATTCATGCAAGCCCGCCTGATCGTTTTCATAGATATGCTGCGGATGTCCGATGACAATACCGGAAGCGAGCGTATCCACGATATAGTTTCCGGTAATTTCGATATCCTTGGCATCGTTTTCCACATGGATGCCGATAAATCCGGCAAGTCCGATCTCGCCGTTCAGCACTTTGATATTCCTTGCCGCGTTGATCCTTACAGCAGCCGGCGGTATGTCATAACTCCGGTAGAATGTCTCATGCCAGTTAATACTGCTCGGGAAGTAAGCGGTGTTCACGATCGCGCCCTGAACGGACGCGAAGCCGCGGGAACTGGTCGTTACCGGACCCGATCCGTCGCTATAAGTATAGGTACCCGTCAATTCAGTCAGTTTGTAGTCGGTATGGGCAAACGTCAGCCCGTCGAAGGTGATGTTCTTGACACGCCCGTTATCCGAGCCTGCAACAGGGTTCAACCGATCTCCTACAGGGGTCCCCTTGATATCGACGACCGTCTCAAGCCTTGGAATGATTACGTCGGCGGTATTGATATCCTCGCCCTCTAGCGGGATGTAATAAAGCGTGCTTTCCGCTTGATCGAAATAGAAATCTCCGCGTTTGTTTAAAAATTCGAACGCATTGCGGATGACTTGATTGTTGCCTGGATTGTATTGCGTGTTATTGCTCAAAGACTGTGAAATCGCCGCATACGGCATCTGAAAACGAAGCATGACGCCGCCCGGCTTGTTGCTGGCTGCCGGAGCTTGTTCGATCGAAGCGAAGGTAACAAAAGGCCGCGCCCATCTAGCGGTGGAGCCGCCAACGCTTTCGGCTTCGATGTTTTGCGGATTTTTCGTTTCCGTCGTCAGACCTACGCTGGCATCGAATACGATAGCCGCCCGGATGTTGCTCCCGTTCTGCCACGCCCAAGGATTATCGGTACCGTTAAAGCTGACCGTGGGCGTACCGGTGACGGTTCTGTTTCCCGAAGCGACTTGCGGGCTCACCGTCATGTTGGCGCGCTTATCGTTGACATAGATCGCGCGCAGCTTGTCGCTACGGTTCAGCGTCGTTTTATACGCTTTCAAGCCGCCAGTCTGAGTAAGGCCGACAGCTTCTGTCCATACGCCTTTTTCCAGCATATCGCCGCCGCTGATTACCGGCTTCGCACCTGGCGCCGCCTCATAGCGAATCGTACTGGTTGCGCTTCCAGAATCGTCCTTGTTGAAAACCAGGGTGTCATCTAGCGAATAAAATCCATCTGCGATTTGAACGACGATATCGCCGCCGGTCTTGGGCAGCGTCCTTACGACTGCTTTTGCTTTGGCAATCGTTCTGTACGGCTTTAATTGTGTTCCGTCCCCTGTGTTATCGTTGCCGGTTGTAGCAACATAGATAGTGGCACCGGGTGAATTGCCACCAGCAGCGACCACCCTCCCTGAAAATGGAAGCATGGAAAATAGCATTGCCAAAGTCATGCTCCAAATTAATACTCTTTTTCTCAATTTCATAAACCTCCTTGGAAATGATGAATAAAAGCGCTTTCAAATTTCTCACTTATTATAGTTGAACCCTACTTTGATCTCCATGCAGATGCTTGTGCGTTTACTTGTAGTATTTTTCCGAGGGCAGACATCTATTTCGTCGTGGATGCATTCGGGAACCGTGCGTTTTTCAATTGACGCGACAGGAATTAGACTGTATAAATTTAGAATCCCTACAACCGTCTCCCCTCCCGTCCCTCTATCGTTCAGCTTGTTATTCTCTAGGTGTGCGCTGCTTTACAGGTTCCGAGCGATTCGCGCCTATAGCCACAATGGAAGCGCTATCAGTTATCATACTTAGCATCCGCTCATAATCCCAGAGACGATTGTTCGTGCATAAGGAATATTTTCGGGATGATGGACGGGATACGGTTCGGATGCAAAAAAAGACACCTTGGCGGTGTCTCCTGTGCCTCTCATGGCTTCATTACTTGAGGATGGCCCCCGCCGTCAGCGCGTTTTCGATCTTTTCGTTGCCGATCAGATATACGATGATCATCGGCAGGCTGGACAGCAGCATGCTGGCGCCGATCAGTCCCCAATCCGCAACCCCTACGTTAACGAAGTAACTCAGCAAGCCCACGGTGAGCGGCCGGAACTGGTCCTTGGAAGCAATAATGAAAGCGAGGGGGAACTCGTTCCAAATGCGAATGAAAATGAGCACGCATTGGGTCATGAGCGCCGGCATGACGATCGGAAATATAATTTTGAAAAAGGTCTGGTACACGTTCGCTCCGTCGATGCATGACGCTTCCTCCAGCTCCTTGGGCAACGAGCGCAGGAACGCGTACAGCATGAGTACGCAGGACGCGATCGCGAACCCGGAATACGGCAGGATGAGACCAAGATAGCTATTTTTAATATGAAGCGTCTTGATCAGCTGAAACAAAGGGATGACGACGACTTCAATCGGCACGATCAGCCCTAACGATACATAGAACAGCGCCGCCGAGTTGAATCTCCATTGCATTCGGCTGAGGCAATAGGCAAGCATGCTGCCGGTCGTCAGCGTGAGCACGATCGTCCCTGCGGTATAGATCAGGCTGTTCTGGAAGTAAGTATAAAAATGATATTTGGACAAAGCTTCGCCAAAGTTCAGCCAATCCCAAGAGGTCGGAATGCCGAAGGGATTGGCGTAAGCCTCGTTCTTCGACTTCAAGGCCATCGTTACCATCCAATACAGGGGAAACAAAAACGTGCAGCCGACGGCCACCCAAAATACGCGGCTCAACACTTTCAGAAAAATCACTCCCTAGCTTAGAACTCCAGCTTCCCTCTCGCCACAAACCGCTGGATGATAAAAGAGATCACGAGACATTGAATAATGAAGAGCACGGCAATGGCGGTCCCTTTGCCGAACTGGGAAGTGTCGAACGCCGTATAGTACATCTGGTAGATGACGGTTCTCGAGGTATCCCCGGGTCCTCCGGCCGTCATGACGCGCACATGCGAGTAGAAGGCCATCGAACCTAGCGTAGAAAGGATCAATACGTACTTGATGACGTTTTGCAGCAGAGGGATCGTGATCTTAAGGCACACCTGCGCAAAGCTGGCGCCGTCGAGCAAGGCCGCTTCGTAATAGTCTTTGGGAATCGTCTTGATTCCCGTATAGAACAGGATGGCATTCAGTCCGATATATTGCCACAGGAACGACAGCCCGATGCTCGGCATGACCGTTTTCTTTTCCGTCAGCCACGAGTGCGTCCAGTCGCTTAGTCCGATGGAATGAAGGATGCTGTTGAACAGTCCCCAGTTCGGCTCGTAGAACGCAAGCCAAATCTGGGCCACGACCGTAACCGACAGGATCGCGGGAAACATGGCCGCCGTCTTAAAAAAGCGGCGAAGCCTTGGCGTTTGCACGTCCATAAAAAGCGAGAGCATCATGGAAAGGGGCAGCCCCAGCAGCAGCGATATGGCTACGATAAGATACGTGTTTTTGTGAGCGGTCCAAAAGGAAGGCGTCGACAGCACTTCTCTGTAGTTATCCAATCCGACAAAGCCCAGATTGCGAAAGCCGTCATGGTCGTGCAAACTCATCCAGATCTCCGGAAGCAGCGGGTATACGCAGAATACGGTAAACAACAGCAAGGCCGGCGCGGTAAACACGAATATGGATAACTTGGTGCTGAAATACTTGTTCATAGCGCTCTCCACCGTTTAATTTATGTCTAACCCCCCGCGGGTTCGCCGAGGGGGATTAGCTGTTGCCGGTCCGTTAATTGTCAAACCACGTGTTCTCGCTCCAGATCTTGTTCATCGCTTTGTTGAAATCCGGGGCGGCATATTCGCCCGTCAGCAGGTTAGCGCCTTCCGTGGACATCTCGGCCGACGTCCGCGCATCCAGCGAGTTCAGTGCCATCGAAGCGATCTTGTTCGGGATCGGATTGTACCAGTCCACGAACTTCTGCATCAGCGGGCTCTTGTCCGCGGGGGTGTTGCCCGTCTGCAGGGCGATCGGCGCTCCGGTCGTCTCGAAGTACAGGGCATCCGCCATGGCGAGGAACTCGGCCAGCTTGACCGCCTCTTCCGGGTGCTTGGTCTTGCCGCTCACCGCATAGCCGTTCAGCGGAGAACCCCAGAACTGCACCGATTTCGTCGGGTCGTACTTGTCGCCGGCGCTCGGGAACGGGAAGAAATCGACCGTCTCGTCTTTCGCGAGATTCGGCAGCTCCCATGTGAACATCATGAGCATAGCGGCCTTTTTGGACGTGAACATCTCCATCGCCGGTCCGTAATCCAGGTTGGCGATGCCGTCCGGGAACACGCCTTCCTTGACCATCTTCTCGATCCGGGCCGCTCCCTCCTGGACGGATGGGTTATCGAAGTTCGTTTTGTTGCTCACGAGGTCCGCCATCGCCTGCGGATCGCCGATCTGGATCATCTGCTGCAGCATGAAGAGCTTCACGCCCCATCCGTCCTTGCCGGGCGTAACCGCCGGCACCATGCCTTTGCCCTTGAGCGTCTTCGAGATTTGGAGGAACTCGTCGAACGTAGCGGGCGCCTTGACCCCGGCTTGCTCGAACATATCTTTATGGTAGAAGATCACCGGCGTAAAGTACGTGTCGGCCCCCGAAGAGAGGCTGTAAATCTTGCCGTCGACGTGCTTCAGCGCATCCGGCACCGCATACTTGCTCAGGAAGCCGTCATTGGAGATGTAGGAGGTCAGGTCCATGATGCTGCCCGTGCTCTTCAGCGGCGTGAAGTAGCCTGCGTCGTTCCAGAAGACGTCCGGCATATCCTCCGACGCGTTTAACGTCTTCAATTTGTTCGCCATATCCTCGCCGCCGCCGCCGGGCTCGAATTCGACCTCCAGATTCGGCAGCGCTTCCGCAATCTTCGGCTTAATATACTTATCCATGATGTTGTTGCGATTCTCGTCAGTCGTAATGGTAATGACCCTCATTTTGATCTTTTTGCCGTCCGTCCCCGCGCTCTCCTTGGCGCTCTCCGTGGGGGCTGCTTCCGAACTCCCCGCCGCGACCGACGGGCTGTCGGACGGCTTGCTGTTGCTGTTTTCATTTTTGCCGCTGCATGCCGACAGTACCAGCAAAGCGCCCGCCATAAGGATCGCAGCCTTTGCCATTGAATTGTTTTTCATCGTTTGCCTCCCCTGCGTATCGACCTTTTCTTAAAGTTGACGCGTCTTTGAAAGCGATATCAACCTTGAATTTATCTTACGAATCTTCCCAATTTTAGTACAGAGATTATTCTCGGCCCGGAAGTAAAATTGACGGCAAAAAATGAAACTGTCGCAAACTTCAGCCTAATCGCCACGGTTCGCCCACGACGTCCGCCATGTGGTGTCGTGCAGCGCCTCTTTGCCCCGGCCGGCGCCACTATCACGCCCATGTGGCGTCGTACAGCGCCTCTTCGCCCAAACCCCAGTGCCGCGAACCAGCGCAACAAGCGGCGACCAGTGGGGTGCCTACCGCCAAAACGCAAAACAGGATGAAGCGCGGCGTCGGCCTGCTTCATCCCGTTTCGTTCGAACGAGCTTTAACCCATCTTGTTGATATACTTGCTCGGGGGAATGCCCATATACTTTTTGAAACACTTCCCGAAATAATTGGCATCCGCGTATCCCACCCGCGTGGCTACGACCTGGATGACCGTATCCCCCCGGTCGAACAGTTCCTTTGCTTTCATGATCCGCGTTTCGGTCAGATAGTCGTTAATGGTGACCGTCGTTTCCTTTTTGAACACAAAGCAGAGATGGTTGTAATTCATATGTACGCTTTTGGCAATATCTTCGATTCTCAGCTCTTCATTCCCATAGTGACTCGCAATGTACGCTTTAACTTCCTCGATGACTTTGGCGGAACGATTCGGTTTGCGGCGATGCACATGGTCCATTACTTTTAATATCAAGGCACGAATCCAGCCTTCCAGCTCGGTTAAGGTTTTCATCTGCTGCACGCGCTGAAGCATATCGGGCTGCGATTCCTGCCCGAACACGTCCTCGAAGCTTTGCGACGCTTCGGCCAGAAACTCCACGCAAGTCGATACGATCTCCATGCCGGCGAGCAGCAGCATTTCGATCGAGGCCTGCTTGGCGCGGACATGCCCGAAAAAATCCGCAAGCCACGCTTCCGTCTCGGACGGGTTGCCGACGCGCATGCCCATCAGCAAACCGCTCCTTTTTTCCACCGGGAACAAACTGACGTTCATGCCGGTCTCCGGCGCTGCGGCATACGCGAATACTTCGTCGCCCCCCATCACAAACCTGCGCTTCAAGGCAAGCAGCGCTTCCTTGTAAGAACCCGAGATCGCAGCCAACGATCGGCAGGCGCCCCCGATCCCGATCGTTGCCGAGCACGGCAGCTCGCGAACCTTGTCGCGAATCGTTCTGCACATGGCTTCCAGTGCGTCGGACGAGCCGTCCGGCGATCCGACGACGAGGACGAGACGGTCCTCATAATCGCGGCAGACGGCACACGGGTAAGCGCTCTCCATCTCGCGCTGCGCGATCGCCTGAACGGCAGCCTTGCGCGCCAGCGGGTCCTCTTCGCGATTCCAATCGTCGCAAGGGTCCAGATCGATCGCGACCGCCGAATAATAGGGCCCCTTCAGATCGATTCCGAGGGATGCCAACCGCTCCTGACCCGACGCCGCTGCCGCCTGGCCGTTCCCCTGCAGCAAACCGTTCAGCACCTGCTCTTTTAAGACAGGCAAGCTGTCTCTCGCTTTCTTCCTCAGATCCTCAAGCTCCATCCGGCCCATACGCTCCGTTTGAATCTGTTCCTTCATGTCCAGCAGGGAGCCCCGGAGTTCTCCCTCGTTAATCGGCTTCAGCACGTAATCGAACACGCCCAGATGCACGGCTTGCCTGGCATAGACAAATTCGCTGTGCCCCGACAGCACCATAAATTTCGTATCCTGATCCCGCTGCTTCGCTTTTTGAATAAATTCGATGCCGTCCATGATCGGCATATTCATATCGACCAGCACGACATCGGGCTGTAACTCGGGCAGGAGCGCCAGCGCTTCCGCCCCGTTTTTCGCTTCCCCGGCAATCTGAAAGCCCAGGTCCGTCCACGGAAGCGATATTTTCAAGGCTTGCCTGAAGTAATACTCGTCGTCTACGATAAGCACCTTATACATGACCGATCCTCCTGTTCCCCGCCCGGAGCGGGTCGTCGTAACATTAGCTTAACGGTTCGCGCAACGCGCTATAGACGTCTCAGAGGCAATACGATCGTTATCTTCGTGAAGGCGTCATACTCGCTTTCCACTTTCGGCCCGTATCTCTCTCCGTACAGCATGCGGATCCGGTCGGCTACGCTCCTGAATCCGAATCCGCTTCTTTCCTTGGTCATCATCGCCTGGATTTGATCTTCGCGCATGCCGACCCCATTGTCGAAAATTTCGATGTGCACGTCTTCGCCCACTCGCCGGCCCCCGATGCGTACGAATCCTTTTTCGCTTTTCATCTTCAGTCCGTGATAGATCGCATTTTCCACGAGAGGCTGCAAGGTCAGCTTCGGAATGGAATAGGTCATGATCTCGTCGTCGATCTCCATCGTGTACGCCATATATTCCACGTAACGCAGCTGCTGAATTTCCAGATAGCTTGCCGTTAAACGCATCTCGTCTTTGATCGAAATAATATCGTTCCCGTTGCTTAGCGAAACTTTATAAAATTCCGCCATATATTGCGCTGCCGTTATCGCTTCTCTCCCCATGTTCAGCTTGATGAGCGAGATGATGGTTTCAACCGTATTGTAAAAAAAATGCGGCTTGATTTGGGACTGCAGCAATTTAAATTCGATCTCGGCCTTCGTTTTCTGCTTCTCCGTGTTCTCGGCCATCAGCGCTTCAATGCGATCCATTAAATTGTTGAACCCGTCGCTTAAATACCCGATCTCGTCTCTGGACTGGTACGCGCTTCTGACCTGCATCTTGCCCGTCCGAATCTCTCTCATCGTCTTGGCGAGGCGAAAAATGGGACGCGTGATCGAACGGGACAGCAAAAAGGAAACGATCAATGCGAGCAGCAAACATACGGCGCCGATTCCAATGATCAACTGGTTGATTTTCTTGCGTTCCAGCGTGATCTCGTCGATCGGAATCGTGCTTACGATCGTCCATTGGAGCGGTGTGAAGCGCTGCGTGGATACGAGCATCCGCTTGCTGCCGCTGGTTTGCGTAAAGCTGACGTCTTTTTGTCCGAAGTCGGGAATGGCGATGGAGAACGCTTCGTCGAATTTACGGTACAGCAAATCTTTGTTTTTGGCGGAAATGATGCTGCCCTCTGCGTCTAAGATGTAAAACTGTCCGCCCTTATGGTTTTTTCCCTCCTCATAGATCGAAGTGATGACGTCTTCTTTGACGTACAAAAAAACGCGTCCGATCGTTTTTCCCGTATCTTTGTGAACGACCGTCTTGGATACCGCAAATACGTTGTCTTCTCCCTCGTACCTGAATTTGAAGCGGATCAGACCGGTCCAGACGGGCAAGTAGAAACGATCCGCGCGCTCGTCCCCGTCGCCGAACAGGCGGGAGGCGTATTCATTATCGGCAAAGCCCACGTCCACCCATTGACGATTGGCGGTCAGAATGCTTACCGCTTTGATTTTGGTGTTCGGCTCCACGATGTTGCTGATCGTTTCGGAGAGAATTTTATTCATGGAAAGGTTGCTGAGTCCTGCCACAGGCTTGTGCGCATAGGAATCGTTATTCAACAGCAAGTCGTTATAAAGCACGTTTTGCAAGCGATAATCGCTCGCCAGAATTTTGGAATAGTCTTCGATCGTCGATAACAGCGTTTGCAGGTTATTCCTGATCAGCACAAGCTCCCGCGAGGAATCGTTGACAGCCTTCTCGATGATGGCTTTCTGCGAGATGTTGTTGGTGAAGATCGATTGGCTCGATATAAAAAACACGATGATCAGCAGGTTCGCAATAAAAATCTTATTATGGATGGATATGCCGCTCACATATTTTGTAAGCCCTTTCACTTTGGAATAGCTTCCTTTCTTCGAAAGATAAGCAAGCGGTATATTCTAAAGTATCGGCAGATCCGCGCGGCCTGTCAACTTGAATTTTCCAGAACGAGCGTTCGCCCGGAAGCGACATTTTCCGCGCTCCGCAGCAAAGCCGCCGAGCGCTTCCGCGCCGGCGGCTTTCCTTTGCCAATCTACGATTTACTTGCCCAGAAACGCATTCAGCTGCTTCTGCTTCTCGGCGATGATCGCGTCGAGACCGTTCGCCTTGAGCTTTTTGTAATACTCGTCGGCCTTGGCCGGATCGATCGAGCCGGTATCGAGGCCCGGGTCGTACTGCTTGCGGATGTTGGACTCGACCGACACCTGCGACTTGACCGGCTCCGCGTTAAACGTGAAGCCGAGGCCCGGCGAGTTGTGCGCGCCTTCGTTGAACTTCTTGAACTGCTCCCACTTGTCCGGCGCTTCCGTGTTCCAGACGTAGTTCAGGAATTGGCTGCCCAGCATCCAGGTCGCGCCGATCGCATAGTTGCCCGTATTGTCGGTCGGCGTGATGATCTCGCCGCTCTTCGTATAATGATCGCCCTCGATGCCGAAGTTGAGCAGGTTGTTCAGGTACTTGTCGGTGTGCAGCAGGTCGATGAACATCATCGCGCGCTCCGGATCGCCCGACGTGGTTGAGATACCGAGCATCGAGCCGGCCGTGTCGCTCGTCGCGACGGTGCGGTCCGTCATCGCGACCTGCGCCAGCTTGCCTGCGAGACCGGTCGCGTTCGCCGTCTCGGCGTCCTTGCCCGGCTTGAGCGCCGAGGTCATCATGAACACGTTGCCCTTCTTC
The DNA here is from genome assembly GCF_030014955.1 of Cohnella hashimotonis. Taxonomy (NCBI): domain Bacteria; kingdom Bacillati; phylum Bacillota; class Bacilli; order Caryophanales; family Paenibacillaceae; genus Cohnella; species Cohnella hashimotonis. Next base: position 6,038,174 of record NZ_JAGRPV010000001.1, read on the forward strand.
ATGGCATCGTTGCCGCTCAATTGCGTCGTCGCCGCGTCTTTGTTGATATAGCCCTTTTTGAAGAAATCGCGGGTGATCTCCAGCGTCTCCTTGTAGCGCGGCAGCTCGTTGCGCGGCTTGACCGTCGTCTCGTCGCCGTCCTTCATGATGGCGCCTTCGATCGTATTGTCGCCCAGGAAGTCGTACTTGGCAAAGTAATGCGAGTTGAAGTTATCCCCGTCGCGCAGGAATACCGGCGTCATCTCGGGCTTCTCGGCCTTCACCTTGGCGAGGACAGGCTCGAGGTCCGCGATCGTCTTGGCCGCCATCAACTGATCGGTGACGCCCAGCTCGTCGGCGATATCCTTGCGGAAGATGATGCCGCCCTGCTCCGCGAGCTCCTTGTTCGTCGGGATGCCATAGTTGAACCCGTTGATCTTGGCGCCCGTCAGGAACGCTTCCGGCAGCGTGGACAAAATGTCCTGGCCGTACTTTTCGAGCAGGTTGCCGTGCTTGCCGTTCGGGTCGTTCAGCGGCAGGAAGGCGCCCTTGGCGACATTGGTCGCATGACCGTTCCAGCTGGCGGTGAAGATGATGTCCATCGGATCGCGGGAAGCGATTGCAAGATTCATCTTGTTGTCCCATTGACCCCAGTCGACCAGGTTGATATCGAGCGTCGCGTTGATCTTTTCTTTGAGATATTTGTTGATCTCGGCCTCGACCTTCGCCTCGTCCTTGGGCGGCGTGCCGGGCAGGTACAGCGTCAGCTTGTATTCCTTGAGATCCGATGCCGCCGCGGACGGAGACGCGGCATCGGATGCGGAGGCGCTCGCCGATGCGGAGCCGCTGGCGGATGCCTTCGGCGAAGCGGATGCCGAAGAAGAAGCGGACGCGTCGGCGCCTTTGTTGTTGTCGTTGTTGCCGCCGCAGCCTGCGAGCACGACGGAGAGCGCCGCGAGGGCGAGCGCGGACTTGCCGAGCCTGGTTTGCACGAACATGGGTATTGCCTCCCTTTTCATAGTGAGTACAGCTGTATATGCGTGAACCGGCCGGTAACCGGGTTCAGCCTGCAAGTGGGGTCCGGCAGCCGCCTCGTAGGGCGACGGCAGGATTCCGGTTCAGCCCTTGACGGCGCCGACGGTGAGCCCCTGGATGAAGTAGCGCTGGAAAAACGGATAGATGAAGATGATCGGTCCGATTCCGACGACGGCCATCGCCATCCGGGCTGTCTCGCTCGGCATCTGGAAGTTCGGATTCGCCTGCATGATCGCCGAGTACGCCTGGGAGTTCGAGCTTAAATATGCGATATCGAGCAGCGTCTTGTACATGCGGAATTGGATGCTCATCGGCCCTTCCTGGTTGATGAAGAGAAGGCTCAGGAACCAGTCGTTCCAATAATTCAGCGTGCACAGCAGTCCGACCGAGGCGAGCACGGGCAGCGACAGCGGCAGCACGATCCGGACGAAGGTGCGCAGCTCGCCCGCTCCGTCGATCTTGGCCGATTCGATAAGCGCCGGCGGGATCGAGCCTGAGAAAAACGTGCGGATCAGGATGACGAAAAACCCCTGGACGAACATCGGCAGCATGAGGACGAGCATCGTATTTTGCAAATGAAGCCCTTGCTTGTAAGTCAGGTAGAACGGCACGAGTCCGCTGTTGAACAAAATCGTGAAAAACACGATGAAGGAAAAGATGCCGCGGTGCTTGAAGTCTCGCCGCGAGATCGGGTACGCGTACAGCGTCATGATGGAGAGCGCGACGAGCGTGCCCACGACGGTGACGAAGATCGACACGCCGTAGGAATGGACGATCGGCTTCCAGTCGTTCAGCAGAAAATCGTAGGCGCCCAGGCTGAATTTTTTCGGCCAGATGTTATAGCCTTCGACCGTCACCGTCCGTTCGTCGGACAGCGAGACGGCCACGACGATGAGCAACGGGATGACGCAGAGCGCGCTGTAAATCCAGAAGACCGTATTGATGACGGCATTGGTGCCGGCGGAGATTTCGTTCGCGTTAAACTTTCGTTTTCGGATGGCGCTGGTTGCCATGGTAGGTTCCTCCTTCTGTGATCGCGGGCGGCGGCGCCTTAGAACAAGGCGTCTTCCTTGCTGATGCGTCTGACGACCAGATTCGCGCCCAGCACAAGGATGAAGCCGATGACTGCCTGGTAAAGGCCGGCCGCCGAGGACATCCCGATATCGCCCGAGACGAGGAAGCCTTGATACACGTACGTGTCGATGACCAGCGTCTTGTCGTAGAGCGCGCCGGCATTGCGCGTCACCTGGAAGAACAGGCCGAAGTCCGCGTAGAAAATCCGGCCGATCTGCAGCAGCGTCATCGTTATGATGACCGGGCGGATGAGCGGGATCGTGATCGTCCAGATCTGCCTCCACTTGGTCGCCCCGTCCATATGGGCTGCTTCGTAGTATTCGTTGTCGATGCCGACGATCGCTGCGAGGAAGATAACCGCGTAGTAGCCGATGCCCTTCCACGTGTTGACGAGCGGCAGGATGACGGGCCACCATTTCGAATCCGAGTACCAGTCGATCGGCTCGGCGCCGAACCAGGGCAGGACGAATTTGTTCAGAATGCCGATGTCGGGGTTGAGGAACGCGTACACGAGATACGAGAGGATGATCCACGACATGAAGTAGGGCAGAAAGAGGACCGTCTGATGCAGCTTGGACAGCGTCCGGTTGCGCATGACGTTCAGCGCGATCGCGATCCCCACGCCGATGATCGTGTTGAGGACGATGAACGCGGCGTTGTACGCCATCGTGTTGCGCGTGATGACCCAGGCGTCGCTGCTCGCGAACAAATACTTGAAGTTGCCCCAGCCGACCCACGGACTGTCCATGAAGTTCTGAATGAAGCTCGGCGACGCGTACGTCATCTGCTTGAACGCGATCAGCGCACCTGCCATCGGAATATAGTTGTTGACGATCAGCACGATCAAGGCCGGCGCCATCATCAAGTAAAACACGCCGTACCTTTTCCAGTAGCCCTGATTCAGCGTCTTCGCCCTGACCGCTTTGCGCACGGGCTTGTCGATCGCGGCCGGCACGGTTGGCGTGGCCTGCTCCATCTCCATCACGTTCCCTCTGTTCTTTGGTCTGTGAGGTTATTGTACCGGGCAGGCGGGCGCGCCATCTATCTACTGGGATGACCGAGATAGCATTATTGTGACTTACATCGATTGGTGCTTCTTCCGATAATCCTGCGGCGTCACGCCCGCAATCTTGCGGAACAGCTTGGCAAAATACGAGAAATGCAAATAGCCCAGCCCTTCGGCTATGTTGCTGATCTTGTCGTTCGTCTCGGTGAGCAGCCGCTTGGCGCGCTCGATCTTCGCCTGGGCGATGTAGTCGGTGAGCGACATGCCCGTCTCCTTGCGGAACAGGCGCGACAGATAAGCCGGATTGCGATAGACGGCTCTCGCAATCTCTTCGCGTCCGAGCTCCTCGCTCAGATGCTCCTGGACGTAGCTCTGGATCTTGGCAATGACCGCGGATGCGTCCCGCTGCCGATCGAGCAGCGCCGCATTCGTCTTGGCGAGCAGCCGCAGCGCCCAGGCCGTCATGCCGTCCGGCGTCCTCGCCGCGAGGCCTTCGGCCAGCTCCTGCTGCGAGAGCAGCTCGCCGGCCGGTACGCCGCGCCGCAGCGCGGACTGATAGAGCATGTGGACATAGCCGTAGTAGAACAGCTCCAGGCTCTCGCGCCCTGCCCCCTCTTCCTTCATCCGGCGCAGCGCGTCCGATATCGCCGCTTCCAGCTCCGCCACGCTGCCGCCGTCCAGCAATATGCTCCACTCCATGAACGGCGGCAGCGTCTGGCCGCTGACCGCCATCACCGCAGCGGCGGCGCTGCCCGCATGTCCCGCGCCGTTCGACGCGTCTATGACCGACGCCGGCTGCGCCACGTTGGCGCGCTCCACTCTGGAGAGGCGCTCCAGCTCCGCGGCCAGCGCTTGCGGCGCCGCCGGTTCGCCCACGTAGCAGGACACCGTGCAGTGGAAATATTCCCGGCAAGCCCGTATGTACTCGCTGCATCGCTGCAGCACCTCGCCGCGCGCCTCGTTCGCCTTATACAACAGCACAAGACTCTGCTGGGCGCGATCCTGCAGAGCGGCCCCCGCGCCTTCGGCGCCGACGATAATCTCGGCCGCGGCTTTGCGAAGCGCGTATTCCATGATGCGCTCGTCGCGTCCGTCGAGGCCGACGTCCCACTGTTCGACGCTTAGCAGCACCGGCAGTACGGGATCGCCGGCAGAGAGCGGGATGTCGTACGTCGCGTACTCCCGCGACAGCCGGTCCGGCGATGCCGGCAGCCCTGCCGCCAGCGCCTCCTGCCAGAACCGCTCCACCAGGATCGGGAGCTGGTTCGTCCATTGGCGGCGGTACGTCTCAAGCGTCTCCTCGAATGCCTGCTGCGCCCGGCGCTCTTCGATCTCCGCGACTGCCCGCCGTACGATTTCCTTCAGCGCGTCATGGTCGACGGGCTTAAGCACGTATTCGAAGCAGCCGTGGCGCATCGCCTCCTGCGCATACTCGAAGCGGGCGTGTCCGGTCAGGAAAATCGTCAGCGTAGCGGGACACGCCTCTTTGATAAACCGCAGCAGCTCCATGCCGCTCGCGCCGGGCATCTCGATGTCCGAGATGACCAGGTCCACCTGATTCGCCTCGAGCTGCCGCCGCGCTTCGGGAACGCTGTCGGCCTCCAGAATGCGGGCGATCGGCAGATCCCCCCACTCGATCCCCTGCGTGATTCCTTTGAGCGCATAGATCTCATCGTCCACCACCAGCATCGTTACCATTGCGCTTCCTCCTTCGTTTCTCGATTCCAGCGCCGACCGCGCGTCTTTCCTTTTCCAATGTCCGCTTCGTTCTAACCCGTTCCTTCTTCGCCGATGCCTTCCTCTATCGCGTCATCCCCGGCCGAAGCCGCCGCTCCCTTGTAAGGCAGCCGGATCGTCACGACCGCGCCGCCTTCCGGCGCGTTGGCAAATGCGATGCCCCGCTCGTCTCCGTACAGCATCCGATAGCGCCGCAAAATATTCCAGATGCCGAGATGCTCCTCGCCCGTCCCCTCCGCGTAAGCGCCTGTAGCCAGTTCGGCGAGCATATCCGCAGGAAACCCTGCACCATTGTCCCGAATCAGCAGCAGCATGTGCGCCTCCGGATCTGCGGCATCCGCCTCTGTCTCGATCAAAATGCGGAACATCGTGCCGTCCGGCACCTTTTTCCCGAACCCGTGAATGACCGAATTTTCCACGAAGGGCTGCACCATGAGCGGCGACAGCTCGCAGCGAAGATGCTCCGGCTGCACGCGCACGTCGTAATCGAGCTTGCCCGCGTAGCGGATCTTCTGAATCTCCAGGTAGTGGCCGATATGGCGCAGCTCGTCCGCAAGCCGCACCGTCTGCCGATGGCTCTGCATGAGAAAACGGAAATAATCCGCCAGATGCAGCGATAGCTTTTGCACCGACTTGAAGTCCTTGAGCGCGGCCAGATTGTAGACGATATTGAGGCTGTTCATGTAAAAATGCGGGTTGATCTGCACCTGCAAATGCTTGTATTCCGCCTTCTGCACACGAAGCTGCTCCTCGTAGACGTCAATCTTCAGCTTCTCGATCTGTCCGGCCATATTGTTGAACGTGCCCGACATGAACGCGAACTCGCTGCTCTGATCGGTCGGCAGGCGGATGTCGAAGCGTCCCTGCCCGAGCTTGCGCATCCCCCGGATGAGATCGACCAGCGGCTTGAACATGATGCGCTGCAGGAACACAAGGTAGATCATAAGCAGCAGCGCCACGAGCAGCGGGATCCAGTAATAGAGCACCTTTTGGAAAAAGGGGAGGTTCTGCAAAATGAAGTCCTCTCGCATCACGATCGCGTAGACGACGTCGACCTGGTCGGAGGCCCGAGACAACACAAGATACGATTTTCCGTCCTGCTTCACGATCCCGTAATCCCCTGCGCGCGACACGATCGCCTGACGGAAAACGTTATCATTCATCAGCGTCGAATCGCTGTCCGCGAGCAGCTCGCCCTTGTTGTTCAGCAGAAACGTCCCGCCGTCCGGACCGACGTCGAAGCCTTCGAGCACACGCAGCAAGCTGCGGTCCCGCACAAGCACGCCCGCGTAGACATCGAGCCCGAGGTCGTACGTCCACATCAGATACTGCGAATCCTCGGCGGCGCCGATGATCATCGGCGTCCATTCGCCGGCGTCCGGCTGCAGGCGACCCGTGCCCCGCAAGTAATTGCGCGACCAGCCGAGCAGCACGTCCTTTTTGTCGTTGTAGGTGCTGTTGTCCTGCGTTACGTAATAAAGATCGTCGGCCTTCCGGTCGAAAATGAAAATCGTGTCCATCATGCCGTAGTAAATGCCGCTGGAGTCGCGCACGAACTGGTTCAGCAGCCGGATCTTCGCCAGCATGAAGTCGCTGTCGGCGGCGGTCAGCGCCTGTATGAGCGGCACGTCGGGATTGCTCTCGAGGCGGTTGAGATACACCATGTACTCGTGAAGGATATTGTCGTTCTGCTTGATGTTGGTCTGGAGCAGATTGTCGTAGTGGGCGGAGATTTGCTGGCGGACGACCTTCATCGCGTAAAGGTTGTTATAGATCAGGAAGACGACCATGGGAGCGATTACAACAAAAAAGCCGAAGACGATCTTGAACCGTACGGAATGCCAGATGCGCATGGATGTCTCTCCCCGGACCGACGCGTTTGTTACTAGCATAACCGCCGTCCGGCAGTACGGCAATGCCAAATATGTAAATGATGGGCAGCCATTGTCGCCCCATGTTGGCCGCAAATTAGCGCTTGCACGAGCCGCAAATTAAAGAAAGGGCTGTCCGTCAGCCGCCCTCCGGCGCTGTGCGAACACCCCTGCTCCTATCCATCGGTCATTCTATACGTGCTCCGCAAAGCCCCTGGAACGGAAGCTCTCCGGACAAGCTAGACTTGCTCAATCTCCGTCGCTTGCTCCGCATCGTCGGCTGTCTTGCCGAAGCGGCCCAGACGGTCCAGCGTCAACTTGTAGCCGTCGTTGCCGTAGTTCAGACACCGCTTCACGCGGGAGATGGTCGCCGTGCTGGCTCCGGTCTCCGCTTCGATCTGGTTGTACGTCTGACCCTTGCCGAGCATCCGCGCGACCTCGAGTCGCTGGGACAGCGACTGAATCTCGTTGACCGTACACAGATCGTCGAAGAAAACGTAGCATTCCTCCACGGACTTCAGTGTCAGAATCGCTTCGAACAATTGGTCGATCGACTTGTCATTCAGCTTCTTCAGCTGCATTCGGGCACACCTCAGTTTCTAACGAGTAGCTCCGTTACGTGAACGGAACATGAATAGCGGTTCACTCTATTGTACTGCGTTTAGGTAAGCAGTTCAACCTGCAACGTATTCGCGCTTTACAGAGCTAAAATCGGGCGGGAGCCGCAAATTTAAGCGCCTGGGCGGGCATTCGTCCATTCGGCGCCGGGCCATCGCACATATGTTGTATCATCGGACGCCGCCATAGGTTGATCCTGCCCTGCGGCATGGGCGGGCGCGGCGATTCAGAGCAAAGAAGGAAGTGATGGCATGAACCGCATACCGTCTTCGTACAATCGCAACTGGACCGGCGGTCCTGGCGGCTTACCCGTGCAAGGCGGCGGAGCCGGCCTCGATGCTTTCGGCGGGCTCGGCGGGTTTGGCGGCGCAGGCGCTGCCGGCGGCGGGCTCGGCGCGGGTGCCGGCGGCGGCGGCTTTCCCGGGCTCGGAGGCGGCGCTCCCGTCTCCGGACCGCCGGCGCTCTTCGGCGGCGCGCCTATTCAGGCCGCGGCGCAGGCAGCCGCGCCGGCCGCGAAGGGCGGCGGGCTCAGCGCGCTGCTGAACGCGGGCAACCTGGAGAGCGTCAAGGGCTTTATCGACAAGATGGGCGGCATCGAGGGCCTGATCAGCAACATCGGCAAGATCCAGAAGATTATGTCCTCCGTCCAGCAGATCGCGCCGCTTATCAAGATTTTCACGTCCAAAGGCAAAAAGTCCGCCGAGGCGGACGACGAGGATTATGCCCCGCGCCCGCGTCGCCGCAGGCGCAGACGGTCGCGCCGGCGCACCGGCAGCAGCAGCCGCAGACGACGCACGGGCAGCGGCGCGCGGCGGAGGGCGGGCGGCCGGCGACGGTGAGTTAGACCGCGGGCGGGGTGCAGCGGGGGACGGACGAGGAAGATGGCGGGCAAGGCGGATGGCAGATGGTGGATGGCTGACGAGGCTGCGGGTGGCGAGTCCATATTGCTCGGTTACGGACACAGGAGCCGCTATTTTTCGTCGCCAGCCCCATTTCGCTCGGTTGCGGACTCAGGATCCGCTAATCCGTTGCCGAAGCTGATTTTCCGCCGCCCAAACACCGAATAGCGGATCCTTGTCCGCTGAGCAGCCAATTGTGCGGCGTTTAAGCAAAATAGCGGCCCTGGTGTCCATTCGATTCGCACGCGCCGTTTGCGCCGCTACGAATGGACCTAGGAGCCGCTATTTCCGTCATCAAGCCCATCTGACTCGATTCCGGACAAAGGATCCGCTATTCCGCCACCGAAGCTGCTTTTCCGCCGCCCAAACGCCGAATAGCGGATCTTGTGTCCGATGAGCAGCCAATTGTGCGGCATTTAATCAAAATAGCGGTCCTGGTGTCCGACAGAATGCGCACAGTGCGAAAGCGAGGCCCGATTTCAAGACCTAGGTCTTCGCTGTTTTACTATGTTAACTGAAGCGTCTTTAATGTCCTGAACAGCAGTTCCGCAGCCTCTCCCCGAGTTGTAGCTTTTGAAGCCTTAACGGGGAATGCGTCTTGTTTGTTCATAATGCCTGCGCGCAGAAGAGCGTCCGCAGCCTTAGAGGACCATGAGGAATATCCGGCATCGACATTAAACGCTTGCAGCTCTACGTTTTCTTGCGTCTTTAAACCGCCATACAACAAGCTTTGATACAAAATAGACACCCACTCCTGCTGGGTAATCGTCTGGTTCGGACGGAAACTTCCGTCCTCGTAACCTTTGAGAATCCCGGCCTTGGCAGCCGCCCCGACGGCCTCCGCATACCAGGCGCCGGAAGGCGTGTCCTTAAAGGCCGCTGCTTCTCCGCTCGGCACGATCCCAAGAGCCCTCGTGATTAACGCTGCAGCTTCCGCACGCGTCACCGATCCCTCCGGCTTAAAAGTACCGTTTTGATAACCGTTTATTACGAATCGCGTTGCCATCTTATCGATCGACGGCTTCGCGAAGTAGCCTTCTTTAACGTCGTTGAAACTTGCGGTGTGAGCAACAAGAAAATATTCCGAATTACCTTTACGATAGAGCGTTGCCTTGATGCCATTTGCGTTCGATTCGAATTTTGCTGGCACGGATACTAATTTCCCTGTCTTTTCGTCCAAGGTGACTGCGGCGAGGGATGCAATCGGCTGATTTGGTTTAGAGAATGAGATGATATGCCCCACGTATGCCGAAGCTTCCTTAATCTCGGTGGGTACGCCCCCCAATTCGACGAACATTTTAAATTCATACCGCGGCGTAACTTGCTGTACGCTGCGGCCATCGACAATTACCGGGTTGGCCGGGGGAGTGTCTGACAACCGCCGTACGTTCATTACGTATTTAGCGTCGGCAGTCTGCGCATACCCCGATGCCGTAAAAGCTGCTGCAGGCAGTACGAATCCGCCTATTGCAGATTCCATGCGGATAACGACATTTTCATCCTTCAATCTAATTTTATTCAATTGATAGCCAGTTAGCGTCAGTTGATACTCTGTCGCTGTTTCGGGGATCGGCAGACTCAACTCGTGCTTGGAATCATCCCATTTTTCCAGGCTAGCATCAAGCAGCTTATCGTCGACCGTCGCGGAAATAATCGTCTCTCCGGCTGCACTTTTAGCGGTAACCGCCACTACAGGAGTCGAGCCGGGTTCCCCATCTTTGCCGCCGGATGAACCTCCGCCGCCAATGCCACCCCCTATGCCTCCGCCGATACCTCCGGAGCCTCCGCCTCCACCGCCGGCATTTCCTCCGCCTGCGTTGCCGCCTCCGCCAGTTCCAGAACCTTCACCGTAATAAACCAGGACATAAAAGCTTTCATGTTTGCCGGGCGTCGTTACGGCAACATACAAATACGGGACTGCGTTGTCCAGATTCATGCCGCTAAGCGTCACGGAAGAGGACTGGCCAGGCACGGTTCCTTCTCCGTAGAGATTCAAGTAAACGTCGTATACTTTCACCTTGTCTCCGGACTTGAGACCATTTACTGTCACGGTATCGGCAGCCCCGCTGGTGTTATTTACATATATGCTGGATTCAGCGGGCTCAAGCGTCATGCGATCAGGGATAGCTGCGAAGCTGAAACCTGGCGATCCGTATCCGTTACTGTCGCGCAATTGCACTGCAAGGATGAAGGCGCCGTCAGGTATATGCGTTCCCGATGGGATGGAAAATTCATAACTGCTCTTGCCCGAAGCGTTTACGATCCCGATGGGTTCGCCAATTACATCGTTCTCCCCGGCAAAGTAGACCGCATATTGATCGCCGGACAATTCTCCAGATGCGCCGGCAAAGGTCACTTTGCCTCCGATCGAATCCGGAGAGAGATCGGTGTCCGTAAATGAGACGTTATCGGCATAGTACGTATCCGCGTCCCACAGTCGAGTATACGTCGCAGCTTCCTTAAGCTCGACCACATCGCTCACGCCTGATGAAAGTACAGCCGGGATAACGCCCATCCACTTCGCTCCCGGTGGAGGCGATGCGGCTAAGCGGTACAATATCGTCCCGTCGGAAGCACGTTGGTAGGTAAATATGTTTGTCCAAGTGTGCGGATCAATCTCAATGCCGGCTGCGTTATAGTAACGAACGCTGTAACTCACGACGAAATCTCCCAATGGACCCGGAGCAATCCGGATATCTCCCATAATGCCGCCCGTGCGGTCGTCTTCATCAAAAAAATCCACCGATACTGGCTTAAGGCTGCGATTAAGCTGTTCCTTCATATCGTCTATACTTGCAAACTTCATCAACGTATACGAGCGATTGTTGTCGGGCCCGCTTCCCGCATAGAGCAGGATACTGCCATCTTCGCGAAGGACGCCATAACCAGCGACAAATGGAAATACGTAGGTCGGTTGGAATGAATCCCGATCATATAGGGCGTTCGAAGCAAGAACTACTTCTCCTCTTGCATCGAGCAGAGTTGCGCTATAGTAGCCATTTTTATATTGACCGTAAACAAGCTTGATATTGTCTGCTGCAAGTCGACGTGAACCATAATATACGTAATCTCCGTCTACGATGACTTGTCGGGTGCCGTAATCAAAGTCATCGTCGGACTCTTGAACAACCTGATCGGTTGTCGTATCTATTCTAAATAGTGCGGCTCCAGAAGATTCCGTCTCGCCAAGATACAGCATGCTTGCATTCTCGTTCAAAGTGAGCCACGGAGTGCTGTAATTTCCCGGTAATGTATGATATACATCCGTAAGAACGCTTAATTGTCCGAACGAGCCGCGATTCGTAAAATATGCCTTGCCAGAGCCCGCTGCGACGTCGGCCGTACGCACGCCGACCTCTACCTCAACGATCGGGGCCAAGAAATCGGTCTCTCCTGCCGTATCGATTTTTGCGATGTGCGTGGTGCCCCCGAGGCTTACATAGATAATACCGTCGCGGATATCTAAACTGCCCGGCTTTGAACCGATATAACGGTCCCCCGTCACTTGCATCGTTTGAGCATCAATTTGAACGAGACGGTTTTTCGAAGATGAGACGGCATACAGGTACTTTCCCCCTGCCCCTTCCGCCCAGGTATCGAAGTAGCTATCGAACTTGATCCAGTTATCTCCTTTTTCGTAGCCAATCGCGATCGGTGCAGAATCAGCATTGAAGATATGCTTGTAAAGCGTTGTACCAAACCCGCCCAAGCTGTACAGTGCGTGCTCGCGATCCACTATGCCCGCCGCGGGATTGTATGAGGTGTTGAATAGGGCTGTTTCGATTACTTCCTGACGCGTATATATGCCTAATGCGGTATAAATGTAACTATCGTCTACGTCCAGAATTCCGGACCACAAAGAAGACACGACTCGTTGATTCGTAACGTCAATGATTGAACTGCCATAATAGACGGTCCCTTCGTTGACCAACACTGTGTTTCCGCTTCCCACCTGCTTGTCGTCCATTCTCCACAGGAGCGCACCCGAATCGATATCGATCGATAATAATGCGCCTCCAGATATATGCGTCTGTCCGATATAGAGACGGCGATTGGGCGCATCCAAACTTAGCTTCGGATAATAGACCAACTGGTCCAGCGTGATCTCCGTGATCGAACCGGTGTTTATATTCTGCTTGTACACGGTTTTTATCCAATTATGTCCGCCGGCATAATAAAGATCGCTGCCGTCAACGACAACTTCCCAAGGTTTAACTTCAGTCTCAATTGGCGTGCCAGCTTCCAACGTGTTCAAATCAACGACAGCGATCAGCGTCGCATCGCTCAGCGCGACGTACAAGCGATCTCCTTGAACGTACAACCCGCGGGGCGACGAACCGACGACAAGATGTTTGACGATATTCATACTGGATTTATCGATGACAACGACTTGATTGCTGGCTGGAATGCTTACGAACACATAACCAAAATCTTCGGCCATCGCCATATTGTCGGAATATCCTCCGAGATCGACACTTCCTGCTTCCTCAAGCTCCGGACTCCGTGCCGAAGCGGTATTCGGATTCCACAAATCCGCGATCACACCAAACAGCATGCATATCACAAGCAGATAAATCTCCATTTTTTTAAAGTCCCAGCGTTGCAACATCCTATTCCATCCGCTCCCCTAAAACAATATGTAATAGCAATATTTTCTATTGTAAGGGGTTGGATATATTTCCGCTAGCACTAAAAACTCCCTTTAAGTACACCACCTTTGCCAGTCTGGATCGTATAAGTCGCTGTATTTTCGTATCCTATCGAAACGATTTTCGCCAGGTAGCGCCGCGCCGCATCCAACGACAAAAACCGCCCCAACCGGAGCGGTCCCTATCTCTCGCATCTAATGCCTTTAACTTGCTAACCTTTAATGCCTTGCACTCGCTAACCTCTATTGCCTTGCACTTGCTAACCTATAATGCCTGTTCTTGCTAACCATCATGTCTTGCAAGCGCTGACTTCTTAAGCCTCGTACTCGACAAACGGATCCTCGATCACGATCCGCGCGGCCTCGGCGTCGCTGACGCCGGTGTACAGCGTCGCGGTGCCGTCGCCGTTGCGGCGCAGCCCGCCGCTGAACAGCACGTCCTCCAGGTCGGGCCGCTTGGCCGGACCTTCGGGGAACAGGTTGCGCGTGGCGATCAGCTTGAGCGGCGTGTGCGCGCGGGTCGCCGGGTCGAGCGCGAACACCATCGGGTAGTAATGGCGGATGTTGCCGTAGTCCATCCAGGCGACATGCCCGAGCACGCCGAGCTTGCCGTTGTTCAGCAGATGAATCTCGTTGGCGCCGCCCCACTCGACCTTCAGGAACTGGCCCTTCAGTACCTCTGCGTTCGCCATCAGTTCCTCGGTCAGCTCGTCGAGGTCCGAGATCTCGGCGTAGCCGATCATCGCCCGCGCGTCCCCGACCGGCATCGGCCGCGTAAAGACGCCGATGGTGCCGTTCTGCTGATCGACGAGGCGCACGTCCTTCATCGTCAGCGGGCCCTGCGCGAACTCCCGCAGCTCGCGAACGCGATAGCCCCGGTAGAACACCGTGCGCCACGTTGTCACGTAATGCGGATCGTCGGGATCGAAGAACACTTGAACGCCGCCGAGCACGAGCTCGCCGCGGACGAAGGTGAAGAAAGGATCCTGCAATTCAAAGACAGGCGCGCCTTCGCGGGGCGTCCACTTCCCGTTTTTCTCCACAAAAAACATGATGGAAGAGCGCTCGCTCGCGCGGTCTTCAACGCGGCCGGCGATGACCCATTCCCCTTCGTCGAGGAATGGCGCGGTCACGTTGTACACGTCGCGTCTGCCGACTCCGGCGAAATAAAGCTTTTCGCCCCTGGCGTCCGTACCTTTGAGGCGGAACTCCTTGAGCAGTTCGACGCATGATTTGGCTTGCTGTGCGGATGCTTGGATCATAGGCGTGAATTCCTCCAGACTCCGTCCCGTGGAGAACACCATGTTTCTCTATATTGTAATGTGGTAACGGCTGCATTGGCGCGTGCATCGGTGCCCATTTTTTTAGTGAAACAGGCTCAGTACCGCATAGATGGCCGCCGCAATCAGCGCCGAGATCGGGATCGTAATGATCCACGTCATAATGATCCGGCCGGCCATGTCCCAGCGAACGCTCGAGAAGCGCTTGGCCGCGCCGACCCCGAGGATCGAGGAAGTGATCGCGTGCGTCGTGCTAACCGGCAGATGGGTGAGCGTTGCGGTGAAGATAACCGCTGCGGATGCCGCGTCCGCCGAGAAGCCGTTGATCGGCTCGATCTTGAAAATCTTCGTGCCCATCGTCTTGATGATCTTCCAGCCGCCGACCGACGTGCCGAGCGCCATCGCAAGCGCCGCGGAGATCTTGACCCAGAGCGGCACCTCGAGATGATCCTGCCAGCCGGCGGACACGAGCGCCAGCGTGATGATGCCCATCGCCTTCTGCGCGTCGTTCGTGCCATGGGTGAACGATTGAAGCGCGGCGGTCAGAATCTGTCCGGTCCGGAATCCCTTGTTCACTTGATGCGGGCTCGTCCTCGCGAAGAGATGCTTCAACAAGAACATAATTATATACCCCAAAACGAACGCAATGATTGGCGAAAGAAGCAATCCGAGGACAATTGTCGAAAATCCGCCAACATTTATGCCCGCCCAGCCCTCCGAGGTGACCGCCGCGCCGGCCAGCGCGCCGATCAGCGCATGCGAGGAGGACGAGGGAATTCCTTTCCACCAGGTGATCAGGTTCCAGATGATGGCCGCGATCAACGTGGCGATGACGACCGTCAGCCCGTGCTCCAGCTTGAAGGGGTCCGTCACCTTGCCGCCGATGGTCTTGGCGACTCCGGTATACAGCAGCGCGCCGACCAGATTCATCACCGCCGCGAGCAGAATCGCCACGCGTGGCTTGAGCGCACGTGTGGATACGGAGGTGGCGATCGCGTTCGCCGTGTCGTGGAAGCCGTTGATAAAGTCGAACCCCAGCGCCAGGATGACGATGATGACGACTAAAATGGTGATATCCATGCGATGTATTCAGTCCTGTCCCGGGCGCATTAAGAATTGCGCATAATAATGGATTGCAGCGTGTTGGCGACATCCTCGCAGGAATCGGTCGTCTGCTCGAGCCGCTCGTAAATTTCCTTGAGCTTGATCAGCTCGATCGGATCCTTGACGTTCAGGAACAGCGTCTTCACGCTCTCGCGCAGCAGATCGTCGCCTTCGTTCTCCAGCTCGTTCAGCTTCACGCAGTGCGTCTGGATGGCGAGCAGTTTCTTCTGGCCGAGCAGATAGATCGCCGACTTGATCTCGACGGCAGAACGGTTCAGGCAATCCGCGAATTTGCGGATGCTTCCGTCGGGCTTTTTAACATGGTACATATCAAAGCGGGATGCGACGGCTTCGATGCCGTCCAGCACGTCGTCAAGCAGCTTGGTCAGATCCAGAATGTCTTCGCGCTCGATCGGCGTGATGAACGTCTTGTTCAGCTCGGTGATGATCAGATGCGCAAATTGGTCGCCGCGATGCTCGTAATCCTTCATTTCCTTGGAAAACGCGCTGGGGTCGGGAATATCGCTGTTGACGGCGGCCAGAAACCGCTCGGTCGTTTCCATAATCAGATCGGCCATATCCTCGAGCGTTTTAAAAAAGATGTCTTTTTTCCGGAACACGTTTAAGCCCCTTCTTTCACCAATGGATGCCTTGATTTTACATTCTTCATCACGATTCGTCACGCATTTACACAGCGATGACACAAATTGCCTTACATATTTTATCACAGTGGACAAACATGGTATAGGGTCTGGCGCAGCGAGGCTTACGATTAGTTTTGCCTTCCACCGATCTTCTAATCCGCCCAGGCGTCAGGCCCGATTTCTATAATTGATATCCATTGTAAAAGGAGCGGCTGAAAGTAAATTGAAAATGAGCCGACTTCACGCTTAAAGTTAGCCGCCCCCAGCTTAAGATGAGCCGGCCGCCTCGTGGCTCCGTTCTTCCTTGCGCGCGCGCAAAAAAGCCGCAACGACGGCGATTTCCGCTAATCGTTGCAGCCGAGCTGACGCATCATTTTCGTAAATTGCTTCGTGTAGAGCTGCGGGGAAAACTGGGTGCGGATATGCTGATCCGCAGCTTCCACGATCGCGGCGCGGCGCGAATGGTCGCGCATCAGGGACAGCGCCTCTGCCGTCGCGTGCGCGATATCGCCTCTGCGATAGAACTTTCCCGTCTTGTCATGCCGGATGAACCTGCGTACGCCGTCCGAATCCGTGGAGAGCACCGGACACCGGCAGAGCATCGCCTCCGCCACCGCGTAGCCGAAGCCCTCCATAATGGAGGTCGAGCACAGGAATCCGCCCGAGTCCCCGATGATCGACATATAGTCCGACATCTGCTCATGCGGAATGTTCGAATGGCGCACGAGCCGGTCCTTTAGCCCCAGATACCGCAGGGTCTGCTCGAACAGGGCTTTCTCCGGCGGCTCCGACAGCGTATCGTCGTCGAACATCCACAGCTGCAGGTCCGGATAGTAGCCTCTTAGATTGTTTCCGATCAGCAAATACTCCTGCCAGTTTTTATTTTTCTCCAGCCGCCCCACCCACCCCACGATGGGAAAGGGTTTCTTGGGATAAGACTCGTAGCCGAACTGCTCGGCATCCAGCGGGTCGTCGAAGCAGAATTGGGGCAGCCGGGGAAACAGCTCGCGCATCAGCTCGATCAGGTGATCCGTCTTCGGATACAGCAGCGCGTCCGCATAGACTTGCACCCTTGCCGCGAAGTCCTGGAGAATGGCGCGCGCAGTCTCGTAGGTGCCAAGTCCCTGGATTTCGAAGATCACCTTTCCTTCGTAGTCCCAATTCCGGATTTTCTCCAGCAGAAAAATGTCCGTGCATACGACGATCACGTCGTAATTCTCCCGCTCGATCAGCCGCTCGATCAAATAGTCGTTGCCCGTAATGAACGTCTTGATGCCGCTTATGTTTTTGCGTCCCTGACCGTCGTGCGTGTACAGCAGATGGCACTCGTGCCCGGCGCGCATCAGGGCCCGGCTTCGAACCCGGTTCAGCGTCTCCATGCCGCCGCTCGGATTATAAAAGGTGAACAGAATTTTCATCTCATCACCCATTCACGTGGATTTTAAAATCGCAAGAAGAGCTTCCGTGCGAAACAGCTCGTTGTACAGGTTCGGCTTCGGCGGTGCGCCATAGGGCAGCCGGTAGAGAATATCCGTGCGGTCGTCGGCATAGTAACTGGACAGCAGCGCCTTATCCGCCTTGGACAGCTGCGCGATCAGAAACTCCATATCCATCGGATCGGGGAAATGCGCGGGGCCCAGCACCATCGTGTACTCCGTTCGGAGCATCTGTATGGCGTACAGCAACGCTTTACGCTCCGGCTCGTTCGCGAACGATTTGAAGTCCGTTACCGGGTGCGAGATGGTGGACAGCAGCGCGGTCGCTTGCCCGCCCGGCGTCAGATCCAGCACGTAGCAATAGTAATTGCTGAACGCCTGCTCGTATAAGTTTTCAAGACGCGCGATCGCCGCGCCGTCCGCTGCGCTGACCGGGAAGATCACGGTGACGAGCGGCTCGATGTTCCTGCGTCTCCTGGCCATATGTCTGGCCAGATGATAACGGTAGCGCCAATAACGGTGCTGAGCGTCCGTCTGGAGCGATGCCGAGATGCTGAACGTTGAGTTCACCCGGTAGTCCATCAGCTCGACGGGGATGTACTTGATCTCGCAGTTTTCCGTCAACCGCAGCCAATAATCGTAATCCTCGACAGGCTGCAGCTCGTAGCCGTCGATCATTTTGGCGTATTTCGCCTTATACATAAAAGAGACCCCGATGATCGAGGAGTCGAGCAGCTTATCTTTGGATTTGGACTGATATTGACGCAGGGCGGCGAGCTTGAGTTCGTCGTTCAGCGGCCGGTCGTCGTTGTCGATCGACTGGAAAGAGCTGTAGACCAGGCCGAGCTCGTCGGGTCCTTTGGCCAGCGCCTTGCGCAGCGTAGCGAAAAAAGCCGGGTAGTACACATTGTCGCTCGACACCCAGGTCAGATAACGAATCTGCTTCATTTTATACAGCTTTTTGAAACCGGTGTTCAGCGCGTGGGCCACGCCCTGGTTATGCTCGAGAGGCAGCACCTCGACCCGCGCATCGCCGTCGGCGTACTGCTTCACGAGCGGCTCCATCTCGGGCGCGCCGTCGATCACGACGATCAGCTTGAAGTCCTTGAACGATTGCCGAAGCACGGACTCAAGCGCGGCTTTCAGAAACGCCGGCTTTTGCTTGTAGACGGGCATGACTACGCCCAGGTCGACCATGAAGCGTCACCTCTTCCGCGCATAGATGATGTTAGTGTATGGGACTTCATCCGGATTGCTTGTGCGACTAACCCAGACCGGCCTTCGTTTTCTGCATGGAAACAACGCGAAAAAACCGGCGCTTGCGCGCCGGCTTCGGTCGTCTGCATTCCTTAGACGGGAATTGTCAATCCGTTGGTCGGCGTCAGCTCGGAGTGCAGCACTCGCTGCTCGGTCACGAGATTGCCGAACTCGTCAATCCCGTACGTGGACATGGCAACCTGGGTCAGCGTCGAAGTGATGCTGTATTGCACTTCATAGGACACGTTGCCGGCGATGAAAAAGGTACGGATGTCGGACGAAAGCGCAGGCAGGATATAGCCCGTCACATACAGCGGCGTCAGAGCCGGCGCGCTGCCCGGAACGCCGAACACTTCAACGACGATCGTCGCGCTCGCGTTGCTAAGGTTTCGCGCGCTGACGACAATGTTGGAGGCTGCGCTGCCGGTCGCCCTCGTATTGGTGATCAAACCCGTTGTAAAAGTAGCCATTGGATTCCCTCCTTCCTCCTCTACTTTATTCCGTAAGCATCGCATGAAACTGGACAACTTTGCCCCGGAAATGGCGCATTTTTTTGCCGGCGGCAGGCTTGCGCATAGCTCGCGGGGCGCATATGGCAATAAACTAATATAAACGTGCGGGCGAAAGGAGGATGCGTGCGAGAATGACCAATTTCAACTTTCAAGTCACTCCGGCGGGCTTTCCCAAATTCGAGCCAAGCGTCGCTGTCAATCTGCTGATGACCGGCATCATGGTATCCGTATCGGTCGATACGACTTCAGGCTCGCCGATGATCGGCCTTTACCGTTCGCTGGACGGCGGGAGCAGCTGGAGCAATACAATGCTGCCCTTGCCTGCAGGGTTTACGGGCGCTGAAGCGCCGACAGTCGCTTACGGATTCCCGAGCACGTTTGTCGTCGCCGCACATGCATTCCCCGGCCCTTCGGACGGCACGACCATCTTCTACGTGTCCACCGACAACGGCGCGACATTCAGCGGACCCAAGATCGTTGCCCCCGGGTTCGGCACCTACATCAACAACGACGAGACTAACATTACGGTAGACGTCGGCCAATCCAGTCCGTACCTCGGCAATATCTATGTCACTTATAACCACCAATTCAATGTCGCGAACGGAGGCAACTCCACGGCCTTCTTTCAGCGTTCAACGGACAACGGAACGACATGGAATACGCCGGTCCTGCTGTCGAGCGAGTCGGATCAGGTCGAACGGCCGGAGGTCGCCGTGAGCCTGACCGGGATCGTATATGCGGCGTGGGTGACCGTCAATCCGAGCTTTCGATACGTCATTCGCAGATCGTTGGACGGCGGCGTGACGTTTGAAGATTCAGTTTTGGTTTCCCCTGTCGTTCCCGTCCCGAACCCGCTGCCCGTCCCGAATTATGCCTTTCGCGTGCTTACGTTCGCCAGCATCTCGACGGACCGGTCCATCGGGCCGTTCACCGAAGACGTCTATGCGGTGTGGCAGGACAACCGTCAGGGCTATGCCGACATCTTCATGTCCAAATCGACGGACAAGGGCGAGCATTGGTCCGTCCCGGTCAGCATCACAGGCGCGCCGGCCGGCAGTCAGAACTTCTTCCCGTCGGTCGATGTCGACCCGCTGACAGGCGTCGTTAACGTCATTTATTACAGCAACCAGGTCGACGGCTTCGACCTGGACGTGTTCGTCGCGCGGTCGATCAACGGCGGAGCGACGTTCACGAACACCCGCATTACCAACACCTCGTTCAATCCGAACGGCAGCAGCCCGACGCCGGTGCCGACCATCGGAGACTACATCGACATCATCAGCGTTCCGCCCGGCGGCTACATCGGCGTTTGGATGGACACGAGCCCGGGCTCGCAGACGATTTTCGCGGGATATTCGGATATCGTGATTCCTTGACGACGTCGCGGAAAATTCGCAGAAAACGAAGAAGAGCCCTTGCGCGGGGCTCTTTTTCGTTTTTCGTTCGTTACGGCGGGTCAGTCGGATACGCCGGTAAAGTTGTAGCTTTCGGGCCCGACCCGGATCGTTCCGAGGACGGACGCGGTTACGAAAACCGTGTAGGCAACGCCGGCCGTGTTAGGCGCGTTAAAATCCGAGCCGGCAATCGTGATCAGCTGCGGGCCGAGAAGGTTGATGTTGAGGTTCTCCGACGCCGAGAATACGAGTACCCCGCCCGTCGTGAGCCCCCGATATACGTCCAACGTGATGTTCGTTACCGCTGGGAGCAGCGGAAGCTGGAGCGCGATGATCCCCGTGAATTCGACCCGGGTCAAGCCCGCGGTCCCTGCCGACAGGTCGAGCGTCTGCTGGGCCACCAACTGCGGCGTGCCGATTACGCTGATCGGAATTGCGATCGAGTTGGCATAACTCGCATTTTGCGAGGTTTTGGAATCCAGAAATCTGGCTGCCATTGGAATCCCCTCCTTCGTCATATGGTATGACTAAGTAGGACAGCCGGTCTGTGCGTTGACCGCAACGGTATTCGCCTCTTTGATGCGGACGCACTTTTCAATACACCTCGTCACGCCCGACACCTCGTCACGCCCGCTGCAGCGTCAACGGCCGATCGCTCCACACCGTGCTCGGGATCTCCCGGCGCAGCACCGGCATGACGTCGGCGGCGAAGCGCTCGATCTGCTCGCGCTGCTCGTCCTCGGTGAGCCCGTCGACGCTGATCGCCAGCACCTGGTTGCCGAAGCCCTCGTAGTATCGCAATATTTTCTCGATGACGCTGTCCGCGCTGCCGACGAGCGTCGATCCGCGCTCGATTGTATCCTCGAGTCCCGTAAACGGAGATTGGTTGTGCTGCGACGAGGCCGTCGCCGCGAACGCGTCATAGTACGGCCGATATCGCCGGAGCGCCTCTTCCTTCGTATCGGCCAGGTACAGCTGGCCTGCGCCTGCGCCGACAAGCGCGTCCTTCGGGTCGTGGCCGTAATATACCCAACGCTCCCGGTAATGGTCGATCAGCGCCTGATACTTGGCCATCGGATGGAACGTGTTGGACGAAAAAATCGGCTCGCCGTATTTGGCCGCCAGCTCCGTCGAGAGCGGGCTCGACGCACTGCCGTGCCAGACGGGAATTCGCTGTTGAAAAGGCCTCGGATAAGTCGTCACTTCGCTGAGCGGCGGGCGGTACTTGCCTTCCCAGGTCACCTTCTCCTCCGTCCACAGCCGCTTCAGCAGCGCGTAGCGCTCCGCAAGCGACTCCCACTGCTCCTCCTCCCGGATGCCGAACAGCGGATAGTGGCGGGGATCGTTGCCCTTGCCGATGATGAGCTCGAGCCGCCCCCCAGAGAGATGATCGAGCGTGGCATAATCCTCGGCGACGCGCACCGGATCGAGCACGCTGAGCACCGTCACCGTCGTCAGCAACCGGATTCGCGACGTACGCGCGGCGACGGCGGTCAACGCGACGGCCGGCGACGAGGACAGAAACGGCTCGCCATGCCGCTCTCCTACGCCGTAGGCGTCGAACCCCAACTCCTCGGCCAGCGCGGCCTGCTTCAACACGTTTTGAAACTTCTCCTGGTCGGTCAACGTCTCCCCGGTCACCGCGTTCGGTATGTTCATCAGCAGGCTGAATAAGGCAAATTTCATGGCGGACCTCCTCGGGATTGGGCACTCATACAGCCCCTCATACTATTCCAGGTATTTTAGTCAGAATTACAGATGCAACTACTATACGCCTGTCGCGACGCAGCGTCTAATAGAGTTTTTGAATGCATCGATCGATATTAATAAAAAGAAGCGCTCCTCCGAAGATCGCTCTCCGCCCGCACTCCCGCCACCCCCTCCACGCCATTCACACATCCCCCCCCCCCCTTCCACGCCATTACTTTTGCCGTCTCGCAGCCGATTGGATTTGTTAATCCTTCGATTCGATTATTCGATTAGACCCTGACGGAACCCGGATGGTAGATTCTGTAGTAAACGAGCATTCAACCGAGGAGGACCCGCGACGTGATCATCGATTTTCGCATGAAGCCGCCGATCCCCGCATGGGAATCGTTGTTTGCGGAGGGCAAGAATGCGCTAAGCAACCTATTGAATTTGCAGGGGCTCGCGCCCGTGCTGTCGGAAACGCTGGACGAGGTCGTTCGCGAAGGCGAAGCGCTGGGCATCACGCACACGGTCGTCATGGGACGCGGCGGC
Source organism: Cohnella hashimotonis (assembly GCF_030014955.1). NCBI lineage: Bacteria > Bacillati > Bacillota > Bacilli > Caryophanales > Paenibacillaceae > Cohnella > Cohnella hashimotonis. The sequence continues at coordinate 6,060,909 of NZ_JAGRPV010000001.1, forward strand.
GAGCCGGGTTCGTCGAACGAGGAGCTGGCCGCCTTCTTGGCGAGCCGCACGGACGACCGGTTCATCGGATTTATCGGCGCGGACAGCACGGATGTGGCCGGTGCCGTTGCAGCCATCGAGCAGTATGCGGCGACAGGGCTGTTTCGCGGGGTATCGATCAATCCGGCCGTGCTGCAGCCGCGCTTCCCCATTGGCGATCCCGCCTGGGACCCGATCTTCGAAGCCTGCCTGAAGCACGGACTCCCGCTTTCCATTACGTTGAGCGGATTTCTCGGCCTTGTCGGCCCGCAGGTCGACTTCGACTATGCCAGACCCGGCGGCCTGGCTCGTGCGGCCAGGAAATATTCCGATCTGAAAATCATCGTCTCGCACGGCGCCTGGCCCTTCGTCTCCGATGCGATCGCGCTCGCCATTTTCTGCCCCAATGTCTACCTGTCCCCGGACCTGTACCTCGGCTCCCCGGGCAGCAAGCTGTACGTAGAGGCCGCCAATTTTCAGCTGGGAGACCGGATTCTGTTCGGCACCTGCTATCCCAACGTTCCATACGACTTTGCCTTGTCCCATTTTCGGAATCAGGAATGGAAGGAAGGCGTGCTCGAGCGGATTTTGTATCGAAACGGCGCCGAGCTGCTCGGCTTACCTTATTCATTTGAATGATGCGAGAAGAGAAAAGCCGCCGCAGGATCGCTCCCGCGGCGGCTTTTTCGCGCATGTCGCACCAATTTCTCTGCTTCGTTCCTGCTTCGGATTCGCCCGATCGCCGGGACGCCCCACCGAATCCTTACTGTCCGACGTACACCTTCAGCCAGCCGTCGCCGATGCCCGACTCGTCGATCCACTTGCCGCCGCTGTACTTGCCGTACTTAAGGCTGGCGTTCACCTCGGACGTGCTCCACTCATAGTTGGCGTAGTCCGAATTTTTGGATTGTCCGAGCACGATCGCGTACGTCGTACCGCTCGCGAGACCGCTGTACGCCAGCGGCACGCTCACGACGGCGAAGTCTTCGCCGATCGCGGACGCTTTGACGGTCGCGGTCGCGAGCGCGCTGCCCGTCGGCTTATTGTCCTTTGTCGAGTACAAGGTAACGACGAGGTCGGCCGGCCCGTTGTACTTTTTAACTTTGACCTCGACCTTCGTCAGCTTCTTGTTGGCATTGGCCGCGAACGTCTGATAGCGCTTGACCTGGTCGCTCGTCTCGCCGAACGTGAAGCCGTCCGTACCGTTATGCGAAATATCGATGACGGACGCGGAGGACTGCCCCGGCGTCGTCGCGGTGACCAATGCGGTCCAGCCGCTCGTGCCCGCGGCGTTGACTGCACGCACGCGGTACTTATGCGTCGAGCCGGCCGTCAGGCCGGTGTGCGTGTAAGACGTGCCCGTCGACGACACATATGTCGACGAACCGTCGATCTCGATCTGATAGCCGGTCGCGCCCGTTACGGCCGTCCAGCCGAGCGAGATCGACGTGCTGCTTGCTGCCGTCGCGGTCAGACCCGTCGGCACCGCCGGCGGCTGCGGCTGATTCTGGCTCGTCGTCGCGGTAGCGAGGGCGCTCCAGCCGCTCGGACCCGCGGCGTTGACCGCGCGCACGCGGTACTTGTGCGTCGAGCCGGCAGTCAGGCCGCTGTGCGTGTAAGACGTGCCCGTCGACGACACGTACGTCGACGATCCGTCGATCTCGATCTGATAGCCGGTCGCGCCCGTCACGGCCGTCCAGCCGAGCGTAATAGAAGTGCTGCCCGCAGCTTTGGCGGTTACGCCCGTCGGCACCGCCGGTGGCTGCGGCTGATTCTGGCTCGTCGTCGCGGTAGCGAGGGCGCTCCAGCCGCTCTGGCCCGCGGCGTTGACTGCACGCACGCGGTACTTGTGCGTCGAGCCGGCCGTCAGGCCGCTGTGCGTGTAAGACGTGCCCGTCGACGACACGTACATCGACGATCCGTCGATCTCGATCTGATAGCCGGTCGCGCCCGTCACGGCCGTCCAGCCGAGCGAGATCGACGTGCTGCTCGCCGCCGTCGCGGTCAGCCCTGTCGGCACGGCCGGCGGCTGCTGCGGATCGGCGCTTTGGGCGACATACAGCTTCGTCCAGCCGTCTCCAATGTCCGACTCGTCGATATACGCCGAGCCGTTGAACTTGCCGAACTCGATGTCATTGCTCAAATTATAGCCCGCGAGCCACTCGTAGATGTTGTTTTCGCTGCTCGGAGTAGTCTGGCCGAGTACGATCGCGTACTTTTTGCCCTTCTGCAGGCCGCTATACTTCAACGGCGCGGACAGCGCCTTGTAGTCCTCCGTCACTGTGTTGGCCGCGATCGTCGCGGTGGCCAGCGCATTGCCCGTCGGCTTGCCGTCGGCAGCGGTCGCATACAGCGCTACCGTGGCATCGCTCGCATTGCCGAACTTGCGCAGCTTGACCTCAACGCTCGTCAGCACCGGATACATGTCGGCGATAAATGTCTGATAGCGTTTGACCTGGTCGTTCGCCTGGCCGAACGTGTAGCCGCTATCGCCGTTATGCGAGAGATCGATCACATTGCTCGGCGGCGCTACCGGCGTCGTCGCCGTCACCGGCGCGCTCCATGCGCTCGTGCCGCCGAGGTTCATGGCGCGTACCCGGTAGGTGTGCGTGGAGACAGGCTCCAGCCCTTTGTGCTTATAGGCGGTCTGCTTGGCATTGTTGATTACCGTGCCGTCCACCTCAAGCTCGTACTTTTTCGTACGATCGGTTTCATTCCAGCTTACCGTCATCGCAAATGCGCTTGCCGGAACGGCCTTGAGGCCGGTCGGCGTTTCGGGAGGCAGCGGCGGTACAGCCGTGACGCCGGTCACGAGCGGACTCCATTCGCTTTCGCCGACCGCGTTTTTCGCACGCACGCGGTACGAATGCCCGGTGCCCGGCTGCAGGCCGTCATGCGTGACGAAGAGCGTCTTCACATTTTCCCGGACTATGCCGTCCAGCTCGACATCGTAGCTCGTCGCACCCAAGGAGCGGCTCCAGTTCAACTGGATCGCCGTCGTGCTCTCAGCAGCAGTAGCGGTGAGACCCGTCGGCGTCTGCGGAGCCTGGGCGGATGCCGCAGGCGCGGGCACGAACTTGGCCAACAGCTTGATATAGCCGGATTGATAATAGATGCCGTTCTCGGAGATCTCCCACGATCTCTCGGCCGGCTCGTCGTTCGAGGTGGCATTCCAATCCTTGTACGTCTTCTGGGCCGGCTGATCGCGCGGCGGGGACTGGATGCCCGTGTATTGCTCGCTCGGACCGCCCGGGACGAAGCCCGGAGGCGCATTGTCCCACTGCGTATTGTCGCCGAACCAGCTATGGTAGATTTGCTTGATCGAATTTTCCGCGCCGTACGCATCCATGTTGGTCAGGTACGTGAAGGCGAACGGATTGACGCCGTGGAAATAGTGCAGTACGTTTTGCGCCTTCTTGTAGAAGTTGTCCCGCTTCGCAGGATTGATATCGTACTGATAGAAGTCATAGGAGGAAGTACCCGAACGCGCCCTAACCTGCAGACTGCCCCAGTGATAGGAGAAGTCCGGTACAAAGGAGCGGTACAGGTCGTCGTTGTCCTCAAACGACTGGGTGAAGTCGTGCACGTCGCGGCGTTCAAGAATATATGCCTTGACCGCAGGGTCGGCATCCGGCAGCGTCGTGTAGAACATCAGGCCGTCGGCCTGCTCGCCGAAGTACAAGCCCCAGTATGCGTCGGACATCGGCCAGGTCGTCTTGTAGTTGGCTTTAAAATAATCGTGATAGGTCTGATCGCCCGTCAGCGCGAACAGATAGGCAGCCGAGACGGTCGCCACCTGCGCTTGTTTGTCCAAGTCGATGTCGGCTTTGCCGGCCTCTATCTCGAAGTGGTCCACATTCGTTTCCTTCGGATTGTTCTGGTACCACTCCCACGCCTTGATCGCCCGCTCGCGCAGATCGGCCGCATAGTCCGCCAGCTCCGGGAACTGCCGCAGCGTGATCGCCGCATGCGCGAAGTTAAGCGCCGTGACGATCGTCGAGGCGGACGTCTTGGGCATATAGTAGCGCTGAACGGTAATTTTACTCGGCCTGTCGTTGAATTCGCCGGTTTTTCCGCTAGCCGGGAAGCCGAGCTTCATCAACACGCCGCCGTCGTCGTCCTGCATCTTTTTCAGCCAATCCAGCTCCCACTTCACCTCGTCGATGACATCGGGGATGCCGTTGCCGGATTCCGGAATGTTGTAGTCGTCGGTGAAAATGTCCGGCTTCTCTTCGTACGCCGTCAGCAGCTCGTTGATCGGCTGCGCGGTATACGTCACGTACTTGTTGAAGTCGCCGGCGTCCATCCAGCCGCCCGACAGATCGCGCTCGGTGGCGGGATTGTTGCGGTCGAACACGCTGCGGGCCTGCGAATCCTGACCCGGACCTATGAGCGCCGCGTCGTCCGCGAACGCCGCTCCTGCGTGCTGCGCCAGGTGAGGCGTGCCGATCCGCTGATAGTAATACGTCTTGATCGCCGCTTTGAGCACGTCCTTGTATACGTCGGGCGAGATCGTGAAGTCATAGGATTTGAAATTGTTCGCGGGATCGTAAATATAGTAATCCCCGGTCGCGGTGACTTCGGAAAAGTCGAACCACCAGCCGCGGTCGCCCGACTTCTCCTGCGTTTTTCCGTCGTTCCAAACCTTCGGCGCGCCGCTGAACGCGACCGAATCGTCGGAAACCCGGCGCACCTCCAGCGTCCCGCCTGGCGTATAAGCGTCCGCGGCATTGTAGCCGACCTGCGGATCGACGAGCACGGCCGTCTTGTCTCCGTCCGGCAAGTAGCCGAACTGGTCGATCATGATATATTTTTGCACGGTGGCCCCGGGCACGGCGGCGTCGGCCTTCGCCCCGGGCGCCGGCCAACTGCCCGCGAACAGGCATAGGCTTAACAAGGCCAGCAATAAGCTTTTTTGATTACGTTTGCGTATCTTCATCGGATCTCCTCCATACATTGTCTCGCAAAAATCTTGATAATAGCGTTGGCACTCTGTTCCCTTTGCAGCCGATCCCGCAGACACGCGCGTCGGCTCATCAAGCCGTTCATCCGCTTCGACGGTCGGCATCCCCTCCCCCTCTTCACCTCGCATAGTCCCCCTAATTTTCATCTGTACCGCGAGCCGGATTTTGCCTTTTTAACGATATCCCCTTCACTCAGGCACGGGCCTCAACCCCCGCATTCCCTGTCTTGATTGGACTATTCTAGCTCCACTGCCTGTCATTCAGACAGTTACGCAGGTCATCGGATTCGTCATCTTTTCCCAAAATCGGACAAGCTTGCTGCGTCATTTCGCCGAGAACAGACACGTGCACGGGGGTAAGAGCAATGGCGATAGCAATGCCGGCTGACCTGTCAGCCTGCCTGTCTGTCTGTGCAATGGGGATATTGGTCAAACGGCAGAAAAGCGTGCGTTCCTATGCGGATGGGATACCGTTCAAACGGCGGAAAACATGCTTTCCTGTTCGAAGGGGATACCGTTCAAACGACGGAAACACACGCGTTCCTGCGCGGAGGGGATACCGTTCAAACGGTGAAACGGGCGCGTTCCTGCGCGGAGGGGATACAGTTCAACGGTGAAACGGGCGCGTTCCTGTGCGGAGGGGATACCGTTCAAACGGCGGAAACACACGCGTTCCTGTGCGAAGGGGATACCGTTCAAACGGCGGAAACACACGCGTTCCTGTGCGAAGGGCAGTATCTACCGATACAACAAAAAAACCGACGCGGGGTCTTGCTTGCGTCGGCTTCACTACGTAAAAGCCTATATGACTCTTTTATTCCCAGCCCCGTTCCAAAAAAGCAACGGCCGCGCGCGCGTGCAGCTTGGCTCCGAGCGCGATCGCGCGTTCGTCCAGGTCAAACGACGGATGGTGGAGCGGATGGACGATGCCCCGCGTCTCGTCGCGCACGCCGATGAGCAGCATGGCGCCCGGCGCCTTGTCGAGGTAGTAGGCGAAGTCTTCGCCGGCAAGGCTGGGCTGGTCGAGCACGCGAACCTGCTCCGCGCCGAACACGTCCGCGCCCGCCCGCTCGGCAAGCCCGACTGCGACGGCGTCGTTAATAAGCGCCTTGCCCATGCGGAAGCTCGGCCAGGCGGTGCCGCCGAAGCGGTCGGCGCAGGCGGCTGCGCAGCGCTCGAGGACGAACCGGATCCGCTTCACCGTCGCATCGCTGAAGGCGCGGTAGGTGCCGAACACCTCCGCGGTGTCCGCGATAACATTGCCTGCGGTGCCCGCTTGGAGCTTGCCGAAGGCGAAGGACACCGGCTCGAGCGGGTCGGACGCGACCGCGACGGCGCTATTCGCCTCAACGGCGAAGTGCGCGGCCATGAGCAGCGCGTCCGCCGCCAGATGCGGGGCCCCATGATGGCCGGACCGTCCGCGGAACGTAAAGCGGAAATGCGAGGATGCGGCCATCGCCTCTCGCCGGTGAATCGCCAAGCCGCCGGTTTCCAGTCCCGGCCAGACGTGCAGCGCAAAAGCCGCGTCGATGCCGTCCGCCGCCCCGCTCTCGACGAGATCGCGTCCGCCGCTGCGCAGCTCGCCGTCCACCGGACTCGGCGCGGCTCCCTCTTCGGCGGGCTGAAATACGAACCGTACCGTCCCCGCCAGCCGTTCGCGCACCCGGCTTAGACCGTAAGCGGCCGCGAGCAGCATCGCCGTATGCGCGTCATGGCCGCAGGCATGCATCGCCCCCTCGATCTCGGACCCGTATTCGCGGCCCTCGATCTCCCGGATCGGGAGCGCATCCATATCCGCGCGCAGCAGCACGGTCCGTCCCGGCTTGCCGCCGCGCAGCACGCCGACGACGCCTTTGCCGAAGTGGTCGCCGACGCCCTCCTGCACCTCCAGTCCGTACTCGCGCAGCAGCTGCGCGACGCGTGAGGCCGTCCTGCCGACGTCGAACAGCAGCTCGGGAAAACGGTGAAATTCCCGCCGAAGCGAGATCCATTCCGCCTCCCGCTCCTCGATCGCGCGGCAGACGGCGTCGACGTCCGAGCCAGGACTCCCCTGCACCACATGAAGCGTGTGCTCCCAGCCTGTCGACTCGGGACTGCACGAAGCTGTCGATGACGCTAGATTCGCCGATAAAACCATTTTTCCCACCTGCTTACTATGTTTTATATGGTCACGACTGTACCACCTCGGCGTCCCGGCGTCAATCTGCGGGCTTATCGGAATTTTCTATCGGTTCGCGCTTCTTCTATATCCAGTCAGCCCCGCCCTCTAAGCGTCGGTTCGAAGCACGATTTTGCCACGCGCCCGTCTGCTTTCGCTCAGCGCATGCGCGCTCGCCGCTTCCGCGAGCGGCATCGATGCGCCGATCTCGATCCTTAGATCTCCGGTGACGATCAGCTCTCCGATCCACTTGAGCCTGTCAGCGTCGAATGGCGCCATGCGCAGCGCCTGCACGCGAACCCCGACGTTCTCAGCCAGCTCCGGCGAGTACCGCCCCCAACCGATTGGCACGAGCGTGCCGTCCTTGCGAACGGCCCGGACAAGGTCGTCCGTCCGCTCCCCGCCGACCGTATCAATGACAGCGTCCGCCGCTCCTTCGAGCTCTCTCCAATCGTCCGCCGTATAGTCAAAGACGCTGTCGGCGCCGAGCGACTCCGCGAATGCGCAGTTGCGGTCCGACGTCACGGCGATGACGCGAGCGCCTGCGAGCTTTGCGAACTGCACGGCGAAGTGACCGACGCCGCCGGACGCGCCGTTAATAAGCGCCGTCCGGCCAGGCGCGAGCAGCGCCTGCTCATGCACGGCAGTCCATGCGGTGAATGCGGACATCGGCAAGCCCGCGGCTTGTTCGTCGTCGAGCGCCCCCGGCAGCGGCGCAAGCCGTGACTCGAGAACGGTTGCATATTCCGCGTAAGCGCCCGCCGTCGCCGTCATTCCATAGACGCGGTCTCCGGCGCGGTATCGCTCAGCTCCCCGCCCTGCCGCTTCGACGACGCCAGCCAGATCGTAGCCCGGCGTGAACGGCAGCGTTAACGCCAAGCCGAACTTTTCCGAGGCCCAACCCGAGCGCATCTGCCAGTCTCCGGGATTGACCCCCGCCGCGTGCACGCGCACGAGCACTTCGCCCGGCCCCGCTACCGGCCGAGCCACCTGCTCCAAGCGCAGCGTATCCGGCGGGCCGTATGCGTGGAAGCGCACTGCGTTCATCGGTGACATCCCGTACATATCCGTCCATGTCTTGTCCATCCCGTTTCCCTCTTTCCGCTCCGTTGTGCGCCAACTGCGCACTCGCTTATAATGTAGCGTGCCGAACGCAGCGCGTTCAATCGACAATGACGGCGATTCGGCCGTTAACGGACACAACCCCGATATTGTCGGGAAACGGAGGTCGCGGGCATGAGTACGAACATGGATGCGGACATGGGTACGAGCCTTAACGCAGCTGCGAGTCAACGGGACAGACGTTCCAGAAGGACGGTCAGACTGCTGAAGCAGTCATTCCGCGAGCTGGTCGAGGAAAAGGGATTCGAGGCCGTGACGGTGCGGGATATCGCCGAGCGTGCGGACGTCAATCGGGGCACTTTTTATGCCCACTTCCCTGACAAATACGGCCTGCTTGATCTGGTCATCCGCGAAAAGCTGCAGGCGCTGCTCGGCGCCCGGCTCGGGCCGGACGCGAGCTGGCGCCGCAGCGACCTGCGGCTCGCGATCGCCGCCGCGCTCGACCACTTCGCGGATGTGTACGGCGGCTGCCGGCGGCGCGAATCGCTCCATCCGCTGTTCGAGCAGGCGGTCCAACAGGAGCTGGCCGCCCTGTTCGGACGGTGGCTCGCAGCCGTGCCCGCGCCCCCAGAAGCTTGGCCTGTCCCTGCCGCTACCGTAGCGTCCGCGACCAGCTGGGCGATCTTCGGGGCGGCCAACGAATGGGCCCGCGAAAAGCAAGCCGTGTCGGCCGAAGACATGTCCGATCGCTTGCTCGCCGTCGTACTCGGCGGCGTCGCGGCGCTGACGCCCGGCGGGATGCCGGATTGATCGCGATCGGCAGCCCTATGCGTCTCTACTCGACGTCGGGATAAACGGTCGTTCCGCCCTCGTCGGTTTGGATTTTAAGACTGTAATCCTTTCCGGAAGCGAGCGCGGCAGGCAGCTTGCCCTCCACTTTCCACTCGCCGTCGCGCACGTCGGATTTTCCGGTCCAAAGGACGGCGTCGCCCTTCGACAGCGTCACGGTCGCCGATTGCGAACGGCTGCCATGCCCGCTCACCGCAAAAGCCGCCCCCGGCTTCAACTTTTCCGGATAATCGTATTTTTGAACCGGCGGCATCCAAACCTTGTAATCCTCGTTTAAAAACCGATAAAGTTCGGCGGACTCCGCGAAAACGGCTGCCGACTCCGAACCGGCTGCTCCATCCTCGATAACTACGCGATCGACCGCATCTTCGCAGCGTAAATTCACGTTGCCCTTCTCAAACTTTGTTGTCGTGCAGCGCCAAGCCGGCCGTACGACGATCAGGCGTCCGTCCCGAAGCTCTACGTTAACCGCCATGCTGCGGTTTTTGATCGGTGTGGCGAGTCCGGTCCCTTCGATCGGCCGCGCCGCTTCGATCCAGCCGATCAGCTGCGAGATGCGCTCTTCGTCGCGATCCGGGTACAGCGTCGCAGCCAAATCCGACCAGAGGGGCCATGTCATATAGACCCACTTGACGTCCGAAGCTTCGGCGCGCTCGCTCAGCATACGGGACGCCAACTGCGGCTTCGGTTCGGCCGAAGGACCGACGCTCGGCACCGGCTTGTACGACGGTACGGCCGCCACCGCTTCCTCCGTCCGTAACGCTTCGCCCCCTTTTACCGCGCTGCTGCCGGAAGCCGCTCCATTTTGCGCGCCTGACTGACAAGCTGACAATAATATCATCGACACCAGAATAGCTGCAGCCATCCAGCGAATACGCCTGCCTCTTCTCTTGTCTTCGTATTGTCGCTCCATCGATCATCGCCCCTTTAACCCTTCAACGATACGCGGCGGTTAAAAGTTGCCGTTCACCGGAAGCGTTCAATCGTTTCCCGGCAGTCCGTACAGCCGCCTGAATTGCTCCGGACTGAACCCCGTCGCCTTCTTGAATACCGCGCCGAAGTAGCTCGCGTTGTCGAAGCCGACGTCCCGCGCGACCTCATGCATCCGCCGGCCCGGCGCGCCGAACATGAGCTGCTTGGCCCGCCCGACGCGCTGCAGGTTGACATACTGCAGCGGCCTCATCTGCACCGTCTTCTGAAACAACCGGCACAAATATTGCGGCGATACCCCCGCAGCCTCCGCCAGCTCCCCCAGCGAGAGCGCCCGGTGCAGATTGTCTTCGATGTACGCGACGATCGGCTTCATCCGGTTTATGTCCTGTTCCCGGTTGCCTACCGACTGCATGCGTCCCAGTTCAAGCAGCAGGGCGTATATGCCGTGCGACCGCTCCAGATTCGCCTCGTACGAGAGCGAGTCGCCCTCGAGCATCGCCGCGAACGGTTCCAACAGCCCCGCCTCCGCCAGCCGGCCGCCTCCGGAAGCGCGCCAACCGGCGTAACGCAGCAGCGCGCCTGCCTCCCGGCCGTTGAACGCGACCCACGCCATCTCCCACGGCTTCGAGACGGGGCGGTACGCATGCGCGACGCCCGGGTACAGGACGAACGCTTCTCCGGGTCCGACGCGGACGGACCGGCCCTCTACGGTATATTCGCCGCCCCCCCGTATCGTCTGATGCAGCTGATAATCGGGAAAGCCCTCCTCGCGCTCAGTCTCGGGCTGATGCTCCCAATAGCCGATCGATGTCACATACACCGGCAGCAGCGACGTCCGGTCCGTCCGGCAGAACAGCATCTTGCTTTTCAACTGGCATCGCTCGTTTCATATTTTAATAGTTCGGAATAAAATCCTTTTATTTAACCACTCTACCATAGAGTCTATAATGTGAATATATTAACGACATCAATGGAAGAGGAGCGCTGCCAGTGCGTCAGAAGCTGCAATATACCCCGCCGGCCAACGGCTATCCCGAATGGAACAACAATCCCGACGTCTTCCAGCTGAACCGGATGGAAGCGCATTCCCATATGATGGCCTATCCTTCCGCAGAAGGCGTTCTCGCAGGGGATCCGACCGCTTCGTCTTACTTTCTTTCCCTGAACGGCACCTGGAAATTCTCCCTCGCGGACACGCCGGATCAGCGCGCGGCCGATTTTTACCGAACGGATTATGACTTGAGCGGCTGGGCCGACATGCCTGTGCCGTCGCATTGGCAGTTCCACGGCTACGATTACCCGCAATACACGAATATCCGCTACCCGTGGTCCGAACGCGAGCCTGAGCTGAAGGCGCCGTTCGCGCCTACGACCTACAATCCGGTCGGCTCCTACGTCCGCTCGTTCGAGGTGCCCGCCTCGTGGGCGGGCCAGCCCGTATTCTTAAGCTTCCAGGGCGTCGAGTCCGCCTTCTACGTCTGGGTTAACGGCGAGCTTGCGGGCTATAGCGAGGACACGTTCACCCCTGCGGAGTTCGACATTACGGCCTACCTGGTCGAAGGGGAAAACAAGCTGGCCGTCGAGGTGTACCGCTGGTGCGACGCAAGCTGGCTGGAGGACCAGGACTTCTGGCGGCTGTCCGGCATTTTCCGCGACGTGTACCTGTACTCCGCTCCCGCCCTGCGGGTGTCGGACTTCTTCGCGAAGCCGACGCTGGACGCGGACTACCGCGACGCAGTACTGGCCGTGGACGTAAAGCTGGAAAATTACTTCGGCAACCGCTATGACGCGAGCCGCCTGGACCTGCAGCTTTACGACGCTTCCGGCAGCCCTCTATGGGATGCCGCTCATTCGCTGGCCGTCGCTTCCTCTTCAGAGGAAGTGCTCGCCCTGACGCTGTCCGCCCCGGTGACGTCACCGCTCAAATGGAGCGCCGAAGCGCCTCATTTATACACGCTGGTGCTGTCGCTCTACGGCGACGACGGTGCGCTCCTGCACGCGACCGGCTGCCGCGTCGGCTTCCGTGCATTCGAGCTCAAGGACGGGCTCATGAAGATCAATGGAGAGCGGATTCTTTTCAAAGGCGTGAATCGCCACGAGTTCTCCTGCGACACCGGACGCGCGCTGTCCAAGTCGGACATGATCCGCGACATCCTGCTCATGAAGACGCATAACGTCAACGCCGTACGTACGTCGCATTATCCGAATCAGCCAATCTGGTATGACCTTTGCGACGAATACGGCCTGTACGTCATCGACGAGACCAATCTCGAGACACACGGCAGCTGGGAGTACGGCCAGGAGGAAGAAAAGGAGTTCAACGTGCCGGGCAGCAAGCCGGAATGGCGGGACAACGTGCTCGATCGCGCCAATTCGATGATGCAGCGGGACAAAAACCATCCGTCCATCGTCATCTGGTCGCTCGGCAACGAGTCGTACGGCGGCGAAAACTTCATCGCCATGCACGATTTCCTGAAGCAGTCCGATCCGTCGCGCCTTGTGCACTACGAGGGGACGTTCCATCACAGAGCCTACGACGCCGCGTCCGACATCGAGTCGACGATGTACGCCAAGCCCGCGGATGTCGAGCGCTACGCGCAGAACAAGCCCAAGAAGCCTTATATCTTGTGCGAATACAGCCATGCGATGGGCAATTCCTGCGGCGGTCTGCACCTGTACTGGGAGCTGTTCGACAAGTACGACATCCTGCAGGGCGCGTTCATCTGGGACTGGGTCGACCAAGCGATTCGGACTCGTACGCCGGACGGTGTCGAGTACCTCGCCTACGGCGGAGACTTCGGCGAGTCCCCGCACGACGGCAACTTCAGCGGCAACGGCCTGCTCTTCGCGGACCGGAGCGTTACCCCCAAGCTTCTCGAGGTCAAAAAGTGTTATCAGAACGCGGCGTGGACGGCAGTCGATCTGCGCGAAGGTCGCTTCAGCGTCCGCAACAAGCATCTGTTCACCGACCTGTCGGCGTACGCGCTGCGTTGGGAGATCGCGATCGACGGCGTGACGCGCGAGAGCGGCGCGCTCGAGCTGGCGCTGGCGCCGGGCGAGAGTGCAGAGATTATCGTGCCTTACGCGTGGGATGCGCTGCCGGGCGAAGGCGAAGCAACTCTGCTGCTGTCGCTCGTGCTTAAGGCCGATACGATTTGGGCGGAGGCGGGTCATGAAATCGCGTGGGACCAGTTCGTGCTGAAGGCGCAAACGGCCGTTATTGCGGGAGCGTCTGCCAATGCGCAGGTTGCCGCAGCCGGCGATGGCGCCGCTGTCACAGCAGCCTCGTTAGTCACTGCCGAGTCCGGCGACGCGCTGACGGTAACGGGCGAGCGATTCGCAGCGCGCTTCGATCGGACGAACGGCGCGCTTGTCTCTTATGCGGTTGACGGCCGCGAGCTGCTCGTCGCGCCGCTGCGCCCGAACTTCTGGCGCCCCGAGACCGACAACGACCGCGGCAACAAAATGGGCGAGCGCTGCGCGATCTGGCGCGATGCGGGCACCACGCTGCAGCTCGTCGGATTGGCTGCGCGCGCGGCAGGCTCGTCGCATGTCGTGACCGCCGCCTATCGGCTTGCGAACGATCCGTCGAGCGCGGTCACGCTGCGCTACGAGATTGGTCCGGACGGCGCTGTCGAGGCGACCCAGGAGCTCAACCCAGGCAGCGACGCGCTGCCGGAGCTGCCTGCCTTCGGTTTGATGTTTGAGCTGGACGGCGCTTTGGACAATGTGTCCTGGTACGGCCGCGGCCCGCACGAAAATCACTGGGACCGCCGCACGGGCGCGCGCCTCGGCCGGTACGCCGGCACGGTCGCCGAGCAATTCGTGCCGTATCTGCGGCCGCAGGAATGCGGCAACAAGACGGATGTGCGGTTCGCCGAGCTGACCGGCAGCGACGGCCGCGGCCTGCGCTTTGAGAGCGCGCAGCCGTTCGAGCTGAGCGCGCTCCCGTGGACGCCGGACGAGATCGAGGCGAGCGACCATCCGTACAAGCTGCCGCCGAGCCGCGGCAGCATCGTGCGCGTGAACTTCAAGCAGATGGGCGTCGGCGGCGACGACAGCTGGGGTGCGCCTACGCACGAAGCCTACACGCTCCCGGCCAACCGGCCGTATGCGTTCCGGTTTACGTTTAAGCCGGTTTGATTGACGGCTTCACCGATTTCGAATAAGGCCCGGCGATGCGCACATGCGCGAGCGCCGGGCCTTTCTGCGTCGGAGACAGGCCGCGTCCGCCAAGACTAGCGCCTACGCCGGCTAAGAGCTTCGTCCACTGAAAGGGTCCCCCTCCTGCGCTCGGTAACGTTCGCCAATCTATCTCATTACTCGCCAGCCGTATCGCCTTCGCCAGTCTCGGCCGCACCGCTGCTCTCTGCTCGCCAGCCTCGCCCTTGCTCGCCGCGTTACCACCGTTAGCTAGTCATCCGCTACTCCAGCCGTATCGCCGCCCGCAGTTTCATCCGCTACTCAGCATCCGCATCCATTCCAACGTTCCCCCTGCCTGCTAGCTAGATAGTGGTCAAAAGGCATTTATTTCATCCAAAAGCCGCCGAAAAGAAAAAATAATGATCAAAAGGCAGCTAATTTCGCCCCCGCCGTCTAAATCGTTCGCGACCGGCCCCATTAACTGCCTTTTGACATCTAATCCTCCGTCATTCCGTCTGTGCACGAAATTAACTGCCTTTTGACAACTACCGTCTCCCCATTCCTTCCGTACGCGAAGTTAACCGCCTTGTAACAACTACCGCTCCGCGCCACCGCCCCCACGCACGCAAAAGGCACCGCAGGACAAACCTCCCGCAGTGCCTTTTCCTTGTTCACTTGCCGTATATTTCACTTGTCGCATACTTTACTTGCCGTATACTTCCTGCCCCAGCTTCTCCGCAGCCGCCATGATCTGATCGCCGTAGCCCCAGAAAGCGTTGAAGTCGATCACATAGATACGCTTGTTCTTGATCGCCGGAATGTCCTGCAGCGCAGGATTGGCATACGCCGCTTTGAGCGTGGACTCAGGGTCCTGCGCGCCGGTGTAGTAGGACAGCAGCAGTACGTCCGGCTTCTCGGCGACCAGTTGTTCGATGCTGACCTCGTACCCGTCGACGTCGTGGAAGGCGTTGTTCAGCTTGATCAAGGACAGGGCGTCGTGCTGAAACGAGTCGTGCGAGCCGCTGTCCACGCTAAGCGTGCCGTCTCCGGTGTCGTTGACGATGGCAAACTTCTGCGCGGTCTCGCCCTCGTACTTGGTCTTCAACGCATCCGCACGCGCCTTCAGCTTGGCGATATGAGCCGCTGCTTTGTCTTGAACGTCGAAAATCTTGCCGATCTCTTCGATATCGCGGTACAGGCTGTCTAGCGTCGCGCCCTGCAAGCTGGCATTGTTCACGTATGTATGAATGCCCAAGCCGTTCAGGCTGTCCACCGATCCGTTGCCCCAGTCCGCGTCCGCGAAAAGCCCCGCGCGTCCGATGACGAGATCCGGATTCGTGCCGACGACCGGCTCCTTGCTGACGTACCCTTGCGCGAGCACCGGCACTTTTTTGAATTCCTCCGCCGATACTTCGGGATCGGATGCGCCGTTCAGCGCGGCGACGCCCACCAGCTTGTCGCCCAGTCCCAGCTTGATTAGAAGCTCTGCGACCGGCTGCGTATTCGCGACGACTCGCTCGGGGGCCTTGTCGAAGGTCTGCTGCTTGGCCTTCTGTTCCTCACCCTCGCCCGACAGCGTGTAGTTGTCGATGACGAGCGGGTACACGGTCGCCCCGGCAGCTGCGGACGAGCCTTGCGGACTGGACGATGCGGATGCGGACGGCGAAGCGGATTCCGGGGCGGATGCAGACTCGGAAGCCGGAGCCGCCGATGAGGAAGCAGCGCCTTCCTCATCGTTCTTGCTCCCGCAGCCAGCCGCCAGCAGCATCAAAGCCGTGACGAGAATGAGCGCGATCATGGAAATCGGTTGTAGACGCTTGCGCATAATGAACCCCTTTTCTGTGCGTATCTATTGATAATGATTATCATTATTCGTTAATATCCATGTTTTTGTCAACAGAAATTGTAAAAATAATTGACAACGATTATCACTCTCATCTATTCTTAGGCTGACTTCATCCGACCTCAAGACACCGAAAGGATCGTTTCCCTATGTCGCGCACGCAAACGGCGGCCGCTGCCCCCGTCCAACAATCGCCCATTTCTTCTCGTACCGGCTTTCTGCTCCTTCAGCTCGGCCTCATCATCGTCGCCGTCATTTCCGTCATCGTCGCCGTGGCGCTGGGTCAGGTAGATATTCCGGTCGCGGACTCGTATCGTATCCTGCTCTATCACGTGACTGGCATCCGAATCGGCAACGTCCAGGAACTGACGTCGGGGTCGAACGTCAGCATCATCTGGAACATTCGCTTCCCGAGGGTGCTGCTCGCGCTGCTTGTCGGCGCCGGACTCAGCATGTGCGGCACGGTCATGCAGGCTACGGTGCAAAACCCGCTCGCCGATCCATACATTCTCGGCATCTCGTCGGGCGCTTCGCTCGGCGCGACCTTCTCCATCCTGGTCGGCTTCGGCGCGTCCAGCCTGCTCGGGCAGACCGGGCTCGCTTTCTGGGCATTCGCCGGCGCGTTCGGCGCGTCAATGCTCGTCCTGACGCTTGCCGGCATCGGCGGCAAGATGTCCTCGGTCAAGCTCGTGCTGTCCGGGATGGTCATCAACGCCCTGTGCACCGCTTTTACCGACTTCATCATCTACTTCGCCAACAACGCCGAGGGCATCCGCTCCGTCACCTTCTGGTCGATGGGCAGCCTGGCCCCGGCCGCCTGGGATCGCCTCCCGCTCGTCGCCATCGTCGTGGGCTGCGCCGTCCTGCTGTTCCTGCTGCAATTCCGCATTCTTAACACGATGCTCCTCGGTGAAGAAGCCGCGGTCACGCTTGGCGTCAACCTTTATTTTTACCGCCGGATCTATCTGGTGCTCACCGCCGTCGTCACCGGCGTCCTGGTCGCGAGCTGCGGCACGATCGGTTTCGTCGGGCTCATCATCCCGCATCTGGTCCGGGGACTCGTCGGCTCCGATCATCGCCGCCTGATGCCGACGTCCATCCTGATCGGCGGCATTTTTCTCGTCTGGACGGACGTCATCGCCCGCACCGCCATTCCGAAGGCCGAGCTGCCCATCGGAATCATCACCGCCATGATCGGAGCGCCGCTGTTTATGTACATGCTCGTGAAAAAAGGCTACGAGTTCGGAGGAAAATAGAGATGAACCTGGACGTGAAACGCCTGTCCGTATCGCTCGGCCGCGCCGACATCGTGAGAGACCTCTCGCTCAAGGTGCACGGCAAGCAGTTCGTCGGTCTCATCGGCCCGAACGGCTGCGGCAAGTCCACGCTGCTCAAGAGCATCTATAAGGTGATCAAGCCCAATACAGGCGAAGTTACGCTTGCGGATACGGACCTCATCAAGTCGTCGCCCAAAAAAATCGCCCAGATGATGGGCGTCGTCGGACAGTTCAACGACCTCAGCTTCGACTTTGCCGTCCGCGAGATGGTGCTGATGGGCCGCACGCCGCACAAACGCATGCTCGACGCGGACAATGCCGGGGACCTGGCGCTCGTGGATCAGGCGCTGCGCCAGGTCGGCATGGAGCGTTATGCGGACCGCAGCTACCTGTCGCTCTCCGGCGGCGAAAAGCAGCGGGTCATCCTCGCTCGCGCGCTCGCGCAGGAGCCCAAGTTCCTCGTGCTCGATGAGCCGACCAACCATCTGGACATCAAATATCAGCTGCAGATTTTGAACATCGTTAAACGGCTCGATATCGGCGTCCTTGCGGCGCTGCACGACCTCTCGCTAGCGGCTAAATATTGCGACTACCTGTATGTCGTGAAACAGGGACGCATCGCGGCGGAAGGCCCGCCACAGGAGGTTATCACGAGGCGGATCATCGCGGACGTGTTCGAGGTGGAATGCGAGACGTATACGAATCCGGTGACGGGGGAGCTTGGGATTGCGTATTTGACGTCGTAGTGGATTCGCTGCTCGATAGCGCTATCCCTCGGCGTGGGACAGCCTTGTAGCTCTAGATGGAACTTCTTCGCTTAGGTCGGGGGGGGGGGGGCGGTGATGTCGAGGTGCGGTCCAGCAATGTGGCTCTAGATGGAGCTTCTTGGACTCGGTCGGTTATTCGGCCCGGCAATGTGACTCTACATGGAGCTTCTTGGCCTCGGGTCGCGGTGTAGTTGGAGAATGTAGCTCTACATAGAGCTTCTTGGCCTCGGTCGGTGGTGTAGTTGGGAAATGTAGCTCTACATAGAGCTTCTTGACCTCGGGTGGCGGTGTGTTTTGGGAATGTAGCTCTACATAGAGCTTCTTGGCCTCGGTCGGCGGTGTCGTTGGGGGATGTAGCTCTACATAGGGCTTCTTAGCTTCGGCCGGCAGTCGGTCGGAGCGTTCCAGGGCAGCGAAAAGAAAGGGGCTATCTCCAGGCTTTTATGGCCTTTAGATAGCCCCAATTTGCTATTGATTGGCACAGGCTTGCGACCGTATGGCGGTCATGCCTCCGGCTGCACCGCATGCCGCAGACCGGCCTGCTCGAGCAGCGGGATGACGCTCTCGCCAAAGTAGGCGAGCTCCGGCTCGTAATCGTAAAACGTGATCTGGATGCCGTCGATGCCCGCCGCGTGAAGCTGGCCAAGCTGCTCCGCGACGTCCTCCGGCGAGCCGACGACGTGCAGGTGGCCGCCCACGGCGCGCCCTCTGGCGCTATGCTCGAGCCAGGACTGGCTGTCGCCGGCTTTGTGGCGCGCCGAGAAGCTGCCGATCGCGCCTAGATCGGCATGATCCATGATCGCCTGATAATAGGCGAACGCTTCCTCGCGCGTCGGGCGCACGATGATGGTCGGGTTGATGATGACGCGGATCTTGCGGCCGAGCGCGGCTGCGGCATTCTTGACCGTCGCCACGTGCGCCGGCAGCTTGGGCAGCGCGTCCTCCAGCTTCTCACCGGCCGGGCTCGAGACGAACACGACGTCGGAATACTTGGACGCGTAGTCGAAGCCCGCAGGCGAGCCCGAAGCCGTAGCCAGCACGGGGCGGCCGTACAGCGGACGCGGGGAGACGTACGCCTCCTCGAGGTTATAGAACTCGCCTTTATAAGTCAGATTGTCGACGCCGGACCACAGCGCGTTGCAAATGCGCGTGAACTCGGCGGACTGCGCGTAGCGCCGGTCGTGATCGCCGCGGGTGACGCCGAACATTTTCGGCTCGTTTTCCGCGTAGCCCGTCACGATGTTCGCCCCGAAGCGGCCCTGCGAGATATGGTCGGCCGTCGCCAGAAACTTCGCCAGATGCATCGGATGCCAGGGCCCGTACAGAATGTGAATGGTGCCCATCAGCAAGATGCGGCGCGTCGCGGACGCAAGCGCGACCGCGGACACGAACGGGTCGAGGAAGTTTTCCCGGTAGCCGGTCTCCCCGCCGAAGCCGCCCTTGGGCAGCCATTGCGACAGGCCGAAGGCGATGTCGAAGCCTAAGTTTTCCGCCTGCTGCGTCAGCCGCTTGTTGTACTCGAACGACCAGTCGGTGCCTCTCGGCAGCGTCGATTGGGACCAGCCTCCCGTCTGCAGCGGCAAAAACAAGCCGAGCATCAGCGGCTGGGAGAACGCCCGCGACAGCGGGCTGTCCGGCAGATTCTGCGGTTCTTCCGGCGTCCAAAGCTGCTGATCTTGTTGATTGGAGGCGCTCATCGCATCCCTCTCCTATCCCCTATGGATAATATTGATTCAGGTATGCCAGACCGACGGGTGAAACACTTCCTCCGGCGCCAGCCCCCGCTTCAGCAGGCCGTCCTCGCGCAGATAACCCATGAACTTGCCGATCTGCGACCAATTGGCGGACGCGCCGTATGGCCAGATATCGTCGTTCATCAGCTTCGACGAGCGCTCCACCGACTCCCAGCCCCACGGATCGGAGCTGTTGTTCTTGATCGTCTCCAGTTGCGCGGCGATGCCCTCGTTCTTGATATCGAGCAACAGCTCGTACAGGAGCCGGGGCAGCTCCGGAAACCGCCGGGCCGTCTCCGCCTTCAGCGATACCAGGTGCATGATCGGAAAAATGCCGGAGCGCTCGTAATAGGCCCGCTCCTCGTCCCACACGTTCGGGATGAGCCGGCGGATGACGCCGCCTTCGCCCGAAGCCGGGAACAGATGCGCCGGCGGGCGGCGCGCCGACATGATCGCATCGACGCGTCCTTCAGCCAGCGCTTCGAAGATGTCGCCCTCGGCGAGCGTCGCCGGGATGTCCACGGGAACCCGCTCCGGACGGAAGGTGAACCACTGCATCTCATCGCCGCGGATCGCCCACTCTTCGCGGAACATGCCTCTCACCCAGACCGCCGCCGTCATCTGGAATTCGGGAAACCCGAAGCGTTTGCCCTTCAGCTCGGAAGGATGGCGCAGCGGGCTGTCCGCGCGCACGTAGATCGCATTGTGCCGGAACGAGCGCGACAGAAAGACAGGGATGGCCGTCAGACGCGTATCTCCGCCGCCCTTGGCGATCAAGTACGAAGCGAGCGACAGCTCAGCCACGTCGTACGTTGCCTCGGATATTTGGTTGATAAAAATTTGCTCCACCGTTTCCCGCTTGGCTTCGATCTCAAAGCCGGCCGGGCGGCGGGCGGCGGACAGCAGCTTCAGCGTGCGGTCGCTCTCCGACATCGCGACCGTCAGCTTGGGTTGGGTCATGGTCCGTCCGCTCCTTCCTTAAATCGCTTCTTATATGAAAACTATGACAATTATTCGATTAATCCAGATCCGTCGCCAGATCCCTGATCCAAGGGCGCCCCTTGAGCGGTTCGACGCGGACTTCGCTGCCGGCCTTGGCGCGAATGCTGCACAGGAAGCCGGCCTTGCCGTCCACGAGCGCCGAGCATTCCTTGCAGGCATTGGCCGAGCGGCAGGAATAGCGCACCGTCAGGGACGGATCGCGGTGCTCGCGGATCCAGAAGATCGCATCGAGCAGACTCATTCCTTCCCGATAAGGCACGTCATAAGAGACGACGGCCGGCTCCGAGCCGGCTTCTCCGCGCGTCACCTGCAGCTTGATGTCGGACATGTTCGCTTCCTCTCCTTCCTTATCGGACAATCGCATCAGACGCTCGCCGGGGGCTGCGCCTCCGTCAGCGTCCAGCCGCCCGATTCGCCGTCGAGCGACAGGCTGTAGCTCTCGGCGGCAGGCAGCGTCTCCTCATAGTCGAGGCGCACGTGCGCGCCGCGCGATTCCTTCCGCTGCAGGGCGCCGATGACGATCGCTTCCGCGACCTTCAGCATGTGGTCCGCCTCCAGCTTCTCGACTGGCGGCAGCGCGAGCTTGCCCGGCTGTGCCAGCGCGATCGCGTCCAGCTCCGGCCGGAGCGCCCGCACCTCTGCCAGCGCGGCGGTCAAGCCTTCCTCCGTGCGCAGCGGCCCCGCGCCCTTCCACATGATCCGCTGCAGTTTGCGTTTGAACGCTTGCAGCGAGGCACTGTCCCGCTCGACCGCCGCGGGATGCCAGAACGCCTCGAGCCGCTGCCGCTCCGCTTCCAGAGCCCTGCCGACGATCGCTTCGACATCCGCCGCCCGGCCTTCGCGCGCGCGAGCCGCCGTCTCCCCGGCGATCCGCCCGGTCACGAGCGCCTCGGTGATCGCGTTGCCCGACAGCCGGTTCGCGCCGTGCATGCCGTAGATCAGCTCGCCCGAGGCCAGCAGACCCGGTACGCGGGTGCGCATCTGCGCGTCCACTCGCACACCGCCTAGCATGAAGTGCGCCATCGGCGCCACCTCGACCATATCGCGCGTGAGGTCGACGCCCTGATTGCGCAGGATGTCGATGACCGGACCGAACGCTTCCTTCAGCTTGTCCTCCGGCACCATTGTGAAGTCCAGGTACGCGCCCCCGTGCGGAGAGCCGCGTCCCGCCTCGACCTCGCGGAAGATCGCGAGCGTCGTCTGGTCGCGCGCCGCGGTGTATTTGCCGCCGACTTCGCCGTTGTACTTGTGCATGAACTCCTCGCGTTCCCCGTTCAGCAGGCGTCCGCCCAGCTTGTAGCGGAACGGGTCCCACATGATCGGATCGATGCCGACGAGCGGCGGGAACAGATGCGCGATCGGGAAAAACTGCACCATCTCCATATCTCGCAGCTCCGCGCCGGCCTCCGCGGCCAGCACGTAGCCGTCGCCGGTCATATTCGTCGAGGCGCTGTTGCGCTCGTACACTTCGGTCAACCCGCCGGTCGCCAGAATGACGGAGCCCGCGGAGATGCCGACGGGACCCATACCTTCCATTTCGAACCCGACTGCGCCGACCGCCTTGCCGTCCTCGACGACGATTTTCGTGATCATCACGTTTTTGAGCCGGCGGATCTTCTCGTCCTTCCAGATCGCCCGCTTCAGACCGTTCGACGTCGCGCCGCCCGTGTTCAAAATATCCACGTACACGCAGCGGGCCCGCGAGTGGCCCGGCGCAAACGCCTGCGAGCGCTTGCCGTCAGGCGTCCGCGCCCACTTCACGCCGTAGCCTTCGGCCTCCAGAATAACCTCCGCGCCGCGATCGACGATCGCGCGCACGATCTCCGGATCGGCCAGTCCGCGGCTCCCCTTCATCGTATCTTCGAAGTGGACGTCCGCGTCGTCTTCCTCGGCTTCGCCGAGCGCGACCGCGACCGTCATCTGGGCGAGGATCGTAGCGCCTCCGCGGCCGATCAGGCTCTTGTCCGTCAGGATGACGTCGGCGCCTTCGTCCGCTGCGGCTCTGGCGGCCATCATGCCGGCCGCACCCGAGCCGACGATCAATACATCGGTTTGCAGCAAAATCGCATCCACGCGCGCCGCTCCTCTCTGTCGTTCGTTTGTGTTAGCCCCTTAGCCGCCGAACGCCCGCACCTCGATGCCGGACTCGGACAGCTTGCTTCTGATTCTGCTTGCAAACTCGACGGCGCGAACGCCGTCGCCGTGCACGCAGATCGTATCCGCGCGGATGGCGACGTCGACCTGCTGCTGCGTCATGACCTTGCCCTCGGCGACCATTCGGACCACCTGATCGAGCGAACGATCCTCGTCCGTGATGACCGAGTCCGGCAGCCGTCTGGACGTAAGCGAGCCGTCGGACTGATAAGTCCGGTCGGAAAACACTTCGCTCGCCGTGCGCAATCCGACGCGTTCGCCCGCAGCGATCAGCTCGCTGCCCGCGAGGCCGAACAGGATGAGCGACGGATCGATCCGGTAGACCGCCTCGGCGATCGCATTCGCAAGTCCCGCATTGCGGGCGGCCATGTTATAAAGCGAGCCGTGCGCCTTCACGTGCTGAAGGCGCGCGCCCTCCGCCTGCACGAAGCCCCACAGCGCGCCAAGCTGGTAGACGACCAGATCATAGGCCTCGTCGGGGCTGATATCCATGTCCCTGCGGCCGAAGCCGATCAGGTCCTGCAGCCCCGGGTGCGCGCCGAGCGCGACGCCGTTGTCCAGCGCCAGGCGCACCGTCCGGCGCATCGTCGCCGGATCGCCGGCATGGAACCCGCAGGCGATGTTCGCCGAGGTCACGTACTTCAGAATCTCTTCGTCCCGCCCCAGCTTGTAGGCGCCGAAGCTTTCTCCCAGATCGCAATTCAGATCCACCGTTTTCATCGCAGGCGTTCCTTCCTCTCGCTGCGTCCCGTCGGCCGATGCATGGCGCGCCCGGCCGCCCGGAACGAATATTGAATGCCGCCCGTCCGCGGCCTCTCGTCCGCGCGCGAGACCGATCTGTCGCGCGCAGACGAAGAGCCGCCGTACGGCGGCCGCGCCCCAAGACTGCGGGATCCGGAGCGCGGCACCGACGGCGCTGATTCGACTAATTTATTACAAATTACAGCCACTTGCTCAGCCCGTCCGTCCCCGGCTCGGACAACGCATCCAGGTCGGCCAGCTCGATATGCTCGCGCGGCACTACGGCGCGCTTCGGGAAGACGATCGGCGGCGCCGGCTTGGTCGCGTCGACGATCGCCGCTGCGGACATGCGCGGCGTGTTCTTGCCTTCCTTGCTGTACTCCCAGTTGGTCGGCAGCAGGCCGCCTGGCCCGTTCCACTTGGGGATAACCAGCAGATCGCGCTCCGCGTCGAAGCGGGTGCCGATCGCCCATGCCACTTCCTCGCCCTTGAAGACGTCGATGTCGTCGTCAACCACGACGATGTGACGCAGGTTTTCCTGCTCGGTGTTCAGCGCGGCGAACGCCGCCTTCTTCACGTCCGCCTCCCGCTCCTTATGAAGCGAGATGTAGCAGTGCATCCGGGCGTAGAACGGCACGTGCACGGTCTTCAGGCTCGGCACGACCTCTTTGACGGTCTGGTAAATGCTGCCCGACCGAGGGACGCCGCCGACGACGAGATGCTCCCGGCTCGAAGCGACGATATCCTGGAAAATCGCGTTGTTGCGGTGCGTAATCCGCTTGATGCGGATCGTCGGCACCGAACCGCCGCCCAGGTAGTGGCCCGGCCATTCGCCGAACGGTCCTTCCGGATGCTCCTCGTCCGGCAGTATCTCGCCCTCCAGGATGATCTCCGCATGCGCGGGGACGAGCAGGTCGGACGTCTCCGCCTGGACCAGCTCCAGCGCCTCGCCCATCAGCGCGCCGGCCGCCTCGTACTCGCCGCCGATACCCTGCACCCGCGACACCGAGCCCATGACGAAGCCCGGGTGATGCCCCAGCGCGATCGCGATCGGCGCCGGCTTGCCCATCTTTTTGTACTTCTTGTAGATCAGGCCGCCGTGATGCGCGCCAAGGAACCAGACGCCCATGTCGGTCGCGTTAAAAATCTGATGCCTGTAAATGCCCGCATTGATGAGACCGGAGTCGGGATCGCGGATAATCATGACGCCTGCCGACAGATAGGGGCCGCCATCCATTTCGTTGTGAACCGGAATCGGCAGCTTGCCCAGGTCTACGTCCTGCTCCGCGATGACGTTTTCCTTGACCTTCGCCCGCGAGCGCTCGACGACGACCGGCTCGATCGGCTTTTGCAGCTTCTCCCCGTATACCCGGGGAATATCCTGCACCTCGCAGCCCAGATACAGGGCGATGCGCTCGTATTCGGTCAGCAGGTTGGACACGCAGGCGAAGTCCGCGCCTTTTACCCGGTTAAATAATAGCGCCGGATATTCGCCTTTCTCCGCGAGCGCCGCGGCGTAGCCGGTGATCCCGAAGCGGGGATCGACCTCCTTGTCCACGAGCCGCACGCTGCGCTTGTCGAATTCCGCCAGTTGGCGGAGGTACGTCCTCAGATCCTGGGCCATGCTGCCATCTCCTGTTCGTTAGGGAAGTAAAGACAGATCCACTGCGTCGGCGAACGGAATTTCCTTTTTCAAAATGCCCTGGTCAAGCTGCGTCTTTTGCACGTATTCCGCACCGGCCTCGGTTACCTTCAGCCCTTCCGGCACCTTGGTCAATTGGGTGGCGACAGCCTGCTTCAGCACGTCGGCCGGCACCTTGTCGAACAGCTTCTGCACAGTAGCCGCCGCGCTATCCGGGTCCTGCTGCGCACGCGCATTAACCGCTCCGCTTACTTTCAGGAACTGCTTCATGAGGTCTTGGTTTTTCGCGACCCAATCCGTTTTGGCCATGATGACGATGCCCGCAAACTCAAACGGCGGATCGTACAGCACGCGGTAGTTGCCGGTCGCGACCATCTGCGACAGCGTCGGCTCCGACACCATGCCGCCGGCCGCCTGGCCGCTCTCGATCGCCGCCAGCATCGTGGCGCCGCTGCCGCCGTTGATGAGCTTCACGTCCTTTTCCGGATCGAGTCCGGCTTCCTTCAAGCCTTCGCGCAGACCGGTGTCGGACAGGCTGCCGACCTTGGTGACAGCGAGCGTCTTGCCCTTTACTTCGGCCAGCGATTGGTAAGGCGCGTCCTTCTTCACGACGAGCGAGTAGCCGACGCCGTTAAAGATCTCTGCATACGCCTTGACGCCGAGTCCGTTCTGAATCTGGCGCAGCACGTGCTCGTAGGAGCCGAGCACGACGTCCAGGCTGCCGCCGACGAGCGCCTGCACCATGTCGGAGCCGGCCGTGAAGTCCTTCTCCTCGATCTCGATGCCCGCCTTCTCGTAAGAGCCGTCGTTGATCCCGAGCTGGGCGACGAGCGGCGTCATGCCGCCGCCTACGAGGCCGAGGCGGATTTTGCCGCCGGCCGGTGCCGCAGGAGACGCATCGCCGCTGCCCGAGGCGGACGGCGAAGCCGAAGCCGTAGCGCCCGCATCGGAGCTTGCGCTTGCGCTGGAGTTAGAATTGGAATTGGAGTTTCCGCACGCAGACAGCACGACCAGCATGATCGACAGCAGCAGCAGCAGCGCGAATGATTTTTGCTTTTTCATGGAAATAGACCTCCTCTGGATTGTAGAGCTTGCTTTGGAATGTATATCAAGCCGCTCCGTTTGTCGGGTCCAGCGTGATGTAGGGTCTTATAAAAAGGGGAAGCTTGCCCGGACGGATGTCCCTTAGCGGTGCCGGAGCAGGACGCGCTCCAACAGCAGCACGCATTGCTCGAGAACGACGGCGATCAGCATGATCAGCACGAGTCCGGTGAAAATGCCCGTCGTATCCAGCATGTTCGAGGAATACGTGATGTAGTAGCCGAGTCCCCGGTTGGAGCCGACCAGCTCCGCGATGACCGAGCCGATCAGCGCCATGCCGATATTGAGCCGGATGCTGGTCAGAATCCAGACGGTGATCGACGGGAGGACGACCCAGCGCAGTTTGTGGGACCACTTGGCCTTGTACGTGCTCATCATGTCCATCAGGTCTTTGTCGATGTTGCGCATGCCCTCGAACGCGTTGTAAAACGCCACGAAGATGACCATCGCTGTGACCATCAAAATCTTAGAGGAGAGTCCGATGCCGAACCATACGATGAACAGCGGCGCGAGCGATACGCGGGGCAGGCTGTAGAGCGCCATCATGTACGGGTAAATCCATCGTTCGAAAATGCCGCTGAATGCGAGGCCGATGCCGAGCAGCGTGCCGCCGACCATCCCGATCGCGAGACCCGCTATCGCCTCTTGCAGCGTCGCGCTCATGTGATACCACAGATCCCCGTCTCCGAGCATATCGACGATCCGGCCGGCGATGAGAGACGGCTTGCTCAGCCAAAAGGCGTTGAACGCGCGGCCGGACAGCAGCTCCCATGCGCCGATCAGCAGCACGAACACGACGATCCGGCCGGCCCATACGGACGTCTTGGAATACTCGCGTTCGCGAAAGCCCGAGCGGGTCGTGCGCTTCGATGTTGCAGCCATCAGTCGATCCCTCCCGTACCGCCGCCGGACATCTGCATCCAGATTTCCCTTTGCAGCTCTTTGAACACCGGATCGAACCGGATGTCGTAAAAAGGCCGGGGCCGCGCGAGCCGGATGTCGAACTCGGCCTTGATCCGCCCGGGGCGGTCCGTCATGACGATGACGCGGTCGGACAGCGCGATCGCTTCTTCGATATCGTGCGTGATGAACAGCACGCTCTTGCCGACCGATTCCCAGATGTGCAGGAATTGCTCGCCGATCTTGACGCGGGTCTGCGCGTCCAGCGGGCCGAACGGCTCGTCCATCAGGTAAATGTCCGGATCGTAGGCGAAGGTGCGCGCGAGCGCGACCCGTTTGCGCATGCCGCCGGACAGCTGCTTCGGATAGAAGTTCGCGAAGCCTTCGAGTCCGACCATTTTCAGCAGCCGGTTCGCCTCCGCGACCTGCTCCTTGTCGGGCAGTCCCTTGATCGCCAGCGGCAGCCGGACATTGTGGAGCACCGTTTTCCAGGGGAGCAGCGCGTCGTTCTGAAACACCATGCCGACCCCGTCGGGAACGTCGTCGATCGGCTTGCCGTCGATATAAGCGGCTCCCGCCGCAGGCTGCAGCAGACCGGCCGCGACCTTGAGCAGCGTCGATTTCCCGCAGCCGCTCGGGCCGACGACGGAGACGAACTCGCCGTCCTTCACGTCCAGATCGACGCCCCGGAGCGCGACGGTCCGCTGTCCTTTCGAGTGATACTCCACCGCCAGATCCCGTATCGAGAGCTTCGGCTCCTTGTCCTTTGCCATCGACTCACACCCTCCCGTTCCCGCTGGCTTGCATGCGTTCCAACCCGCTGCGCAGCGTTCGAATTCCGTTCTCGCGTACCAGATACAACCGCTGCGCCTCCTGCAAGGAAACGCGTCGGAACCGGACCGTGCCGCCCAGATTGGTCTGGGCCAGCAAAGGCAGATCCACCGATGCGACCTGCGCGATCTTCGGGTACCCGCCCGTCGTCTGCCGGTCCGCCATGAGCGCGATCGGCTGGCCGTCGGGCGGCACCTGCACCGTCCCGAACGTCACCGCCGAGGAGACGAGCTCCCGCTTTTCCTTTAGACGCAGGCCGTCGCCGTCGCCGGACAGCCTGTAGCCCATCCGGTCGGAATCCGTCCGCACCTTGAAGGCGTCGGCGAAAAATCGCTCCGCGCTCTCCTCTTGGAACAGCGCCAGCTCCTGTCCCGCGACCGCCCGCACCTCCGGATTCGCCGCATAGGAAGGCAGCAGGTCCGGCGCGACCGACCAGCGACTGAATGCGACGCCGTCCGCCTGCGCTTCGTCCGCGAGCAGCGACGCGAGCGCCCGGCTGGCAGGAGAAGCTGCCCCGATCGGGAGCCGATCGCCCTTCTGCAGCGCGCGTCCCTCCCAGCCGCCGATGCCCGCCCGCAGGTAGGTGGAGCGGCTGTTCATCTTGATCGGTGCGTCCACGCCGCCTGCGACCGCCAGATACGCGCGGCAACCCCGCCTTGCGCGGCCAAACCGCAGCACGCTTCCTTCCGGCGCGACGACCGTCTTCCACAGCGGCAATGCCCGATCGTTCAGCTGCGGAGACAGATCGCCGCCGCAGACGGAGATGAGCGCGGGCTCCGCAAAATAAATCTCCGGCCCGAGCATCGTGATCTCGAGCCCCGCCGCGCGCTCGTCATTGCCGACCAGCAGGTTCGCGATCCGCAGCGCGAAGGCGTCCATCGCGCCGCCGACGATCACGCCGAACTGCTGCGAGCCGTGCCTGCCGAGGTCCTGGACCGTCGTCAACAGCCCGGGCTTTACCATAATCATGCTCATCCCCGCGCCGCCTCCCGTCGATCGAACTCTTCTCGGGAGATCGGTCTGAACCGTACGATATCCCCCGCCCGCAGCAGCGTCGGCGGCGTGGCGTCCGGCAGGAACAGCGGCTCCGGCGTCTTGCCGATGAGCTGCCAGCCGCCCGGCGTCGCGATCGGATACACGCCCGTCTGATCCCCGGCGATGCCGACGGTGCCCGCCGGAATCGACAGCCGCGGCGTCTGCCTGCGCGGCGTGGCAATGCGCTGCGGCAGCCCGCCCAGGTAGGCGAAGCCCGGCGCGAAGCCGAGCATGTAGACGAGATAGTCGGCGGAGGCGTGAATCTCGATCACCTCTTGCTCCGACAATCCGTGCGCCTCCGCAACCTCCGGCAGATCGGGGCCCAGCTCGCCGCCGTAGCAGACCGGAATCTCAGTTACTCTGGGCGTGGTCTGCGCGGCGTTCTCCAGCTTGGCCAGCTGCTCGCCGAGCCAATCCGCGACCAGGCCGAGCGGATTCGTGCTGCCGGTAGGATCGGCGTTGCCGGTAGGATCGGCGTTACTGTCCGGATCTGCCCAATCGGCCGCGGTCCGATTGCCGAGACCCCCGAGCGCCTTGAACGGCTCGAAGTATACCGTCACGGACAAGAAGGCGGGCACGTATTCGATCATGCCTGGGAAACGGTGCCGCTCCAGATGCTCGGCCAGCTGCCTCACCCGGTCGTGCGTCTGCCGGCAGATCGTCTCGCCGAGCTGCACCGTCACCGCCGAATCGCCGAGCGGCAGCAGCTTCGCCTCTATCGCGCCGTAATTGACGTAATTTTCGGCCAACCCTTTCAATTTCATCATCACCTTGTATAATAAAGCCTGTGTTATGAAAATCCCGAATTTCGGGACATTGATCCCAAATTTCAAATCTATATAATACGATCATTATAGTAGGTAATGTGAAAATAGCAAGCAGGAATTCCGATTTTGGCATCGGACGACAACATCCGCATATCCAAGCGCCGGACGTTCAGGGTATACTTACCGAAGAAAGCAAGCGGGACGGACGCGAATCGGAGCGGTATTCAGGAGGAAGTCGTGGAAAACAAGAGCAAAAACAAGACGGTTATCAAGTCTATGGATCTATTGAATTTGTTTTTGAATCATAACAAACTCAGCATGAACGACATCATCCGCTTGTCCGGCGTTCCCAAATCCTCCGCCCACCGCATGATCGGTTCGCTGGCAGACATGGGCTTCCTGACCAAGGATCAGGACGGCCTGTACGCGCTCGGCCTGTTGTTCCTTCAGTTCGGCAATCTGGTCGCGGAGCGGCTCGATATCCGTCATGTCGCCGCGCCCGACATGCTGCGGCTGCGGGACGGCATCGACGAAGCCGTTCATCTCGCCGTACGCGACGGCGACTTTTCCATGTACGTCGAGAAGCTCGACACGGACCATCCCGTGCGGCTGTTCACCAAGATCGGCAGAAAGGCGCCGCTCTACGCCGGCGCGTCTTCGCGTATTTTACTGGCCTTCATGCCCGATGCGGAGCGGGAACGTTATCTTAGCGAAGTCGAACTCGATAAGATCGGAGACGGTACGATCGTCAGCATGGCCAAGCTGCGGGAGACGCTGGCCTTGACCCGGAAGACGGGTTACAGCTTCAGCCGGTCCGAGCTGGAGAACTACACGGCGGAGCTGTGCGCGCCTATCTTCGATCATGCCGGACGAATGGCGGCCGGGCTCAGCATCGCCGGTCCGGAGGTCCGATTCGGCGAAGACCGCCTGCCCGAACTGATCCGGACCGTCAAGCAGACAGCTTACGACATCTCGCGAAAGCTCGGCTACGCGGGACCGCCTATTACGCTGTAGCGGCGGTCGACTAGCGCCGGGAACGCACGAATGGTCCGCTCACCCACGCTAACGGGATGCGAGCGAATAGCGCAAAATTGCGCTACTATCGCTCACACATCCCCAGCCCGCTCCTCCGCCGCTAACCAGATACGCATGGATAGCGCAAAATTGCGCTATTCTCGCTCGTACAGCCCAGCCCGCTCCTCCGCCGCTAACCAGATACGCATGGATAGCGCAAAATTGCGCTATTGTCGCTCGTACAGCCCAGCCCGCTCCGCCGCCGCTAACCAGATACGCATGGATAGCGCGGAATAGCCCGAAATGCAAAGAAGCCGCCCCAGAGTCATGTTCATGACTTTGGGGACAGCTCCTTATGTTGCGTCTCGAGTCATTTCCCGGTTTTGCCGCGCACGGACGGGAGCAGCAGCAGGAACGGCACAAGCGCCGCCCAGCCCGCAAAGAAAGATAGGGCGAACACGGCCGGCAGCCCAGCCCGCTCGGCCAGCGCAGCTCCGATGAGCGGCGCGGCGATGCCTCTGAAGCCGACCAGCGACAAGTAAATCCCGCTGAAGGAAGACAGGTAGCGCCCCGACGAGCGTGACAGATAGTTCATCCACGCCAGGTCCATGCCCGCCGAAGCGATGCCCATCGCGAATGCGCCGGCCGCGGCAGGCCAGAAACCCGGCAGCAACCAGTAGGCCAGCGGCAGCAGCGTGCCCGCCGCGGCGCACCAGGACAGGACCGGGATCGCCGTTCGCTTGTCGATGACATGCCCCCAGATCGGGTTGAACAACAGCGCGGCGGCCGTCGTCGCCATGCTGATCAAGCCGATCTGCCCATTGTCGAGGTTCATTTTCCCAACTTGGTACACCGGATAGACGGATGCCGGCAGCAGCATAAAAAACTCGTAAATAAATACGCCGGCGAGCAGCAGCTGGAAGCTGCGGTCCGCGCGAAGCGCGGAGAGCGTCTCCGTCCAACGCGCTCCCCCGGAGGCGGCCTTCTCCTCTTGCGCCGACTCCGGCTCGCGAATGCGCGCGAACATGCAAATGCCGACGACGCCGAGGACGAATCCGATGAGCGCCGCCGCGCGAAAGTCGTCCGCCAGCCATTTCCCCGACACGTATGTCCCCGCAAGCGTCGCCAGCCCCGCGGACACCCGGACGATGGACATATAGGTCGCCCGCTTGCCTTCCGGATAGATGGATCGCATCAGACCGACGTAAGCGGGCGTTGCCACGCCCTGGAGCGCAAAAAAGAGCAGCGTCAACGCGGCCAGCGATAGCGGATCGCTAACGAAAGCCATCGGCAGCAGCGCAAGCCGGGCCGCTCCGTGGAACAAAAAGACGAGCCTTACCTTGCCGTATCCCGCCGTAAGCTTCCCCCAAAATATCGCCAGCAAATTCGCGGCTGCCGCAGCGGAAGCGATCGCGGCCGTATGCCACGCGCCGCCTCCGAAGCGGAGCGCCATGACCGCCAGATAAGGGACGATCATGCCGATGCAAAGGCTGTTCACGACCGCGGCCGCGATGTCGATACGCCAATTCCTGCGCAGCAGCGCATGCGACTCGCCTGGTGCCAGCGCTTCGGAAGCTTGCTCGTCGGCTTCGCTCATGCCGGCTCCTCCTCCCCGCTATGCCCCGGTTGGGTTCCGCGACTGCGCGGGCAGCTTCGATCGCAAACGGGGCTCTGCCATCCCCGCCGGCACGAGCGCGTACGCTTCGCTGTATGCTGCGCCCTCCGTGAGCCAGTTGCTTGGCGCATAGTATGGCGTCAGCACCGGCAGCTGGTGGAGCGGTCCGAACGTGTTGCGCCGCGTCAGTATCCACTTTACTTCAAGCTCGCTCTCGCCCGAGATCGGCACTTCGTACGGATGCCAGACCACGGTATGTGCGCCGGTATGCCTTCTAGTCTGTGCATCGCCAGTTTGTGCCTCGCCATGCTGCGCCTCGCCAGTCTGTGCCTCGCCAGTTTGCGCCTCGCCTCCCGCGCCTGCGTCCGTGCCTGCTTCCGCTTCACGAACGACGATCGCGGCCGCTCCTTCGCCGAACGCAGCGTACAGTTCGCCGCCGGCATGCGCCGTTCCGAGCGTCGCAGCCACGCGCGCCACCTCTTCGCGGCTAATCCTGTAAGTGATCGCTCCGCCGTAAAAAGGCAGTCCCTGCCCCAAAATATCGCCCGCCTCAAGCCGCTCCGGCAGACGCGTCAGCGTCGGCTGCGTCCCGTTCAGAACGACGCCGAAGCCGCCGAGCAGATAGAGGTTCTCCAAGTCGAAGTCGGCGTGCAGATCTGCGGACACTTCGAGCAGATTGCCACCCTGCCGCAATTGCGCGGGCGCGATGCGCAGCTTTACGAAGCAAGGATCGATCCACCAGCCTTCCGGTGCCGACGTGTCGATCGCTATGCCGTTCAGCTTGATCTCAAGCAGCTCGGGACGCTCGGCCGCCAGATACAGCTCGCCCTGCGGAATCTCCGCAGCGTCGAATGCGAAACGCAGCGACAGCCTTGCCCTCTCCCCCGCGGATTCGGCCAGATATTTGCGCCGGTACCAAGGCTGGATCATGTCTCCTGCCCGCAGCGGCAGCCCGCGCTCGCGGCGCGCGGCGGCGTCGATCCGCAGCACCTCCTCGGCCGGACGCCATTCGCCGTCGTCCAATCGCCATTCGGCCCTGTCGAGCACGCAAACGTTGGGCTCCTCCAATGCGTACGCGAACGGCCCTTGAAGCGGCATCTCTGCGGCGTCAGCGAGCCGAACCGCGGCAGGCAGCGTCTCCTCCGGGACGGCCCGCCCGTCGCTCACGACGAAGACGCGCTCGCCGGACGGCGGAAAATCCGTCGTCAAGACGAGTGCATTGCCCTCGCGAAACGCCTCCAATGCAAATCGTTCGCCTGTGAGGCAGTTCCACTCCTCGACGGCCGCGGCGCTCGCCCACAAGTCGTTCGCCACCAAGTCGCTTGCCACCAAGTCGTTCGTCCCCGAGTCGTTCGCCCCCGAGTCGTTCGCCCCCGAGTCGTTCGCCCCCGAGTCGTTCACCCCCGAGTCGTTCACCCCCGCGGCGCTCGTCCCCGGACAGCCCGCTCCCCCACCGCCAACCGGCGCCGGCAGCCGGATCGTGACATCGCGCAGTTCATTCGTCCTGTCCATGTTCATCAAGACCACGATCGTCCGACCGCCTAACCGGCGAACTTGCGTGTGAATGCCCGGCAGCGGTTCGCCGCCCGCGCCCTGCGCGGACACGATCGCGCCGACACCGGCCCCCGCGCGCAGCAGCGCCGCCAGCTCCGCCGTCTCGCAGCGGATCGCCTGCCCTCCGTCGGCGAATCCGGCACACCACTCGCTCGGCAGCGCGTCCACATAAGCCGGCGCCTCGCCCGCGAACACGACCCGGCCGCCCGCCGCCGCAAACCGCTCCAACAGCCGCAGCGTATCGCTCCGGATCGTCGTCATGCCGGACACGAGCACCGCGCGATAGACCGCGCGGCCGACCCGAAGGCGCGGCGTCCCGTCTTCCCCCGTTTCGACGCATGCCAGCCTTGACATCATTTCCTCGTCGCCGTAGTCGAAGTCGATTCGTTCCCCCGCCAGCAGATGGTACAGCGCCTCGAACTTGCGCTCGAGCTCCCGGACCGCCGGCGACACCGCCGACAGGCCTCGCGACCAGTCGGGATACGTCTGGCACCAGACGCTCTCGACCGGATGGACGACCAGCAGCTCGCACGCCGGCTCTCCCTGCGACAGCAACAGTCCGAGCCGTGCGTAGTACGTCTCTACGGTCTCGTACTGCCGCCACCAGGCGGACTGGTAGAAAATGCTCGCGGGGTAATCGCGCTTGGCCTCGCCCGCCATCGTGTACCAGGACAAGTGATGACAGCGGAGGTTAATGCCGAGCAGCGCCTGCCAGTCGCCCACCGCCTTGTGCCCTTGCAGCGTCATCTGCCAGCCCGTACAGCCGTACAGCTCCGACATGAGCCAGGGCCGCCCGAGCTGGCGCGCCGCGGAAGAGAGCTGCTTGACGATCCAGTAATCGACGTTGCCTTCGGTCAGCACGTCAACGCCGGGGTGACTCATATGCTCGTAAAAGCGCATGACCGAGCCGACCATCGCGGTCTGGGCCGTCAGGCTGTCCTCGTGCAGCGTATGTCCGGTCAATGCGATCCCGTTCGCCTCGCACCAGTCGCCGATCGGCTTCGCGAAGCTTTCCATGAACAGCTCGGTCAGCAGCTCCGCGTAGTGCCATTTGACCTGCGAGACAGCGCGGCCCTCGATCTGCAGGAACAGCTCCGGCAGTCGCGGCGCCAGGTCGTAGCCGAACCGCTCGCGAAATCGCTCGAACAGCGATGCCGTCCAGGGCGCGAGCCATTCCGGATCGGGATTGGCGAGCCCGAAGCCGTCCAGCAGCGCGCCGCGGTGAGGCTCGTCGGTAAAAATGCCTTTGATGGAGCGCCCCAGCCGGTCGCCGCACGCATTTTTGTAGGCTTCATGGGTCAGCTCGATAAAGCGGTCCACGGCCTCGCGGTTCATCGTGTCGACATAAGTGTAGCCGTTGTAAAAGCTCTCGCTCGCCTGCTCTTCGACGGTGAAACAAAGCGCCCACCGGCCTGGCGCGGGCCGCTCTCCATCCGCAAGCTGCCGCACTTCGCTCGCGGCGAGTCCGTCAAGCGCGCACTCGAACAAGGCAAGCGGCGGATCCTGAGGCGGAATGAATGCCTCCGCGCCGCTGACGCGCAGCCGGATGAACTTCCGGCGGTAATCGGGCTCCCGCGTAACGAGTCCGCCGGCTGTCCCGCTCGGCCATCGGTCCTCGTCGTACAGCCAAGCCTCCATGCCAAGCCGCTCGGCCTCGTCCGCGCACGCGTTGATCAGCTTCATCCATTCCTCGCCCATGTATTCGGTCGCCAGCCCCGTCCGCGAATGCATGAAGAAGCCGCCGAAGCCCATCTCCTTGAGGACGCCGATCTGGCGGATCAGCTCCTCCTGCCGAAGCTCGCCGTTCCAGGACCAGAACGGCTTGCCGCGGTAATCGACGGGCGGACGTTCGAACTGTTCCTGCAGCAGGCCGCTCATCTCGATCCGCTCCTCTCCGATTGCGCCTCCAGCGATTCGCCGCCCCGGCGGACCCTCGCCGCGACGCCTGCTACAACGACCTCGACGCCTTCCGGAACGTGAATCTCGCCCGTCAATTCTCCTCCCGTCTCGCGCCGCCAGGAGACGGCGATCGTACCGCGCGGCGTATGCACGGTGCCCGAACAGCGCGCGATGCCGCCGACCGCCGTCGGTTCGAAGCGTACAGCCGCGAACCCCGGCGACAAGCACGTCACGCCCAGTACCGTCTCGGAGATCCACTTGACCGGCGTGCTCGACCAGGAATGGCACAGGCTGATCCGGTAAGAGCCGTACGACTCGTAGGTCGTCAGCGCGTCGTGGTAGTCGCCCCCCGCGTACGAATCGGTGTAGGTCTCCCAAAAGGTCGTGGCGCCACGGTCAAGCATGCCGCCCCAGACCTGCTCGATGATGCCGTAGGCGCGGTCGTGCATGCCGTACCGGGAGCAGCATTCGGCGAACTGGTAGGCGGACAGCGGCGTCACCGGATCCCGCAGCTCGTAGCTCGATAGAAATGCCCGCGCCCGCTCCTCGCCCACCATGCCGGCCGAGATACCGAGCGCCTTGACCGCAAGCCGGTTGTCCGGACGCATGAATTCTTCCTCGTTAGTCAGCGGCCGCGGAGGCAGCTGTCCGATACCGAGCGCCGGCAGATCAGCCGACAGTCTGCCTAGCGCGGAGAGCGTCATGCCGTAGATCGCCTGCAGCCCCGAAGCCCGTTCCTCCGCGGTGAGCGGCACCCATTCGATCAGGATGCTGCCCTCCGGCGACAGCCGGCCCGTCGTTTCATCCGTGTTTTCGAACACCCATCCGGCATGACGCCGCAGCGGTTCGCTCATTTCCAGCGCAAACGCGCGGTCGCCCGTATAAAAAACATATTCGGCCACGGCCTGAATCCACCACAGCGTGTATTCGCAGATGCCGTTCATCCATTTGCCATGCGGCGTGCCCTCTCCCAGCTCGCGGAGCGCGCGCCGGATAACGGCCGTGTCGTCCCACAGGAAATAGCACGAGCGCGCCGCCATGTACAGGTCGAACGTCCAGTTGAGCCGGTCGCGCTTGATTCCGTCCCAGAGCCCGATCTGATGGCAGATTCGGCTCGTATGGGCGGATACGTCGTAGACAAGCGGCAAGCGGGTCGCGTCCGACGCGAACGAGCCGGTCTGCTTGAGCGCGACCTGCACCGCCTCGAACCGGACGGATGCGGCGAACGCCGCTCCGGCCTCGCCGAGGAAGAACAGGCGCACGAAGCGCATGCCTTGCGGCAGCGTATGAAGCGACTCTCCCGGCGCGGCGCTGAACCATTCCGTAATGCAACCGTCGTAGCGCTCCAGCTCCTGCATCGATTCCGCGCCGTTCCATAGCACGGTAAGCGCGGAGGTCCCTTCGTTGACGAGCAGGATTCGCGCGTTGTGCTCGCGTTCGAGATCGACTGTCGCCTGCGGCAGCGCGGCGAGATCGAGCCGCTGCTGGGCCGCGCGACGGAGCGTCCATTCGTTCTGCTTGCGGAGATGGTAGAACAATTCCAGTCGCTCCGGCACCGGATCTTCGAGCGGCGCCCCGCCGCTGCCGGCGAGCGTGCCGCCGAAGCGCCAAGCGCCGGCGCCCGCCGGCGAAGCGTCCACGCCGAAGCGCTCCGGCACGGTCGAATCCTCGAGCGGAGTCGCGACGATATCGCCGTAGCCGCCACGAACGAACCAATCCGGCGACGATTCAAGGTCGCCGAACGGCTCCTCGCCGAGCAGCGCGACGACGTCGGCGCGCTCGCCGTCCGCGAGCCAGTCCTCGCCGCTCGGCAGCCATAGCCCTTCGCCTTCGACAAATCCGATAAAACCGACCGTGCGCGCGTGCAGGTAGGCGTTGACGTCGGCGATCGGATAGTCGTCCTTCGCCACGATCTCGACGCTAAGCGTGTGCCGGCCCGCCGGGATCGACGCGGGGAAGCCAGCGACGCTCGCAAACGCTGCGGCCGCGGCCGGGGATTCGACGATGCGGCCGACGATGTCGCCGTTCCAGCGGACGACGGCCGCGCCAGTAAGCGCCACGCGAAATACGGCGCCCTCGATTGGCGCGTCTGCATTCAGATGCGCGGTCAGCGTCAAGCTGCGTTGTTGATGGCGTTCCCGATGCCAGATCCACTTGGGAAGCGCGCGGTTGTTAGCGATGTCCAAGATCAGTCAGCCTCTTTCCGGGCAATTCGGTACGCGCTCACGCCTTCACGGCGCCGGTGACCATGCCTTCGATGTAATACTTCATGCCGAACAGAATGAGCAGGATCGTCGGCACGCTGCCGACGATATAAGCGGCGAAGGACAGTCCAATGTCCGTCCGGCCCGAGCGGTTGAGCCCGACCGCGGCCATCGTGAACGTCTGGTGCTCCTGGCTCAGCACGATAAACGGCCACAGGTAATCGCTGTATACCGCAAGGAAGGTGACGATCGCGACGGTGACGAGGATCGGCAGGCTCAGCGGCAGCGCAATCCGGGAGTAGACGTAAAATTCGCCGCCGCCGTCGATCCGGGCCGCCTCGAACAGCTCCTGGGGCAGCGACTCGTAAAAGGTGCGACACAGCATGATGCCGAGCAGCTGCGTGCCTGCGATGTAGGGCAGGATCAGGCCCAGGTAGCTGTTCGTGAAGCCCAGATTGTTGATAATCGCATAGAGCGGCACGATGTTGAGCAGCGACGGGATCATCATGACGCCAATCAGCATCAGGTACAGCAAGCCGCGCAATGGGAAACGGTGCCGGGCGAACACGAAGCCGGACAGCGAACCGAGCAGCACGGCGCCCAGCACGGTGACGAAGCAGACGTATAGCGAATGGCCGATGCTGGCTTTGACGGCGTCCCAGGCGGCCGAATAATTTTCCCATTTGAGCGCGGACGGCAGACCCCAGAAATCGACGAGAATCTCGATCTGGTCCTTGAACGAGAAGTAGATCAGCAGAAAAAAAGGCACGAGCGTAGCGACGAGAAGCGCAACAAGCACGGCGGAGCCCGCCCATTTCGACATGCGCGCGGTCATGGCAGGACCTCCTAGTAGTCGGTTTTGAGAAACTTCATATTAAACAGCGTCAGCGCGAGTATAACGAGGAACAACGATACGCCGATCGCGGAGCCGTAGCCGTACTGCGAGCTGCCGAACGCGGCGTTGTACATGATCATCGCCGGGTTGGTCGTCGCGACGCCGGGGCCGCCGCCCGTCATGACCATGATCTTGACGAAGTCTTGGAGGCTGCCGATGATCGTCAGAATGGTCACTACTTTGAATTGAGGCACGAGGAACGGCAGATGAATTCGGGTGAAAACCTGCCAGCCGTTGGCGCCGTCGATTCGGGCCGCCTCGATCTGCTCCTGGCTCATGTTGCCGATGGCCGCGTAGAAGATCAGGAACGGAAGACCGGCGATAAACGGGAAGTTGTAAAAAACGATCGCCCATAGCGCGGTGCTGTCCTCGCCAAGCCATGCGTGAACCCAGCTCTCCAGGCCTACCAGCGTCAGCAGTTGGTTCAGCAAGCCGTTGTTCGGGTCGTAAATGTTCTGCCACAGCAGGATCGTCACGATGCCGGGCAGCAGCATCGGCAGGATGAAGCCGGTTCGGAACGTATATTTGATTCTCGGTCCGCCGATCAGGAAGATCAGCTCCGCGGCGATCAACGGAAATACGATCGCTTTGACCACGTCCGTCAGCGTGTAGATAACTTGATTGACGGCGCCTGTCCGGAAGCTTGAGTCGCCGAACATCGTCCGGAAATTGCGCAGCCCGGTCCACTTGGACTGAACGAGATTCCAATCGGTAAAGGAATGGAAAAACGCGAGAATGACGGGATAGTAAAGAAAGACGACGATAAACAAAAAAGAGGGCAAAAGAAACAAATAGGACAGCCCGTATCTTTTCCATCGCGCCGTATTCATGGCATCAGCTCCTTTGAAGCGGGACTCGCGCCGGCCTAGGCGGCCGGGAGCGCCATCGGGCGCCCGCCGGACCGCTTGCGCGCGGGTTTAAGGGTTGGTCTTGGGATCGAGGTCGAATTTGTTGTCCGCGATGTACTTCTCGTTCGTCTTTTTCGTGTATTCGGCTTTCTTTTGCAGGAACTGCTCGAGCGTAATTTTGTCGTTGTAGTATTGGAGCTCCAGCGACTTCCCTTCGGCTGTCGCGTTGGGCTCGGCGGCCGGGTTGCCGTTGGCGATCTGGCCGATCGAACCGTTCATGTTGCCCGCGACCTTAAAGCCGTCCAGGTACGAATTAACGACATCGGGCAGCGTGACGCCTTTGACGAGGCTCGGTCCTTGCACGAACTGGCCGGCTTCGATCGTCGTCGTGAACACCTTTTGCGCTTCCTCGGGCGAATACAGGAACTGCAGGAAATCCTGGGCGCGAGCGACCGTGTCGGCGTCCTTCTTGGCGGTGACGGAGAGCTGGTGGCCCGGCACGAGAATGCCGCGCGGGTCGCCCGGGAAGTTCGGATCGGCTTCCTTGAAGCCGGGGAACTTGAAGGTGCCCCATTCGAAGCCCTTGTCGCCCAGCGCTTGCTGATCCTTGAGGATCTGGCCGACCTGCCAGCTGCCGTTCCAGTAGGCGGCCGCCTTGCCCGAGATGAACAGCTGGTAAGCGTCGGCATCCTTCATCGTCGCGTAGCCAGGCTGCAAATACGTCGACAGCTGCTTCAGCGTGGACCAAATTTTCTGCTCGGCCGGCCCCACCGGATCGTATTTGCCCGACTTCCACAGCGCCATCGTGCGCTCTGCGTCGACGACCGCGCCGATATCGAAGAACGGATCGTTCGGATCGTATTTGACCTTGCCGTTGATCGCTTCGACCTCCGGCGTATTGCGGGCGTCTCCCGGCTGCACGAGGATATCGGGAATCAGCGAACGGTTCGCCCAGTCCTCGAACGCGCCTACCATCCAGCCTTCGTAGTCGGAGCCGGTCGCTTGCGACATCGCGAGCGGGATGATCTTCTGATCCTTGAGCTTCTGCAGGTCTGCGAACAGATCCTCCCAGGTCGTCGGCGTCTCGGTGATGCCCGCCTTCGCGAACAAGTCTTTGTTGTAATAGAAGCCCGTGCCGACGAGATCGAACGGCAGCATGAAGATGTCGCCGTCGGCGGTGTAGGCGTATGGCCAGTAATCGCCGTTGATGCCGTCGTAAAGCGTCGTGCCGTTGTTGTAGGCATTTGGCGCCTTCACGAAATCGTTCAGCTTCAGGATGTAGCCTTTCTTGACGTTGTTGGCCGGCGTATCGCCGAGCAGGTTGGCGTGCACGATATCCGGCGCATCGTCGCCGCCTGCCGCCATCTTGGCCTGAAAGGATGTCTGGTAGGTCGTGTTGTCGGACACGATGTCGATCTTGACGGTCGTCTCCGGATGAAGCTTCTGGTAGTCCTCGGCCGCAAGCTGAAGTCCTGCCGTATAGTAATTGGTGATCGTGGAGAAAACGATCGTCTTCTTGGCTTTGGGCTCGCCAGCCGATGCGGAAGCGGTTCCGGAGGCGGATACGGATGAAGATGCCCCGGCATCCGAAGCCGAGGACGAAGCATTGCCGTTGCCGTTCGAGCCGGAGCAGGCGGAGAGCGAAGCGACGGCGAGCGAGGAAGCGAGCAGCAAAGCCGTTTTTTGACGAACATTCATTTGTGAAGTTCCCCTTTCCAAATGAGTTTTTAATAAAACGTTTTTATTCACTGGTGCCATACAGCGCTAAAATTCGAGAAAAAATGCCGTGATTACGGATTTCGTCTCCGTTGACGATTTACCCGTGTTCGTTTTCCGCGCTGTAAGCCCTTTCTTTTCTCTTGCACAATCAGCATATCATTTTCCGCAACGTATTCTCAACATTAAAATAAAACGTTTTTATTACTCAAAAAAACCGCGTCGCATAAGGATTATTGAGAAAATCGCCTATTAAAACGCTGCCAAAATCGGCATGCTTGGATGAATTCGATGCCTATATCCGCATGATTTATGCTATATTGATAAAAACGTTTTAAGCGAGGTTGCAGCCGATGGTTACAATCAAAGATATAGCTCGGGAAGCCGGCGTCTCCATCTCGACCGTCTCGTTCGCGTTTAACGGCACGGCGCCCGTCGCGCCCGAGACGAAAGCCCGCATCATGGAAGTCATCAAGCGACTGAACTATCAGCCGAATTCCGCGGCCCGCGGACTCGTGACGCGCAAGACGAACAGCGTCTGCCTTTTCACGCCACATCCCGCCACCGACTTCTTTTCCTTTTCCGGCAACAATGACTTCAACGGCCTGCTGCAGGGGATCGGCGAGGTGCTCGACCACAAGGATTACAACCTGCTGCTCGCTTGGGACAGTCTCGGCCATAAGACCAAGACGCCCAAGCTCGTTAAGCTGATGCGCGAACGGGCGATGGACGGCGTGCTGATCTGCTTGCCCGAGCACGATTTTCAGACAATCGAGGAGCTGACCGAACAAAATTTCCCCGTCGTCATCGTAGGGAGCAACAGCCAAGCGAACCGCGTCAACTCGGTGGACGTGGACAATTACGAGATTTCGTATAAAAACACGCGCCATCTGCTTGGACTCGGCCATCGCCGGATCGCCTTCATCAGTCCCGGACCGCTTAATTACCTGGTATGCGAAGACCGGTACGAGGGCTTCAAGGACGCGATGGAGGAAGCGGGACTGCGGCTTAGGGACGACTATTTGTACATCGGCGACGAAAAGGAACAGAGCGGCTACAAGGCCGCGGAGCACTTCCTGACGCTGAAGGAGCCGCCCACGGCACTCGTCGCGGGGCGGGATGCGCAGGCGGTCGGCGTCATCGACTACGCCCGGGCGCACGGCACCTCGGTGCCCGGCGACCTCGCGATCGTCAGCTTCGAGAACAGCGCCGCCGCCGTCAAGTACGGCATCTCCTCCGCCACGACCAATCTGTACGAGATCGGCAAGGAAGGCGCGAGGCTCATGCTGAAGCTGCTCGG
Source organism: Cohnella hashimotonis (assembly GCF_030014955.1). Classification (NCBI taxonomy): domain Bacteria; kingdom Bacillati; phylum Bacillota; class Bacilli; order Caryophanales; family Paenibacillaceae; genus Cohnella; species Cohnella hashimotonis. The sequence continues at coordinate 6,103,873 of NZ_JAGRPV010000001.1, forward strand.
CCGCAAAAAAGACCGTGCCCCGCAAAACGTCGTCATCCCCTCCGAGCTGGTCGTGCGCGAGAGCTGCGGGGGGCGGTCTAGTGCTTTGAATGCCGATGTGAAGGCAGAGGCTGACGCGGATCAGGCATAGAACAACAACCGTCGATTATCGGTTCATCGATAGGCCCGAATCTTGCGGACACCGACGATGAGGAAGTCAGATCTGCAAAACGCAAAAAGGGATGAGGCAGAGGGCCGCTCTGCTTCATCCCTTTTTGCGTTTTGCTCGAAAGCTGTGTAGCTGTCGGTTAGGACCGCAGCTTCGCCCGCTGCAGTCGCAGCGCGTTCAGCACGACGGATACCGAGCTGAGCGCCATCGCTGCGCCGGCGACCCAGGGCGCGAGCAGGCCGATCGCCGCCACCGGGATGCCGACCGTGTTGTAGCCGAGCGCCCAGAACAGGTTTTGACGGATGTTGCGCATCGTGAGCCGGCTCATCTCGATCGCGTCCGGGATGCTCGCGAGATCGCCCCGCATGAGCGTGACGTCAGCCGCCTCCATCGCGACGTCCGTCCCCGTGCCGACCGCCATGCCGACGTCGGCCGTAGCGAGCGCCGGCGCGTCGTTGATGCCGTCGCCGACCATCGCGACCTTTCGGCCCGCCGCCTGCAGCTTTTTCACCTCGGCCGCCTTGCCCTCCGGCAGCACTTCCGACAGTACGCGGGAGATGCCGACCTGGGCCGCGATCGCCGCGGCCGTGCGGGCGTTGTCCCCCGTAATCATGACGACCTCGATCCCCATCGCCTGAAGTCGGGCGACCGCAGCTGCGGAAGTATCCTTCACCGTGTCCGCCACCGCGATCGTTCCTGCATACAAGCCATCGAATGCCGCGAGCATCGCCGTTTTGCCCGCTTCCTCAAGCCGCGTCATCGTTTCCGATGCCGTCACCCCGATCGCCACGTTCTCCCGTTCCAGAAGACGGCGCGTGCCGACCAGCACCTGCCTGCCCTCCACGACCGCACGCACGCCGTAGCCGGGCAGCGCCTCGAACGATTCGGCATCCGGCAGCGCGATGCCGCGCTCGCGAATGCCCGCTACGATCGCTTCCGCGAGCGGATGCTCGGAGTTTTTCTCCGCCGCGCCGACGAACCGCAACAGTAGGGAAACCTTATCCCCTTCGCTCAGATATGCCTCAGCATCTGCTGTTTCGTCCGAGATGATGACGTCCGTCAATTCCGGCTTGCCCCGCGTGACGGTACCCGTTTTATCCAGCACGACCGTATCGATGGCCTGCGTCATCTCCAGGTGCTCGCCGCCCTTGAACAGGATGCCGAATTCGGCCGCCCGGCCGGAGCCGGCCATAATCGAGGTCGGTGTCGCCAAACCGAGCGCGCACGGGCAAGCGATGACCAGAATCGCAATCGCCTTCTCCAGCGCCCCGGCGAAGTCCCAAGGCTGCACGAAGAAATACCAGACGAGAAACGCCGCGACCGCGATGCCGACAACGATCGGCACAAAGATGCCCGATATCACGTCCGCCACGCGCTGAATCGGCGCCTTGGAGCCTTGCGCTTCCTCGACGACTTTGACGATTTGCGCGAGCGCCGTGTCCTTGCCGACTTTGGTCGCCCGGATGCGCAGTCTGCCGTTTTTGTTGATCGTGGCGCCTATAACCGCGTCGCCCGCTTTTTTGCCGACCGGCAAGCTCTCCCCCGTCAGCATCGATTCGTCGACGGAAGACTCTCCCTCGATGACTTCCCCGTCAACAGGCACCTTCTCGCCCGGCCGGACCAGCACGACATCGCCGCGTACGACCTGCTCCACCGGGATCGAGAGCTCCGCGCCATTTCGTACGACAAGCGCCGTTTTCGCCTGCAGGCCCATCAGCGACTTGATCGCCTCGGACGTGCGGCCTTTGGCCAAACGCTCGAACCACTTGCCCAGCAGCACCAGCGTAATCAGAATCGCGCTCGTCTCATAGTACATCGGCGGCGCGTGGTGCACGCCCATTTTCGCGGACGCCCAATCGACCGTAAGGTACAAGCTGTAGAAATAAGCGGCAGAAGTGCCAAGCGATACGAGGACGTCCATGTTGGCGCTGCCGTTGCGCAGCGCTTTGTAGGCGCCTACGTAGAAACCGCGACCGATATAAAACTGCACGGGCGTCGCCAGCGCCAGCTGGAACCAGGGGTTCATGAACAGCTCCGGTACGTAGATCCATGCGGTAAAGGAAAAGTGGCCGACCATGCTCCAGAGCAGGGGCAGCGACAGGATGGCGGAAAAAAGCAGCTTGCGCAATTGGCGGCTGCGCTCGGCTGCGCGTCGGTCCGCTCCGGCGTCGTCCGCTTCGTCGCGCTTCGGCGTCGCCTTATATCCGAGCTGCTCGACTTTATGCTGCATATCGGCGACCGACACTGTTCCGGGTACGTATTCGACCCGGGCCGTTTCCAGCGCCAGATTAACGGACGCGGCGCTGACGCCCGGCAGCTTGCCGAGACCCTTTTCGATCCGTGCGGCGCAAGCGGCGCAGGTCATGCCTTCGATCGAGAAGTCCGCCGTCTCCTTAACCGTATCGTATCCCAGCTTGCGGATCGTCTCCTCCATCGCGCCAACGCCGACGCGTGACGGATCGTAGCTGACGCTTGCTTTCTCCAATGCGAAGTTCACATTGGCAGCGTCGACGCCTTCAAGTTTGACAAGGCCTTTCTCGATGCGATTCGCGCAAGCTGCGCAGGTCATTCCCGTTATAGCCAATGTCGCCTGCTCCGTACCTTTCGAGTTCGACTCCATCGTGTACAATACCCCCCGACCCTATAATTTAAGCCATAAGAAAACGGCGTATCCGCCGCGAATGGTTGATTTGGATGATCGATTCATTCAAGCGCTCTTTACTTGATGAGCTTGTTCATCGTCGTCATTAATTCGGCCAGCACGTCGGTATCGCCCTCCTGGATCCGCTCGACGACGCAGCTCTTGAGATGATGCTCAAGCAGCAGCTTGCCGACGCCGTTCAACGCCGATTGTACGGACGCGATCTGATTCAGCACGTCGTCGCAATAAGTATCCCGCTCGATCAAGCCTTTGATGCCCCTCACTTGGCCTTCGATGCGATTCAGCCTGCTGATCAGACTGCTCTTGACCTTATCCGAGTGGTGGCTTTTGCGCTCTCCGCCCTCGTGGTGGCAAGACTCCGCTTCGTCGCCCTCGAAGAGCGGCTTGTAGGCTTCGGGATTAACGGTATCGCTCATGATCGCAGCCCCCTTCTCTTGCAACAATTATACTCCCCCACCCTATGTAAAAGCAAGCGTAATGATGAGTTTTTGCGCGGGGCGTAGCGGTGATAGCGGTACGGATTGCCGCTCCCCCATGCGTAGCGGGCCCTGCGGGGTCATAGCGGCATGGATTGCCGCTAAACCGCCTACGTAGCGGACCTGCGGGGTAATAGCGGCACGGATTGCCGCTAAACCGCCTGCGTAACGGGCCCTACGGGGTCATAGCGGCAGGGATTGCCGCTAAACCTCCTGCGTAGCGAGCCTGCGAGGTAATAGCGGCACGGATTGCCGCTAAACCTCCCCGTGTGTGGCCCGGCGGAGGAGATAGCGGCATTTACTGCCGCACTGCAATTGCGCCGGGGTGGCTATGGTGCGAATATCGGATTTTTTTCCATTAAGTTACTGCGCCGAAATGGTTTTGTCGCGGATAAAGAAACTTTTTGCGGCCAAACGCCGGCGCTAGGTTAGCTCGCACGCTCAATAAAACCGCAGCCCCGCGTCGCTCGAAGCCGGATCGCTGGACGCGCGGACGACGAGCTGCGTCGGGATGACGAGCTTGCGTGCCGGCGAGCGTTTGTCCGCGATGATCTCCAGCAGCAGCCTGGTCGCTTCGGCGCCGATGTCGTACAGCGGCGCCTTCACGCTCGTGATGCCGTGATGCTCCGCGAGCGTCGTGTTGTCGAATCCGGTGACGGCCAGCTGCCCCGGCGTCCCAAGTCCCGCCTGCCTCGCCGCGGCGATCGCGCCAAGCGCCAGCATGTCGCGGCCCGCCACGATCGCAGTGGGCGGGTGCGGCAGCGCGAGCAGCTCCGCGGCGATCCGGTAGCCGGTCTCCGCGCTGAAGTCGCCGACCCACACGTACTCGGGGCGCAGAGGCAAACCGCTAAGCGTCATCGCCCGCTGGTAGCCGGTGAGCCGGTAGAAGCTCAGCATCGTATCGAGCGGGCACGGTGCGATAAAGGCGATGTCTCGATGCCCGAGCTCGATCAGATGCCGGGTCGCCATCTGCGCGCCGGCAATATTATCCATGTCGACGGAATGATAATCGGTCCGGTTGGACAGCTCCCCGAGCGTCACGAGCGGAACGTCGTTGTCCAGCAGCAAGCCCGGAATTGGATCGTCCACATGCGGGCTCGGGTAGATAACGCCGCCGATCGCGCCCGAACCTATAATTTCACGCTCGATATCGGACAGCTGCTTGTGCCACAGCAGCGTCAGACGACTGCCCGACTGGCGCAGTTGCTCGCCAACCCCTCTTAATAAATCGAGAAACGTCTCGTCGAGGTACATTCGATCCTTATTCTCAAACGCCTCTGGCACGAACAACGCGATCTCCGTCTCATTTCTGGACGGGACGCTCCGCACGATCGGCCGATAGTTCAAGCGGGCGATCGCATCGCCGATTTTTTTTCGAGACGCTTCGCTGACCGGCGCGCTGTCGTTCAAGTAGTTGGATACGGTCGCCGGCGCAACGCCCGCTGCCTGCGCCACGTCCCTGATCGTCACCTTCAATGTCGGAACACCTCTTATTTTAGCCATACGCGCGCTTTTCTCCCCATTTTAACACCGAGCCGTCTCTTGAACAATTTGACGCACTATATTTGTTTAATTAAACATCAATTAAATATTCATTGACGATTTTCTTTTTTTTAGATATGATCTCGACGAAAGCGATTACAAGGAGGGATTAAATTGATGAAAAGAAAAGCAAGCCTGCGTGGACTGGCGTTGCTGTTGCTGCTCACGATCGCCTTTCCGACCAATGCGTTCGCGGTCGTGAACGGCTCGACGTCGGCCGGCTGGAACGTGTTCGACCCGTCTACGGGCGGCTCCTACCGGTACGGACCGTCGATGATCCTGAACGCGGACAACAGCATCGACATGTGGACCTGCTCGCCCGGCGCATCCGGCGCGTGGGACTACATTCGGTACAAGCACTCTCCCGACAACGGCGCAACCTGGGGCAGCGAGTCCGTCGCCCTGCAGCCGACGGCCGGCGCGCGCGATGCCTACTCGGTATGCGATCCCGGCGTCGTCAAGTTCGGCGGCTACTACTATATGGGCTATACGTCCACGGAAAACGTCAACGGAACCGACAACGACGTCTATGTCGCGCGGTCGGCAAGCGTTACCGGGCCTTGGGAAAAGTGGAACGGCAGCGGTTGGGGCGGCACGTCCCCCCAGCCGTTCATCGTCTTCGACGACGCGCCGATTGACACGTATGGCGCCGGCGAGCCGAGCTTCGTCGTCAAAAATTCCACGCTCTATATTTACTACACCTGGATGAGCCGCGATCCGTCCACCGGCAAGCCGGTCAATCAGACGCGCGTGCGTACGGCTTCGACGACCAACTCCAACTGGCCGGGCAGCATGACGTATCAAGGCGTCGCCATTAACCGCGATCTGGACGGAGACGATTCGACCGATCACAAGTACGTTCCTTCGATGAACAAGTTTATCGCAATCGGGACAGCCAGGCGTTTCGGTCCTTTCGCCTACATCAAGCTGTACGAATCGGCGGACGGCATCACGTACAAGCCGGCGACCCTGCCTAAGAACTTCATCAGCGTCGCGGCCCACAACGCGGGCATCACCGGCAACGAGCTCGGACAATTCGATACGACGAAAAACAATCGGATCGCCTACGCTTACGGCACCGTTTGGGCTTACTGGTACACCGCGATGAATCCGATCACGCTGACCGACAGCGCGCTGCCAGCGGTGCCGATCATTAGCGCCGCAATCGCCGGCAACGGCCAGACGACGCTGCACTTCCGCACGTCCGGCGTCGCTGGAGAGACTTACAAAGTCAAATACGGCACCGCCAGCGGCAGCTATACGTCGACGTTGACCGGCATCTCCTCCAGCCCTTATACGGTCACCGGACTGACGAACGGTACGCCCTATTACTTCACGGTCGTCGCGAGCAACGCGAGCGGCGACAGCGGCAACGCGCAGCAAGTGAGCGCCACGCCGCTCGCGTTGACGGCGAGCCCGCGCAGCGGCGTGACCGTATCCAGCCAGATCGCCGGCTGGGAGGCTTCGAAGGCGATCGATGCGGATCCGAACACGACGTGGTCGAGCGCAGGCCACTCGAGCAACGCAAGTACGGAATGGGTCACGGTCGATACCGGCGCTTCACGCATGATTCAACGCGTCACGCTGACGCCGCGGCAGCCCAACGAGCTCTCGTATCCAAGCAAATTTAATATTCAGGTCAGCACGGACAACGCTACCTGGGTGAATGCGGACTACGATATCCGGCAATATCGGATCGAGTCGCCGGCCCGGAACGTATATGATTTTAACGAACCGCTCTACGGCAGGTATGTGCGCGTCTATGCGACCGAGCTGGGTCACGACGAAAATCAGCCTTGGGGCTTTCAGCTTCAGCTGGGAGACGTGAAGATCGAGGAGATTCCGTACGGCACCTCGCAGTCGTCCGCGATCGCGGGCTGGGAAGGCGCCAAGGTATTGGACGGCAACCAGACGACGGTTTGGTCGAGCAACGCTCATAGCGCGGCCGCCTCCGCGGAATGGCTCGCCATCGATTTGGGCGCGGCAAGACCGATTGGAGCGGTCAAGGTGACGCCTCGCCTATCTGGCGTGGCTTTCCCCGTCGACTTCAAGTTCCAGTCGAGTGTCGACGGCACGACGTGGACGGACATCGCGGGCGCTTCGTATATCGGATATGCCAATCCAGGCTCCGCGGCGCAGACGTTCAAATTCGGCAGCGGCGTCACCGCCCGATACGTGCGCATGTACGCAACCAAGCTGGGCGCGGACGATTACGGCAATTACTATATGCAGATCGCCGACATGAGGCCAGACACGCTGCCGCCGCGCACGTCGGCTTCTTCTTCCTCCATCGCCGGCTGGGAGACCGCAAAGATCGCGGATGGACAAAACGACACGTACTGGTCGAGCGCCGGCCATACTGCGGCTGCCGCTACGGAGTGGGCGTCGATCGATACGGGCAGCGTGCAGAGCTGGAGCGGCCTGCGCATCCGCCCGCGTCCGGACGCCGGCTTCCCGGTCAACTTCAAGCTCCAATCGAGCGTCGACGGCACGAACTGGACAGATATCGTCGGTCATGATTACATGGATTACTACAATCCGAAAAGCACGACGCAAGTATTCCCGTTCAGCAGCCTGGTATCGGCCCGCTACTTCCGGATGTATGCGACCAAGCTGAGCGCCGATTCCTTCGGCAACTACTACATGCAGCTCGCCGAGATCATCGCCGATCATTGAACGCAGTTACGCAGCAACAGGCCCATGCGCATTGGCATGGGCCTGTTTGATGTTCGACTCCGGCTTGCAAAAATCAACGGAACTTCGGCAGCCAGTCGCCGTGCGCTTCGATCAGGTCGTCGCACAGGGAGACGATGTCGTCCATCGACAGTTCGGCGGACGTGTGCGGATCAAGCAGGGCGGCGTGGTAAATGTGCTCCTTTTTGCCCGTCACCGCGGCTTCGATCGTGAGCAGCTGGGTGTTGATGTTCGTCCGGTTGAGCGCGGCCAGCTGTGGCGGCAGGTCGCCCACGTACGTCGGCGTCACGCCCGAAGCGTCGACCAGGCACGGCACCTCGACGCAAGCTTCCTTCGGCAGGTTGGTGATGAGGCCGGTGTTCATGACGTTGCCGCCGATCTTGAACGGCACGTTCGTCTCCATCGCGTCGAAAATGTAGGAGGCATACTCATGCGAGCGCTCGTGCGAGAGGCTCGCGTTGTTCACGATGCTGTCGCGCATCTCGCCCCACCGCTTGATCTGGTCGATACAGCGGCGCGGATACTCGTCAAGCGGGATGTTGAAGCGTTCGATCAGCTCCGGATAGTTTTTCTTGATAAAGTACGGGTGGTACTCGGCGTTGTGCTCGCTCGACTCCGTCACATAGTAGCCGAACTTCAGCATCAGCTCGTAGCGCACCATGTCGTGGTGCTTTTCCTTTTGCTTTTCCGCCGCGCGGCGCTTGATCTCCGGATACAGGTCGACGCCGTCCTTGGTCACTTCGAGCAGCCAGGCCATATGGTTGATGCCCGCGATGCGCGACCGCACGCCTTCCTTCTCCATGCCGAGTCCGTCAAACAAATGATCGACGCACACCTGCACGCTGTGGCAAAGACCGACCGTTTTCACGCCGCCATGGGTATTCATGACGTTGGTCAGGACAGCCATCGGATTCGTATAGTTGAGGAACCAGGCGTCCGGACATACCTCGCGAATGTCGCGGGCGAAGTCCATCATGACCGGAATCGTGCGCAGATTGCGGAAAATGCCGCCGATGCCCAGCGTGTCCGCGATCGTCTGGCGAAGGCCGTATTTCTTCGGCACTTCGAAGTCGGTAATCGTGCACGGATCGTAGCCGCCGACCTGAATGGCGTTGACGACGTACTTGGCGCCGCGCAGCGCTTCCTTGCGGTCGGAATAGGCGACGATACGGCACTTGCTGCCGTTGGAAGCCTGGATGTTGCGAAGCATGCTCTCGGATTCCTTCAGCCGCTCCGGATTGATATCGAACAACGCCAGCTCAAAGCCCTGAAGCGAGGGCACGAGCATGCTGTCACCCAGTACATTTTTGACGAATACCGTACTGCCCGCTCCGAGGAACGTGATCTTGGACATGAGAAATTAGCCTCCCTGATTCCCGGTAGTATTAAGCCTATCTGCGATTTATAATAAATAAAAAGCGCTTCCGAGAATATGGAACAATACGTTCAACTTATGGAATAATGTAGTCTATCATGTGGAGGGTAATCATCATGTCCAATCCGTTCAGCCGCACGTCCGTGCATCCGAATCCCCGCGCGTCCGCGACATTGTCCGTTCTGTTCGCGGGACACTCGCAGACCGAGCCTGAGCATCGGATGGGACCGCAGAAGCTGGACCACTTCCTCATCCATACGGTCGCCGAGGGCAAAGGCTGGTACAGATGCCGCGACAGGCACTATGACCTCGGGGAAGGCGATAGCTTCGTCATTTTTCCGGGCGAGATGTACGTCTACGAGTCGGACAAGGAACGGCCGTGGCGGTATCGCTGGATCGCCTTCCACGGTCCCGATGCCGAGCGCTGGCTCGCCGCGGCGGGCGTCGACGCGCTGCATCCCATCGTGCGGGGCGGCAGCGAAGAAGCGCTGCGCGCGATGCGGGCGGTGGACGGCGCGTTCGCCAAAAAAAGCTGGACCGCCGAATGGGAGGCGGAGGGCTGGCTGCGGCTTGCGTTCGCGGCATGGGCCAGGGCGAACCGCCCGGCCGGACCGGCTGCCGGCGCCGAACCGCGCAGCCTCTCCGCCGTCGAGGCGGACCGGGCCGCGCGCTGGCTGCAGGCGCAACAGTCGGATCCCTCCGTCACGATCGCGCGGATGGCCGCCGAGCTCGGCTACCACCGCACGCATCTGACGAAGCTGTTCAAGCGGGAGACGGGCATGACGCCTGTCGCCTACCTGCAGCAGCTGCGCATCGAGCGCGCCAGCTCGCTGCTCGCCGAGCCGCTCTCCGTCGAAGAGGTCGCCCTGTCCGTCGGATACAGCGACCCGCTTTACTTTTCCAAGTCGTTCAAGAAGCTGACGGGCCAGACGCCTTCGGAATATCGGCGGCGAGTACGGGCGGGAGACTAAGCGAACAGTCATTACCGAAACCAAGACGCCTTTTTTCGAGAATACATTTCTGCAAAAATCTGAATTTCTTTGCCTTAATCCGCTCACCATCCGTACTCCCGCGAAGCATATCGGCAATTCATACCGCTATCCTTCCACCGCACGTACTCCCGCGAACCCATAGCGGCAATTCATGCCGTTATCCGCCCACCGCTCGTACTCCCGCGAACCCATAGCGGCAATTCATGCCGCTATCCGCCCACCGCTCGTACTCCCGCGAACCCATAGCGGCAATTCATGCCGTTATCCTTCCGCCGCACATACTCCCGCGAACCCATAGCGGCAATTCATGCCGTTATCCGCCCACCGCACGTGCTCCCGCGAATCCATAGCGGCAATTCATGCCGTTATCCGCCCACCGCACGTACTCCCGCGAATCCATAGCGGCAATTCATGCCGCTATCCGCCCACCGCCCGGGTATTTAAATTTAATCCGCTAACCCGCAAGCAAACGGGCAGCCGCGCATCCCTCCGGACGACCATCGCGACTGCCCCACTCCCTTTCCTAGCCGATTTCCACCGCCGCTTCCTCGCCCGGCGCCGAATCGAGCACGATGGCATTAATGCCGTTCAGGAACGCCAGCGCGCTCGCCTTGATAATATCGGTGTCCATCGCCCGCCCGGCGTACGTCTTGCCGTCGTATTCAAGCTGGATGTTCACCCGGCCGACCGCTTCTTCCCCTCTGGAGAGGCTGTTGATCTTGTAATGCTTCAGCCGCACCTCGAAGCCCGCGAGCTCCCGGATGACGCCGTACAGCGCGTCGATCGGGCCGTCGCCGACCGCGCTGCCCTTGAGCGCTTCCGCACCTCTCCGCAGCTTCACCGTGGCGGTCGGACACAGCTCGTTCGTAACGACCTGGAACGACTCCAGCTCGAACAGGCGCGCGGCGACCGCTTCGTCCTTCGGCTGCGCTTCGCGGTGACCGTTCACGAGCGCGAACACGTCGTGATCGTACACTTCCTTGCGCGCGTCGGCGAGCGCCAGGAACTTCTCGAACAGCGCCTCGAAGTCGGCGTCGTCCTTCGGCTCGAAGCCCATGCGCGCCGCGGCGTGCTTGAACGCGTGCCGGCCGGACCGCGCAGTCAGCACGAGCTCCATGCTCTCGGCCCCGACCTCCTCGGGCGACATGATCTCGTACACGCGCTTATCCTTCAGCAAGCCGTCCTGGTGAATGCCGGAGGAATGGGCAAACGCATTTTCGCCGGTAATCGCCTTGTTGACCTGCACGTCGAGACCCGTCAGGTGCGTCAGCAGCTTGGACGTCGGAAGCAGCTCCGTCGTGCGGACGTTCGTGGAGCACCCAAACAGCGCCTCTCGCACCTTCAGCGCCATGACGACCTCCTCGAGGGACGTGTTGCCGGCGCGCTCGCCCAGGCCGTTCACCGTGACTTCGACCTTATCCGCGCCGCCCCGGATCGCGCTCAGCGTGTTCGCCGTCGCGAGGCCCAGATCGTTGTGGCAGTGAACGCTCAGGATGACGCGTTCGTCGAGATTTTTGAGCCGTTCATTGATACGCCGGATCAGCTCGCCGAACTCATGCGGCTCCGCGTAGCCGACCGTGTCGGGCACGTTAATCATCGTGGCGCCGGCCTTGACGACCGCCTCGATCGTGCGCCACAGATAGTCGAAATCGGATCTCGACGCGTCTTCGGTGGAATACTGCACGAGTGGCAGCAGCGACTTGGCGTAACGGACGGCTTCGACGCCCATTTCCATGACCGCGTCCTTCGAACGGTTGAATTTTTTCTCGACGTGAATGTTCGACGTGCCGAGCACGATATGAATGAGCGGCTGGTCCGCTTCCTTGATGCTCTCGTAGACGGCGTCAATGTCGCTCTTGACGGCGCGCGCCAGCGCAGTCACCGACATCTGGCGTCCGACCGCGCGGGTGACGGCTTGCACGGACTCGAAGTCTCCGCGGGACGATGCGGGGAATCCGGCCTCGACGATATCGACCTTCAAGCGTTCCAGCTGACGGGCGAATTCGACCTTCTGCACGGCGTTCAGCTTGGCGCCAGGCACTTGCTCCCCGTCTCTTAACGTGGTATCCAATACGATAATTTTGCGGCTCATGGGATATCCCCCTCAGGTTTTATAATGGGAAATCTATGTGAAGCAGGCTCGTTTAAACCCGGAATTTAAACGACAAAAAACCCCGTCTCTGTTATAGAGACGGGGTTTAACCCGCGGTACCACTCTAATTCGTTCCCGACATGCGGAAACAATCTCGTTCGATGGCCAACACCATCTATCCTTGTAACGGCGGAATCCCGGTTTACCCTACATATCAGGCAACTGTTCATAGAGGAGTTCAACGTGATCCGCGCTGCCGTTTCGCACCAACCAACGGCTCTCTGAAAGGCGTCTTCACATCTACTGGTTCTAATCAACACATTTGGCTTATGAAGTTATCGGTAATTATAGGCCGCGTGGGAAGCGGTTGTCAACAGGCATTTATCATGCCCTGCCTACAACGGTTTAATTCATCAAACTGGATCGCGGAGGGTCGGCCAATCGTAGGCAGATCGGTGGCTCGTCGGTGGCTCGTCGGTGACTGGTCGGTGGCTCGTCGGCGGCTCGGCGGCGGCTCGTCGGCGGCTCGTCGGTGGCTCGTCGGCGGCTCGTCGGCGGCTCGTCGGCGGCTCGTCGGCGGCTCGTCGGTGGCTCGTCGGCGGCTCGTCGGTGGCTCGTCGGTGGCTCGCCGTTAATAGTTGGACTATCGTCGCCCCGTTGTTCTTTCGCCGCAATGCCTGCAAATATGCATCTTTTTACGCCGAGATCGCCCCTTTTGGGCAAAAAAGATGCAAAAACTCCTAGGCCCCCTAATCGAATTGGAGTCCCCCCCTACAATGATTTAAACTAGGGATAAGGGAGATGAGCGGGATGGGAAAAAGGTTAAAGGAAGAAACACGGCTTAGAATTGTTAAGGAAGCATTGGCTGGGGTTAAGGTGGGGGTGCTTGCTCGCATGTACGACATTCACCCCGAAACCATTCGTTTGTGGATACGCGAGCATCGTGACTTTATTCCACCGGAGGACATTCCCTCGGCAGACGAGCATTTGCAAGAAATCCAGCGGTTGCAGGAAGTCGAGCAGCGGTATGACAGAGCGGTTAAAGCGCTTGGTGAAAAAGAACTCGAAATTGAAATTCTGCGTGAACTGCTAAAAAAAACAACCCCCGTTTATCCGAAAAATTCGAAGTAGCAGAACCATTTATTAAACGGGGGGAGCCTGTAGCACGGGTTCTGCGCATTCTCGAGTTGAATGAGTCCACCTATTATGAGCGGCGTAAGCGTGCCGCTCAGCCTGACGCAGAACGCGTCGAGCCGGTCCGCAGGGGACGCCCTGTGCCCGGATACGCCTACAACGAATCGGGCGAGAAAGTCTGCGACGAGCAAATCCAGGAATGGCTGTTGCTACTGCTGGAGGGCGAAGAGCACGTCTATGGCTATAAGCTGTTAGCGCGCTGTATTCGCAAGCAGTACGGGGTGAAGCTGAACAAGAAAAAGGCTTATCGCATGTGCAAGGCACTCGGCATTCTTCAAAAAAAGCGGCAACGCCTACAGACGCATCCTCGGCGATTGCCGAGAAATCACACCATCACCGCATCGAATCAACTTTGGCAAATGGATATCAAATATGGCTATGCCTTGGGTCAGGAGCGTTTCTTTTTCGTACTCAGCATCATCGACGTGTTCGACCGCGTCGTCGTAGGGCAATACCGCGGCCCTGTTTGCGAGGCCAAGCACGCGGTGCAGACCCTGGGGATCGCGCTGCAGCAGCGCCTTCAGCCGGGTGAAGCACTGCCTATCATCCGCACGGACAACGGCCCCCAGTTCGTCAGCAAGCTGTTTCAAGACATGTGCGAGTGCTGGGACATGGTCCATGAACGGATTCCGCCGCGGACACCGAATATGAATGCCTACATCGAGTCTTTCCACAGCATCCTTGAGCGTTGTTTGTTTAGCAATCGTACATTCATGACGCTGGAGGAAGCTTATGAAGCGCTCGACCAATTCATGGATTTTTATAACAACCGTAAGATGCACGGCAGCCTAAAAAACATGGCTCCAACAGCGTTCGCAGCGTGGGTTAAGACATTGGACGATGCTTCAGCCTTTTACAGATCGGTGTAATCGCTTGAAATAACGAGCTGCGCTATGAAATTGGAATCATTGTAGGGTATGACTCCAGTTTTAGGGGGCCTAGCCGAAAATGCATCTTTTTTCCTCCGCCAGCTTAATTTTCGGCATGTGCTTCGGATTTGCCTGCACATTTGCAGGTATTTCATCAACTGTCCCTGGGCTGCGGAAAATACATGTAGAAATGCAGGTTTTTGCCCCGCCAAACTTCCGAAAGGCTCCGGCACGCTGAATACGCGCTAACCGGCACACCCACCCCTCAGCCCCTCATTTTAAGGTACGCCGTCTACTGCCGTCCCGCCATCCCATAATCGTTGCGGCTGCGCCGTTTCACCGCGTACATCGCCTTATCCGCGCCGTGCATCAACGCGTCGCCGTCCACGCCATCCTGCGGATAGAGGCTTGCGCCGATGCTCATCGCGATCGGGATCTCCTGCCCCTCGCAGATCAGCCGGCTGGCCGCGACGGACGCGCGCAGACGCCGGATCGTCTCTTCGAGCGCCTCGCCCGACGCTACCTCCGGCAGCAGCAACACGAATTCGTCTCCGCCCAGCCTTGCCGCCAGCCCCCGATCCGCGACAGCCTCCCGGAGCAGCCTTGACGTATGCAGCAGCGCCTCGTCTCCGGCCTTATGCCCGTACTTGTCGTTGATATCCTTGAAGTAGTCCAGGTCGATCAGGACAATGCCCATCAGACCGCCCCGCCGCCTCGCTTCGGCCACTGCCGGTTCCAACCTCTCGTAAAAATACCTGCGATTCGGCAGCCGCGTCAGCGGATCGTGATAGGCGAGGTACCGGATCTCCTCCTGGTACTCCCGCTGGGCCGTCACGTCCCGCACGATCAAGAGGATGTGCGGCTCGTTGTCCACCATGATATAGTCGCCGTCCAGCAGCACGTCCAGGCGTTTGCTCGCACCCTGCACGGTCGCTTCATAGCCTTTAATCTCGCGGGTATCGCGCATCTGCTCGCTGACCACGGTCTTCATCAGCGAGTAAAACGCCTCGCGGTCCTCGCGCATGTCGCCGACCAACTGCTCCGCTGCCGGATTCGATTCGCGAACCGTACCCGACCGGTCCAGCAGCACAATAGCGGCCGGATTCAGATGAAACAGCTTCTCGTAGCGCTTGTCCACGAAATTCAGAAAGTCGTGACGCCTCATCGTCAGCCTCAAAGTGAAGCACCATAGCAGCCCGCAATAAATATAGGGATACGGAGGCATGAACGAGCCGTAGCTGAAGAGCCCGAACGCGATAATCCAGAGCGCCGTAACGACAACGCCCCAGGTCGTCAGCGTATACAAAGACTTCAGCTCGGCTGAAGCCGCGCGAGCCCTGGCCTTCAGCAGCGGGAACAGGTACAGCAAACTCACCAGCGTGCTGACGATCAACGCAATATAGTACGAAGGATTATAGACCGGCTGCTTCCACATCCCGCTCTCCACGAAGCGCTGGGTGGAGATGATCTCCTCCGCGCCGAAAATCGAGATCAGCGGAAACAGCGCCGGCACATAAAAAACGTAGGGATAGAGGAATCGCGGCATTCGCTTGTCCATCCCCGTCAGTTTGGCGGTAAAATGAAAGCCCAGACCGGGAATCAGGATGCCCGTATTGCTGAACCACAAGGCGGCCAGCGCGGGACTATAGGAGATCGGAAGCAGTTGGCGGACGTACTCCTCCAGAAACAGCGAGGAATAGCACAGCGTTATAAGACTGACCAGCCGGTGCTCCGTTTTTTTCGAATTGCGGATCAGCACGTCGAGCCCCATGCAAATGAATAGCGCAAGAGGAAGAAGATGCGTGAATAGCGGTATGAGAGCTTGCTGCAGGCTCATCGTGTCCTCATTTCTTTCAAGCCGAAAAGGACTGAATGCGAAAATAAAGGAAGTGGCTTCATTTTATCGCATAAATCGACAAAGTGTCCATTCCTCGATCAAGCGTCTGCGCCAGGATTAGACAAAACCCCCGGCGTTACGACATTGCCGCAACGCCGGGGGTTTCCGCTTTCCCGCTATTCTATGACTCTTCTGCCCGATACGGCTCCACGACAATGCTGCTAGCTGCCGATACGGACGCGTACGGCGCGAGCGCTTGCAAGCCCGTCGCCTCCGGCGGCAGCGCCAGATTAAACGCATTGGTCACGCAAGTATACGGCTCGGGGCACACGAAGCCCTGCCGGCCGTCGCCGTTGTGGAGCACCCATGTGCCGAAGGCGCGATCCGCGCGATAGCGCACGCGGATGCCGGCGTCCGGATCGGTCAGCACCGCTTCGTTAGCGCTGTCGCCGGCGGCCTCGAAGACATCGTCCAAGGCAACGCCGGCGAGCGGCATCCCCTGCCGGAGCTGCGCTGCCCGCTCATCCTCGACCAACTCGCCCGTCGGCAGGAAACGCTCGTCCAGCCGCCATCTGCGGCCGACCGGCGCCGAGAACGTGCACGAATCCGGTGACGAAGCCGCACCCAGCGGAAAGTTAAACGCCGTGTGATAGCCAAGCCCCCACGGAAACGCGGCATCGCTCTCGTTGTGCAAGTCGATTCGCTGAACGAGCGCGTTCCCCTGCAGCTCGACCCGCATGACGAGGCGGAAGCGGTGCGGGAACTGCGCCGCCACCGACGGATAATGCGCAGAGTCGAACGCCGTGACCAGCCTCGCGCTCTCTTCGTCCCGGCCGCAGGAGACGACCTCCCACGCCTTGTCGTGCACGAAGCCGTGCGCATGTGAGCCGGTCACCGGATCGTTGATGTCGAGCCGGTAGGCTCTGCCTCCGAATTCGAACGTGCCGCCGGCGATGCGGTTCGGCGGAAACAGCACCGGAATACCGTACAGCATCGGCGCGGACTCGTACGCCTCGACCGACGCAGGCGTATGCAGCAGCTCCGTACTGGTCGTCTTGCAGCGTAGCGAGACGACGCGGCTGCCCAAGGCGGGGACGATCGTCGCCTGCAGACGATCGTTCTCGATCAGGACGCCGGGCCGTCCCAGCCAGGCGACGATGCGGCCGCCATAAATATCGTCCGGCCGCACGGCGTCAGATCCGTTCGACCGAGCCGCTCAGGACGGACCGGTGGATGGCATGCACCAGCTTCGTGTTGAGCAGGCCCGCGGCCGCGCCCGACTCCGGCTTCGTGCCGAGACGGACATGGTCGACGAACGCGTTCAGCATAAAGCTCGGCGCGGAGGTGAATTGGCCGTTGATCGGCGTGCCGAGCGTATGCATATGGCTGTAGACGCCTCCGGCCTTGCGCACCATCTGATCGGACAGGTCCACGTACAGCGCGCCGTCGTCCCCGATGATCTCGTACTTAAAGTCGTAGATCAGCGGCATCGACTCAGGCAGCACCCAACTGGTCGTGAACGTCGCATGCGTGCCGTCGTCGAAGCTGACGACCGACTGGATCGAATCGTACGTGTCGATGCCCATGCCGACGAGCTTCTTCTTCGTGCCGACGGCGTAGACGCTGACCGGCGTCGCGGTCTTTTTCAGCCACAGCGCGATATCCGTCGCATGCGGCAGCAGAAACCAGCCCGGCGACGAGCCCTTCGACCACTTGAGCATCTGCGTAGGAACGAAGATCGTATCGTTAAGACGCGCATTGATCGTGAGAATATCGCCGATCTCGCCGCGCTCGACCGCTTCCTTGACGGCGACGAACGGCGTATTCCAGCGGTTCTCGAACGCCACCATGCAGGTCACGCCGGCGCGGTCGACCGCCTCCCGCATTTCCTCGGCTTCCTCGACAGAAGTCGAGAACGGCTTTTCGACCATGAAGTGAAGCCCGTGCGCCGCCGCCAGCATGACCGGCTCCTTGTGGAGAAAGTCCGGCGTTGCGATGACGAGCGCGTCCAGCTGCTCCCCGGCGATCATCTCGCGAACGTCGGCATAGCCGGGAACGTTGTAGCGCGCCTTGCTCTTATCCAGCGTAGCTGCGAAGGCATCGCTGACGGCAACGAGCTCGGCAAACGGATTTTGCAGCAGCGTGTCCGCGAACAAGCTGCCCCGGATGCCCATGCCGACGATGCCAAATCTGATTTTTCCCTTTTCCATAGCCGATAGCCCCTCTTCTAGAACGTAAAATAATTGCCGCGTATGCCTGTATTACTTGACCGCGCCTGCCGTCATGCCGCTGACGAGATGCTTCTGCAGCAGCCAGAACGCGATGACGATCGGCAGCGTCGTCATGACGGAGCCGGCCATGAGATAGTCCCAATTGACGACATATTGCCCCTGGAAGCTGGCGATGCCGACCGAGAGCGTCCACTTGTCGTAGTCGCTGAGGAACGTCTGCGCGAACATAAACTCGTTCCAGCTCGTCAGGAAAGAGAAGACGGCCGTCACCACGAGTCCCGGCAGCGTCAGCGGCAGGATCACCCGGACGAACGTCGTCCAGCGCCCCGCACCGTCGATCGAGGCGGCTTCGTCGATGGCCGTCGACACGCTGTCGAAGTAGCCCTTGAGCATCCATGTGCAAAACGGAATCGCGATCGTCGCATACGCGATCACAAGGCCGAAATAGGAGTTCAACAGGTGGTAATCCTTCATGATGAGATATAGCGGGATAATGAGCAGTGAACCCGGCAGCATCTGCGTCAGCAGAATGATATAGCCGATGCTCATGCGGCCCCGGAACTGAAAGCGCGACATCGCATAGCCGCCCAGCGCGGACACGATCAGCGACAACACGGTCGTGAGCAGCGAGACGATGGCCGTATTTTTGAACCAGGAGATAAAGTTCACGTTCGGGTCGGCCTTCGCGTTCAGCATGCCTTTGTAGCCTTCCGCGTTCAGATGCTGCGGCAAATACTGCAGCGGCTTGCTGTAAATCTCGGCCTGCGGCTTGAGCGAGGTCAGGATCATCCAGACAAAAGGCGCGATTGCGAACAATGAAATCAGAACGGCGGCGATATAGACGATGGGCATGTTTCTTTTTTTCACGCCGATTCACCCGCCTTCGTAGCCTTCATGTAGAGCACGGTGAAGACGACCGAGATCAGCAGCAGGAACATGCCCGCCGCCGCGGCGAGACCGAAGTCGAACGACTTGAAGCCGGCCCGGTATATGAAAATCGTCAGCAGCTCCGTGGCGCGGCTCGGTCCGCCGCCCGTCAGCACGTATACGATGCCGAAGTCCTTGACCGTCCAGATGACCAGCAGCAGGAACACGATGACGGATACGGGCTTCAGCGCCGGCAGCGTCACGCTCGTGAACTGCTTCCAGGCCGAGGCCCCGTCGATGCTCGCCGCTTCGTAATGGTCCTTGGGAATGCCCTGCAGACCGGCGAGCAGCATAATGGCGGCGAACGGAAAGCCCTTCCACACATTGACGAACATCGCGGCCCATAGCGCCGTATTGGATTCGCCCAGGAAGGCCAGAGGGTTCGACAGA
Organism: Cohnella hashimotonis; assembly: GCF_030014955.1. NCBI lineage: Bacteria > Bacillati > Bacillota > Bacilli > Caryophanales > Paenibacillaceae > Cohnella > Cohnella hashimotonis. Next base: position 6,123,302 of record NZ_JAGRPV010000001.1, read on the forward strand.
ATGTTCATTTTGATCAAAACGTCGTTGACGACGCCGAATTGATAATCGAACATGAGGATAAAGACCAGGCAGGTGACAACCTCGGGGACCGCCCACGGGATGATGACCAGCGCACGGACGAGTCCGCGGCCCTTGAACGGCGTGTTAAGCAGTACGGCGGTACCGATGCCCAATACAAAGCGCAGGACGACCGTGACGAAAATGTACAGGAAAGTAATGCCTAGCGATTGCCAGAAATAGCCTGAGTCCATGACCGCCGCGTAATTATCGAATCCGACGAACGGATGCCCGTCCGCAATCGGCTTCGCGACTTTCCAATATTGAAAGCTCATCAGCGCCGCCTTCAGAATCGGATACAGCAGCACGAGCCCGACCGCCAGCGCGAGCGGCGCAATAAACAAATAGGCGGCCCTGTTCTGCTTCAGCCTTCGCCATTCGGAGCGCCAGAAACGCGAACGGCGGGGCGGGGCGGTCTGCTGCGTCGGCAAGGAGGGCTGTCCGAGAAGCGCGTTGTCGTTGTTCATTTCCTTCCTCCTCGCAGGCGTCGAATCCGGCGGCGGGAGCCGCCGGACCGGCCTGACGAATTAATTCATCGCTTTTTTCATCTCTTCCGCCGCCTTGTCGAGCGAAGACTTGGCGTCCTGCTTGGCGACAAACATATTTTGCGCATAGTTGATCAGCGTCTGGTTCAGCGTGCCGAGCTCGGGGATCGGCGGATCCATGACGGCCGGGGCGTACACGTTCTGCTGGAAGTCGAAAAATTGGGCGGCGAGCGGGTTCGCCTGGGAATAGGCGTCCGTGCCGGCATAAGCCTTGCTGCTCGGAATCATGCCGGACTGCGACACGATCTCCTGCGCTTCGGCGGAAGCCATCCATTTCAGGAAAGCCCAAGCCTCGTCGGGATACTTGCTGTTCGCGGAAATCATGGCGACGAGCGGATAATTATGCGGATTCGGCTTGTAGGTCTGGCCTTCGTATTCGACGGAAGGCTGCGGAATCAGGCCGAGATCGTCCATCAGCGCTGCGTCGCGCTCTCTTGTCATGCCGATGAACCACGGGCCGTCCATCATCATCGCGGCCTGGCCGTTCCAGAACATCTCGCGGCTGACCTTCTTGTCCCGCGTGCCCGGAGGCGTCGCTTGCGGATTGTTGATGAGGTCCTGCCACCATTCGGCCGCCCAGACGTTGGCCGGCGAGTTGACGTTGATCCGGTCGGCCGTATAAGGGCCGGATTCCCCGTCGGCGAAGAAAATGCCGCCCGACACCGGCCTCGCCACGAGACGATACCATTCGGAAGCGACGAACGGGTGCGAGCCTACGACGCTCGAAAATCCGTATTGATCGACCGTGCCGTCCCCGTCCGTATCTACGCCCAGCTTGATCGCGGCTTGCTTGAAGTCCTCCAGCGTCTTGATCGAAGCGGGATCGATGCCGGCCTTTTGGAACAGCGACTTGCGGTAAAAGATGCCAGTCGTGCCCCAGGCGTAATCGGATAACGCATAATAAGAGCCGTTTACCTTGCTGAGCTCCTGGCCGACGAGGTCCGTCTCCAGCTCCGTTCCTTTGATGCGGTCGTCCAGATTCAAGAAAGCGCCCTTTTCCCCCTGCAGCGCGTTGTAGGTCGCGATGTTTTCGGGATAAACCTGGACGATGTCGCCCTGCGTACCTGCGATGATCTCGGTGGTCAGCTTGTCCCAGAAGTTCTCGTAGTCCGTGCCGTGCACCGTGATTTCGACGTTGGGGTTCGATTCGTTGTACTTTTGGATCAAGGCGTCGATCGCTTTCTTGTGAGGCGCTTCCGCATAGACGGAAGTTTCGAAGGAAAGCTTGATTTTCTCCGCGCCCGCCGAGCCGCTTCCCGCCGCGTTCGCATCGTCTCCCCCGTTCGAGCATCCTGCCAGCGCGACCGTGCCGACCGCGCTAGCCGCCGTCAGCAGCGCCAGGCTCCTCTTGAATCTGTTTTTCATCGATTGACCTCTCCCTCTTCGTATCGATTGTCGACCTGACCAGCCTGCCGCCAAGTCGTGCCTTAATCAAATCATCGCCGACCGGCCCGCACAACAAACCATTTTCTCCGATCCAACCAATCGGACAATTTCATGTCATCGTAAGCGTTATTACGATGATACGTTTAATGACATGAACCAATCATACTTTTCATTGCCTTAACCAACCTAATTCCACCTGCCAACTTTTTTCCCCATGTCAAAAAAGCCCGTCGCATCAACATTCTTAAGCGTTCGATGGACAAAAACAAACAATCCGGCCGCGCATGAAAGCGTGACCGGATTGCCGATTGCAGCGGGTCGTTACCCCTGCTTTTCCTTGCGATAATCGATCGGCGGCACGCCTACGATTTTTTTGAACGTGCGAGCGAACGAGATCGGACTGCTGTATCCGATCCGCTCGGAGATCTCCTGGACCGGCAGGCTCGTCTCGGCGAGCAGCTGCTGGGCGTGACGGATGCGAAGGTCGATCAGAAAATCGACGAACTTCAGGCCGAACTCTTCCTTGAACAGACGGCTCAAATACTTGCCGCTGATGCCGAATTTCTCGCTGAGATAGTCCAGCGACAGCTCGGGCCGCGCGAAGTCGGACTCGATGAACGCCTTGACCTCCTTGATGAGCACGCCCTGATTCCGCGATTCGCGGGACTGCTCCACCCGCTCCTCGAACGCTTCGAGGGCCTCGAAAAAGGCGTGCGCGATGTCGCCCATCATCTCGACCTCGGCCAGCGTCTTGGCGAGCGCCGGCATGACGTCCGTGCTCCACAGGCGTCGGTACTCGGCACTCATGCCCTCCACAGCCCGGCCGAGGTTGAAGATCAAGTAATTCATGACCTGCCCGATATCCTCGCGCGACGCCCGGTCGAGCTCCATCTGCCGGATCAGCGAACGGAATTCCGCCCGCCACTTTGCGTCCGACAGACGCAGCAAGTCGACGATGCCGTCGATCCGCTGCAGGTGGCGGAACACCTCGCCCCGGCCGGTCGGTCCGCCCGTATGCTTCAGAATCCGATTGTTGCCTTCAATGGACTTGTATTGCAGCGCGGCGAGCGCTTCCTGGTAGGCATCGTGTATATTCTCCGGACGAACCGCGGGTTCTCCCAGCCCGATCGTCATCTCGAACGGCATGTCGTCCCGGATGCGCGCATGCCACTCCCCGATCAGCGCGGACATCGCCTCGTCCGGCTCATCCCCTTCGCTCATGAGCATGACCGCAAGCTGATTGGCCATCGTCCAGAGCATCCATACCCGGCAGCCGTCGGCCTTCTCCGTCAGTCCGCCCACGATCGACTCGACGGCCTTTTTCCATCCGTCCTGCTCCTCTTGGCTGTAAGTCCGCCGCCATTCCGCGCTCCGGTCGATCTCGAGGACGACGACGAACACTTTGCCGAACGCCGGATACATGCCGTGCTGCTCCGCCGTAGCCGCCCACTCCTCCGGTCCGACCTGGCGAATGCCCTCCAGCAGCCCGTACAGGTAAAAGTTCCGTTTGACCTCCAGGTCCTGCTGGAGCTGCAGCTGGAACCGGCTGTTCTGGTCGATCATGTTTTCCATCATCGAGTGAATATATCTGAATTCTCCGCCGTACCGCTCGTCGCCGTCCTTGACCGCTCCGCTGCCTGGCGAGTATCTCTCCAGCTGCGCGACCAGGTTGCGGATCGGACGGTAATTCTGCCGGGTCATCCAGACGATCCAGCCGAGCGCCAGCGCGCAGACGAGCAAGCCCAGCACAAGCCAGACGTTAAAGAGGGACAGCAGGAACGTAATCCACTTGCCGTCATTCCACTCGCTGACGAGGCGCCAGCCGGTATAGTCGGAAACAGATGCGGACGCAAGCGTCTTGTTGGCCTTCGGCGCAGCGGTTGACGGGTCTGTGTGAAACAAATCCTGCCCTGATCCGTCGTACAGGTGAAGCTGCGTGACCGAAGCGTCGTACATATCCCGGACGAGCTGCTGGAGGGAAGCCGCGTTGACATTGATGACGATCAGCCCGTAGCGGCCCGAGAAGATGGACACGCTCCGGGTCAGCGTCACGACCGGCGTCCCCGTCTCGGACGGGAGCTCCTTGTATAGTCGAAGATTAGACCATTTGCTGTTCGGCGACTTCAGGCTGGATTCGATAAAAGGCGCGTCCGGGTAACGGCTGAGCGGATAGGTCGTGCTCATGTTCAGGACCATGCGGTCGTCCGCCCGAACCATGTAGATCGAATGAATGAGCGGGTTGGCGATCTTGAGCTCGGCCAGCTCGTTCATAACGTTGACCTGCAGCGACAAATCGGCGGCCGTGGGCTCGGAAAAATACCGCAGCACGGTGCGATTGCGCAGCATTTCCAGCGTGATCTTCTGGTCGATCGCCGTCAGCGACGCGTCGACGACAAGCTGCGCCTGCCTGGTCACGTAGTCGTTGGTCTTGCGGGCGGCGTCCTGGTTGCGGCTGTTCAGAATCTGGAAAAAAATAAAAAACAGAAACGCGGTCAGGATAAAAAACGCCGGCAAGTAAGACAGCAGCATTTTGCCGAACCAGGTTCTGCTGCCGCCCGTTCTCTCTCTGCGAAGCTTAAAGCCCATCCTCTACGCCCCTTCTTCTGGCTGCGATTGCGGACATTGTGCGTTTATTCGTACGTTACATGACTCGCGAACCCGCCGTCCGTCGGCACCACGTGGTAGTAGGTCGTGCCCGGCAGGAACTTGAGCTCGCGGCCGTCCCGGTAGATGCGGATGATGTCGCCCGGCGCCCGCTTCCACTCGCAGGAGATCGCCCGTCCTTCCTGGAACAGCATCGCCTCGCCGCCGGATTTCAAGTCGATCTCGAGCCGGCCGTAATCGTCGTAGGCACGATGCTTGGCCGACAGAACGACGAGGTTCGCCGCCGTGAGCTGTTGCGAGTTGTTGAGATCGATATGCGGCTGATCGTTGACCGAGCGGGCGTATAGATGCGTGGATGCATCGTATCGGTAAGACACCTTGTAGTCCGACAATTGGAACTTAAGGTCGATCTGCGAAGCGGCCGGCTCCCCGATCACGTCCGGCGTCGGATCGAACTGCACCAGCGGCACGAGCGCCGTTTCGTCGTACTTCAACTTCCGCGCGCCCGTATACAGCTTTTCTTGCGTGGAATACAGGTTATGCGGCGCTTTACGGTCTTTGCTGCGGTAAAAGTAGGCGCCGGCATTGTTGATCTCGTCCATGTCGGCTTTGCCCGAGTGCTGCAGAATGGCGAGCGCGTCGTTGCTCGCGCCGGCGTGAACGAGGACGCCGCCGTAGGTTTCGCCGATGTCGATCAAGTAAGGACGGATGCTGCGGATCGGGCCGATCGGATCGTCGAACGTCTGGCTCTGGAAGATCGCGACGAGCCGCGTGATGCCTCCCTCTGCGAGGATCTCCCACACCGTGTCGGCATGCGTCAGGCCGGACTGGGGCCGGGCGGCCTTGAAGTTGTTGATCATGACGCTAAGCGGCCTTCGGGTGATGGCCTGCTCCGTCGGGAGGCCGGTGAGCGGGGCGAGGAATGCGGCTGTCGGATCGGCCGCGGAGGCGGTCGGCGCGGGCGAAGCCGAGGCAGACTGCGAAGCCGTCGCGGTATCGACCGGAGCCAGCGCGGGCTCGGCCTTGGAGCCGCAGCCGGTCGCAAGCGCGGCCAGCAACGATGCGGCGGTCAGCGCGAGCGCGGCGCGGCGCACTGGGCTGGGGTAGCGTAAAGTCATCCGTTATCCTCCATGTCGTCGGTCTGTGCGTTCCGAACTTGATTCTACTATTAAACCATAACCCGAACCGCTTGTCGCGGTCGCACGGTCCCGGGCAAGCGGGCATCCAGTCAGATCCTGTCGATTTCGCGGCGTGTGCAACGTTTGCGTATGTCGCGTTGCGAACCAACTGTGCTATAATGGGTGAAACCGGTTTTTCAAACCATTGATCGTTGAGGGAGAGGGATTTCGTTGCCGGAGGGAACCTCGCGGAAGGTGACTATACAGGATATCGCCGACGCCGCCCAAGTGGCCAAGTCGACCGTGTCCAAGGTCATTAACGATTCGCCAAAAGTATCGGACCAAACGAAGAGCCGGATCTGGGGCATCATCCGCGAGATGAATTACACGCCCAGCAGTCTTGCCACGCAGCTCGCCAAGCAGACGAGCCGGAATATCGGCTTGTTGATCGACTTATCCAGGGAGCATGAGTTTCTCGACCATTTTTTCTTCAATATAATAGGCGGTATCGAGAGCGCGCTCGTCGAGCGCAAGTACGAGCTCACGATCTCGAACATCCAGCAGCCCGACCGGCCAGAACAGCACTTTATGAAGCGTCTTGTTCTGAACCGGCGGGTGGACGGTCTGATCGCCAACAATTCGGTGCTGACCGAGCCGCTCTGCGAGGAGCTGCTGGCGCACCGCTTCCCGTTCATCTCGATCGGCGAGGTGCAGTCGCCGGTCAGCTGGGTGGACTTCGACAACGAAGCAGGCGGACATATGCTTGCGGCCCATCTGCTTGAGCGCGGCTACCGGCGCCTTGCTTTCTTCGCGGGCGAGCGCGACGAGAAGCTGTTCGTGCGGCGCTTCGGCGGCTTCGCCCGCGCGCTCGCCGAGGCCGGCTTGCCGGCGCCGGACGAAGCGGCCCTGCGCGGCCTCGCGGACACGGACTCCGGCTACGCGCTGGGTCTCAGGATGCTGGACCTGCCGGCTGGCGAGCGTCCGGATGCTGTCGTCTGCATGAGCAACTACGCCGCCTTCGGCCTGCTCAAAGCGGCCCGCGAGCGCGGCGTCGACGTGCCGGGCGGACTGGGGATCGCCGCCTTCGACGATTACCCGATGTCGCCGTATACGACGCCGCCGCTCACCTGCCTCAAGATCGACACGTTCACGCTCGGCGTGTCGGCCGGCGAGCTGCTTCTCGAGCAGCTGCGGGATCCCGATATGCCGCTACAGAAGCGCATGCTCGAGCCGCAGTTGATCGTGCGGGAGTCCACGCGATCGGAGACTGCGGCCGGCGGACAGGCGGTTGGATCCTCTGCGGCGGATTTCTAAGGCTGCAGAATCATAGTCGGGCCGGTTTAACGACTCTGCTTTTTGCCGAAGCCGCCCCTGCTTAGTCCGGATGCCGAAGGCCGCCTTTCCCGGCCCGGAAGCCGAAGACCGCCTTCCTGGCCCAGATGCCGAAGCTGTCTTTCCTGATCCGGATGCCGAAGCCGCCTTTCCTAGCCCGGATAGTGGTCAAAAGGCAGTTATTTTCGCAAAATGCCCTTACTCGTCCAAGATAGTGGTCAAAAGGCAACTATTCAGAGCCTCGTGGCTTCATCGAGCAGCTTTGGACAAAATTAAATGCCTTTTAACCGTTAATGCCGACTCAACACCCGCTTTCATCCGATTTAGTTGCCTTTTAGCAATTATCCGCCGCCCCCCCACACAGCGCAAAAGCCTGCCGCTCCCATTTGGGAACGGACAGGCTTTTTTGCTTACAGTCTTAAAGATCCTTCCACCGCGCCACGGTCATGTTCACCGTCTGCGCGCCGCCGCTCGGCGTCAGCGTGCGGTTCGCGATATCCGCTCCGCTGGACGTCGATTCTACCGATGCCCATGTGCCGCGCGTCAGCTTGTACGTGTACGCCGTGCCCGGCGTCAGGCTCAGCGTGATGCTGTACACGCCATCGGTGCCCTTCGTCAGCTGATAAGCCGGATCGGATGCATTCCAGCTGTTGAAGCTGCCCGACAGATACACCGGCCCGCTCGCCGGCGTGTTCGACGGCACCGTCACGCGGAACGTCACGCTGTCCGCCTGCGGCTCGCCCGCCGTCTTCGTGCCGCCGACCAGCGTCCATACGCCGCTGTCGAAGTGATAGTTGCTGCCGCCGTTGCTGTCCCACGTGCCGCTGCCGTTATTGAACGCCGCCGTAAGGCCGGCCGCGCCGCTCAGCGGAATTGTGATCGACTTGTAGCCCGGATACGTCGTCGATGCCGTCATTTGTACGCCGGGCGACGTCGTCCATGTCGTCGAATTGTCCAGCTTGTAGTGGATGTAGGCATTCGTATACGCCGTGTTCTTGTAGTAGATCGTCACGCTGCCGCTGCCCGCAGGCGTCGTGACCGTCGCCGCCGCGCTCGCCGCCGAGGCATTGCCTGCAGCGTCCAGCGCCTTGACCGTGTAGCTGTAGGTCGTGCCGGCCGCGGCCGTGCTGTCCGTGTACGACGTTGCGTTGCCTGCCGCGCTGCCGATCTTCGTACCGCCGCGGTATACGTCATAAGCCGTCACGCCGACATTGTCGGTCGACGCCGTCCACGTGACGTTAACCGTCGTCGCGGACGTCGCCGTCGCGGTCACGCTGCCCGGCACCGTCGGCGCCTGGTTGTCGACGTTCGGCGCGCCCGCCGCGATGTTGCCCGTCGGCGTGTACGTCCACGTGCCGACGCCGAACAGATAGTTTTGCGAGTTGTTGCTGTCCCACGTGCCGCTGCCGTTGTTGAAGCAAGCTTCGAGTTGGGTCGCCGTGCCGATGTTGATCGTGATCTTGTTGTAGCCGGATACCTCGGAGACCGGCATCGCCACGCCCGGCGCGGTCGTCCATGTGCCGCCGACCGGACGGTAATGGATGTAAGGCGTCGCGAAGCCCTGCTTGTAGTAAATCGTCACGTTGTTGCCTGCCGACGTCGTCGCCGATGCCGCCGCGCTGAACGCCGACAGATTGCCCGCCGCGTCCTTCGCCTTTACCGTGTAGCTGTAGGCGGTGGCGGCCGCCAGTCCCGTGTCGGTGTAAGACGTGCCTGTAGCCGTGCCGACCAACATGCCGCCGCGGTAAACCTCATAGCCCGTAACGCCGACGTTGTCGGTTGAAGCGCTCCAGGTTACCTGGATGCTGGACGAACTCTGCGCAGTCGCGGCCACATTTTGCGGCACGCTCGGCGCCGTCGTGTCCGGCTGGCCGGTCGTCGCCGAAGCCGAAGCGCTCGCCGCCGATACATTGCCCGCCGCATCCTTCGCCTTCACGGTATAGGTGTACGTCGTGTTGGCGGTCAGGCCCGAATCCGTGTACGTCGTGCCGGTCGCCGTGCCGACGAGCGTGCCGCCGCGGTACACTTCATAGCCGGTCACGCCTACGTTGTCGGTCGAGGCCGTCCAGTTCAATTGCACGCCGGTCGTGCCTTGCACCGTAGCGGTCAAGCCCGTCGGCGCGGTAGGCGCCTGCGTATCGGACAGCGCCTTGGCGTATACCTTGGCCACGTTCGCGCCCAGCGAGACGGTGATCTGTTTGCCTGTTGCGCCGCCGGATTGAACCGTGACCGTGTCGGACGTGTTAAGCTGATTGACCAGCACCGTGCCGACGGTCAGTGTGCTCTCCGCACGCAACGGAATCGTGATGGTCTGCGTGCCGCTGGATGCGTTGCTGAACGTCGAGATGACTTCCTGGCCGACGTTCGCGCCGCTGTCCATACGCCGGGAGAAGGCGTACACATTTTGCGCGGACCACATCTCGCGCTGCGTTCCCTTGCGTAGCGCCTCGTAATTTTTGCGGATCTGATTCAGCTTGGCCACGTATTGGAACGTGCTCGCATTCTCGTCGAAGTAGTTGGTGATGATATTGCCGCTCGCGTCGCGCTTCACCATCGACCAGCGGTTCCACGTATCCGCGATGCCGCCGCCGATGATCGCGCCGTTGCCGTTGCCCTTGTTCTGCTCGGTGCCCTGGAAGACGACGGGGACGCCGCGCACGGTGAAGAGGAACGTCAGCGCGTTCTGCAGCTTGGCTACGCTGCCGCCCGCTTCGGTCAGGAACCGGTTGCGGTCGTGGTTGTCGAGGAAGGTGACCATGTGGTTCGCGTTGCCGTTATAGAGGGAGTCCTGGGCCAGCGTGCTCTTGATGTTAGAATCGAACGATTGCCCGTAAGCGAAGCTGTTCAGCACGGAGAAAAACAGCGGGAAGTCGAGCATGCCCCACTCTTTGTTCGTGCCGACCCAGCGGGAAACGAACTCTGCATTGCCGTCGAAGTTCTCTCCGAACGTGTTGACGCCCAGCAGGTTCTGCAGATCGCCGACATCCGTCGGCTTGATCAGCTTGGCCGCATCGACCCGTGCGCCGTCCGCGCCCGTGTAGTCGAACCAGCCCTTAATGGAGTTGAAAATGGCCGACTTGGCTGCCGGTACGTCGAAATCGATGTCGTCCAGACCGGCGAGGTCGTGGTTCTCGATGTAATCCTGCGCCCATTGGGTGTAGTTGCCGTCCACGAGCGACCAGTTGATGTCACCGTTGTGGTGATACCAGGCGGGATTGTTAAAAGGCGCCGCAGGCTGCAGGCTCGGAATGTCATAGTACGCCTGCGTGCCCAGCATGTAGTCGCCGACATGGTTCGGCACGACATCGATGACGACCTTGATGCCGTACGAATGCGCCGTGTCGACGAGCTCCTTGAGCTTTTCCTTCGTGCCGAAATACGGATTGGCCGCGTTCGGATCCTTGACGTTGTAGCCGTGGTAAGCGGTATTCTTGCCCGTGCCGCCGTTCTCGCGGTTCGTCATCTGCGGCTCGGCGACCGGAGAGATCCAGATGGCCGTGTAGCCCATGTTGGCGATGTAAGGCATCTTGTCGATGACGCCCTGCCAGTCGCCGCCCTTCATGTAGCGGAAGTCGTCCTCGACCGTCTCTCCGTAACGAATTGCCGAGCCTGTCGCATTATTCGTCGGATCTCCGTCGTAGAAGCGGTCGACCATGATCTGATAGATGGTGTCGCCCTCGCCGATCGTGCCGATGCTGGCTGCCTGCGCCGGCTTCGGCGCCGTTGTCAGCGCAGGCGCGATCATCGCGAGCAGCAGTACGGCCGCCAGCCAGCGGACCGTGAGATGCCGAAGGATGCTTGTCTTACGAATCATAATAAAGTCCAACCTCCTCAAATGATTAAGCGCTTACAACAACTTGCTCCGTTATTCCCAGCGCGCTCCTTTCTTTTCGGCCCGTCGTTCGGCTGCCTCATAATCTCTCGCAAGAATTAGGGGAACCGGTTTCCCTAGTAACAACATAAATCGTCAGCCAGAAGATGTCAATCCTTGAATCGGAAATCCAGGAAACAAAAATAATAGCTCCTTCGCTGTCGAGAGGCGGCTTGTCTTGTGCCGACGAGCACCGAATCTGATGGCCGCAAACTAAAAAGAAACGGCAGGCTTCCGCCTGCCGCGCCTTATCGACGGCAGCCAGCCGTCTATGAAGCCGCTATCTGTCGCCCCATCCACGCATGCCCTGTTTAGAACACTTGCTCGCTGTATCCCATCAGCCGCCGCCTGCGCGGATTGCTGCGTTGCGCGATCTCTTCGGGCACCCGATAGACGCCGTTGATGTCGTAGGTCATGTGCGGCACGATAAACTTTTTGCGGTAGATAACCTGCTGCACATATCGCGGATCGTCGCTCTGATTGCGCGCGCCCCGGTGCCAGATCTGGCTGTTGAACACGAGGCAGTCGCCCGCTTCCGCCAGAATCGAGATCGCGCCCTGCCCTTTGTATTCGCCAATCTCCTCGGCATGGCGGATAGCTCGACCTGCGCGGTGCGAGCCCGGTACGACCTGGGTCGGCCCCTGATCCTCGGTAACGTCGTCCAGATAATACAGCGCGTTCATGAGAAAAACCGGCATCGGGATGCTCGCGTCAATCTCCGCGCCCTCCGGCAGCGGGAAAAACAACGCCTCGTCGACGTGCCATTTGCTGACACCGTTGTTCCGGGTCGTGCGCATGCCGTTCATGCTGCTCAGCTGGCAGTCGGGACCAAGCACCTTTTCGATAAAGGTGCTGATGACGGGATGATCGACGAGCGCCTCGAAGATCTCGCCCCGCTCGAACATCGGACCTTGCATCATGACGTTGTCGTCCTTGCCTTCGAAAGCCTGCCGGATGCCTTCCTTGAGCGCGGCCGCCTGGCCGCGATCCAGCACGCCTTTGAACAATACGTAGCCGTCCTTGTGGAGCTGCTCCAGCTCTTTGGCAAAGTGCGTAGCGAGCGTCGTCATGTTGATTCCGCCTCTCTTCATCCGTTTAGATTGGGATTACCTTCCTGCGCCTGCGGCTTGCGAATTTTTTTGAGCCGGTTGCTTGTGAGCGATTCCCTGGTAATGACGATCTTCTGCGGAATCTTGTGGGCAGGCAGCTTATCCCGGCAAAATGTCCATATGCGCCTGCGCAGTTCGCCGAGGCTCGGCTCCATATCCTCGCGCAACTTCACGGTCGCCATCACCATCTGCCCCGTGATGCCGCTCGTCTCCGCGCTGACGACGACCTCCTCGATGCCGGCCAGCTCCTGGAGCACGCTCTCCACCTCCGCCGGATATACTTTTTCCCCGCCGACGTTGATGATCTCCGAGCGCCGCCCGAGGATACGGATATAGCCGTCCTCTACGACGGCTTCGTCGCCCGTACGCAGCCAGCCGTCCTCGGTGAACGGGTCGGGCGCGTTCAGATAGCCGATCATGGCGGATTCCGCCTTGATCTCGAGCAGACCGTCTACGATCCGATACGAAGCCCCGTCTCCCTGCAGCGAGAACAGCAGCGAATCCGAGCTCTTGGACTTCGTCTTGAGCACGCCCAGTTCGGACATGCCGTAAGCCTGCACGGCGCGAACATCCGGAAACGCCGCGTTCCAGGCGGCCAGCGTGTGTACCGGCATTACCTCGGAGCCGTAGGAGACCACCTTCAGGCTACTGAGATCGTGCATGCGATGCGCGCCGCTCAGGAGCAGCAAATTCATGAAGGTGGGCGAGACCGGCAGCGCCTCGATCCCGTACCGCTCGATCGTCCGGCATACCTCCTCCGGCGATCGGTCTTTCAGTACGTGCAGGCAGCCGCCGTTGGCAAGCGTGGTCAGCATCGTGTTCATGCCGCCGATATGGTCGAACATCATGAAGGGAATCGTCTTCGCGGCACGGCCCTCCGCGCGGAACTTCGCCAGCAGCCGGTCCGCGCGGTGCACCGCCGCCTTGCTCCTGCCCGTCGAGCCCGAGGAAAATAGGACGAGTCCCGGCACGCGCTGGAGGAGCAGTCCAAGCAGCAAAGGGTGGCGGACTTCCGCGCCCTCCCTGCGGCGTATCGACAGTCCCGCTTCGTCCGCGCCGATCCTGACCTGCGCTTCCCCGATGTCCAAATATTCCTCGATTTTCGCCGCTACCAGGCTTCCGTCGATCGGAAGCACGACGCAAGACTGGCCAAGGAGGGCGAATACGGCGGCAGCCGCATAGGGCGAATATTCGGTCTCCAGCGAGACGACCGCGCGCTCGATCCCCTCGGCCTGCAGCCGTTCTCTCATCGTCCCGATCTGCGCGCCCAGCCAGGCGTACGAATACGCCCGATCCCGCCAGACCAGCGCAGTCCTGTCTCCGAACCGCCGGAAACGCTCCGTCAGCATGCTGTATTCTTGCATAGCTTAGCGCTCCTCCTCAGCCCGCCTCGGGCAGCCTCTCGAGCAAATAACCGACCAGCGTGTCGACCGTACGGTAAGGGCTGTCGGGCACGGATGCCGCAGCGATATCGGATAGCGCGATGCCGCAGCCGAGCGCTTCCTCGATGCCTTGCTCGACGGATGCGAGCAGCGAGACGAGCCCGAGCGAGTCGAGGTTCCCGTTGCGCCCGTAGAGCGGCGCTTCGGCGCCGAGCTCGACTGGAACAGCGCCGCCTTGGAAACGGTTCAGGTCCTCGCAGCTGTCGAGCACGATCCGCAGGATCGTTTCGCGTCGGCCGTCCGGGCCGCGCGCATCGGACCGCTGCCGCTTGGCGAACAGCCCGGCGCCGCGAGCGTCCGCCCAGAGCATCTCGTACAGCCGGTGCTCACGCTTCGCCAGCGCCTCCAGCGCAACGCCCAGCTTCGCCATTCGTTCGGCGGCCGCCCGGCCTTGCAGCTGTTTGTGAGCATCCTCCCAATCCGCTACGATGGCATCGAATGCCGCGGCATGGCCGTCGAACGGCGAGCCTAGCGTCTCCGCCGCCTCCCGCAGCAGATCGCGGAAAAAGTACCGGCTCCATCGCATGTCGAACACGAAGGCCGACAACGCGCCGAGCGCCGCCGCGCCTTCGGCCAAGCTGCGGTGCAGCTGTCCGAGCAGACGTCTGGTTACCGCGTAGCCGAAATAATACGTTCGCGCTTCTTCCGCGACTTCCCGTGCCGACAAAAACTCGTGCGCATGCGTGGCCACCGCCTGCAGCAGCTGCTCCTCATAGGCAGAACACTTCGCGTCGTCGGCAGCGGCGATGCCTATGGAGCAGTACGAATGTAGCTCCTCCTTGCGCTTCGCGTTCGCCAGCTCGGGAATCGCCTTGTTGCCCTTCCAGAAATCGTCGAACGCCTGCAGCGACAGCGGACCGGCGTAGCGCGCGGGCACCGGATCATACACGTGCAGCCGCGTCTCCTCGATGCCGTATACCGCGAGCCAATGATCGACGAGGTACTGGCGGGAGCCGGGATCTACGAGCTTCTCAATATACTTGGGCGACAGATAATCTTCGCAATGAGGCAGGTAATAGCTGGTGCCGGTGACCAGGAACAGCTCGCCTTCGCCAATGAGCCGTTGCCCTTCCCGCAGGCCTTCCTCGAGGCTCGCGAACTCCGTCTTGCCCGTCTGGCGCCAGACCGCTTCCGCGTAATCCAGCTTGTTAAAATAGGTTTTCACGAGCCCCGTGTCCGAGCAGGCCGGCACGCCGTAGAGCCGCGCGGCCGCGAGCAGCCCGAGCCCGCTCCGGATGCCCTGCCGCCTCAGCACCTCGCGGACGAGCGGGAGATTGCACGGATAGTAATAGGGAATGTCCATCAGCGGTTCAAATGGTCGAATCATCATGATCCCTCCCTTCCGCCGCGCGGTACGGCGTCTCTTCCCAGCGGGCGACCTCGCAATGCAGCGAGATATCTTCGGAAGCCCGGAACGTACGGTTTGGCATGACGCCGCCCGCTGCGTCCGTCTCGAACTTGCGGAATCCCTTCGTGAAACGAAAGCGAAAGCCCGTATCCCTCGGCACCCGGAATCGTCCGGCATAGCGGTTCCCGCCCGCATGGGCGAGCCGCATGCCCATGCCGCCATAGATGGCGGCGGGCGGCGCAGCCTCAGGCGGCACGTCGGCGGTCATCTCGACGACGACGCGATCGGACAGCGCGGGAACGACGGTGTAGACACCGGTTGCCACGAGCCCGCCGGACGTCAAGGTCAATGTCGTCGTACCCGGGCTCAGCGGTATTAACGTCCCGTCGGGCAGCGCCTTCAGCACCGACGGGTCGCCGACGCGGTATTCGCCGTTAAGTACGCTCATCACGAAGCCGCTGTCGTAACCGAGTACGGCATTGACTTGCGCCCGGTGTCCGCCCGTCAAGCCAATCTCGGTCCGGCCGCGGAGCTCGAGCGAAGCTGGCGTGCCCATGCGACCGAACATGAACAGCAGCGGAATATGCACCCGATCGCCCCAGTCGGTCTCCTGATGGGCGGCATCGGCCTGCTCGAGATATGCGAGATCCTCGCCGTAGCGAAAGCCCTCCCCGAGCAGCTCGACCGCCACATCGCGAACATGCCTCGGAAGGAACAGTCCTTCCGCATCCCCGATGTCCATCCATACTTTGACGGGGGGACGGCCCCGGCAAGGCCTGTAAAGACGCTCTTCGCGCAGCCCCGACGGCGTGCTGTCGTCCAGCTGCGCCTTGACGAAATACGGCGACAGCATCATAAGCTTGCCGAACACGTCGGGATGGCGGAACCCCATATGGTACGTGCACAGACCGCCGGCGGACGAGCCGAGCAAGCCTGTATTCGCGGGGTCCGGCAGCGTGCGGAACCGGGCGTCGATATACGGCTTCACCTCGTTGACGACAAAGTCTTCATAATCGAGACCCGCGCACCGAACGACGTCCGCTTCCTCGGCCGGCGCCTTGAAGTGATAATATTCGTTGGCCTCCGCCGGCCTGACATGGGCGATGGCGACAATGATGATTCCTTCCATCAGACCTTCCCCGATCAACCGGTCGGCTGCGCGATGGATGCGCCAGGACTCTGTGCCTGGCGCCGCTGGGTCGAAGGCGCGCTGTCCCGCGTGCATGTACAGCACGGGATAGTGCCTGGACGTCTCCCCCTCGTAGCCCGGGGGCAAGTATACGAATAACCTCCTTTCGTTGTCTAAACGGCTGGCGCGAAATCCCTCTACCGTCAGTATTGCAGCTTGAAGCGGCAAGTCTCTCCCTCCCGTCCGGTGATCTTCCAAGCTTCTCTGCTCTTCTCTCCTCTTCCCTTCTTTTGCTCCTCCTTCCGCATCTCCCGGCTCCGCGTCAAATCGCGCCACGTCAAAAAACCCCGCTGTCCCGAAACGATACCGGGAAAACGGGGTTGTTTTTAAAACATGACAACCATGTTTTAAAAAGTCATGGCCCTCAGATTGTGCATGGATGATGCACCTCAAATTTAATACAAATTGTATAATTTGTAAATATTTATTTTTAGACAGACTATCGGTATGTGCGGATCGGCTTCAACAGCGCGGCGGCGACTATGCCCAGTACGAGCAGCACCATACCGAGGACGGCAAGCACATGTCCCGCGCCCCAACGGTCGGCGAGCATAGAGACGGCTGCCAGCGACAACGTGGGGGCTACGCTCGTAATGGCGCCCAGCGTACCGTATATTCTCCCCTGCAGCTCGCCGCGAACCTCCGTTTTCAGGATGATCTGGACCATCATCGAGCAAAAAGCAAACAGCAGGCCGCCAAGCAGGATGAGCGGCAGCGCCAGCAATGGCGACGAAATGAAGGCGACTACGGCGTAAAGCGGCCCGAGCGGCAGCAGACCTGCGAATACGAGCCGCCCACGCCTTCCCAGCCGTCGTCCGAAACCAAGAATGATCCCGGCCCCGGCCAGATAACCGAGGGGAATGCACATCTCGAGCAGACCGAACTCGATCGGATTAGCCCGCCACTTGCCGACCGCGATCACCTGCACAAGCATGATGGCGCTCAGAAAAAAGGCGGACAACAGCGGCGAGAGGAGCACGATCGAGCGAATGAGCGCATCCCGCCGCATATAGGCGAGTCCGCCGCGCCAGTCTTCGAGGAACGAAGGCTTATGCTCGGCTGTCGCGCGCTCAACGCGGGGAAATCCCCGGGTCAGCAGCGTGCAGACGGCGGAGAACAGAAAGGCGGCGGCGGTCGTCAAAATGGCGGCGAGTCCGCCGAATGCGGAGACGACGATGCCCGCGACGGCCAGACCGGATATGCGCGCGGCATTGTCGGCGATATGGATGGCGCTCGCGGCCTGCTGGACGCGCGCCGGACCGACGATCGCCGTCGTCGAAGCGTGGAAGGCCGGGCTGAGCAGCAGGCTGCAAAACATGGACAATGAAGCGAGGACGAGCAGCGTCGGAAACGGCGCATGCAGGACAAACAGGGAGACTGCAAGGATCGCCGCAATCGCGCTGCGCGACAGCTCGGAGAACAGCATCAGGCGCCGGCGGTCGAAGCGGTCCGCGATCGTCCCCGCGAACGAGCCGAACAGAAATCCGACGCTCAGGTAGCAGATCTGAACGGCGGCCATTCGCTGCGCGCTTCCCGTCGTCTGCAGCACCCACAGGCTGATGGCGATGCCGTTGAAGCTGTCGCCGAACACGGACACCGTATAGCCGGTCAACAGCCGCATGAACGAGCCGTTGCGCCAGACCGGCAGCGCCTCGGCGGCGGCCGTCGGTCCCGCCTGCCGGCGGGCGTCAGCGGCTTGAATCGGCGCTTGCATACGCATTCCCCCCTTAGCAAAGGCTTCGATTCAAAATCAACTTAATCGTTTAAGTTTCTTTAGTATAGGGAATCATCCTAAAAATGTCAATCCGGTTTTTGCACGTTTGACAGGCTCTCGGGAGGCCCTCTATGATAGATCTATTACGCGAATTGGAACGGAAACGAGGTGGTGCCGCCCATGAAAAAACCGACGCTTAAAGACGTCGCCAAGGAAGCAGGCGTCTCCGTCGCCACGGTGAGCTACGTCCTGAACGACGTTGCGCACCAGACGATCCCCGACGAGACCAAGCGTCGCGTCCTCGAGGCGGTCGGCAAGCTGAATTACGTACAAAATCTCGCCGCCCGCTCGCTGTCCTCCGGCCGGACGCAGCTGCTGGGCGTCCTGCTGGTGGGCAGCGAGCGCGATCTCGTCTCCAAGTACATCAGCTACGGCAAATTCATCGACGAGCTGGAGCGGATGAGCAAACCGAAGGGCTACCACCTCATGACGTCGCAGATCGACCCGGTGAACCCCAACTTTGCCATCATCGCCGAACGCAAGCTGGACGGCGTCTTCCTGGTCGACGCTCGGGAAGGCTCGTTTTATTCGGTCTCCGAGAAGTTCCCCTACGGTTCGCCGCTCGTGCTGGTGGACGGCAACATCGAAGATCCGCTGTTCCGCAGGCTCATGCCCGATTTTAGCCAACTGTTCGGGCTTGTCCGCGAGACATTCGCCGGCAGTCCCTACGCCGTAATTTGCGAGAGCTATCATAACCGTTCTATGACCGAGTCACTGGCCGCTGCAGCCGATGTTCCTCCGGAGCGGATGCTTGCCTTGGACGCCGACGGGGACCTGACCGCCTTTCTGGCACGCAACGAAGGACTGCCGCTAGTCGTGTTCAACGAGTTCGTTGCGATGCGGCTGCTCGGCCGTGTCGATCCGTCCGCCATGATCGTCGTCTGCGCCTCCGAAGCGCCCGGTTACCTGCCGGAAGGCATTCGCCTCCTTGTCCTTGAGGATTCCAAGGCGTCGGTCGCCTACGCGACGATGGAACAGCTGCTTCACAGGCCTTACGAGCCCGAGGATCAGATTCGCAAATTCCGCTTCAGAACGTTCACGTCATAAAGTCGTTATTTTTTTATTGACAAAATGACCAACATTTTCTTATTATTAGGTCGCCAATCATAATTTGAGGGCACTGCTTTTTAAACCTGACGGTTTAAAACAACCCCGGTAACTCCTCTCGGAGCTGCCGGGGTTTTTGCCGTTGCAAAAAAGGAGGTGTCGCGGGCACGGGCCGCGACAGATCGCGGACGGAACATTTGTAATTTTGCAAACGCTTTAGGCACGTCCAAAGCATCTATACGAGGAAAGGTGGATTTTCTCATGTACGCATGGTTTAAAAAGAGCCTGACCGCCGCCGCCATCGCCGCGCTGCTCGTCGCAGGTATCGCTGCTCCGGGCGCCCCGATCGGCACGGCTTCGGCCGCCGCGGATACCGCCGTATCCAACAAACAGAATTTCAGCACGGACGTCATCTATCAGATCTTTACCGACCGCTTCTACGACGGCAATACGTCCAATAACCCTTCGGGCTCGACCTTCAGCTCCGGCTGCACGAACAAGCGCGTATATTGCGGCGGCGACTGGCAGGGCATCACCGACAAGATCAACGCCAACTATTTTACCGATATGGGCATCACGGCGCTGTGGATCTCCCAGCCGGTCGAGAATATCTATGCCGCGGTTACCTACACCGGCGTGACCAACGCTTCCTATCACGGCTACTGGGCACGGGATTTCAAGAAGACGAATCCTTATTACGGCAGCTTCACGGACCTGCAGAACCTGATTAATGCCGCGCACGCCAAGGGCATCAAAATCGTCATCGACTTCGCCCCGAACCATACGTCGCCCGCGATGGAGACCGACACCACGTTCGCCGAAAACGGCAAGCTGTACAACAACGGCACGCTGCTGGGCGGTTACACGAGCGACACCAACGGCTACTTCCACCACAACGGCGGCTCCGACTTCTCCAGCCTCGAGAACGGCATCTACAAGAATTTGTACGACCTCGCCGATATCGAACAGCAGAACAGCACCCTCGACACGTATTTCAAGGACGCGATCAAAGTATGGCTCGACCTCGGCGTGGACGGCATTCGCGTCGACGCGGTCAAGCATATGTCGATGGGCTGGCAGAAAAACTGGCTCTCCTCCATCTACGGCTACCAGCCCGTATTCGTTTTCGGCGAGTGGTTCCTCGGATCCGCCGCGGCGGACGCGGACAACACCAAATTCGCCAACGATTCCGGCATGAGCCTGCTCGATTTCCGATTCAACGCGAAGGTGCGCAACGTCTTCCGCGACAACACGGATACGATGTACGGCCTGGACTCCATGCTCTCTGCGACGGCGACCGACTACGCCCAGGTATCGGATCAGGTCACCTTCATCGACAATCACGACATGGAACGCTTCAAGAGCAGCGCCGTCAGCAACCGCCGGCTCGAGCAGGCGCTCGCCTTCACGCTGACGTCTCGCGGCGTGCCGGCTATCTACTACGGCACGGAGCAATACATGACGGGCGGCACCGATCCGGACAACCGCGCCATGATGTCCTCCTTCTCGACGTCCACGACGGCATTTAACGTCATTAAGGCGCTGGCGCCGCTTCGCAAGTCCAACCCGGCGATCGCCTACGGGACGACCCAGCAGCGCTGGATCAACAACGACGTGTACGTCTACGAGCGCAAGTTCGGCAGCAGCGTGGCGGTCGTCGCCATCAACCGCAGCGCCAGCGCTTCCGCCTCGATCGCCGGACTGATCACGTCGCTCCCGGCGGGCACCTATAGCGATGCGCTCGGCGGCCTGCTCGGCGGCGGCGGCATCACGGCCGGCAGCGGCGGCGCCGTGAGCACCTTCACGCTTGCCGCCGGCGGCGTGGCAGTATGGCAGTCGACGCCGGCCACGACGACGCCCGCCATCGGCCATGTCGGCCCGGTCATGGGCAAGGCGGGCAACACCGTCACGATCGACGGCCGCGGCTTCGGCACGACCAAGGGAACCGTATACTTCGGTACCACCGCGGTGACGGGCACGAGCATCGTCTCCTGGGAAGATACCCAGATCAAGGCGATCGTTCCCGCAGTAGCGGCCGGCAAGTACACCGTCAAGGTGCGCACCTCCGGCGCCGTCGACAGCAACGCCTACAACGGCTTCAACATTTTGAGCGGCGACCAGGTCTCGATCCGCTTCATCGTGCAGAACGCGACGACCTCGCTCGGCGAGAACGTCTACCTCACCGGCAGCGTTTCCGAGCTCGGCAACTGGGCGCCCGCTTCCGCGGTCGGCCCGATCTTCAATCAAATCATCGCCGCTTATCCGAACTGGTACTACGACGTCAGCGTACCGGCGAACACGGCGCTGCAGTTCAAGTTCCTCAAGAAAAACGGCTCGACCGTCACCTGGGAGGGCGGCTCGAACCATACGTTCACGACGCCTTCGAGCGGAACGGCGACCGTGACGGTGAGCTGGCAATAACAGAAGCTTAGGCGCAAAGCGTATTCAAAAAGAGGAGAAGCGGGATGATCCGCCTCTCCTCTTTTGGCTTCGCTTCTTTAACCCTGACCGGAAGACGCAAGCGGCCTTGAATCGTTCATTTTCAAGTACCATTTGGCTTGCGTCGCGTACATCCTCGCGTACTCGCCGCCGTCCCGCATCAATTCGTCGTGCGTTCCCCGCTCGACGAGCCGGCCGTCCCGGAGCACGAGGATGAGGTCGGCGAAGCGGCAGCTGCCCAACCTGTGGGACACCATCAGCGTCGTCTTGCCCGCCGCCAGCCGCGCGAATCGCTCGAACAGCTGCGCCTCGGCGATCGGGTCCATAGCGGATGTTGGCTCGTCCAGCACGATGTAAGGCGCGTCCTTGAAAAACGCCCGGCTTAAGGCGATTTTCTGCCATTGGCCGTAAGACAGCTCGCGTCCGTCCTGGAACATCGCGCCGAGCGGCGTCGCAAAGCCCTGCGGAAGCCGGGCGATGAACTCGCCGGCTCCCGCTCGGGACGCGGCAGTCTCCGCACGCGCGAGATCTTCCAGCCGCTCCGGATCGCCGAGCCCGATGCTCTGCTGCGCGGAGAACTGGAAACGCACGAAGTCCTGGAATACCGCGCCGAACTTGCCGTACCGCTCCCGGCCCGCGCCGATTCGCGTCCCGCCGAGGGAGACGGCGCCCTCCTCCGGCTCGTACAAGCCCATGATGCATTTAACCAGCGTGCTCTTGCCCGCGCCGTTGCCGCCGACGATCGCGATCGTCCGGCCTGCGGGCGCGTCGAAGCTGATATCGCGGAGCGTCGGCTCGGCTTGTCCCGGATAGGTAAAGGTCAAGCCGCGCACGGATATCCCTGCCGGATCTCGCCCGCTGGCGGAGCTGACGGGTATCCGGCAGCTCCCGGACCCGCCGCTTCGCTCAGTAAAGAGCCGTTCCGCGTCGCCCTGTATAGGCTCGCTCCGATCAGCCTCGCGAGACGCCTTCTTTCTGCGCTTCGTTTCACCCTCGTCCGCCTCGCCGTTTTCCGCTTTGCGGCGTTCCGCATCGTCCCGCTCCGTGCCGGTCTCCTCCGGCAGCGCCAGAAACGCCAGCCACTCGTTCATGAACAGCATCTCCTCATGAATGCGGGACAGGTTGACGACGGCGATGATGAGCTGGTGCCTCGTCGTTGCGAGCGCCTGTGTCAACGCAGCAAAGTGGCCTAGCGTCAAGGCGCCGCGCACGGTCAGAAACAGCAAATAAAACGCGGTCCCCGTCGTCACGGCCATCGAGAACGTTTCGGTCCAAAACTGCTTGAGCAGCGATCTTTTTTCCAGCGCGATCCGCTCCCCCGCATTGACCCAGTACAGCGTCCGCCACTGCTCCTTCATGTATCCGAACAGGTCGAACACCCGCATCTCTTTGGCCGCTTCGCGGCCTTTGAGCAGCTCGGCGAAGTATTCGGCTCTGCGGCTGGCTGGCGTCTGGTGCACGATCTGGCGGTATTTCTGCTGCCCGATCCGGATGTTTACGAGAAAAATCGGGATCACGAGCAGCAGCATCCCAAGCGCCAGAGAATAATGCAGGCTCGCCAATATGGCCAGAAAACCCGCGATCGTAAACACGCTCTGCAGCAGCTGGAAGCCGTGCTCCAGAATCGAAACGCCGCGGTACTCCACGCCCTTGGATACCCGCTGCAGCTTGTCGTAATAGTCCGGCTGGTCGAAATATACGAGCGGGAGCCGCGCGCATTTGTCGATGACGGAGCGATTCAGCTCGAAGTTCGCCTTCTGCTTGGTCGCAGCCAGGACATAGGCGCCGCCGAAGCGAATCGCATGCTCCAGCGCGAATGTCGCTCCCTGCAATCCCAGCAGCAGGCCGGCCCGGCTCCAGCCGCCCGGCTCCTGCCTTGCGGCGGCTGCGACCGCGTCGATCAGCGCCTGCGTCCAGTACAGCTGCAGCGAAGGGATCGCAGCCTGCAGCAAGTGCACGGCGACGGAAGCGGCGAACAGGCGCGGAGACAGCCGCCAAAGCAGCGGCAGCACGCGCGTGAAAAAGATTTTGAGCGTCGGCGCAACGGGAGACGTCTTCATGGTCATCGTCGTCTGCACCGCGTCATGCCGATCTTCGCAGCGCTTTTTTCCCCGTCGCGATCAGGTGCTCCAGATGTGCGGCTTCATGGAAAATGCCTTTGGACAGCACCGTTCCGTCCCCCGCCAAATAGTATGCGAACGGCACGCCAGGCACCTCGTACGCGCCCAGATCGTCCACGAACGTCGCCGTTAGCGCGGTTGCATGCGCCTGCATGATCGGCTCGCCTTCTTCCTCCGTAGCGAGCATATACAATTCGAAGCGATGCCTCGGATGACGTTTGCTGAACTGCTCGACAACCGGATATACCTGCTTGCAGGCATGGCAATCGGCGGCCGTAAAGATGGCGAAGAAACCCGCCGGCGGCTGTTCTCCGCCCGCGATGCGTTCTGCGCGGGAAGCGAGCGGAAACGGCGCGCCCACGGGCAGCCCGCGATCGGATGCAGGCAGCGAGATCCGGTACAGCCGCTTCATCATGGCGAGAACCGCGTATGCCAGCAGCGCTACCAACGCCCAGAGCGTCCAATAGGATAAAAAGAAAAAATCGGACAATACCGTCCCTCCCGACTACAGAGTTAAGCCTGACTTACGGTGCCTGGCGATCGACGAAAGCAGCACGTACGCCGCCAGCAGGCCTGCCGACGCCAACGCCATGCATACCAGGTCCGGCGGCGCGACGGCCAGCAGGCTCCGGCCGTCCGCTTCCAGCAGCGCGTAAACGACAAGCGCGGCGCACGCCGCGACCCGGACGTACGTGCGAGTCCCGAGATCCTCCTGCAGCGCGCTGCCGAAGCAGCCGCAGTCGATATGCCGGCCTCTCGCCTGCCAGGCCGCGCCGCTGAAGGCGACCAGCAGCGCCAACAGCAGGACGGCGCCGTAAAGCCGGGTGCCCGCCGGCAGCAGCAGCGCCGCTCCCGCAGCCTCCGCCGCAGGCACCGCGACCGCCGTGACGGCAGCCGTCCCGCTCAGCCCCAGCTCCGCGAGCGTCGTCCGGAACGCCCGCCGGTCCACTGCCTTGGTCGCCGCCGAAAAACCGAAAATGCAGCATAACAATACGATGGCGAATTCGGGCATATCATCATCCCCCTTTCTCTCGGTCAAACGGGTAACCGCCGATGCATGCGGTTATGAACGACAAAGGGATAGGGTCTCCCCTATCCCCTCGCGCTACTAGGACGAGCAGCAGCCGGCGTAAACGTCGCTTCCGTCGGAATAATGGTACCAGAGCACCTTGGTTCCATTGCTGCACTTCTTCGTGTAATCGCACCAGCTGTACAAATAAGACATTACGACTCCTCCTCTCGGAATATGGCGGACCGCGTGCCAGGCTGCTTCAAGCATTTTTGGTAGCGGTCTCATTAATAAATTACCATATTATCATTATTATGTAAATAAAAAACTTAATCGATTAAGTCTTTTTTTGATCGAACATCTTCAACTGCGCGATCAGCTGTTGCGACAGCGACTCCAGCTCGTCGGAGAGCGTTACGAGGCTGGCGCTGACACCCAGCTGGCCGGAGGTCATCCTCGCGACAGCCTCCGACGAGGCCGCGGATTGCTCCGATACGGTGCTCACCGTGCCGATCGCCTCCACAAGCGCCCGCTGCGAACCGTCCAGCTCGACAATAGACGCCGAGGATTGCGCCAGCTCCTCCGCAAATTCACTCATTTCGCGTTTGACGCCGCCGAAAATATCGGCCGCCTCCTTGACGGCCCTTCCCTGCTCATGCAGCACCGGAGACACCGCGCCCAGCTCGGCGACCGTCGCGTCGATCTCCTGCCGGATATCGCCGATAATGCGCGATACGATCGCGATCGACGACTTGGATTCGGCCGCCAGACGGCGGATCTCGTCCGCCACGACGGCGAAGCTCTTGCCGTAGGCCCCCGCGCGCGACGCTTCAATCGAAGCGTTCAGCGACAGGATATTCGTCTGCTGCGACATCTCGTTAATGACGTTAAGTACGGTCTGAATCGAGCCTGCGCGCTCCTTGAGCTTGCCGACGCGCGCCGCCAGCGAGCCGGACAGCCGCTCGGTCTCCTCGGTCCTGCCGATGAGCTCCGCCATATAAGCGGTACCGCGTCCGCTGATCTGCTGCACGCGTCCGGCCGACGATTCAAGACGCGTATTCGTATCGGTCGCGATTCGGAGTTTGGCGCCGATCGTCTCGGTCTGCCGGATGCCACGCTCGGCCTCAGTCGCCAAACTGGACGCGCCGGACGCAATCTGGCCGGTCACCGAGGCGATATCGCCCGCCGTGGCGGCCGTCTCCTGCGAGACCGCCTTCAGCTCCTTCGCGGAGCTGACGAGGCGAAGCGCCGACTCGTTCGTTCGGCCGACGAGCGCGCCGATCTGTTCCATCATCCGGTTGAAGTTCCCGGACAGCCGCCCGATCTCGTTGCTGCGCCTATAGTCCATGCGGACCGACAGATCGCCTTTCTCTCCTCGCTCCATCAGCGCGCACAGCCGCTCCAGCGGGTTGCCCACCAGACGTATTAGGAGATAGCCGATGGCGATCGCGGCGACGGCTGCGGCGGCGATCATCCATACGGTCAGGCTGAGAATCGCCTTGGAGTCGCGCTCCAGCTCCCCGAGCGGCACCGAGCCTACGAGCTCCCAGGATGCCAGCCTGGACGGCTCATTAAGTACCAGACGGTCTCCATTCCATGCTGGAGGCGCCTGCTCGATCAGCGAGGCATCCGCAGCGTAGACGACCTTGCCGTCGTTCGCGATGACACGCATCTCGCCCGTCTCGCCAATTTTGAAGTTGGCGAAGGCATCGCTCAGCAGCTTGCTTTTCAGCTCGATCAGCAGGATGAATTCGGCGTCCGGATGCTGCAGGTTTTTCATCAGACGACCGAACGTCACCGAAGGTTCGGGGGAGTAGTCGAACAACCCCTTGCTCATCGTCGGCACGTACACGATCTCTCCCTTGGCTTCCGCCATCTTCCGCAGCCACGCCTTGCTGCCATCGGAGACCTGGAGCGCGCTCGCGCCCGTCGAAGACAATGCCCCCGTATTGTCCAGCGTCTTCGGCACGATGCGGATGGACATCATGTTGGGCTCGGCGGACAGCATGCTGTTGAACCGGTCGACGATGCGATCCTGTGCCGCCTGCTTCTCTCCCAGAGGTACATCGGTCCTAGAAAAGGCGACGAGATCCTGACGCAGCGAGGTGTCGACCATGAATTGACGGCTGAGCCCCCCGTACATCGACAGCAGGAAATCGAGCTTGTCCCTCGCTTGCTGCAGCGTCTGCTGCGACGAGAGCGACATTTTGTCCCGGATGATGCTTTTGGCCAGCTGATAGGAGCTAAGACCGAGCGCCGTTACGATGACGACGATGCTGGCAAACACGATGCCCAGCATTTGGACCCCCAGCGACTTGCGCTTCTCTCTCCATGTTTGTCCGAGCGAACGGGTGACGACAGCCATGCCCAGGTCTCCTTTTTTAATGAAATAAGGGTAAAAAAAGAGCCGCTCCCTTGCGGAATGCGGCCTTCTGCTCTCACTGCAAAATCGCTGTGCCATAGGGCGGCAGCCGCAGCTTGCCGTCCGCGAACGCGGTCGACTCGCTGTCGGTGGCAAAGCGTACGCCGCTGACGGAGCTTGCGCCGCCGACGTTTAGATCGACGGTCCGCGCCTCGCCCGTCAGATTGTGCACGACGAGCAGCGCCGCAGACGCGCTTACCCGTGCGAAGGCGAGTAAGCCGCTCTCCTCGATATCGAACGGAGCGAAGCCTCCGTCCCCGAGCGCCGGCTCCTCGTTGCGCCAGCCGATCAGCAGCTTGTATCGGCTGAGCAGCGAATCCGGATCGTCGAGCTGCTCCTCCACGGACGGCGTATCATCATTTTGAGTCGCGAGCTCCCACGACGTCTGGTCGTCCGACTTGCCGTCCTTTTTCCAGAGCATCGGCTCCCGGATGCGTTCGTCCGGCTTGGCGCCCTTCATCCCGATCTCTTCGCCGTAATAAAGGAACGGATTGCCCGGCAGCGTCAGCAAGAGGGCCGCTGCCAGCTTGGCCCGCTCGACGTCGCCGCCAAGCTCGCTCATGACGCGGTTCTGGTCGTGATTGCCCAGAAACGGCGCGTCCACAAACCGGCCACCGGACACTTTACTATAGTAGGCAAGCTGACGCGCCAGCACCGAGTCAAGCGAGGAGGCGTCGCCCGTCTTGACCGCGTCCAGCACGAGCTTTGCCGCCTCGAAGTTCAGCGCCGAATCCAGCGCCTTGTCGAGGAAGGGGCCGACGACCGCGGTCGTGTCCCATACCTCGCCGACGAGATACGGCTCGCGCCCGTTCTCCGAGATGCCCTGGCGGAATTGCTGCCACCAGGCGACGTTCTTCCGCGAGGTCGCGGGATCGGCGGACGACGATTGGAAGTCTTCGTATACATGCTTGGCGGCATCCAGACGGTAGCCGTCCAGGCCCAGCCCGAGCCAGTATTGTCCGATCCTGATCAGTTCCTCGCGCACGTCCGGGCTGTCCAAGTTCAGATCCGGCATCCGATCCGAGAATACGCCGAGATAAGAACTGCCGGATGGCCCATGGTGCCACACTGCCTGTCCCCACGGACCGAGCGCGGATACGTCCGCCCCGTCCGAGGCCCACTTGTACCAATCCCGCTTGACGCTCCTCTCGCCGCCGGCGGAATCGGCGAACCAGGGATGCCGGCTGCTCGTATGGTTCAAGACCAGGTCCATGATGACCTGGATGCCTCGATCGTGCGCCTCCGCGAGCAGCGTCTTCAGGTCGTCGACCGTCCCATAGTCGGGGTTGATGGCGTAATAATCGGTTACATCATAACCGTGGTACGAGGGGGACGGAGTGATCGGCATGAGCCAGATCCCCTTGATGCCGAGCTGCTGCAGGTAATCCAGCTTGTCCGTGACGCCTTGCAGATCGCCGATGCCGTCGCCGTCCGAATCGCTGAACGAGCGTACGAATATTTCGTAGAATACGCCGGCGCTTGGACCCATCGCCGGCGCATTCGCCTCGCCGAGCGTGACTGCCCCCGCACCCGATGCAGAGGCGGAAGGCGTAAGGGACGCCGAAGCGGAAGCAGACGCCGGAACGGAAACGGACGAACCCGCGGGCAACGCCTCGCCGCTTGCGTCGCCGCCCGGCGCATCGGCCCCTTCGCAGCCCGCAAGCCATACCGTCCCCGCCATGCACACGCTCAGGGCCAGTGCCAGCGGGCGACGCGCCCCGCTCCGCCGGCGCCTCATCCTTTGTCCGCGCCGGACGTCAGGCCTTCAACCAGCAGCCGCTGGAAGATAATGAAGATGACCACGACCGGAATCGAGACGAGCACGGAGCCTGCCGCAAAGACGGTGAATTCC
This sequence comes from Cohnella hashimotonis, assembly GCF_030014955.1. NCBI lineage: Bacteria > Bacillati > Bacillota > Bacilli > Caryophanales > Paenibacillaceae > Cohnella > Cohnella hashimotonis. Next base: position 6,151,966 of record NZ_JAGRPV010000001.1, read on the forward strand.
GTCGATGTCTGCGTGTTGACCATGTTGAACAAGCCGACCGCCAGCGTCTGCTTGGCCTCCGTCCGAAGCACCGTCTGCGCGAAAATGAACTCGCTGAACGTGCCGGCGAACGAAGTGACCGCCATGTAAACGACAAGCGGGCGGGATAGCGGCAGCAAAATGCGGAGGAACACGCCCCAGTTGCTTGCGCCGTCGATGATGGCGGCTTCCTCGAGACTTTTGGGAATCGTATCGAAGTAACCCTTCACGAGCAGATAGCCGACGGCTGCACCGGCCGAGGACACCATGATCAGCGCCGTGTGCGTATTGAGCAGCTTCATGTTCAACAGCAGCACGTATACCGCCGTCAAGCTGAGAAACGACGGGAACAGACCGATGATGAACAGGCCGCTCATGATCGACTTGCGCGATTTGAACCGGAACCGAGAGAAGGCGTAGCCGGTCAGCAGTTGGAAGAATACGCTGAGCACCATCGTCGTGAGCGAGATTTTGAGCGAGTTCATGTACCAGCGTCCGAACTGGAACTTCTCGAACAGCTCCTTGTAGTGAATGACCGTCCACTTCTCGGGGATCAACGTCTCGCTGAACAGCGAGGTACCCGCGCGGAACGAGGACAGGACGATCCAAAGCGCCGGATAGATCGTAAAGACGGCGATCAGAATCAATAGCACGTAGCTGACCGTCAGCCAAGCGTTTTTTCTGAACCGATATCCGCTCATCGCAACAAATCATCCTCTCTGAACGAGCGTGTGCGCCTGAAGCTGAACAGCGCGAAAATCGCGATGATAATAAACAAGAAAATGCTGATGACCGCCGCGAAGTTGTACCTGCCGTTCGTAATCGAGAGGCTGTACAGCCAAGTGATCAATATATCGGTATGTCCCGCGAACTGGTACTCGCTGTTCGTCGGGCCGCCTCCGGACAAGAGGAAGATCACGTTGAAATTGTTGATATTGCCCGCGAATTGTCCGATGAGAATCGGCGACAGGGAGAACATGACGCTCGGGAACGTAATTTTCCGAAATTTATAAAGTGCGGAAGCTCCGTCGACTTCGGAGGCTTCGTACAGGTCGCGGGGAATCGTCGTCAGGATGCCGATTATAAGCAGCATCGAGAGCGGAAATCCAAGCCACAGGTTGACGATGACGATCGTCGCCTTGGCCCAGAACGGATCGGACAGCCACTCCGGGCCGACGATTCCGAACTTGAGCAGGGTCGAGTTGATCGGTCCGAATTGGGCGTTGAACAAATTGCGCATGATCAGCAGCGACAAAAAGGCGGGAATCGCGAACGGAACCATATAGATGGCGCGGAAAAACGATTTGAAGCGGATGCCCTTCTGCTGCACGAGCAGCGCGACGGCGAACCCTCCGAAAAAGGTGGTGAACGTGGAAAGCACCGCCCAGGTCATCGTCCACGTGAAGACGCCGAAAAACGTATGCGCCCACTGGCTCAGACTGAACAGATCCTTGAAAGCGCGGAAGCCTTGCCAATCGACCAGCTTGCCCGGCGGCTCGTGCGTATTGTTATAGTTGGTGAATGCGATCATGACAGAAAAAATAATCGGCAGCACGCTGAAAAAGAATACGAAGATCAACGGAATCGTAATGATTAAGTGCGCGAACTTTTTGTCCGGAATATAGCGAAGCGTCTGCTTGATATTATTAAGCGTCTTTCCTTCTTCGCGCAGCTTGCCTCCGCGATAGGCGTCGATCGCGTTCATGACGAGCAAATAGGCAAAAAGCGCGAAAATGAAGAGCATGATGAGCCCTTCAATCATCAAAAAGATCGAGTGGTCGCCCTTGACGGGCTTGTAAATCTTGCCGACCAGCACAAGCTTCTGCTGCGTCTCTCCGAGCGTGGTGATTCCCCAGATCGCATGATGCCAATTGTTGATCGTAAAGTAGACCGCGAACGCGTAGAAAGCGGCGAACGCCGATCCTTTTACGAATTGTCGGTTGTAAATTTGGCCCAAGCCCATAAAAACAGACGAGAGCGCTGCTGCCGTAATCCGATGCTGGCGCAATGTCGGACTCTCCTCTCATTGGACAATCACCCGCAGTAGTTTACGGGTGATTGTCGGTTAATCGAACTTCCTGCCTGTCGGAAAAGGATTACTTCGCTTGCTGGATCAGCGTCTTCATGTCGGAGACGGCTTTGTCGAGCGTCGCCTTCACATCCGCATTGTTATCCCAAATTTGCGGATAGACGGCTCCCATGGCGGTCCAGAACGAAGCGGTCTCCGCGATCGAAGGCATCGCCTCAACGTTCTTGAACTGCTCGACGAACGCAGCGACCAGCTCGTTGTCCTTAAGAGCCGGATCCTGATCCAGTCCGTTGCGGGCGGAGACGACGCCGGACATCTGGTACATCTTGATCGCGGCGTCCTGCGAGGAGACGAAGTGGGCGAACAGCTTGGCCGCGTTCGGATATTGCGAGAATTGGCTGACGAAGTAGGCCTGCACGCCGGCGAACGGCTTGGGCGACTTGCCGTTCGGCATCGGAGGCAGCGGCACGGCGCCGACGTCGAAGCCCAGCTTCTCCTTGGTGAACGAACCGAGCTGCCAGATGCCGTCCATGTCGATGGCGAGCTTGCCCTTTTGGAACAGGTCCGTCTTCACGTCCGGCGTCGCGTCGGCCACCTTGAACGGCATTACTTCCTTCATGCTCTGCATGAACTTGAGGCCTTCTACCGAGCCTTCGTTGTTGAGGCCGATGTCGCCCGGATCGGTATTGTTTTTGCCGAATACGTAGCCGCCGTTGCCGCCCATGAATGCGTAGTTGAAGTAGGAGTCGTCGAGCTTCCACATGATGCCGAATTTTTTCTCCGCCGGTACGTTGTACGCTTTTGAGAATGTCTTGATCGCGTCCCAGGAAGCGAGATCCTCGGGTTTGGCAAGGTTTTTGTTATAGAAGAGCAGATAGGTCTCGATATTGCGAGGATAACCGTATAAGATGCCGTCGGTTGCCGTCACCGCATCGACCGCCGTCTTTGCGAAGTTGGCCTGGGTATCTTCGGCGTAGAAGTCGTTCGGAAGAATGACGCCCGCTTGAACGGCGCGGTTCAATTGGTCGTGCGCGAGCATGAACAGGTCCGCGCCGACGCCTGCAGGGCCGTCTTTTACAATTTTATTGAGCGCGTCCGCAGAGCCTACTTTTTGGAATTCGACTTTGATACCATATTTCGCTTCGAATTCTTTGCCCATCGTTTCCAGGAAATCTTTTTGCTCCTGGGCTGCCCATACAACGAGCTTAGCGCCGGCTTCGGGCTCGATGTCCGTCGCTTCCGGCGATGCGGATTCGGACGGCGCCGAAGAAGACGCGGTAGCGGAAGACGACGACGCGGATGCCGACGGCGATGCGTTTCCTCCCTCGTTGTTGCCGCTGCACGCGGCGAGCGATGCGGCCATCAGGGACAGGGCGGATACCAGAATCAAGGATTTGTTTAATTTCACTGCTTTTTCCCCTCTCTTCAGATCGAGTGCAAGCTCGGACACCTTGCGCAAACGTTTGTACTTAAGGGCAAAAAAATGGCGGAACATCGACTTTGAACGATTTGATAACCGTTTAAGTTGTCCCGCATCTCCCTGTCGTTCATTTGGAAGCGCTTTATGTGCCGCACAAATAATATACAACATTTTCCCGGTATGTAAAAACGATCGCGCCTATCAAAAACAGATTCGATCTCCTCGCTTACTTCTATTTTCTCATTAATTCTCTATAATTCTCACTTATTCTAAAATTAGATTTCTTTTTTATTTCATTTATAAAAGCAGGTACGCAGAAATAGTACCGGTTTCCCTAAATGACATTTTTCCAGTCCAAGGTACCGTTTACAAGACTGATGCGTTCATGTAACATAGAATTATTCATTAGTTCAAACGCTTGCATAAGTGGAGGTCGCCATGACAGTCACGATTAAGGACGTCGCCAAGAAGGCGGGCGTATCCCCGTCAACCGTCTCCCGCGTGCTCTCCAATCATCCGCGCATCAGCAAGGAAACGTCGCAGAAGGTGAAGGAGATCGTCGAGGAGCTCGGCTATCATTCGAACATTATGGCCCGCGGGCTCATCAGCAATAAGACGTACACGCTAGGCATGGTGCTGCCGCGTCCGGCGGAGGAGCTGTTTCAGAATCACTTCTTCTCGGAAAGCATCCGGGGCATCACGACCCAGGCTTCCCGCCAAGGCTACGACGTGCTGATGACCGCAGGCAGCTCGGAGCAGGACGAAGTAGAGGCGGTCACGCGTCTGGTCAAGGGGCGGCGCGTCGACGGCATCATTTTGCTGCAATCGCGCAAGAACGATCCTATTATCTCTTTTTTGCAAAAGGAAGCGTTCCCCTTTATTCTGATCGGTCACTACGGGAGCGAGGATATTCTGTGCGTGGATAACGACAACGAGCAGGCCTCCTACGATGCCACCGTCCATCTCATCTCTCAAGGTCACGAGCGGATCGGCTTTGTCAGCGGACCGACCAATCTAACCGTATCCGAGGACCGGCTTAAGGGGTACCAAAAGGCATTGTCCGAGCATGGCCTGCGGATGGAGCCCGACTGGATCGTAGAGGGCGAATTCCTCCAGGAGAGCGGCTATCGGGCGATGGCCTTCTTCATGAACCTGCCGGAGCGGCCGACCGCCTTGGTCGTTATCGACGATATCGTCACCTTTGGCGTCCTGCGGGGACTTACCGAGCTCGGCTACAAAGTACCGGACGACCTGAGTCTGGTCAGCTTCAACAATATCGCGCTTTCCGAGCTGTCGTCGCCTCCGCTCTCCAGCGTCGACATCGGCATCTATCAGCTTGGCTATATGGCCTCGCAGCTGCTCATCCGCCATATCGACGAAGACAAGCCCCAGCAGCTGCGCACGATCGTGCCGCATAAGCTGATCGTCCGCGAATCTTCCGTTAATCTCAGACGCAATTGGAGTTGAACCGAATGAACGATTTTACGCTAAACAAACCTCACCTGATCGACGCCGTCGTCGGCAACGGCCGCATGCTCGGCTCGCTGGGACGCACCGGACGCCTCTATCGGCTCTGGTGGCCGCACGTGGACTTTCCCCAGCATGTCGACGAGATTCGCACCGGCCTGAAGCTGGACCACGACGAGGCGGGCACGACCTGGTTCGACGCTCCCGAAGACGGCTGGCAGCACCGTATCGAATATGTGCCGCGAACGAACATCGTCCGGGTATTCGCCGACCATCCGGACTTTCCCCTTGCCGTCCGTCAGTCGGATTATGCGGTGCCGGACGAGGCGTTTCTCGTAAGGGAGTACAAGATTTCGAACCGTTCCTCAGAGCCGCTTTCTTTTACCTTCGTCTGGTATTCTTCGTTTCGGATTGCAGAGAGCGCGCTTTACAATACGACACTTTTCGATGAGACCGGCGATGCGCTGGTCCACTACCGTCACCGCTACTTTTTCGCCGTGGGCAGCGATCGCGAGTGCGCGGGCTTCCAGTGCGGCTCGTCCAGAGCGCAAGCGGAGCATGCCTGGCTCGACGGCAACGACATCGACATGCAGCCGGACGGCGCGCTCGTCTGGCGCATCGAAGACCTTCAGCCCGGGGAATCATTCACGCTCCCGGTCTACATCGCGGCGGGCCATAACCGTCCGGAAGCGCTCGGCGCGCTGGCGGATGCCAAGAGCCGCTCCGTCTCCGAATGGTGCGAACGGACGACAGATTACTGGCATGAATATCTTCAAAATGCCAATCCCGCTCCGGCAGGCGTCGATCCGGAGATCGCCGAGGCCTATGAACGCTCGCTCCTGACCTTCAGGCTGATGGCGGACGAACGGACGGGCAGCCTGCTGGCGGCGCCAGAGCCCGACGAGCAATTCTCCCGCTGCGGCGGCTATGCCTATTGCTGGGGCCGGGACGCCGCGTTTATTACGACTGCGCTCAACAAGTCGGGCCTGACAGGGGTCTCGGAGAAGTTTTACGAATGGGCATTGAGCGCCCAGGAGCCGGACGGTTCCTGGCAGCAGCGTCACTATCACGACGGCAGCCTAGCGCCTTCTTGGGGGCTGCAGATTGACGAGGGCGCCTCGCTCATCTGGGGCATGTGGCAGCTGTACGAGCAGAATCGCGATGCGGCGTTCGCCGAGCGGATGTGGCCGGCCGTCGCCAAAGGCGCGGCGTTTCTCGCGGGCTACATCGACGAGGAAACGGGACTTCCGCTGCCCAGCATGGATCTATGGGAAGAACGCAAGGCCGAGCATACGTACTCCGCGGCCGCCGTCAGCGGCGGGCTGCGTGCGGCGGCCGCGTTCGCCGAACTGATGAACGAGGCCGAGCTGGCCGGCCGCTGGCGGGAGATCGCGGACCGGATCACTTCGTCGATCGAGTCGCTCTGCTGGAACGAGTCCGCCGGCAGCTTCTACCGCGGGCTCAAGCTTAAGGTAGACGGCGGCGTATACGCGCATGCGGCCGCCCAAGGTTTGGAGGGCAGCGCCAGTCGGACCGCCAAGGGCTATGAGCATTACGAGCTGCGGCACGATCCGATCGTCGATATCAGCCTGCTCGGCTTATCCGTGCCGTTCGGCGTGCTGCCGGCGGACCACCCGTACATGCGGCGCACGGCCGATACGATCGCAAGCAAGCTGCATGTGGAAGGCGTCGGCGGCATCAAGCGCTACGAGAACGACGGCTACATCGGCGGCAATCCTTGGATCTTGACGACGCTGTGGCTTGCGCAATATCGCGTGCAGAACGGACAGCTGGCCGAAGCTGGCGAACTGCTGCGCTGGGCGTGCGAACACCGCACGGAGACCGGCTTGCTCCCCGAGCAAGTCGACCGCAGCACCGGCGAGCCGGCCTGGATCGTGCCGCTCACGTGGTCGCACGCCATGTTCGTGCTGACAGTATCGATGCTCGAAGAAGCCGGGTACTGGGCAAAATAAAATGAAGAAAAGAACCGCTGCGAGGCGGTTCTTTTTTTCTTTTTACATGATGAGCGTATGCCGGCTTCCGGCGAATTGCGCGGTTTTTCCGGCTAACTCGACGCTCCGTCACCACAACCGGCCCAGATACGCGGTTTTTCCGGCTAACTCGCGGGGCTACCATTCTCAAGATCTGAACGTCTGCACCAATGTCCCGCCACCCGCTTCGACGGTAACCTCGGCATACGCCCCGTTGATTAGCGTCAGCTGCGGCGGCTTGTGCCCGCAATCGATGTCGTAAGCAACCGGCAAGCCTAGGTCGTCGGCGATCTCTTCGAACAGATCGAGCTCGGTATAGCCTTCCCTCGGAATATGCACGCCGCTGCGCCCGAACAAAATGCCCGCGCAATTTTCGAACCAGCCCGCCAGCTTCATCTGCACGAGCGAACGCCGCATATCCACCGTGACCAGCTCGCAGTTCTCCAGGTACCACAGGATGGTTTCGCCCTGGATATGTCGCTCGCGGAAGGCTCGCACGTCGCCGTAGGGCGTACCGATCAGATGACGGATGACGTCGATACAGCCGCCCAGCAGCCGGCCGCTCGCCTCCATCCGATCCCCGCGCACGACTTTCCAGACGGTCGGCTCCGTCAAATGGTAGACGCCTTGCGCCGAAGCATCCTCGTTCCACGACGCCTGATGATGCGACGAGGAAGTTTGCGAGATCGACTCGCCTTCGCGCGTCCGCAGCACCTGCTCCCATGCGGCTGTCGTCGGATCGGTATATTCGCTGCGCAAGTCCACGAAGTTCGTGCCGTGCGCCGTCGCCATTCCCGTCCGGAGCGTCACCGCAAGCAGCAGCACGCTGATATCCGAGTAGCCCATGACCCACTTGCGCCCTATGGCATTAAAGTCCAGATGCTCGATCACTTCGATCAGCAGCTCGCCGCCCCAAGGAGGTATAACCAGATCCGTATCATCGTCATGCAAAAAAGCGTTCAGCTCTGCCGCCCGCACGCGCGCCGGCGCCGACTTGGCTTTGTGCTGCGTCCATGTCGTCTCGCCTACGACGACCCGATAGCCCTGCTGCTCGAACCGCGCGACTGCCTCGCGTACGAGCGAATGCGCTTCCCGGGAAACGCCCGAGGACGGCGCCGTGACCCCGACCGTTGCCGGCTGCGGCAATCTAGGATAAACAATCATCGCTCTCGCCCCTTGTCGGATGCGTCGCGCTCCTGACGCTTCCGTATTCGTTTGATCGTCTAATAACAGTTTATCCGCAGCTGCCGCCGTCGTCCATCCGTCGCGACTAGGGCTCGTAATGAACGCAAAAAAGCAGCGGTCATGGCCGCTGCTCAGCGATAAGGTCCTAAGGTCAAATGAGATTCCTGGGTCAAATGTAATTCTTGGGTCAAATGAGGGTCCAGGATCAAATGCTCCAATGCTGCCAATCCCGCTGCCGCTGCTCATAGCCGACGAGCCAATCTCCCGTTGCCTTGAACAGCTGCTCTTTATGCTCGCCCTTGGAATACGTATGATCGGCCTGAAAAATAATCGACTTCTCGCAGCGGCCTTCGCCGCGAAGCCAGAACGTCTTCTCCAGCAGGAACGTGTAGTCTACCGGAATCGTCTCGTCCCCTGTACCGTGCACGAGGAACACATCTCCCGGAAATTTCTGCGTCTCCTGAAACGGCTGATGCTTCATCAGCGCATCGAAGAACGCCGGCTTGATCGAATAACCAAGGTAGTCCGCCTGCCCTTTGGTTACGGCTTCATCGTATGCCTTGCGCCCTACGATCCGGAGAATGTCGTTGAACGGATAAGAGACGGGCGACCAGAGCGCCAGCGACTTCACGCGGCGATCGCGCACGCCCGTCAGCAGCGCGACCGCTCCGCCCAGGCTGTGGCCGAGCAGCGTTACGCGCGTCGGGTCGACGATATCGAGGCCGAGTCCGTAGTCGAGCACTGCCCGCGTCTGCTCGATCATCGAATCGAGCCCATGGTCCCCGTAAGCGCCATCGCTCTCTCCGCATCCTGCGAAGTCGAATCGGATCACCAGGTTGCCCCGACCGGCGAACTCGCGCGCAGCCAGCACGAACAGCCGATCCACGCCGATGCGGTTGCCCACGAAGCCGTGATTGATAATGACAAGCGGCAGCTTGTTGCATTCGGTCTTCCCTTCCTGAGAAGGATAATGTATCGTAGCCGCCAGCGACAAATCGCCGTATCGTATCGTTAAAGAGCGCTCCATGAGAACGTCCTCCCTTTTTCCATTAATTCCGATTAACTTACTATGTATTAAATATAACGCCAGACGTCTCGCCTGTCAATACAAGGTCGAGAAAAATAAAGGCGGAAGTGGGGAACACTAACCGTCCGGATATGAAAATCAAAATATGGAGGTTACCGGAATGGAAGCATTCACAAATTGGGTGTCCACGCATGTACTTACGTCGATGCTGATCGTCGGGTCGGTCATCGCCGTCGCTTTTGTTTTCGCGAACCGCAAAGCGCTGTTTTACAAGCAGTAAGAGGAAAGAGCCGCTCAGGCGCTCGATGTGCGCGGAAGCGGCTCCTATTTTTTAGACGTTTAAACCAGCGCCTTCGCGGCGATGTCCGTACGGTTTTGCTTGCCTTCGAACGTGATGCCGGACGCGGTCCGGTAAGCCGCTTCGCGTGCTTCGGCGATGCCGGCGCCCAGGCCTACTATACCGAGCACACGTCCGCCCGCGGTCACGATCCGGCCGTCCTGCTCCGCCGTGCCGGCGTGGAAAATGAGTCCCTCGGCGGCCGTTTCGAGTCCGTCGATCGGCAGCCCCTTCGGATACGAGCCCGGATAGCCGCCGGACGCGAGCACGACGCAAACGGCAGCCTTGTCGCTCCATTCGATCTCGACTTCGTTCAGGCGGCCTTCAAGCGAGGCCAGAATAATCTCAAGCAGATCGCTTTTCAGGCGCGGCAGTACCACCTGCGTCTCCGGATCGCCGAAACGCGCGTTGAACTCGACCGTCTTGGGACCTTCCGGCGTCAGCATAAAGCCGCCGAACAGCACGCCGCGGAACGGGCGTCCTTCGGATACCATCGCGCGCGCGGTCGGCTTCACGATGTTCTCGATCGCTTCGTCGATGACCGACTGCGGGATGTGAGGCAGCGGCGAGTAGGTGCCCATGCCGCCCGTGTTCGGACCTTTGTCCCCGTCGTATGCCGGCTTGTGATCCTGCGCAGCCGGCATCGCCCGCACCGTCTCGCCGTCCACGAACGCCAGGATCGACATCTCCTGTCCGGTCATGAATTCCTCGATGACGATCTTGTCGCCGGCCGCGCCGAACGACTTGTCGACCATGGTATCCTTGAGCGCCTGCTCCGCTTCCTCGCGGGTGAAGCAGACCGTGACGCCCTTGCCCGCCGCCAGCCCGTCCGCCTTGATAACGATTGGTACCGGCTGCGAAGCGAGATAGTCGCGCGCCGCAGCGTAATCGGTGAACGTTTCGTACTTCGCGGTCGGGATGCCGTACTTTTTGAGCAGGTTTTTCATGAAAATCTTGCTGCCTTCGATCTCCGCCGCAGCCTTGTTCGGCCCGTACACCGGGATGGATGCCGCTTCGAAAGCGTCGACGATGCCCGCCGCCAGCGGGTCGTCAGGACCGACGACGACGAGGTCGATCGCCTGGTCCTTGGCGAACCGCACGAGCTTGTCGAACTCCAGCTCCCCGATCGGCACCAGCTCGGCAAGCTGCGCGATCCCCGCGTTGCCAGGCGCGCAGAAGATGTGCTCGGCCTTCGGGTTTTTGCGCAGCGCCCAGATGATCGTATGCTCGCGGCCGCCGCGGCCTATGACTAAAATACGCATGTTCTCGTTCTCCTCCTGCCGATCAATGCTTGAAGTGACGAACGCCCGTGACGACCATCGCGATGCCGGCAGCGTTCGCCGCAGCTACGGATTCCGCGTCCTTCACCGAACCGCCCGGCTGGATGATCGCCGTAATTCCTGCCTGCGCCGCCAGCTCAACCGTGTCTCCCATCGGGAAAAACGCATCCGAGGCGAGTACCGCGCCCTTGGCCTTGTCGCCCGCCTGCTCGATGGCGATGCGGGCTGCGCCGACGCGATTCATCTGGCCGGCGCCCACGCCGACTGTCATGCTGTCCGCCGCGAGTAGAATCGCGTTCGACTTGACATGCTTCACGACCTTCCATGCGAAAAGCAGCTGCTTCAGCTCTTCAGCGGTCGGCGCGCGCTCCGTGACGACCTGGAGGTCGGCTTCGTCCAAGGAATGGACGTCGCTTTGTTGGACAAGCATGCCGCCGTCGACGCTCGTCACGAGCCATTCCGGCTTGCGCTCGGCCGCACTCTGCATCTGGCTGTCGGTGCCGGTCGCGAGCAGGCGAATGTTCTTTTTGCGGCTCAAAATGTCCAGCGCTTCCGGCGTGAAGTCCGGCGCGATGACGATCTCGAGGAAAATCTGCGCGAGGCGGTCGGCCGTCTGCACGTCGATCGTGCGGTTCGCCGCGACGATGCCGCCGAAGATCGACGTCGGGTCGGACTCGTACGCTTTGACGTACGCTTCGTCGATGTCCGCGCCGATGCCGACGCCGCATGGGTTCATATGCTTGATCGCCACAACCGCCGGCTCGTCGAACTCGGATACGATCGCGAGCGCCGCGTTAGCGTCGTTAATGTTGTTATAGGACAACTCCTTGCCGTGCAGCTGCTTGGCCGTCGTGATGCTCGGGCCCTTCTTGGCGAGCGGCTTGCGGTAGAAAGCGGCCTGCTGGTGCGGGTTCTCGCCATAGCGAAGCTCCTGCACCTTTTCGTAGGTGAACGTCAGGCTCTCGGGCAGCGGGTCGCCAAGCTGTTCGGCGAAGTACTCGGAGATGAGCGCATCGTATGCCGCCGTGTGACGAAACACCTTCGCCGCGAGGCGTTTGCGCGTCTCGAGCGTCGTGTCGCCGCCGGCTTGGATTTGCGCGAGAACTTCGGCGTAGTCGCCTGCGTCGACGACGACGGAGACGAACGCATGGTTTTTAGCCGCGGAGCGCAGCATCGTCGGACCGCCGATATCGATGTTCTCGATGGCGTCCTCATAGCTGACGTCGGGCTTGGACACCGTTTCCTTGAACGGGTAAAGGTTCACGACGACGAGGTCGATGTAGTCGAGGCCCAGCTTCTCCATCGCCTCAACGTGCTCGGCGCTGTCGCGGATCGCGAGCAGTCCGCTGTGCACGGCCGGGTGCAGCGTCTTGACGCGGCCGTCGAGAATTTCCGGGAAACCCGTCACGTCGGAGATGCCGATGACCGGCACGCCCTCGCGCTCGAGCAGCGCATGCGTGCCGCCCGTCGAGATGATCTGCACGCCTTGCGCGGCGAGCGCGCGGCAAAATTCGGTGATGCCCGTCTTGTCGGATACGCTGACCAGCGCTCTTTTAATAGCCATGACTGTTCATCCACTCCTAGTAGGGTTGATTAATGCCGCCGGGGTGGGGTTATCCCCTTCACTCAGCCGCGGCTGCGCGCTGGTTCCTGAGCGAACGGGATAAGCCCACCCCGGGGCGTTCGTGCGATAGTTGGGGTGAAACTTAAAGACGGCTGCATGCTAGTTACCTGATGGAATAGCGATGCGGTACATCGTTATTCTGCGGTGACGGCGCTGTTGCCGGCAAATATCGATACAACATAACGTTTACTTCAGTAACCCGTACTACCCATCCACAGTAACGATACGGCCCGCCAGCGAGACGCGACCTTCTGCGATCAGGCGCACGGTGCGCGGGAGGAGCTCGTGCTCGACCGCGTGGATGCGGGCCGCGAGCGTCTCCGCCGTATCACCGGTCTCGAGCTCGATGACTCGCTGCGCGATAATCGGACCGCTGTCCAAGCCGCCGTCTACGAAATGCACGGTTATGCCGGTAACTTTGACGCCGTAGTCTAGCGCCTGCTCGATCGCCCGTATACCGGGAAACGCAGGCAACAGCGACGGATGCACATTGATCATGCGCCCTTCGTAGGCGCCGACCAGCACGTCCGTCAAGATCCGCATGTAACCGGCCAGCACGATCAAGCCAATCCCGCGCGAAGCCAACTCGGCCGTGATCACGGTCTCATAGGCTTCGCGGGACCCGTATTCCTTTGGCCGGAAGACGAACGTCTCGATACCAAGCTCGCGAGCGCGGGATATGACCTTTGCCTCCGGCTTGTCGCAGACGAGCAGCGCGATCTCGGCGGGGCCGAGAGCGCCCGCCTTCGCCGCTTCGGCCAGCGCCTGGAAGTTGCTCCCGCTGCCGGACGCGAATACGGCAATGCGGAGCTTTTCGCGACTCATTGGAATTCGGCGCCTCCGAACGTCACGACGCGCGAGCCTTCGGTCACGCGACCGATGACATAGGCTTGCTCGCCGAGCTCGCTCGCCAGCGCGACAGCCTGCTCCGCCTGAGCGGCCGGCACGACCAGCACCATGCCGATGCCCATGTTAAACGTCGTGTACATATCGCGGTCGCTGATTGCTCCGTCGCGTTGCATGAGGCCGAACACCGGCTGCACCGGCCATGCGCCGAGGTTGATATCGACGTTGACGCCCTCCGGCAGCACGCGTGGGATGTTCTCGATGAACCCGCCGCCCGTAATATGCGCCATGCCTTTTACCTGCACGTTCTCGATCAGCTTCAGCACCGACTTCACATAGATGCGCGTCGGCTCGATGAGCACTTCGCCAAGCGTCCTGCCTTCGAGTTCAGGCAGCTTGTCCGAAAACTTGTAACCCTTCGTTTCCAGCAGGAGACGGCGAACCAGCGAGAAACCATTGGAATGCACCCCGCTCGAGCCTAGACCGATTACCGCGTCTCCTGCTGCGATGCCGCTGCCGTCGATCGCTTTCGGCTTGTCCACGATGCCGACGGTGAAGCCAGCGATATCGTACTCGCCGTCCTGGTACATGCCTGGCATCTCAGCCGTCTCGCCGCCGATCAGCGCGCAGCCGGCTTGCTCGCAGCCGTCCGCCACGCCTTTGACGATCGCTTCGATTTTCTCGGGCACGAGTTTGCCGCAAGCCAGGTAATCAAGGAAAAACAGAGGCTCCGCCCCGGTCACAACGACGTCGTTCACACACATTGCCACCGCGTCGATACCGATCGTGTCGTGCTTGTCCATCTCGAACGCCAGCTTCAGCTTCGTGCCGACGCCGTCCGTGCCGGAGACAAGCACCGGCTCCTCGTACTTGTCCTTATTCAGGCCGAACAGCCCGCCGAACCCGCCGAGTCCCGTCAACACCTCCGGACGCATCGTGCGCTTCACGTGCTTTTTCATTCGTTCGACCGCTTCGTTGCCGGCAGCGATATCGACGCCAGCCTGTTTGTAAGCTTCGGACACTTGGGTTAAGCCCCCTTGGGTATAATTGTAAAACTGACTTTTTCCGCTATTCGTCCCACAGCCATCTCAGCGTAGGTTTTCTTAGCGGCATCCAATGCCGCTATTCGCTCCTCAGCCGCCTCGGCACAGGCACTTAGCGGCATGCAATGCCGCTATTCACCCCGCAGCAGCCTAGCGCCAGGCACTTAGCGGCATCCAATGCCGCTATTCGCTCCTCAGCCGCCTTGGCACAGGCACTAGCGGCATGCAATGCCGCTATTCGCCCCGCAGCCGCCTCGGCACAGGCACTTAGCGGCATCCAATGCCGCTATTCGCTCCTCAGCCGCCTTGGCACAGGCACTTAGCGGCATCCAATGCCGCTATTCGCCCCGCAGCCGCCTCGGCACAGGCACTTAGCGGCATGCAATGCCGCTATTCACCCCGCAGCAGCCTAGCGCCAGGCACTTAGCGGCATCCAATGCCGCTATTCGCTCCTCAGCCGCCTTGGCACAGGCACTAGCGGCATGCAATGCCGCTATTCGCCCCGCAGCCACCTAGCGCAGGCACTTAGCGGCATCCAATGCCGCTATTCGCCCCGCAGCCACCTAGCGCAGGCACTTAGCGGCATCCAATGCCGCTATTCGCTCCGCAGCCACCTCGGCACAGGCACTTAGCGGCATCAAACGCCACTATCCCGCGTCCGCGGTGGCCGAGGCACCACGCGCCGCGCCAGTCACTTGCGCCATGCCTCAGTCGCAGCTGCAGCTCGTTGCCTTGGCGTCCTCGAACTCCACCGGAGTCGGGTAGTCGTTGGTAAAGCAGCCGAGGCAGAGACCGCGGTCGTACTCGCTCTCCGCCCCGCCGACCGCTTCGAGCAGGCCCGGCTTGCTGAGGAAATACAGTGAGTCCGCGTTGATCGCCTGGCGGATCTCCTCGACCGTCTTGCTCGACGCGATGAGATCGCGGCGATCCGGCGTATCGATGCCGTAGTAGCAAGGATTCGCGAAAGGCGGCGACGTGATGCGCACGTGCACCTCGAGCGCGCCCGCCTCGCGAAGCAGGTTGACGATGCGCAGCGAGGTGGTGCCCCGCACGATCGAATCGTCGATCATGACGACGCGCTTGCCCTGCACGACCTTGCGGACGGCGGACAGCTTCATCTTGACGCCCTTCTCGCGCAGCTCCTGGGAGGGCTGGATGAAGGTGCGTCCGGTATATTTGTTTTTGATAAGGCCAAGCTCATAAGGAATGCCCGTCTGCTCCGCATACCCGATCGCAGCCGAGATGCTCGAGTCCGGCACGCCCGTCACGATGTCGGCGTCGACGAACGACTCCAGAGCGAGCTGCTGGCCCATGCGCTTGCGGGCGCTGTGCAGGTTGATCGTGCCGATGTCGCTGTCGGGGCGCGCAAAGTAAATGTACTCCATTGCGCATACGGAGCGCCGCTGCAGCACCGCGTAGCGTTCCTCGCGGATGCCGTTCCGGTCCAGCACGATAATCTCGCCCGGCTGGACGTCGCGGACATACTCCGCGCCGATCACCTCGAACGAGCAGGACTCGGACGCGAAGATGTACGCGTCGCCGAGCCGACCCATGACCATCGGGCGCAGGCCGTTCGGGTCGCAGGCCGCGATCAGCACGTCCTTGGTCATAATCAGGAACGCAAAGCCCCCGATCAGCCGCGAGAACGCGTCCTTGACCGCCTCGACCAAATCTTTGGAAGAGCGCGCAATCATATGCGCGATGACTTCGGTGTCGCTCGTCGTCTGGAAGATCGAGCCCGACTCCTCGAGCTCGCGCCGGATAATCGGCTCGTTGACAAGGTTGCCGTTGGTGCAAACAGCGAGATCGCCGCCTCGATACTTGAAAACGAGCGGCTGCGCGTTGGCCAGCCGGCTCGCGCCGGCCGTCGAATAGCGGACGTGGCCGATTGCGTTGGCGCCGACAAGCGAATCCAGCCGGTCGCGGTCGAATACTTCTTTCACCAGGCCCATGCCGCGGTGATAGTGGAAGTCGCCGCCAAGATTAGAAGTGCAGATGCCGCAGCTCTCCTCGCCGCGGTGCTGCAGCGCGTGCAGTCCGTAGTACGACAGCTCTGCAGCGTCCTTGTGCCCGAACACGCCGAACACGCCGCATTCTTCCTTCAGCTTGTCCATCATGCCCGACGCCTGGTCGTTGCCCTGATTATAATAATCCCCGGTCCAGAAACGCGCCTCGGCGGCCGGCAGCCCTTCCGTCTGCTTAGATGGCAGGTCGCCGGTCCGTCCGCTCATGTCGTAAGGCAGGATGCTTGCGGTCGGACCGTGCGGCAACATGCCGGCCGAGGCGCTTGCTCCCTCGACGACTGGCAGCGCACGGCCCGCTCCGGCGTTTATTTCATCCGGCATGGGATCGCTTCCTTCCATTCTGTGCGGAATTCGTTCACGGGTGCCTGAATTGCCGTATGTCCGTTGACCGCGATGACCAGTTCGTCTCCCCCGACGGCGCCGAGCTTCTGCGCCGGCACGCCTTGCTCGGCGAGCCACGCTTCGAGCGCCGCGGCGGACTCCGGCTTGGCCGACAGCAGAATGCGCGATTGCGATTCGCTGAACAGCGCCAGGTCCGGACGCAAGTTGGTCGTGAAGTCGACCTTCGCGCCGAGGCCGCGACCGAACGTCGACTCCGCTACCGCAGCAGCCAGGCCGCCTTCGGACAGGTCATGCGCCGAAGCGACGAGGCCTTGGCGAATCGCGCCGAGGACGGCGCCGTGCAGCGCCTTTTCCACGCCCAGGTCGATGACCGGCGGGCGGCCTTCGGTGAGGCCGTGCACCGCGTATTGGAACTCGCTGCCGCCGATCTCCGCCTTCGTCTCGCCGAGCAGGTAGATGACGTCGCCTTCGGCCTTGAATTCTTGCGTCGTGATGTGGTCGATGTCCGTGATCAGGCCGACCATGCCGACGACCGGCGTCGGGTAGATCGCGCCCTTGGCGTTCTCGTTGTACAGCGACACGTTGCCGCCGATGACCGGCGTCTCGAGGAAGCGGCAGGCTTCGGCCATGCCGTCCACCGACTTTT
The DNA here is from genome assembly GCF_030014955.1 of Cohnella hashimotonis. Lineage (NCBI taxonomy): Bacteria > Bacillati > Bacillota > Bacilli > Caryophanales > Paenibacillaceae > Cohnella > Cohnella hashimotonis. The sequence goes on from NZ_JAGRPV010000001.1 coordinate 6,169,245, forward strand.
CCATCTGCCAGAACACTTCCGGCTTCTCCGGCGAGCCGAAGTTGAGGTTGTCCGTGATCGCGAGCGGCTCGCCGCCCGAGCAGACGATGTTGCGCGCCGCCTCGGCGACCGCGATGCGTCCGCCGACCTCGGGATCGAGGTACACGTAGCGGCCGTTGCAGTCCGTCGTCATCGCGAGCGCCTTGCGCGTGCCGCGGATCGCGACGACTGCGGCATCCGAGCCAGGAACGACTGCGGTCGACGTGCGGACCTGGTAGTCGTACTGGCTGTAAACCCATTCCTTGCTCGCGAGCGAAGGAGAGCCGAGCACCTTTTTGAGCGAATCCGTCAGGTCGAGCATTTGCTCGTAGCGGTTCGTATCGATGGAGCCGTTTTTCAGATAGTAGTCCGGCACCTTGGAAGGCTTGTTGTACACCGGGCAGTCGTCGACGAGCGCCTTGACCGGCATGTCCGCGACTTCTTCGCCCTTGTGGAACAAGCGGAGACGGCCGTCGTCCGTCACTTTGCCGACCTTGGCGCAGTGCAGTCCCCAACGCTCGAAGATCGCCTTGGCTTGGGCTTCGTGATGCGGCTCGGTGACGAAGAGCATGCGCTCCTGCGACTCGGACAGCATCATCTCGTACGCGGTCATGCCTTCTTCGCGCTGCGGCACCTCGTCAAGGTACAGCTCCATGCCGTTGCCCGCCTTGCTCGCCATCTCGGCGCTCGAACAGGTGAGGCCCGCGGCGCCCATGTCCTGGATGCCAAGTACGATGCCGGAGTCGATCAGCTCGAGCGTCGCTTCCATGACGAGCTTCTCCATGAACGGATCGCCGACCTGAACGGCCGAGCGCTTCGCTTCGGATTCGGCGGTCAAGTCCTCGGACGCGAACGTCGCGCCGTGGATGCCGTCGCGGCCCGTAGCCGGACCGACGTAGAATACCGGGTTGCCGACGCCCTTGGCGACGCCGCGCTGGATCTTGTCGTGATCGATGAGGCCGACGCACATCGCGTTGACGAGCGGATTGCCCTCATACGCTTCGTCGAACATGACCTCGCCGGCGACCGTCGGGATGCCGATGCAGTTGCCGTAGCCGGCGATGCCGCTGACCACGTGCTCGAACAGGTACTTGACGCGGTCGCTCTCGAGCTTGCCGAAGCGCAGCGAGTTGAGCAGCGCGATCGGGCGGGAGCCCATCGAGAAGATGTCGCGGATGATGCCGCCGACGCCCGTCGCGGCGCCTTGATACGGCTCGACCGCGGACGGGTGGTTGTGCGACTCGATCTTGAAGACGACGGCTTGCTTGTCGCCGATGTCGACGATGCCGGCGCCTTCGCCCGGTCCCATCAAGACGCGCGGGCCGGTCGTCGGGAAGCGGCGGAGCAGCGGCTTGGAGTTCTTGTACGCGCAGTGCTCGGACCACATGACGCTGAATACGCCGATCTCGGTGTAGTTCGGCTGGCGTCCGAGGAAACCGCAGATGAGTTCGAATTCGGAATCGGAGACGCCGAATTGCTTGTAGATTTTCTGCTCGGCGATCTGCTGGACCGTCGGTTCTTTAGCGGGTGCTTGCTGCGCCATTGCGTTCCCTCCAAGCGTTCAGTACTGACGTAAACATCTTCGCGCCGTCCGCCGAGCCGAGCAGCTCGCTGACCGCGCGCTCCGGGTGCGGCATCATGCCGACGACGTTGCCCGCTTCGTTCGAGATGCCGGCGATGCCCGCGACAGAGCCGTTCGGGTTGACGCCGTCGTAAGTGAAGACGATCTGGCCATTCGCCTTGAGGCTCGCCAGCGTCTCTTCGTCGCAATAGTAGTTGCCTTCGCCGTGCGCGATCGGAATCGTCACGACCTCGCCCTGCGCATAGTCGCGGGTGAACGCCGTGTTCGCGTTTTCGACGCGCAAGCCCACCGGGTGGCAGCGGAACTTGAGGCTGTTGTTGCGGATAAGCGCGCCGGGCAGAAGACCCGCCTCGGTGAGCACCTGGAAGCCGTTGCACACGCCAAGCACGAACTTGCCTTCGGCCGCGGCCTTGCGCACTTCGGTCATGACGGGAGCGAGCTGGGCGATGGCGCCGCAGCGCAGGTAGTCGCCGTAGGAGAAGCCGCCCGGCACGAGAATGCCGTCATAAGCGGACAGATCGGTGGCCGTGTGCCAGACATAATCGACGTCCTCGCCCAGAACGTCGACGACCGCGTTGTACATGTCCAGGTCGCAGTTGGAGCCCGGGAATACGATGACCGCGAATTTCATGAGGTCTCAGCCCTCCAGTTCGAATCGGTAGTCTTCGATGACAGTGTTGGCGAGCAGCTTTTCGCACATGGCCTTCACGCGCTCTTCGGCAACGGCGCGGTCGGTCGTGTCTAGCGTGAGTTCCAGATACTTGCCGATGCGGACCTTTGCGACTTCGTCGAAGCCGAGCGTTTGCAGTGAGCCTTGAACGGCGTTGCCTTGCGGGTCGAGCACGTTTTCCTTGATCGTGACGTATACCGTTGCTTTCATGGGACGGGTCTCCTCCTGGATAGGGACATGGGATAGGGGCTGTATGGTCGAAAGTAGAGCGTCGGCGGCAAAGGAACGGCGAGCTGCGGACGGGACTGCGGATGAAAGGCCGACGATGGCGCCAACCTTCCCATCAACCGGCTGCGCGGCGCATTTAGCTGCAAATGTGCAGTTATTCCCCCGCCCCGCTCGCTCCAGAGCGATATAACTGCAAATGTACAGTTATTTCAGCTTCGGCCTCGCCCAACGCCGCAAATGTTCGAAAATAAATGTTTTTTTGCAGCTATTCCGGCGGCGCCATCTCAGTTAACGGAAAATAGATGTATTTTTGCAGTTAATGGCGACGATAGCGGCGATTGCTCAAGCCGCGAATCGCGAGCCGCTAGTACTTGATCGGCTGGAACGCCGTAAAGCCATAGCTCGTCGGCTCCGTCAGCCTGCGGTAGATCTCCTGGTAGCGTGCCGTCGTCGCGTCCACGACATCGTCCGGCAGGCGCGGCGGCGTGCTGTCGCGGTCCCAGTCGGTGCCGAGCAGGTACGTGCGGACCGGCTCCTTGTCCATGCTGTCGATCTCGATATCGAGTTCGTACTTCTCTTCGGCCCAGAAGCGCGAGGAGTCCGGCGTGAACAGTTCGTCGATCAGGATGATCTCGTCGCCCAGCAGGCCGAACTCGAACTTGCAGTCCGCCAGGATGATGCTCTTATGCTCGCATACCGCGAGCGCGTAATCGTACAGCAGGAGGCTGCGCTTGCGAAGGCCGGCGGCCAGCTCCGCGCCGATGCGGCGCTCCATCTCCTCGTAGGAGATGTCTTCGTCATGGCCGACGTCGTTTTTGCCCGCGGGGGTGAAGATCGGCTCCTCCAGCTTGTCGTTCTTGTGCAGGCCGGCAGGAAGCGGGATGCCGTTGACCTCGCCGTTCTTCTGGTACTGCCGCCAGCCGCCGCCCGTGATGTAGCCGCGCACGACGCATTCGATGTCGATCCGCTGCGCTTTTTTCGTGACCATGATCCGCCCCGCCAGCTTGTCCGGCTCGGAGACGAGATCGCCGAGCTTGCGGACATCCGTATGAACGACGTGGTTCGGGACGAGATCCTTCGTCTTCTCGAACCAGAAGGCGCTTAGGCCATTCAGCACCTTGCCCTTCTCGGGAACGGCGGGATCGAGCACGTAGTCGAACGCCGAGATCCGGTCGGTGACGACGATGAGCAGATGCTCGCCGAGGTCGTACAGCTCCCTGACCTTGCCCTTGTGGATGAGCGGCGCCTTGACGAGCCCCTCCGCGGTAGATAACGCTTCTGTAGACATGTCAGCCTCCTGCATTCTTTATATGAAAGAAATTATTCCAGACCGAGCCGTTTGAAAATCGTATCGACATGCTTCAGGTGCCACGAAGGGTTGAACGCGTCTTCGATTTCTTCCGCGCTCAGCGCGTCGGTAATCTCCTTCGTCTCGGAGACGATGGATTTGAAGTCGCGCTGCTCTTCCCAGGCCTGCATTGCGCGTGGCTGCACGGTATCGTACGCCTGCTCGCGGGAGAAGCCTTTGTCGATCAGCTTCGTCATGATGCGGCCGGAGAACGGCACGTTGTAGGTGCTGCGCATGTTGCGCTTCATGTTCTCGGGGAAAACCTGCAGGTTTTTCACGATGTTGCCGAAGCGGTTCAGCATGTAATTCAGCAGCATCGTCGCGTCCGGCAGGATGATGCGTTCGACGGAGGAGTGGGAAATATCGCGTTCGTGCCACAGCGCCACGTTCTCGTAAGCGGTGATCATGTGGCCGCGGATGACGCGGGAGAGACCGCTGATGTTCTCGCAGCCGATCGGATTGCGCTTGTGCGGCATCGCCGACGAGCCCTTCTGGCCTTTGGCGAACGGTTCCTCGACTTCGCGGAACTCGCTCTTCTGCAGCGCGCGGATCTCGGTCGCGAACTTGTCGAGCGAGGAACCGATCAGCGCCAGCGTCGCCATGTACTCGGCGTGCCGGTCGCGCTGCAGCGTCTGGGTGGAGATGGGCGCCGCGCTGATCCCTAGCTTGTCGCACACGTACTGCTCGACGAACGGGTCAAGGTTGGCGTACGTGCCGACCGCGCCGGACATTTTGCCGTACTGGACTTCGTCCGCCGCTCTGCGGAAACGCTCCAGGTTGCGCTTCATCTCTTCGTGCCACAGCGCGAGCTTCAGGCCGAACGTCGTCGGCTCGGCGTGCACGCCGTGCGTGCGGCCCATCATCGGGGTCGACTTGTATTGAATCGCCTGATCGCGAAGGATGGCAATGAAGTTAACGAGGTCGCGCTCAAGAATCTCGTTGGCTTGCTTCAGCACGTAGCCGAGGGCGGTGTCGACGACGTCCGTCGACGTCATGCCGTAATGCACCCACTTGCGCTCCTCGCCAAGACTCTCGGATACCGCCCGCGTGAACGCGATGACGTCATGGCGGGTCTCCAGCTCGATCTCGTTGATCCGGTCGATGTCGAACTTGGCGTTCTGACGCAGCAGCACGGTGTCCGCCTTCGGGATATGGCCGAGCTCCGCCCAAGCCTCGCAAGCGCACAGCTCGACTTCGAGCCATGCCTTGAATTTGTTTTCTTCAGTCCAGATAGCCCGCATCTCGGGGCGGCTGTAGCGTTCGATCATGATGGATTAGACCCTCCAAATGGTTGATTCGTTGATCCAGGCGAGCGCAGCTGCGGTATCCGCGGCCAGCACGTTGACGTGGCCCATCTTGCGTCCGGTCTTGGCCTCCGCCTTGCCGTACAGGTGAATCTTCGGCGTGACCCCAAGCCTATCGGCTTCCGGATCGCGCGCCTGCATCCAGTCAAGCAGCGGCTGGACATGCTCGCCGAGGATATTGCCCATCACGACGGGCGACAATAGCGAGGTGTCCCCGAGCGGGAGGTCGCAGATTGCGCGGATATGCTGCTCGAACTGGGACGTTCGGCACGCCTCCATCGTATAGTGCCCGGAATTGTGCGGCCGCGGTGCAAGCTCGTTGACGAACAGCGTACCGTCCTTGGCGACGAACATCTCGACCGCGATCAGGCCGACGGCGCCGAGCGTCTCCGCGATCGATACCGCGAGGCGCTCCGCCTCGGCGATCACGGCGTCCGGCACCCGCGCGGGCACGATGGACAAGTGCAATATATTGCGAACGTGTATATTCTCGGCAGGGGGAAACGTTCGGATCTCTCCGGACGGCCTGCGTGCCGCAATGACCGAGATCTCCCGCTCGAAGTCGATGAACTTCTCGAGCACGAGCTCGGTGCCGGCGCGGCTCGCCTCGTCCCAGGCGGGAGCGAGCTCCTCCGTCACGCGCAACACCCATTGACCCTTGCCGTCGTAGCCGCCGGTCGCCGTCTTCAGCACGGCGGGCAGCCCCAGACGCTCGGCCGCCTCCTGCAGGTCGGCGAAGCTCGCGATCTCGGCGTAAGGCGCGACCCGCGCCCCCGCCGCCTCAATGGCGCGCTTCTCGCGCAGCCGATGCTGCGTCGTATGCAGCAGGGCGCTGCCCTGCGGCACATAAGATTCCGCCTCCAGCATCGCCGCGACGTCCGCGTCCACGTTCTCGAACTCGTACGTGATGACGTCGCTGCGCCGCGCCAACTCGCGCGCCGCGTCGCGGTCGGCGTAGCCGGCCACGATCTGTTCGGCCGTCTGGCCGCACGGCGCGTCGGGCGTCGGGTCGAGCGCCACGAAGCGGTAGCCCATCCGGCTGCCCGCGTGCGCGAGCATCCGCCCCAACTGCCCGCCGCCCAGGACGCCGATCGTGGCGCCGGGCAGGATCGGCCGGGCCGGCTTCGCGCCAGCGGCCGCAGCCTGACCGGTATTCGCCGCCCCGCCTTGGACGGCACCGCCCCATGCCGCTCCGTCCTGCACGCCGCCGACCGGCCCGCAACCGTCGGCGCCGCAAGCCTCGCCTTCGCCGCTCAGCAGCCCCTCAAGCTCGCGATTCAACCCGCTCATGGCAGCACCGCGTTGTCCAGCACGTCCTGCGTGGTCCGCTCGCGCCGCGCGGCGACGCGCGCCTGCACGTCCGTATCGAACGCGCCGACGATCTGCGCCGCCAGCAGGCCGGCGTTCGTGGCGCCGGCCGCGCCGATCGCGACCGTCGCGACCGGGATGCCGCCCGGCATCTGCACGATCGACAGCAACGAATCCAGCCCGTTCAAGGCGGCGGACTTCACGGGCACGCCGATGACGGGCAGGACGGTCTTCGCGGCGACCATGCCGGGCAGATGAGCCGCGCCGCCGGCTCCGGCCACGATGACCTTGAGCCCGCGATCCGCCGCGGATGCCGCATATTCGAACATCAGATCCGGCGTACGATGCGCCGATACGACTTTTTTCTCATAGGGGACGTTCAGTTCGTCCAGCACCTCGCACGCCTTCTTCATCGTCTCCCAATCGGACGTGCTGCCCATGATGACCCCGACGATTGCCGACATGGTTCCACCCTTTCCCCCGTTAGCTTTTCCTCATTGTCATTATTGCACAAATTCCGTCGCAACTTGTCCGGCCCGCGAATCCGACCGCGCGGTGCGGCGATTCCCAGGCACGGATCCGGTTAAAAGCGCAAAAAAGGGCGACTTCAGGCCGCTGTCGGCCCTCCGTCTAACCCCGTCTCTATCCCTATATTCCCGGCTTCGCTCCCAGGCGCCGCAAAGGCGCAACGCGTTCCTTCCCGCGAGGGATCGTCCCGCATTCCGCCTATCGTCCGTCCGAGAGCTCGTAGTCCGGAAATTTAAGGTCTCCGGGTAGAGACGATCGGGCCTTATTCCCGATAATATACGAGCGATTCCGATTCTGTTTGCCGGTTTTTAGTTTAACCCAAACCTCACATCTCTGTCAAACGAAAAGGCGAACGCTAGCGATTGCTGAAAAAACGAATGTTCGGATTTTGGTCATACAATTCCGAGGCCGGAGGTTAGATTAAGAAATTTTCAGTAAATTTAATATTATGGAGGTTAAACAAAAGCCGCCCTTCGTTCGCGTCGCCGCTCATGCAAAAGGATGCCTCCGGCCCAAAGGCCTTCGACACCCTCTTGAAACTTGCGATTAACGAACCTTCCGCCTACTCGCCCGCCGCGACGCCAGCCCGCGAACCCATCGTTCCAGCTGGTCGAGCGGCAGCTTGTACAGCGCCAACGACCCGTTAACGGTCCTCGACGCTTCCGGCAAAGAGGCGATTCGTCGCAGCAGCCGCCCTTCGCGTGTCTCCGGCGACGACGGGACCCAGAACTGGATGTACCGGACCCCTGCATAGCCTTCGCGGATATCTTCTACAAGCTCGCTTGCCGCTGCGAGCAGCAAATCCGGCGTGCGCCGCTTCTCTTCGATATAAAATACTTCAAGCTGACAATTCTCCCGATCCTCGTATTCGCCCGGCCCGGTGCCGTAAGCAAAGCCAAAGGCGCCCAGATTCTCGTATGTATCCTCGCAATGAATCAGCATCGCCCTGCCGAGCACGAGCGGACTCGCGAGAAAGCTCAGCTTGGTTGCAAACGAATAAGGGAGATGAAGACTGGCGTGACGCGATATTAAATAACGGAGGTAGGAAGCGTGGTCCATCTCCAGCTCGCAGCGCCTGAATATGCAGTTCGCATGGATGATCGCCCTGCCGGCCACCGTCTCTACCTCCCGGATCTTCTTTCCTATCGTGCGGCGGAACCGCTCCGCCGTCGCTTCGCGGAGCGGCCGAAGTTCTTACTGTTGCGGCTTTACGCGAAGATTGTCGTTCGCGATGACGATTTTGCCGAAGCCGCTGCCCTTCGTCGGCTTTTCCATCGTTGTGGGAACCGGGAACATACTCTCGACCTCCTTCGACAAAAATTGGATACATATCCATTTCAACTATACACGATTCCATTTGCACAGCATAGACAAAATGTGCTCGATATCGCCTGCGTAAAGCGTCTCTTTGCCCAATGCGCCGTCACGCACGCCGTAAGGCCGGACGAACTTCGCGTACAGCCGGTTCAAGTATTTGTTGTCGGATTGCGCGGTTAACCGGACTTCCCGCACCTCGGGATGCCGCTCCGCGATCGATCGAATCGTAAAGCCGAAGCCGTCAAGAAATACGCGGGTCCCCCGATGCGAGCGGACGGCGAGCGCCAGGTCGATCAGAGCGACGTCTTTGTCGTTGAACGCTTGCTCCCTCGTCCCGTGGTAGTAAGCGCCCAGCCCCACCGCTTCTCCGCCTTCTCTCACCAACACGATCGATCCCTCCGTGATGTATTGATAGGCCAGCGTAACCGTATCCAGCACTGAAAACGAAGGATGCACGTCTCGCATATGTTCGAGCAGAAACAGGCTGGCTTGCGCAAAATCGTCGTCCGTCGCGCATACCGCGCATTGAAGCGCCGTCATTCAAACCTCTCCTTTCGTGGCCGTCCGCTCAAGCTCTCCGCTCGAGTGCGCGGCTCAATTCGTCGCGGATCTGCGTCGAGCCGCTCAGCAGCCGCTGAAACGTCTCCCGGCGCATCGACAGCAGCACGGAAGGACCCATCGCGCGCACGGTGGCGGTCCGCGGCACTTCCTTCATAAGCGCGATCTCGCCGAAATAATCGCCGTCCTGAAGCGTCGCGACACGTCGTTCGCCCGCATCTTCCGTCTGCTTGGTCACTTCGAATTTGCCGCGTACGATAATATAGAAGGTATGTCCTTCCTCGCCTTCCCGGACGATCGCCTCGCCCTCTCGGCACGTCTGCGTCGAGAAGGCGGCAGACAGACTGTCCAGCAGTCCCGCGTCGATCCCCGCCAGAAACGGCAGCCGCGCCAGCCAATCCGTGTTCACGTCCGCATGCAGTCCGTCCTCGGACAGCCGGAAGCCCTGCTGCTTTTCCCACAGCCGCGCATAAGCGCCGCCCAGGACGAGGAGCTGCTCATGCGTGCCGCTTTCGACGACTTTGCCCTTGTCGAACACATAGATACGATCGGCTTCCACGACCGCGGACAGCCGGTGCGTCACCGATACGACCGTCTTGCGGCCGCGCAGCGACAGCACCAGCTCGTTCACCGCCGCCTCCGCCCCCGGATCGAGCGCCGAGGTCACTTCGTCGAGCAGCAGCACGTCGGGATCGCGGAGCAGCGCCCGGGTCAGCGCGATGCGCTGGCGTTCCCCGCCTGAGAAGCTGCCGCCCTCCTGCCGGACGAGCGTATCGAGTCCGTTCGGCCAACGCGCGACCGCCTCTTGCAGCCCGCTTTTGCGCACCGCTTCATTCAAATCGGCCTCGCTCAGTCCTTGCTTGTCCAGCAGCAGATTGTCCCGGACGGACGCATTGAACAAAAACGTATCCTGCCCGACGAGCAGCGCCAGCTCGCGCAGGTTGCGCTCCCCGATCTCGCGTAAGTCCAGGCCGTCTATCGCGATGCGTCCCTTCCTCGGATCGTACAAGCGGGCGAGCAGCTGCAGCGCCGTGCTCTTGCCCGAACCGCTGGCGCCGACGAACGCCGTGTAGCTGCCGCCCGCGATGCCGAGCGACACGCCGCGCAGCTGGTCCGCTCCCTTTTCATAGCCGAAATCGACGCCCTCCATCGCAATCTCCCGAATCGGACCCGCGGGCGAACGGGGTTCCGCAGGCTCCGGCACTTCCGGCTCGCGCGCCATCAGCTCTCCGATTCTGGCGAAGCTCACCCGCGCCTCGATCATGCCGGGAATCAGATAAGTCAGGTTAGTTGCGGACTGGCCGACCGTCATGAACAGCGTAAAGAACGCCATGAAGCCGCCGATCGTCAACTGGTCGCGAAAGATCAGGTAACCGCCGAAGCCGATCATCGCGCCGTTCAGGACCATCAGCGACACCAGCGGCAGACGCTCCATCCAAGAAGTGATGAGGCGGAGCCGCAACCCGTTTTTCAGCATGTCCCCGATAAGACGAGCGGACAGCTGGCGCACCCGCTCCTGCTGATGAAGGCTGCGGATCGTCTTGTGTCCCTTCACCGTCTCGTCGATCGCATTCATAAAGCGCTCCTGCGACGACTTGAGCTGCTGCTGGCCGGCTTCGGCTCTGCGCTGCAGCAGCTTGGGCCCCGCAATCATGAGCGATGCGCCCGCGAGCATGATCAGGGTCAGCCTCCAATCGAGCGCGAACAGCATGCTGATCCCCAGGCAGGCGCTGAGCGTCTGCGCGAACAGCATCGGCACCGTCGCCCCAACGGTGCGCTCGACCGAAGCGGTATCAGTCGTAAAGCGTGCGACCAAGTCGCCCGTGCCGTACTCCCTGTAGAAGGAGATCGATTGACGCTGAAGGCGCTCGAACAGATCGAGACGAAGCTTCGCGATGCCTTGGCCGACTAACTTTCCCAGCGCGTAGTCGCCGGATAAAGAGGCGGTGATCGACAGCACCCCCACCCCGATCAGCAGTCCCAGAATCAGCGCGAACATGCCGCCGTCCTTCGGGACGAACGCTTCGTCGACCAGATACTTCAGACTGAGCGGCGCGGCGACCGCGTACGCGGCTTCGATCAGGATGCAGAGCAGGAGCAGGGCGAGCAGCCCTCTGTAGGCGGTGAAATATTTCAGCATATGGTCTCCCTTGCAGGTGCGAGCGGATGATCGCTTGATAGTTGCAACTTTGAGAGGGTTACTCTGTAGCCTACGTTTTTGCTCATCAGATTTAGATTAAATTGCTTCTCGGTTTCATGTCTAAATAGTCCAGCGCCAATTCGGCAAAGCGATAGGTGCTTTCTAATCTAGACATGAATTGTACCTTGTTGCGAAAATCGAGGTAGTACGCTTCCAATTCCAAATCTCTATAATCATGAAATGCAAATGGCAAAAGTTCTTCTTCCATCATTTCTTGCAAAACGCAAATCATAAATTTCTCTTCCTTTTGATCGCTGAGGTAAACATTTAAAAAAGTTCGGTTCGCTTCCAGTCTGTATAGGATTTTATATTGATTTTTCTCATATATAAATTCGGCCCCCAAGGACATCCATTCCTTAAGATTCCCTCTTCGAATCGAAAAACCTTTGCGCCTATAATGAAGATCCGCGGATTGCTCCAATGCTTCATTCATATCGAAACTTTCATGGATTTGAGACTCCAAAAAGGGAATACCTTTTACCAGTATGTTTTCCAACACCAGCTTCAGCTGTCCCTTTAAGGCCTTTTCCGATTTGAATAAGAATTTCTCATTCAGCCCCGCATCCCGTTTCTTAAAATATTGTTCAGGAGGTTGGTCGCTTGGGTAGCTATATCCGACCGCTAGGCTCTCATTATCAAAATGGAATGATATGTAATACCGAAATCCGCCAATGGATTTTCTAAAATATAAATTATGATATTTCCCATGTAGTTCCGATTTCACCGTATCCTGAACATATCCTCGTCGTTGCAGTTCTTCGCCGCATTCGCAAATAATAATCTTGCTGACCTGTATCGGCTTTTTCCCGGATAACTGCTGTGCCTCGCACCTCTCCAGTGTCTCCTGATCGGCTTGTGCGAAAAAATCGTATTCAAATTGTTCTATGTCTCTCCACGCGAATGCCTTTTTTAAAATCAGTAGCAACTCGTGATGCGCCATCCCGGCTTGAATTAAATCGATTTGACCCGGATTAATTGCATACGGCTTTAGCTGCTCATAAGAATCGGCCTTTTGACTTGCCTCGCCCATTTCACGATAATAGTAAACCATTTTATGTCCAAGATCATAGACATTGAGTTCCAAGTAATAATCCAGAAAAAATTTAAAATCAATAACAATCGTTTTTAGTGCCAAAGACAGCGATTGTGCGCGTTTCTGAGCGTTTACAAGTCCGTCCTTAAGCGCAAGCGCAGTCCATTTGTCGCCCGCCGGAAAGGCATAGACTTGCAGCTTTGACTTCGAGGCCCACGCTTGAATGGCTGCCGTATCGAATGACTGAATCAATAGCAAAATGGAATTTTGACTCACTTCGCTCGCTTCGCTCCCTTAGAAGGAAAATGAACCAAAATGATGAATAGAGGCGTATGGCATCATTTTATCTAACAAACGTTTATTTTGCACACACAAAAACCTCCAAGCCTTTGAAAGAAAGGTTTGGAGGTTTTTCTGATAAAGTATGTTTAGCCTTCAGCGCCGATGAACACGTAACGCGCGATGACGAGCACGAACAGCACCCACATCAGCCAGTGCACCTGGTACTTCTTCTTGCCGGCCAGATTGGCGATGACGGCCAGCACCACGTACGAGATGATGCCGAAGGAAATGCCGTTGGCGATGTTGTAGGTGAACGGCATCATGGCGATCGTCAGAAATGCCGGAATGCCGACGACGAGATCCTCGAAGTCGATCTCCTTGACGGACTGCATCATGAGCACGCCGACGATGATGAGCGCCGCGCTCGTCGCCGGGGACGGCACGAGCAGCGCGATCGGCGCGAGGAACAGCGACAGCAGGAACAGTACGCCCGTCGTCGACGAGGTCAGACCCGTACGGCCGCCTTCGGCGATACCGGCGGAGCTCTCGACGAAAGCGGTCATCGTGCTCGTGCCGAGCATGGCGCCGCCGCTGACGGCTACGGCGTCGACCAGCATCGCTTTGCCGACGAGCTTGCGTCCCTTCTCCTTATCCTTGAAGAAGCCGGCACGATTGGCCGTACCGACCATGGTGCCGAACGTATCGAACAGCTCAACGAACGTGAACGTCGCGATCGCCGAGAGCAGACCGGTCGTCAGCAGGTCGCCGAAGTTGAAGTCCCAGAAGTTCAGCTTGCTGAAGTTCGGCACCCAGTCCGCGGACTTCATCGAGTCGAAGCTGACGACGTCCACGCCAGGAATGGCGCCGATGAGCGTCGTAAGCAGGATCCCGTACAGAATGGCGCCGCGAACGCGGAGCACCATCAGCGCGCTGATGATCAACAGTCCGAGCACGGTCAGCCATACGGACGGCTCGGTGATGTCGCCGAGGTGGAAAATCGTCTCGTTGCTGTTCAGGTTGCTGTAGGAGCCGGCCGCGTAGTCTGCGAACGGGCTCAGCGAGATCGTCAGCAGGCCGCTGCCTTTGAGGCCGATGATCGTGATGAACAAACCGATGCCGACCGTGATCGCAAACTTGATGCTGTCCGGGATCGCGACGATCAGCATCTGACGAATCTTGGTGACGGTCAGAATAATGAAGATAATCCCCGAGATGAATACCGCGGCCAGCGCCATCGAAGGCGATATTGCGTGGTCGGTCGCTTTGGACGCTACGACTGTCGTCGCGAAGTAGGCGTTGAGCCCCATGCCAGGCGCCAGCGCGACCGGGAAGTTGACAAACAAGCCCATCGCAAGCGTAAAAATGCCGGCGCCCAGCGCCGTTGCGAGGAAGATGCCGTACGTGTCGAGCCCCGATCCTCCGAGCACCAGCGGATTGACCGCCAGGATGTACGCCATCGTCATGAACGTCGTAATGCCCGCCATGATCTCCGTGCGTACGTTTGAACCGAACTCCTTCAGCTTAAAGAAACGTTCCATCGTCTCCAAAGCTCCCCTTTCGCCCCTTAAAAGTTGGCGCCACAACCAAAAAACCCAGAAGATACTTCTCCTAGGTTCCGCATAAAAACGCGTTCTCATGCGCGGAGCCGATCGGTAGATCGCAGCTCCGCCTCGCGCGTTTTTCGTAGCCAGGTCCTTTGCGGTGACCTTGTAGAGACATCCGGGCCAATCCCCGGAAATATACGAATCGATATGCAATTGTTTTAAGTTATGGTCACTCGCCTATTCTAGAGCCGAAATTTGTCGGATGTCAACAAAAACATGAATATTAAAATGCGAAGCGTTTGTCTATGTTAATGATTTAGCATTATTATCAAGGATTCGCCTGTAAATGTATATTGAAAGCGGAATCAAAGTGAACATTGAAGCGGTTGAGCGAAGTCATCGCCTTATCGGAGCTTAAGCGCCAGTAAGCCGAGATACTCCTTAAGGGCCGTTCCCGTCGTGCCTGCAGACGAGCTATTGGGCGCGAGCAGGCCCGGGTAAAAGGAGAAGCGCCCGCCGCTCGAAAGATAGTCCGTCGGGAAAGGCTCGGTCTCGACGCCTGCCAGACGAAATTCCCGCACTGCCCGCGGCATGTGGAAAGCGGAGGTGACAAGGACCGGATGCGTCAAACCGGACGACTTCAGCATTGCAGCCGTATAAACCGCATTCTGTTCGGTATTCAGCGAGCGGTTTTCAACGAGGATGTCGCTCTCCGGCACGCCCAGCTGAATCAGCTGCCTCTTCGCGATATCCGCTTCGTTGCCGCTGTCGGAGAATACCTGTCCGCCCGAAAATAAAATCGGCATGCCTATCGTCCGGTGCAGCCGGACCGCCGTCAACAGCCGATTGGCCGCGCCCCCGAACAGATTGCCTTCTCCGCCAAGATCGGGCGTCCCGCGGCTAGCCCCGCCTCCCAGCACGACGATGACGTCGCCCTGAACGGCGCTCGGCTGATCGTATTGCCGCTCGAGCGCTCCAATCAAGAGCCGGCTCGTCAGCGGTATGACCGAGAGGTATAACAGCAGCGTGATACCGGCGATCAACATCGCCTGCTTGCGCGACTTCCTCCATAGCCAGAGCGAGGCCCCCGCCAGCAGCACAACAAAAATGCCCGGCGGCAGCACGAAGCTGTATACGAACTTAATGATGTAAATCAGCCTGAAGCCCTCCCTTTGACCGGTCATGAAAAATCCCTTTTATCTGCCGATGGCAAATAAAAGGGATTCGTTCTTTATTCCCACTCGATCGTCGCCGGCGGTTTCGACGTGATGTCGTAGACGACGCGATTGACGTCCCGCACTTCGTTGAC
Organism: Cohnella hashimotonis; assembly: GCF_030014955.1. Classification (NCBI taxonomy): domain Bacteria; kingdom Bacillati; phylum Bacillota; class Bacilli; order Caryophanales; family Paenibacillaceae; genus Cohnella; species Cohnella hashimotonis. Next base: position 6,184,474 of record NZ_JAGRPV010000001.1, read on the forward strand.
GATACGTACGGATATCTTCTCCAGCACTTCCCACGGGATGCGCGCCCAGTCGGCGGTCATGCCGTCGATGGAGGTAACCGCGCGGATGCCGACGGTGTAGGAGTACGTGCGGCCGTCGCCCATGACGCCGACGCTCTTCATGCCCGGCAGCGCCGTGAAGTACTGCCAGATCTCGCGATCGAGGCCCGCCTTCGCGATCTCGTCGCGGAGGATCGCGTCGGACTCGCGGACGATCTCAAGTTTGTCTTCGGTCACTTCGCCCAGCACGCGGATCGCAAGGCCCGGGCCCGGGAACGGCTGGCGCATGACGATCGCGTCAGGCAGGCCCAGCTCGGCGCCGACCTTGCGCACCTCGTCCTTGAACAGTGCCTTCAGCGGCTCGACGAGCTTGAACTTCATGTCCTCCGGCAGGCCGCCGACGTTGTGGTGCGACTTGATCGTCTGCGCCGTCGCGGTGCCGCTCTCGACGATGTCCGTATACAGCGTGCCTTGCGCCAGGAAGGCGAAGTCGTCGAACTTCGCGGACTCTTCCTCGAACACGCGAATGAAGTCGCCGCCGATGATCTTGCGCTTTTTCTCCGGATCGCTGACGCCCTTCAGGTTGCCCAGGAACCGCTCGCTCGCGTCGATCTTGACGACGTTCATCTCGAACTTGCCGACGAACGTATCCATGACGCTCTCGGCTTCGCCCTTGCGCAGCAGGCCGTGGTCGATGAACATGCAAGTCAGCTGGTCGCCGATCGCGCGGTGGATCAACGCCGCTACGACGGACGAGTCTACGCCGCCGGACAGTGCGCACAGCACTTTTTGATCGCCGACTTCGCGCTTGATCTCCTCGATCATGTCCTCGATGAACGACTCCATGCTCCAGTCGCCTCTGCAATCGCAGATGTTATAAAGGAAGTTGCGTATCATCTCGTTGCCGTACACGGAGTGACGAACCTCCGGGTGGAACTGCACGGCGTACAGCCGGCGCTCCGGATGGCTCATGGCCGCGACCGGCGCATGCGGCGTGCTGGCGTCGACGCGGAAACCCTCAGGCAGCTCGGTGACATGGTCGCCGTGGCTCATCCAGACGGTCTGGCGCGTCTCGAGATCGCGGATCAGATGCGAGTCCGCGACGAAGTCGACGTCCGACTTGCCGTATTCGCGCTTGGATGCCGGCTCGACCTTGCCGCCTTGCTGGTGGGTGATCAGCTGCATGCCGTAGCAAATGCCGAGAATCGGAACGCCGAGCTCGTAAACGCCCGGATCGACGGAAGGCGCGCCTTCCGCATAAACGCTGGCAGGACCGCCAGAGAAAACGATGCCTTTGGGATTAAGCGCGCGGAGCTTGTCCGCCGGCGTATTGTGGGGGAGCAGTTCGCTGTACACGCCGAGATCGCGGATCCGCCTGGCGATAAGCTGGTTGTACTGGCCGCCAAAGTCGAGTACGACGATCATTTCATGCATTTGATTAGTCACGAGAAGTAGACGAGCCTCCTGTCCGGGCCTGACGCCGTCGTACGGCGCCGGAGATGAACCATATTGCACGATAAACGGAATCGATTGAAGCTATTATAGACTTGCTGCGTGACAGCGTCAACCGGAGATCCCGCCGCCTATATGCTCGATCTTCGCAACGATCAATGGCAGCGGAGGGACGCTCCTCTACCCCGTACGCGATATCAAATTAGCAAGGCTGGCTGGAGTAGAAAGCGGGCAGCGGGAGCCTTGAGATCTCCCGGTCTGCCCGACTGCATGAGCGAGAACTAATGATCGATGAATTGCAAGGCCACCAGCAGCCGTTTCAATGTCGCTGCCGCTTCCGCCCGGGTCGCGAAGGCTTCCGGATGCATGCGGCCGTCGGCCGTCCCGCGCATAATGCCGGCTGCGGCGATCCGTTCCGCCGCCGAGCGGGCCCAAGGCGAGATTTGCTCCTCGTCGGAGAAGCTTGCCGGTGCACCGTTGGATCCGGCTGCATTTGCCTGTCCCCCCGCAAGCGTCAGCGCATGGGCCAACATCACAGCCATTTGCTCCCGTGTCACCTGGGCGTTCGGGTCGAACCGCTCCTCCGTCACGCCGCTCGCCAAGCCAGCCTTCACGCCGGCCGCCACCTCCGGAGCGAACCAAGCGTTCGCGGGTACATCAACAAAGGCCTGAGCCGTCGGATCCGCCGCCGTCCTCAGTCCCATCGCCCGCACGAGCAGGGCGAGGAATTCCGCGCGTGTAATCTTGCCGTTCGGGGCGAACCTCATATCCGATACGCCCTGCACGATCTGCTTCGCGGTCAGCAGCTCCACGTCATCCTTCGCCCAGTGACCGATCAGATCATCGAACGAACGCTTCGTCGTTTCCATAATGGCATAGATGCTGTTGTGCGGCGAACGCATGGACATTTGCTTCTTGTCGTCGCCTCTCGTCCCGATGACGGCCGGAATGAAGGACAGCGACGAGGCACCCGGATCGTAGACGACGGCGGCATAGCTCCCGCCCTCCTTGATGTTCTCCAGAACGATGGCCCGAGCCATGTACGTGCCGCCGAAGTCCTTCACTTCCAACGATCTGCTGCCTGTCGATACGGTAATTCGGAAGTCGACCGCTTGCCCGATCAGCTTCATCCCTTTGGCTCCGGCCAAGCGCTCCAACTCGGTTCTCGTCGACCCAGTGACCTCCGAAGCCAAGATATTTACCTTCATATTCTTCAGGTCGACCTCGAGCCGGGAGGCGAGATCCGCCAAATCAAGCACGCTCACCTGCAGCTGGAAGCTGGAGGCGTTCAGCCGGGACTCGAATAGAACGCCTGGGAACGAGGCTTGCAGCAGCCTCAGCTTTTCGGCCGAAAACTCTATCTTCGCTGTCTGCTCCGTATCGTCGATGGCCAGGACGATCTTCGGGAGTTCGACTTTGGCAAGCTTGTCACGAATCTGATCCATCAGGTAGTCGGACAGTACGATCTTATCGATAACCGTTCCGTCCGCTTGAATCTCCTTCGCGATGTCCGGCGGCGCGATGCGCACCAGAAGCCCTCCGCCCGGCGACGTTTCGATCGTTGTTCGCGGACCGGAAGGAACGTCCGGCTGCGCCCAGATGGACGAGATCGTCGTCGTCTTTACCGCTTCGTTGCCGGCGGCATCCCGGGCATATACGGTATAGGGCCCGTTCTCCCTCACTGCGAACGATCCCGAGGCGAGAATCGAAGTTCCGACAGCGCCGTTCGCGAAGTCCGAGACGCTGCGTGTTCCCGTCATCCAGTTCAGCTTAGCCAGTGCGTTGCCCGCAGTGCTTTCCCCATATACGGTCGCCGTCGCCAGAACGTTAGCCTCATAACTTGAAACCTGAGTCGCCACAAGCTCCAGCTGCGGGGCTACGCCGAGCAATCGTATGCCGCTCGTATCCGGCACGCCGAAGCTTAAAGGGGCCTGAGTACCGTCCGAGATAAAAGTGACGTCGGCGCCATCCGACAATTCAAGCTGCGAAGCCGGCTGTATGCCGTCCTCGTCCGCAATCCCTTGGGGAAGCGAATAACTGAAGGTTAACGTCTTCGTCGGCTGGCCAGTCGTACCCGTATAAACCGCATATACCGATTGCGTCACCGAGCCGGTGCCTGCTACAATGGGCAGTCGCGGCGTGCCGGCGACGCTCACCGGCTCACGGTAGGTCAAGGTAAAGACAAGCTCTGCGTTCGTTCCGTACAAGCCCGACTCCGGAACATCCAGCACGACGCCGACTACCGTCAGTTCAAAAGCCGCGATCGCGTCGTTCAGCGTCGCCGTTGCTGCGTCCAGTTGCGTCTGCGTTTGATTCGCCGCGTCGTTCGACACCACCTGCGCAGCGTCGATTGCCGTCTGCAGCGCGTTCCGGGCGTTCGCGGGCGCCTGTCCGATGCCCGTTCCCTCCGGACGGTCCGTCAGCGCCTGCTCAGCCGTCGCAATCGCCGCATCCAGCGCCGCCGCGTCGCCGGCTCCATTCACGGCTTCGTTGAATGCCGCGATCGCGTCGTTCAGCGTCGCCGTTGCTGCGTCCAATTGCGTTTGCGTTTGATTCGCCGCGTCGTTCAACACCGCCTGCGCAGCGTCGATTGCCGTCTGCAGCGCGTTCCTGGCGTTCGCGGATGCCTGTCCGACGTCCGTTCCCTCGGGACGGTCCGCTAGCGTCTGTACTGCCGTCGCGATCGCAGCGTTCAGCACCGCCGCGTCGCCCGCGCTGACCACAGCTCCGTTGAACGCCGCGATCGCGTCGTTCAGCGTCGCCGTTGCTGCGTCCAATTGCGCCTGCAATTGATGCGCCGCATCGTCAAATATCGCCTGCGCAGCGTCGATCGCCGTCTGCAGCGCGTTCCGGGCGTTCGCAGATGCCTGTCCGACGTCCGTCCCCTCGGGATGGTCCGCCAGCGTCTGTACTGCCGTCAAGATCGCCGCGTCCAGCGCTGCCGCGTCGCCTGCCGGCAGTATGTTCGACACGTCAATCGGCTTGACCGTCTCATTGCCTGCCAGATCCTTGGCATATACCGTATAAATCCCGTTGCTAGTCGCATCGAACGCTTTGGCCGCGGTGACATCCGTACCTGAGCCTGCAAAGTCGGACGCTACCCGGTTCCCGGGCAGCCACTTCAAGAGACTGAGCGAATTGCCGCTGCCGTTAACCAGCGCCGATATATTCACGGTCACCGGATCGAACGTATCGCTCGTCGTCGAAAGCGTAAGTGTCAGAGCGGGCGCGACGGGCATGTTGACCTGGTAAGAGACGGTCGCGGAGACTTGAGACGTGTAGCTGCCGTCCCCTGAGAAATGGGCGCTAAACGAATGCGCACCCACGCTCAGCGATGCCGTCGTCCAGGTAGCGATGCCGTCGATGAGCGGGACGCCGCTGGCTAACGAAGCGGAGCCGTCTTTGAACTCGACCGTGCCTGTCGGCGTCTCCACATCGCCGGTCACCGTAGCCGTCAGCGTAACCGACTGCAGCTTGGTTGAAGAAGATGCCGGCGACACGCTTAGCGTTGCAGAAGGCGTAAACTTTAATGGGACCGGCGCCAGCGTCCCGCTGCCCCAAGTCCAGATTCGTCCGTCGGCATCGATCGCGTACGACTGGCCATAGCCGGCGGCAACCGATTTGAAATGAACCTGAATTCCGTTGTTCGTCACGGTCAGCTTGCTCGGCGGCCCGTTATCAGTCTCGCCGTTGCCCAGCTGTCCCTGGTTATTAAGTCCCCAGCTCCAAATGTCGCCGTTCGTGTCCAGGCCCAGGACGAATCGCTCGCCGGCGGATACGGAATCGAAGGTTACCGGGTCTCCAGATTCTTTTATCGTTCGTTGCGTGGGCGTCCCGTCGTCGGTCGTTCCGTTGTCCCCCAATTGGCCCGATTCGTTCTCGCCCCATGTCCAGACGTGGCCGCCGGCATCAACTGCGGCGTGCAGCACGTAAGAGGAGGAACTTCCCGAGCCGTTGCCTGTCGAGATCGATCGGAAGTGGGCCGGTGCCCCGCCTCCGTCATTGAGATCATATTTGCTGTTGACTAAACCGACTGTGTAAAGATTCCAGATCCGGTTGGACGTATCAAGGGCAATCGCATCTTCGTTGCTGTCCGATATCTGCTTGAATGCGACAGGGCTCCCCCCATCCGTAACAGGCAGCTTTTTCGGCGCATCGCCGATCGTGCGACCCCAGCCCCAGATGCTCCCGTCGCGGCTGTCGATGGCGAACGTGGTGAATCTGCCTCTCGCCATCCCCGTAAACGTAACATCCGTACCGCCGTCCGATACGAGCAGCTTGGTCCAAGACGACGAGCCCGGCAGCGGCGTGGCCTTTATCTCCTGCACGTATTTTCCTGCCCACCACAAGTGCCCCGCAGTGTCGAGTGCCGTGGACCCTCCCCAGCCCGTCTTGACGTCCTGGAACGTCACGGGCGTTCCCCCGACCGTCACGTCGATTCTTCGGGGCGTCGGCGAATCCGTCGTCGTCCCATTGCCGAATTGGCCGGAGTCGTTGTATCCCCACGCCCAAATATGGCCGTCGTTGTCCAGAGCGACCGTCGTGCCGTAATCCGAGTTCACGGACTTAAACTTCAAGCCTGTCGCTGCGCTAGCCTGCGGCGGCACGAGCATCGGCCCTGCTAATAGGAGAATCGCTAGAATAACACTCAACAGTTTTTTCAATTCCGACTTCCTTTCCGACAACCGGTTTATAGATTAGTTAATACTATTTTATACCAATCCTCGGATATCGGAAGACTTTTTTCGACAAAAACGCTAGAGACGCCTTCAAACGGAAAGGCGGACGGCAAGCCGCTCGCCGCCTCCATTCTTCACCCTTTCACCGCATCCAGCACTTTCTCCGCATGCCCTTTCACCCTCACGTTACGCCATTCTGCGCGAAGAATCCCTTCCTCGTCGATGAGAAACGTCGAACGGACGATGCCCATGTATTCCTTTCCGTACAGCTTCTTGAGCTGCCAAACGCCGTACAGCTCCGCAACCCGATGGTCGGGGTCCGACAGCAGCAGAAACGGGAGGCCGAACTTGTCCGCAAACTTGCGGTGCGCCTTCAGATCGTCCGGACTAACGCCGAGCACGACGGCGCCGGAGTCGTCGAACGACGGATGCGCGTCTCGGAAATCGCACGTTTCCTGCGTGCAGGCCGGCGTGTTATCCTTCGGATAAAAATAAAGCACGACCTTGCGGCCGCGGTATTGGCTGAGACGGACCGGCCCTTCCGCGCTCTCCAGCTCAAAGTCCGGAGCGGGAGATCCGACTTGAAACGATGCTTCCACTTGTTGCTTCTCTCCTTTAATCTACAGTTCTCCCCATAGCCTAGCAGAAGTCGTTAACGGAGTAAAAGCTTGTCGTCGCGGGCGCGGCAATTGACGTTATTTCCCGGGAAAAGAACAACCGGATTCGCCACCCCTCGCGGGTCTGGCGAATCCGGTCATGAAGCGGCAGCCCGCTTGGCTCATGGGTTTCCGGCTGCGGCGAGCTCGATCTCAAGATAGCATTCTCCCTTGCCCTCCGGCAATTCGACGGTGTAAAAGCGCGCGCCGGCGCTTTTGACTTCGACATCCTCGCCGTTTGCCCGCGCGGATAGTGGCAGCCTGTCGGTGACGAAGCCGAACGGTCCGCCGCCTTCGCGGACGCGAATACGCATCCCGCCGCGGCTGTCCGCCGCGCAAGAGAGCACCGCATGCGATCCGGCAAACTTGTCGAGCCTGCCGAGCGGCGCGAAGCCGTCCGCAAGCGGCGCGACGGTCCAGATCGCGCTGTCGCCTGGCGCTAGATCCAGCGGGAGCGCCTCCCCGCGCCCCACGATGTCCGCTTTGCCCGACCCGTGCTCGTGCAGCGCGAAGCTTTCGCCGCCGAGGCCAGGCACATCGCCCGGCCCGATCGAAGCCTCCATCCGGCCCGGCTCCGCGTCGATCCGAAAGACCGCGACCACGCCCGCGCCGCCCGACGTATTCCACAGCTTCAGCGGCAGCGCCTCCCGCGTCGGATCCAGCAGCAGGCAGTCCGGCGCCGGAACCGCGACCCTGTCGCAGCGAAGCAGCGTGCCGTCGCGGTAGGCGAGCGGCTGCAGCAGCGCGGGATCGGTCTGGTCGGGCGGATCGCTCACGTAGACCGGGCCGCCGCTGATTGCGCGGAGCAGCGCCCCTGCCCGCGCATCCTGGTGCCGCGTCCAGAACATGTCCCAGTCGCCCCAATAGAAGGCGCCGTGCCAGTATGAATTGTAGGCGTTCTGCAGCGCATGCTCTGCAAATCCGCGGAGGTCCTGCGGCACGAAGTCGTCGCTGCTGCGGGATACCGCGGACTTCGGTCGGTGCCATACGCTTTCGGCGGCCATGCCCATGCAGTTGATCAGCGCCGCGTCGAAGTGGAGCGCTACCGACGCTTCCAGCGAGGCATGCGACGCCGAGACAGCTTCGCCGACCGCGTGCGTGCCTGCCCAGAAATTCGACACGGCGCTCTGGCTGTCGACCTTGACGAAGTCGACGCCCTGCCGCGACAGCCAATCGTGCCAGCCGTGCCAAAATCCGAACGCTTCGCCAGGCTCTGGCGATGGCAGCAGCTGTCCGCGGCCATTTGTGCGCAAGGAGCGGCCGTAAATACGCGCTTCCTCGCTTTGCAGATCGATGCCGCCCCAATAGCCCGCTATCGTATGCCATACGCCGACGTGACGGATGTCGAATCGCTTTTTAAGCTGACCGATCGTGTGCCCGAGCCCGCCGGGAAACTTCTCCCGATCCGCCTCGAATCGCGCCAGCTTGCCGTCACGGACATCCGACCAGCCGTCGTCGATCATGAACCAGCCGGCCGGCACGCCAAGGCGCTGCAGCTCCTCTGCTTTTTGCAGCAGGCCTTCCTCGTTAACCTTGTGATAAAAGGCGTCCCAGCTGCACCAGCCCAGACGGTCGAGCATCGGCGGATACGTTTTGTTCGAGCGAAGCAGCCCGGTTCTGCCAAGCGACTCCGCGGCGACGGCTGCATGCCTCTCGATCAGCGCATAAGGATCCTCGCCGGCCCCCATTACGAAGGCAAGCGTGTCGAGCCGCGTCATCCCCGCTCCCCCCGGCGTCAACCGCACAACGATCCCAGCTTCGCAGCCTGACACATCTGCGCGTATGGCGCCGCCGCTGACGGGCAGCACCTGCAGATAGCGCTCGCCGTCGCCGCATAGCAGCGATTGGGTTCGCATCGGGATGTCCCTCCAGTCGGCGCCGAACGCAGGACGCGTCCACCAGTCCTTGTGCTGGTAGACAGCCATCCAACGTCCTGGAACGGCGCCGGCATCGAGCCGGAGCTCGATCGCATTCGCCTGTGCGAACGTTCGCTGGCTCCCGAATACATTTTCGTTCGCAAGCTCCGCCTCGACATGTCCCGTCACGCAATCTCCCTTTTGCCGGATGATAAACGTGACGCGAGTGCCGCCCTTCTCGTCCGCGAAGGCGTATCTGGTTTCATTTAATGTATTTTTGTCGCCATTCGTCGACACGTCGGAGACCGAAGGCAAGCGCAGCTCCGCCGGCACGCCGCCGGGTTCGTTCAGTCTGACCGTACAGCTCGCCCAAATCGCCTGACCGTCATTTCCTTCTTTAGCTCCCGAAGTGAGCAGCCAATCGAACACCATTCGTCCCTCCTTCGCCTTTTCACTCGATGCCTTCTACTTCAAGCCCGCTCGCTCACGCTTCAAGCGCGTGAAGCGCGACCGACAGGCTCGCCGCGTCCCCGACATTCTCCCGCAGCTGCGACGGCAAGATCCGGCAAGCCGCAAGCGAACGCGGCAGCGCCTCCCGCCGAAGCGTTTCCAGAACGACCGGCGCAAGCAGCGGCTCCTGCCGCGCGTAAATGCTGCCGATAACGATCGCTTCCGGATTGAGCAGATCGACCAATACGGCGAGACCGCGCCCCAGCTCGATGCCGGTGACGCGCACGATCAGCGCGGCGAGCTCGTCGCCGGACCGGGCCGCTTCGAAGATCTCGCGGGCCGTCAATGCTTGCTCGGCGTCGGGGCCGCTCGGAAGCGCGGTCTTTTTGCCGGCCTGCACCCATTCCTCGATCATGCCGATGCCCAGTCTCGCCATGCCCCCGCCGCTGCAGAAGCCCTCGAAGGAGCCGGCCTTGCCATAGCCGACAGGACCTTTGTCCCGCATGCGCATATGGCCGACCTCGCCCGCCATGTCGTTCGCTCCTGTATACAGCCTGCCGTTTAATATGAGCCCCGCCCCCATGCCGGTGCCGAAGGTGAGAAATGCCATATGCCGCGTGCCTCGCCCAGCTCCCCAGCGCCATTCCGCCAGCGCGCAGGCATTGGCGTCGTTCTGCAGCGCGGCGGGCACGCCAAAACGCTCGCGCAGCGGCGCGAGCACGTCGACGCCGTCCCAGCCTGGCAGATTGGGCGGAGACAGCACGAGGCCGGCCGCGCTGTCCAGCGGGCCGCCGCAGCTGACGCCGATTGCGGCAGGGCCGCCGCGGGCCTGATCCGACGTGCCCGCCGAACCCTCCGCCGCTATCGCAGCTGCGCCCCCGGCCGTTTTCCTCGCGCCTTCGCCATGCTCCGCAAGCAGCGCTTCAAGCGTGGTCATTAACGCCTCCATCGTCTCCCCGGGCGTTGCCGGCGTCGGAAAACTCGTTTTCCCGACAATATCGATTGTATCCTCCGAAGCCTCGCCAATGACCGCCGCGCATTTCGTGCCGCCGATATCCAGCCCCGCGAGCAGCCGTTTCATGGGAAAAACGCCTCCTCCAGCATCATGCAAAGCGCATGATAGATCGGCAGATGCCGCTCCTGGATGTCCGGTGTCCGGTCGTACGGCACGCGGATCGTCACTTCGCACAACGAAGCGAGCTTGCCGCCTCCGCTGCCAGTAAAGGCGATCGTAGCGAGGCCCAACGACTTGGCGACCTGAACCGCGCGAACGACGTTAACCGAGCTGCCGGACGTGCTGAACACGACGAGCGTGTCCTCCGGCTTCCCGTATCCGTACACCTGCTGCGCGAAAACCATATCGGCTGCCACGTCGTTAATATAGGCCGTCGCCAGCGCCGATTGGCTGACGAGCGAGATTGCCGGCAGCGCCCCCTGCAGTCTGTCCGCCATATACGCGCCTTCCTCGCCCCAAACGGCAAGCCTCTCCCGCTCCGACTCGCCCAGCCGGCGCGGCGACATGAAGCCCTTCATCAGCTCGCCCACCACATGCTCGCAATCGGCGGCGCTGCCGCCGTTGCCGGCCAGCAGCATCTTGCCGCCCCGCGCGAACGAGCTGCGCGCAGCCTCGAACGCCGCCTCGATATCTGCGCTGCAGACCTCCAGCTCCGGATACTTCGCGATCAGCTCATCCAATGTCCTGTTCAAGCGCGGCACCTCCTTTTTATTGCTTCATATCGTTAAACGCCGCTCGGCCACCGCAGCTCTTAGCGGCATTCCGTGCCGCTATCGCACCCGTCGGCCACGCCAGCGCACCCTTAGCGGCATTCCGGGACGCTATCGCACCCGTCGGCCACGCCAGCGTCCCCTTAGCGGCATTCCGTGCCGCTATCGCACCCGTCGGCCACACCAGCGCACCCTTAGCGGCATTCCATGCCGCTATCGCACCCATCGGCCCGCACCAGCATGCCTTTAGCGGCATTCCATGCCGCTATCGCACCCGTCGGCCACACCAGCGTGCCCTTAGCGGCATTCCGTGCCGCTATCTCACCCCGTCGGCCACGCCAGCGCACCCTTAGCGGCATTCCGGGACGCTATCGTACCCGTCGGCCACGCCAGCGTCCCCTTAGCGGCATTCCGTGCCGCTATCGCACCCGTCGGCCACACCAGCGCACCCTTAGCGGCATTCCATGCCGCTATCGCACCCATCGGCCCGCACCAGCATGCCCTTAGCGGCATTCCATGCCGCTATCACGCCCTCCGGCCATTCCAGCGTACCCATAGCGGCATTCCGTGCCGCTATCTCACCCCGTCGGCCACGCCAGCGTGCCCCTTAACACAATCGCCGCCTAAACGTCCCGCTCCAGCAGATCCGTCTCCACGACCGGCCGCGCCGCGTCCCGCGGCACGCGGTACGTCTTGATCTCGCTCGGCCCGAACTCTGCGCGGATGATGCGTCCGAACCGCGGCAGCGCGATCTCCGCCTGCGTGCGGCGTCCCTCCGTCTCATAAGCGCGGACGATCAGGTCGTCGCCGCCGCCTTCCGCGATCTTCACCGCACTCACGACGACATTGTCCGCGGAAGATGCCACATACGAATCCGCCAGCGGCAGGTCGCCTTCATGGTACGTTTCGATGACTGCCGTCGGCCTGCAGTTCAGCTCCGCCGCGCGATGCGCGGTGCCGGCCTGCTCCCAGCCGCCTTCGTGCGGCAGCAGCGAATAATTGAACCGCTGGATGCCCTGATCGATAAACGAATACTCCCCGTCCGGCTCCGGTACGAGCGGATCGTGATGCGCATAGATCGGGCTGCGCAAAACAGTCAGCGCCAGTTCCTTGCCCGAGATGCTGTAGCTGTACTTGGCGTCGTTCAGCAGGCTGACGCCGTAGATTTTGTTCGTCTGGCGCGTCAAGCCCGTATAGTCGACCCAGCTCTGGCCCGGCTCCTCTTCGCCGTTGTGCTCGCGCTGGATCGTGCCGTAAGGCGTTTCGTACGTATGCTTGCTGAAGATGACGTTGATCGGAAAAACGAGCTTAAGCATCTTAAACTTCTCGCGCCAGTCCACCGTCACGCTGACATCGATCAGCTCGCGGTCCGGATACATGGCGAAGTCCTGCACGAGCTTCGAATCGCCGTACCGGCTTACTACGCGAATGACCGACTTGACCGGTCCGTGCTCGATACGCGACACTTTAACCGCCTTAAATTCGCCTGCTGCCTTATTAAAATGAAGCACGTCGTGGCTCCAGGTATCCGATTTGTCGTCGATGACGACCGCACGGGCCGCAGGACCGGCAAACACGTCGTGCTCCGCCTTCTTGTCGCGCAGGCTCTTGATCGCGCCCGAATCCCGGTCGAATTCCAGACGGAAGCGTCCGTTTTCCAGCACCAGATCGCTGGCGGCGATCGGCGTGCCCAAGCCTTTAAGCGACTCCGACTCCGCGACCAGCTTGTAAGTCCGGTAGCCGAGCGGCGGCAGCTCCGCCATGAAGCTCAGGCGATAGCGCCCCCCCGAGGTCGCCTGCGACTGCACCGTCTGAAACGGCACCGGCGTATCGTTTTCGTCCGTCAGCACAGTCTTCGGTCCGATGCCCCCGACTTCGAGCTCCACGTTAACCTTGCTTGCCCACGCATGCGGATTGAACACGACGATCGGCTTCATGCCCTCGTCCTGCCGGATGCCGACGCGCCACGAGATCGACTGCACCGCATCGTTGAGCGCGCGGTCCGCAATCGCCATCGCTTCGCCGAACAGGTAACGCGCGTCCTCGTAGGCCGACTCCAGGCTCGTACCCGCCAGAATGTCGTGGAATTGGTTGAACAGCACGTTTTTCCAAGCCCGTCCGAACGCCTCGAGCGGATACGGCTGCCCCGTAATCCAGGAAGCGAGCGCCGAGTACTTCTCTGCAGCGGCAAGACGGTTCTCCGCCTGACGGTTCCACTGCTTGATGCCCGAGTGCGCGCTGTAGCAGCCGCTCGCGTGGTGCTGAAGATCGTCGTGGACGACCGGAAACGACATTCCGGATGCCTCCATGTCCGCAAAGTATTGGTCGGGCGTCGCAAATACGAGCTTCGGCAGCTCCGGATCGTCGTTCAGCGCGCGGATGCTCTCGATGTTTTCCTTGGTCGGGCCGCCGCCGTGGTTGCCGACGCCGTAGAAGAACAGCAGGTCGTTCAGCGGATCCTTGAACTCGCCCAGCGCGCGGCGCACATGGCCGCCGAGCTCCTTGCCCCAGGACAGGTACTCGAACATGATGCGGAACGTCAGCACCTTCGAGCCGTCGTCCGCCTGCCACCAGAACAGCCGGCTCGGCAAGCCTTTCTCGTTCGGCATCGGCCGCATCATGACATAGTAGTCCATGCCGCTCTTCTTCAGAATCTGCGGAAGCATGGCATTGTGGCCGAAGCTATCGACGTTGTAGCCGACCTTCGCCGTCACCCCGAACTTTTCCATAAAGTAACGCTGCCCGTACAGCCCCTGCCGCACGAACGACTCGCCGCTTGGAATGTTGCAGTCCGGCTGGATCCACCAGCCGCCGACGATATTCCAACGGCCTTCGGCCACCCGCCGGCGGATCTCCTCGAACATATCCGGCGCGTTGATCTCCACCCATTCGTACATCGCTGCCGAGCTGGACGTGAACACGAAGTCGTCGTACTCCTTCATGCGATCGAGCGCCGAGCGGAACGTCGCCTTGACTTCCTGGAAGCCCTCCTGCCATTGCCACAGCCATACCGGGTCGAGGTGCGCGTTGCCGATCATGTAGAGCTTTCTATGCTTCATTTAAACGATTTCCCCTTCCGTCAGGCGGGCGCCGCCCATGCGGGTCAGCGCCTCGTCGTAATCCGTGAAAATGCCCGCACATACCGCCGCATGCACGGCCGCGCCAAAGGCCGCTTCTTCCCGCGCATCGGCGAGCTCAAGCGGCGCGCCGATCCGTTGCTCCAACAGCCGGCGCAGCGCCGGGTTGCGGCGAAGGCCGTTGCCCGCGCCGACGTGGCGCCGCACGCCGGCGAGCAGCTCTGCCGGCAGTTGCGCGGCGAACGCGGCCAGCTCGTCCGCGACGCCAGCCAGCAGGCCCGCGGTCAGCGCCTGCGGCGTCAGCGTCGCCGATGTCAGCGACGCGATCTCGCCCGCACGCGCCGGGTCGACGCGCGTCCCGAAAAACGCGGCGTCGACGCGCGGCAGCGGATGCCCCTCGTCGAGCGCCGTCAGCGCCCAGCGATTCATCGCGTCGTACAAGCGCTCGCTCGGCACGCTGCCTTCGCCGCCGCCAAGCGTTTCCGCGATCTCGCGGTAAAATCCGGCGAGCAGCGCATAGGACTTGCCGCCTCCCAGCGAGGCGCCGGCCAGCAGCCAGCCGCCGTCCGGAAACGGGCGCAGCTCCAGCCCGCCCGCCGGCTCGACCGGCTCCGGCGTGTAAAGAGACAGCTGCGCGCCCGTTCCTACATTAAAAAGCAGGCTCCCCGTCAGCGCCGGCACCGTGCCGAGATAGCTCGCCTGGTTGTCGCCGATGGCGACAGCGACCGGGATGCCCTCCGGCGTCGTGCCGACGAGAGCGCCAGCCGGCGTCGCGCCGGACCGAGTGCCGGCAGGTCTCGCCAGCGCCGGCAGCAGCGTCGCGTCGATGCCGGCACGCGCAACCGCGGCCGCGTCGAACGACCGGCTCCGCAGGTCGAACAGACCGAGGCCTGCCGCCTGCGTGGCGTCCATAAGCGGCGCCGGCCTATCCGTCAGCCGCATCGCGACGTAATCGCCGACGGTGCAAAGCTTGGCGGCCGCCTCTGGCACGCAGCCGTTCCGGCGCAGCACATCGTGCGTCAGCAAGCCGTACCCTGACGGAACGGGATAGCCGCTCAAGGTCTCGAGCTGCTCCCGATAGGTCGGCTCGCCGGAGGACGCCCGCCTGACACCCGCCGCTGCGCCTGCTTCGATTGTCCCTGCCGCCGCGCCCGCTTCGATTGTCGCTGTCCCCCCGCTTGGCGCCTGTCGCTCTCCGCGTCCGTCCTGCCACGTATAAAGCGGACTGACGGCCCTGCCGTGTCCGTCGACATAGAGGATGCCGTGCATTTGCGCGGAGATGCCGATCGCCGCCGTTTCCGGCCGGAGGTCCCGCCATTCCTCAAGCAGCGCAAGCAACTCGTCCGCGATGCGGTCCGGGTCCTGGAGCCGCTCGTCCGGCGCCTCGCCCGCGATCGCCGCATGGTTCGGCCGAACGATCGTGCGCGCCGCGCTGCCATTCCGCGTATCGACCGCCGTCGCGCATAGCGAGGTCGTGCCGATATCGAGGCCAATCACGTATCGTTTATCCGCCCCGCTCGCGCCCCGCATGGCATTCTCTGTGAATTCAGACATCAGCATCCTCCTTTCAACCGCATGCCGGAATCCAAGTCGCGCTACAAACGCCGTACAACGCCTCTTCGCCGTCCTTCACCATTCAGAAGCGTCCCCGCGACTCCAACGCGACCTGGCCTCGCCATTCCTCAATCCAGTCCTTCAAGCCCATACAGCTCGATGACGTTGTCGCGGAAGATGCGGTTCGCAAAATCGATCGCTTCGGCCTCATCCAACGCCCCGGCTTCCACCTTCTCGCTCAGCGTCTCGGCAACGATCCGTCTGGCCAGTTTCAAATGCGCATAAGTGCCTTCGATATGATTGTAGTCCCCGCCGAAGCCCTGGATCTTGTTGGCCGGCACCATCTCGATCGCCTGATGCAGCGTCTGCTTGGCGGCGGTCGGCGTGATGATGTAGACCCAGGTGAAGTCCATGTAGGCGTTCGGGAAATTTTTGACCATGCTGAGGTACACCTGATGATAAGGAAAGCCGACGTGCAGCAGCACGAAGCGCGCCTCCGGGTAATCCAGCAGCAGCGGCACGAGGTGCTCGGCGTTGGAGCGTCCGATGATGTTGCCGTCGCCCGAGACGCTTGTCTCGTGATGTCCGGTATGGATCTGCACGGGCAGGCCGATCGCGGTCGACCGTTCGATAATATGCCGGATGATATAATCCTGGAGCGGTCTCAGCTCGTTCTCCGTCATCTCGGTCCCGCCGAGCAGCCGGTCGTACAGCCGTTCCGCGTCGCCAAGCGTCGGATTGCCGCAGGCCAATGTTCTCCAGTAGGCGTGGCCCAGCTTGGTGGCGACCATGCCCTCTTGCTTGTATCGTTGCAGCAGGCCGTCCGTCGCGTCGAGATAGGCGCGGAACGAACGCACGATGGCGTCTTTGTCCGTCATCCGCCAGACCGCGAGGAGGTCCTCCGTCGTATTCAATCGGAAGGTAAAATCGAGGAACATGATCGGCCGGAACCGATCGTAGCCGAGGTCCGTCGTCTGGATAAGCGTAAAAGCCAGATCGATACCCGACCGCTCGCCGAGCACGTCGTCGTACCAGCCCGGATTTGCGCTGGCCGCGAGCACGCTCGCATTGGCTTGCAGGATGCCTTCCGCGTTCCATTCGCGAAGGCCGTGCAGCTCTTCCATCGCCTGCTTGAACATGCGGGCATAGGTCGTGTTGGACGTCCGCCGCCAATATTTCAGAAAAATAGATGCTCGTTCTTCGTCGGACAAGCCGAGGTCCCGGTCAAGCGCGCCGCGCTTCATGCCGGCCGTGATGAGGTCTGATTCCAGATAGTGAAGCAGCGAAAACAGATCGTGATTCTCTCTGCGGCGAATCTCGGGCGTCGCCAGATGCTCGTGCGCGTCGATAATGCGGAGCTGCCGGATGTGATCGTGTATGGTTTGCATCTCTTCTGTCTCTCCTTCCGCTAGCCCGTGCGGAATTGGGAGGGCCGGCCGGCAGCGGCCCCGGCGAACCGCGGTACATGCCCGTTGGTCGCCGGTCCGTGCCGAACCGCAGATCCGTGCCTGCGGCGACTGCCGTTCCTTCCATGCCGCTCCTTCGAATTAACAGTCTTAGTCGACCTTCAGCTCCGGGAAGGCGTTCTTGACTTCTTTTTTGAAGCTTGCGACCACTTTGTCGTAATCCGTCTTGTTCGTAATGCCTTGGCCCGCCGACTTGCGCCACAGGCTGAGGATCTCTTCGCCGTACTTGTCGGCGGACAGCGCCGGCAGCTTCGTGACGGTGTCGTAATAAGGCTTCAAGATGTTCTGGTCGCCGAAGAAGCTCGACTTGAACGAATCCATGTTGTCTTGATATACCGTAGCGAGGCCCGGCATGTTGCCCGTCTTGCCGAGGTTGTACGTCTGCCATTCGGAGCTTGCGATATACTTGATGAATTCGTAAGCCAGTTCCTTGTTCGGCGACTTGTCATAGATGCCGCGGTACGTACCGCCGGTGTAGAAGCCGAGCGGCGTGGAAGCGACGCCGAATTTACCCACGGCCTTGTCGTCCTTGTTGTCGATCATGAAGCCTGCCCATGCCGGCATGGAAGTGAGAACGACCGTGCCGCTGTTCAGCGCCGTGCCCCAGCCTGCGGACATGAATTCAAGCTTGGCGTCCACGTTGTTCTCGCGGATCTTTTGTTGGACCGCATACGTGTCCTTCCACTTCGGATCGATGTTCAGCGCGCCGTCCTTCACCCATGGCTCCGTATTGTACGCCATGATGTCGAACAAGTCGCCGGCATTCTCGATCAGGTGAACCTTGCCGCCGCTTTGGTCATAGACTTTTTTGCCGGTCTCGACGAGCTTATCCCAGTCGCTTACCATGGCGCCGATTTCCGTCGCGTCGTCCGTGCCGAGATATTTTTTCGCCGTTTCCTTCAAGTACCAGAAGCCGCCCGGCGAGGAGTGGTCGGAGATAGCCTTCAGCTTGCCGTCGGCGGAACGTCCGAGACCTTGCACGTAAGGCACGTAGTCTTTGACGAGGTCTTCGCCGCCCATCGCGGACAGGTCGGTCAGGAACTTGGAGTCGATGAATTTGCCGATGTAGCCGCGCTCCAGATCGAAGATGTCAGGCAGGTCCTTGCCGCTTTGCAGCGCCGTCAGCAGCTTCGTCTGATACTGGTCGCCCGGGAACATCTTGACTTCAACCTGGACGCCCGGGTTCTTTTCCATGAACTTCGCCGCCATGTCTTTCACCTGGTCGAAGAACGTCCAGATGACGAGCTTGCCCGACAACGCGCTCGGCGCAGCCGATTCGGAAGACGAGGCCGAGGCGGACGGGGATGCTGACGGCTCGGAGGCCGATGGCGAAGCCGAAGCGGAAGACGACGGGGATGCGTTATTGCCGTTGTTGTTGCCGCCGCATGCGGACAGCAGCGTGAGGATGAGGATAAGCGCCAGCGATACGGGAAGCCACGATTTTCTTTTCAAAGCAATCGCCCCTTTAGATCGTATAGTGAGAAATCCAAACTAGCGGAACTCCGGGTTCCTTGCGGTTGACTGCGCTTTCATAACTCCTTCAGTCCGTCAGGACCCGCATCACCTCTCTCACGGCGTGTCGTGCGTGTTCATACGGTGCGTTTTCCGATCAGCCCTTGACCGCGCCTGCCGCTACGCCGCTAATAATTTGTTTGGACATGACGGCGAAAAATACGAGCAGCGGTATGACGGAGATCGCGATGCCGACGTACTGGGCGCCGAAATCCGAGGAGAATGCCGACTTGACGCTGGCGATCATGACGGGAAGCGTCTGCTTGTCGTTGTCGAACAGGATGATCATCGGGGTCAGGAAGTCGTTCCACTTGCCGATGAAGGTGAAGATGGCGAGCGTCGCGATGGCCGGCCCCATGAGCGGGAGCACGATGCGGTGGAAGATGCGGAATTCTCCGCAGCCGTCGATCCGCGCCGACTCGACGATCTCGTCGGGAATCGAGGCGTCCGCGAACTGACGCATCAGGAAGATGCCGAACGCGTCGTACAGTGTCTGAAGCAGCATCGGCCAATACGTGTCGGTGAGATGCAGCATGCTCATAACCTTGAAGAAGCCGATGATGCCGAGCTGGCCGGGAATCATCATCGTGCCGAGCACGAACAGAAACAGGAAACCGCGATAGCGAAAACGGTATTTGGAGAACCCGAAGCCCGCCGCCGCCGCGAAGTAGACGCTGAGGGCCGTTCCCGTGACCGCGAGAAATACGGTATTGAAGAAGCCGCGCCAGATATGAACGGAGCCGACGAGCCGCTCGTAGTTGTTGGCCAGCTCGGTGCCGGGCCAGAGCAGCAGCCTGCTCGCGATATCGGAGTTGGCGTGGGTCGACGTAATCATCATGCTGTAAAAAGGAACGAGACAAACGAAAGCGACGGCAGCCAGCAAGAGATACAGCAGGGCTTTGGTGTGGGTATATCCGGATCTCATATGCGCGGCGCCTCCTATTCCTTCTTTGTTCTCGTAGCCAGCGTCGTGATCGCGGTGAAGAACATGACGACGATAAAGATGCCGTAGGCGATAGCCGAACCGTAGCTGTAATCGAAGTTTTTAAATGCGGTCTCATACAAGTACATAATCATCGTTCGCGTGGAGTTGCCGGGACCGTCTCCCAGCATGAGCGGCGCGTCGAACAGCTGGAGCCCGCCGATGACGGACGTAATGAAGGTGAACAGCATGACCGGACGGAGCAGCGGCAAAATGATATGGCGAATGATGACGGGCTTCGTCGCCCCGTCCACTTCGGCGGCTTCGTACACTTCTTTGGAGATCCCTTGAAGGCCGGCGATAAAAATAATGAGATTAAACCCGAAGTATTGCCAGCAGATGACGCCCGCGACGATGATCCGCGACCACCATGGATTGTTGAACCAATTGACCGGATCGTCGACAAGACCGATGTTCATGAGCACTTTGTTGATGCTGCCCGTCTGCCAGTCGAACATAAGGCTGAACAGGACGCCGAGCGTAACGGGCGTGACGATGTGGGGGAAATAGAACACGGCCCGAAAGAAATGCTTGCCCCGGATGAAGCGCTCGTTCAGGATGAGCGCGAGCCCGAGCGCCAGGAGGATCTGCGGTATGATCGCCATCACCCAGATGATCAGCGTGCTGCCGATCGTCTGGAAGAAGAAGCTGTCGTGAATGAGCCGGGTATAGTTGGCGGCGCCGACGTACACAGGATCGCTGAAGCCGTCCCATTTGGTCAGGCTGAGGTAAAAGGTGTACAGGATCGGCGCCAGACCGATCAGCAGAAACCCGATAAAAAACGGCGCAATGAAAATGTAACCGTAGTAGGACTTGTTGATTTTCGTGTTCATGCGCATCAACCCTCTTTTAATTAAATAGAAGTCGGTCTGTCGCAAGAATCCCGGACGATCAGATGCGGCTTGAGCAGGCTGTAGGAACGGCTGTCCACACGCTCATATTCCCCCTCGATTCGGCGAAATAATCCCTCGGCCGCCAACATGCCGATCTCCTTGAACGGCTGCCGCACGGTCGTCAGCGAAGGGAATACCCACTCCGAGATCGAGATGTCGTCGAAACCGACGAGCGACAGCCGCGCAGGTACGCTGAGCCCTTGCTCCTGAATGGCCCGCAGCGCGCCGATTGCCGTCTCGTCGTTCGAGGCGACGACGGCCGTGAAGCCGCCTTCCTTCAGCAGCTGGCGCATCGCCTCGTAGCCTCCCTGATTGCTCCAGTCCGACTCCGCGATCCAGGCCGGATTCGCAGTCAGGCCAAGCGATTCCATGGACTGGCGGAAGCCCTTGAGACGGTACTTGCTCGCGCCGGCATGCGGCGGCCCCGCGATATACGCGATCTCCCTGTGGCCGAGACCGTGCAGGTAACTTACGATTTCTTCAAGGCCTGCAGCGTTGTCGACGTCGACCGACAAGAGACCCTCCATCTCGCCATGGTCTCCGACGAGCGCGATCGGATACGCCGAGTCTCTGAATTCCGCCAAGTCTTCCTCGGACCGCTTTTGGAAGCTGACCAGGATCAGCCCGTCAACCTGCCCCTCGTACAGCAGCGACAAAAATTCCCGCTCGCTGCCGTAGTTCGAGGTCCAGCTATAGAAGATGCAATTGAATCCTCTGCGGCCGGCGACGCTCTCGATTCCCCCGATAATGCCGGAGTAGAACACGTTCGAGATATTGTCGACGACGACGCCGATCGTATTCGTCTTATCCATCACAAGCCGTCGGGCATTGGCATTGCGGTGAAAATTAAGCTCGTTAATCGCACGGTCCAGCGCCTCCTGGGTGGCGCGTTTGACTTTTTGTCCGTTGAGATAGCGAGATACCGTGCTTTTTGAGGTGTTAGCCAATCTGGCTACGTCGTGAATGGTCGGTCCCATGAGTCGTCCTGCTTTCCGTAAAGTAATTCCCGGGATTCGGGACACGCTTGTTTCAGCGGATCATGAATTTCGGGAACGTTCCCAAAAAGAACGATAACATGAGATTATCAGATTCGCGAAGCGATGGCTATCTTATTTACCCACCCGACTTTCAGCTACATCAATCCATCTCAAAATACGTCCGGAGGCGCTCCCCGTCAGCCCTCTCCTTCGTGAAGATAGCCGGGAACCGGGTTCTTCGGAAAATGGCCTTGAGCCGGCTTCGGAAGCGAGCCTTAAACCGCCCCCTAGCGCAGACAGTTTTGAAACGGACTCATCCGCAAACAGCCTTGAAACGGTCTCTTTCGCAAACCGCGCTAATCCCTTCATAATGAAGCGCTTACTTTCAATCGTTATTTTTGGGAACGTTCCCATTAATGCTGTAAATAAAACCGTTTGCTTGAAACCGACTGCGCCCGGGTTGCATGCTGCCGGTGAACATTGACTCGTTCCTCCGACTTCTGTTCATAAAGCGCTAAGTTCGTGCCAGTCGTCCTTGCAAATGATTCAGATTTGGGAACGTTCCCAAAAAGTGAAGCGATCATTTATGTACTCATCTTAGTAGAGAGGCGCCTCTCTTGTCAACTCCTCTTCAAAAACTTTTTAACGATATCTCTCTACTTCCAACTCGCTTCAGCGAAACGAACGGTCCGGTCCGATCCGTCCCGTCTTCCGAGCCGACCGTATCCCCATCTATATCCACAAATGGTTATTGAACTCTTGAGAGCGCTATGATATGATGTAGGAAATTTAAAGGCAATGAAACTTTCGGGTTCAACCTCGTCTTCATCTGAGGTTGAACCCTTTTTGCGTTTACTTGCCGATTGAGGAGGCCTTTATCCATGATCCAGCTCGAAGCCGTCTACCATCGCATGGGACAGAACTGGTCTTACGCCTACGACGAAGACACGCTCCACATCCGCTTGCGGACCAAGCGCGGCGACGTCGCCAGTGTCGATCTGGTATGCGGAGACAAGTACGATTGGAGCAAGGCAAACGATAAGGTCGCGATGGAGCGTTGGTGCTCCGACGCCTTGTTCGACTACTGGCAGGCCGCAGTGAAGCCCAAGTATCGCCGGCTGGTATACTACTTTGCGCTGCATGACGAGGAAGAGACCGTTTACTTTCTGGAAAAAGGCTTTTTCGAGCAGCCGCCGACCGTAATGTATGAAGGCTTATTCGACTTTCCTTACCTTAATCCGCAGGACGTGCACATGCCTCCGGCATGGGCCAAGGAAGCTGTATTTTACCAGATCTTCCCGGAGCGGTTCGCGAACGGCGATCCTTCCATCAGTCCCGATAACGTGCTTCCGTGGGGCGGCGTGCCCACGCCGACCAACTTTTTCGGAGGGGATCTTCAGGGCGTCATCGACCATCTGGACCATCTGAGCGAGCTCGGCGTCAATGCCGTCTACTTCAACCCGCTGTTCGCCGCGACGACCAATCACAAGTACGATACGTCGGACTACATGCGTGTCGATCCTCAGTTCGGCACCAACGAGAAACTGAAGGAGCTCGTGGACGCCTGCCATGCGAGAGGCATCCGCGTCCTGCTCGACGGCGTATTCAATCACTGCGGACGCACCTTTGCCCCCTTCCTGGACCTGCTGGAGCATGGCCCCGATTCGCGTTACGTCGATTGGTTCCGCGTTCGTCAGTGGCCGCTTGGCGTGGTGGACGGCGTGCCGACGTACGAAACATTCAGCTTCGAGCCGATCATGCCGAAGCTCAACACCGCGAACCCCGAGGTGAAGGATTATCTGCTCAATGTCGGGCGCTACTGGATCGAAGAGGTCGGCCTCGACGGCTGGCGCCTCGACGTGGCCAACGAAGTCGATCACGAGTTCTGGCGGGAATTCCGCCGGGTCGTCAAGCAGGCTAATCCCTCCGCTTACATCCTGGGCGAGATTATGCACGATGCGATGCCTTGGCTGCAGGGCGACCAGTTCGATGCGGTTATGAACTATCCGTTCACGAACATTTTGCTGAACTTCTTCGCGCACCGCACGACCGATGCGCCGCGATTCGCGCAGGCAATCGGTGCGCAGCTGGCAAGCTATCCGCAGCAGATCATGGAAGTCGCCTTCAATCTGCTCGGCAGCCACGATACGGACCGCCTGTTGACCCTATGCCAAGGCGACAAACGCCGTATGAAGCTGGCCACGCTTTTCCAGATGACCTTCCAGGGCACGCCTTGCGTCTACTACGGCGACGAGATCGGCATGGACGGCGCGCACGATCCGCTGAACCGCAGATGCATGGAGTGGGATTCGACCAAGCAGGACCGCGATCTTTTCGGCTTCTTCCGCAGCCTCATCGCCCTGCGCAAGGCGCATCCCGCGCTGCGCGGCAGCGGCCTGGCGTTCGTGCCGATCGAGACGCAGCCCCAGGTGCTCGCTTACGAGCGCTGGGACGCGGATGAGCGATTCCTGATCGTCCTGAACAACCAGGAACAGCCGGTCTCGATCGATGTGCCTGTTGCGCAGCAGGTTAGCGAATGGCGCGACGCAATCACCGGCGCGGCCGTCACCGCAGGCGCGACGGGCACGCTGCTTGCAGAGCTGCCCGCTTACGGCTACGCCATCATGCAGTCGCCGACAGGTGCGTCGTCTGCTCTGGCCGTCGAAGCGAGCGCCGCCGAGTAAGACTGTCTGTGCAGCGCAGCCGCCGATGGCTGAAGCGTTTTGATCAGTCGGCGGGATGCCCATGGCATGACTCTGCCCAGCAATAGCGCCGGTTTAAAAAGCGGTACAGCCTTTACCGGCTGATACCGCTTTTTAACGTCGCAAACGAAAAGTGCATTTATGCGGCTAATTTCTTGCGCACAATGCCGATTTGCGCTTTTCGGCCCATTCGTACAAAGGCGCTTCGAGCCGATGGGTTCTAAGGGAGTTGCGCGTTTTTTCGTGTAACTCCCCACCCCGGCGGCGGGTTTTGCGGAGATTCCCGGGCATGCGAGAAAGCCCGAACCGACTAGTCCGTCGACAGCACGATCGCTTGACGCGGCCCCAGCCCGAAGCGATCTACGCGGCGACCGAGCTGCGGCGAATCCACCGCGCTATCGATGCATACTGTTAGTCCGCCGCGCTCTCCGACACCCCCGCTCCCCGACAACTCGGCCGCCGATAGAGATACCGGCATTTCCGTGCCCAGATTGAACACCGCAAGCACCGTTCCCGCCTCCGAACGATAGCCGTAAGCCACCACGTCATCCGGCGTATCGGGCGTGAAAAAGCGCTCCGGCTTCAAAAGCGGCAGCAATCGCTTGCGCGTCTCGGACAGCCGCTCGAGCAGATCGATCATCGGGCTCGGGTTGTTCCAGTCCATCATCATCTCGTGGAAGAACGCGCGCGGGATGTCGGCGCCGTCCGTGTTGTCCCCGAGCCCGCAATTCATCGGCTGCCGCTCGTTTAGCTCGAAGCCGGTCGCGATGAAAGGGATGGCCCGCGGCAAAAAGTGGTTGAACACCGCGATCATCCGCGCGAGCGGCGTCCCGCCCCTACTCGTGATGCGCGGCGTGTCGGCCGTCTCGGCGCAAGCGAACACATGTATGTCCAGCTCAGGCAGCTCCCGGACGTAAGCGAGCAGATTGTCCTTGCGGATGTCGGTCATCACGTTCCAGCCGCTGCCGAGCATGATATTGTAGCCGACGGCCGCCGCCTTGCGGTGATTGCGGTTGAACAGATCCTCGCTGATCAGCAGCGCATCCGGCCGGATCGAACGGATGGCGTCGAAGATCTCCTCAAGCAGCGGAACCGGGAGCACATGGCCGATATCGATGCGAAAGCCGTCGATCCCGTAACGCTCGAGATTAAACCTCGCGGCCGCCACCAGCAGGTTCCACAGCTCCCGATTCGGTTCCTTGCCCGGGTAGTAGTTGCATTTGATCGTGTCGAACAGCACGTAGGGCGGCTGATCTGCGCGGATGTAAGACCGGGCTGCCGGCGCCGTATCGCGGTACAATCGCCAGAACGTGATGTCCGTCCAGATCGGCTGCACGTCGTTGATCCAATCCGAGTGGGCGGGCGACGTCGTGATGCCCATCTCGGCCTCGACGAGCGTCAGCAGCTCCTCGCCGGTTTCCTCGGCCCGCGCTTTAAGCTTCTGCCAGAGCGCTTCGTCCAGGACGTTCGGCGGCTCGGAAAATTGCGCGAGAAAGTCCGCGGTCTCCTCGCTGCGATAGACCGTCTCCAGCTTGTCCGGCGTGCATTCCTCGAAAAAGCCGAGCTCCGGAATATGCGGCAGCCGGAACCCGTCCAGCGCCTCCTTACGAATCCAATACACCCAATCCGGGTGCGCTGCCAGCAGGTCGCTGTTGCGCGCGGTCACCCGCGGAATGAAATCGACGACAACCCGCATGTCCAGTGCATGGCAGGCTTCCACCAGGGCGGACAGTTCGTCGTGCAAGGTCAGCTCCGGCATGCCGTCCAGCAGCGGATCGTGCAGATTCGGGTCGAGCTCGAAGAGCGACTGCACCGCATAGGGTGAACCGATATTTCCCTTCAAGTGCAGCGTGCTGTACCGCGTCACCGGCAGCATATAGACGATGTTGACGCCCATGCGCTTGAGCAGCGGGAGCAGGAGCATGAAGCGCAGAAAGGTGCCCGACGAGATGCTGCCGTCGCCGGCGTAATCCCAGGCCGTCGAGTAACGGACAAGCGTGCTGTAAATGACGCTGTCGTCCAGATCGGCCTTGGGCGCCGTCGCGGCCTTGGCTGCGGCTGCGATTGCAGTCGTCCCTCTTTTAGCCGGAGCCGCCCCGCCTCCCGCCGTCTCGCGCGCCGATGCGACCTCGGCGGAGGCGTCGTGCCGAGCGCCCTCCGTCAGCCTGCGCAAATGCGCCGACATAAACGGGTAGGCATCGACCAGAATCTCGCCCGCCCGGCGTTCCGCGATGTTACCGTATCCGCACGTGTTCCACATTTCCGGCACCCAGATTTTTTCCCTGCCCTCCCCCTGTTCCGCCACATACTCCGCGATCCGCTGCAACGGCGCCTCAATCCGCATCGTAGCCGTCCCCTCTCCACGTATTTGCGGACCGGATGGCCCGCGCGCCTGTCATGAACCTTACGTTTGAAAATACCGTCGCATGGTCGGTCGGCTCCCATGTCTTCGAGAACAACCCGATCCGGGCGATCTCGTCCGGTGCGTCCAGCTCGAGCAGCAGCTCCCACGCCTCCTCGGTCCCGTGCCTGGCCAAAAAGCGCAATTTGCCCGCTTCCTCCGCCTCGATGCGCAGTTCGTGAACGGCATCCACCTCCGGCCTCGCGTACAGCTCGTAGTTGTCCGTGCGCTCCGGGTAGAACACGCCCAGCAGCTTGCGCCGCGCGCAGCCGAACATGATCTTGCCTTTCGTCTTGAATTTC
Source organism: Cohnella hashimotonis (assembly GCF_030014955.1). Classification (NCBI taxonomy): domain Bacteria; kingdom Bacillati; phylum Bacillota; class Bacilli; order Caryophanales; family Paenibacillaceae; genus Cohnella; species Cohnella hashimotonis. The sequence continues at coordinate 6,211,176 of NZ_JAGRPV010000001.1, forward strand.
ACGATGATGCCGTTGTGGAAGCAGCCGCCGAACTTCACGTCGTTAACCGTCGCCGTCTCGAAGGCGAACGCTTCTGAAACGGGCGATAGCAGCAGCTGCGGCGCCTCGTCCTTCACGATCCACGTATCGTCGATGCGACCGACGGTGTGCACGATTCGAATTTGCTCGCCCGTCCGCTCAATCAATGTACCGTTCGGGTTGATAACTTGCAGCCGTCCGGTTCCATCCAGTTCAATCGCGTTTCCGTAGTCTCGCCCTTCGGCAGCGGCGGACACGGTCTGTTTCAACAGCAGCAGCGTCTCCTCGAAAAAGGCATGCTCCTCCGCCACGTTTCGCTCGATCTCCGGCATCAGGTCCGCAAAGCGGTACGTCCGCTCGCCGATGCGGTCGAACAGCGCGAGCCGGAGCGGTTCCCAGGCCGCGGCGATTTTTGCGCTGCGCGCCCGCAGCGCCCCGACGGCGGCGGCCTCGCCTCCAGCCTCTTCAAGCAGCTTGTACAGCAGCTCGTAATAGACGGATTTGTAGTTGGAGAGCGGGATCGCCTTGGCAAACCTCCCCGCATCCTGCCGCGTCTCCACCTCGATCGCAATCTCGCGCTCCAGGAAGCGAAGCGCCGATTCCCCGCGCCGCCAACGCTCCAGCTGTTCCCGATGATAGGCGAGCGACGACGCCGGAGAGACGGGCTCGTCCGTCGGACGGCTGAGCGACCATAAATAAGGTGCCGTCCCGTCCGCGCACCAATTGACGGCGTAGAGCCTGTTCATCTCGTACAGCCCGGCGAAGGGAATGACGAAGTCCCGGTAGACGGGACGCGCGCCGTCGTCGATATGCATATTGTCCAGCACGAACAGCAGGTCGCGTTTGGCGTCGTAGCCTTTAACGATAAAATAGTGCGTGTGCGGCTCGCTGCGATAATGATGCGAATAATACAGGCCGAACAGGTCGCCCGGCACGAGCGCCGGTTGTCCCCGATCCAGCGCTTCGATCAAAACCTCGCGCATCTCCGCCTCGCTGCTGTAGGAACGTCGGCCGAGATCGACGCCGAAGATCGGCTTCAGCGCTTTTTCGTACAGTTCGAAGAAGTCGGCATGCGGCTCGCTGCCGCGCTCGAACAGGTCCTCCTTCCAGCCGTCGGGGAAGAAGGTAAGACCGAATTGCACATGGAACAAAAACAGGTCGAAGGTTCCCGGCGCGAGCGAATCGAACAGGATGGCCATCGGCTTGGTGAAGCAGTTGATCTGTTCCCAGGTAAAATCGTCCCGGTTCGGCGCGACGCTGCCGAGCACGCGGATCGGCGAAGGCGCATGCATCGGCGAAGCGCCGGACTCGGCGACGGCGCGATAAGCAAAGCGTCCCTGGCGCATCCGCAGCAGCGATGCGAGCCCCGCCGGCGTCGGCTCGGCGTACAAATCCGATGCTTTGGCGGGAATGCCGCGCGCCTTGAGGAGCGCGACGGCGCGAAGCACATGGAGCGAGTGTCCGCCGTAAGCGAAGAAATCGTCGTCCAGCCCAAGCGGCTCGCCGGGCAGCAGCGACGACAGGCAGGCTGCGATCGTATGCGCCAGCGCGCGGTCGTCTTCGGTGTCGCTGAGCAGGAGCGGACCGGCGCCGTCCGGCTCGGAGGCGTCCAGGGCCGGACGCGCAGATGCGGTGGCGGCTTCGGATGCGGCGGCGTCCGGCGCCGCGGACTGGACGAGCGAGCCGGCGCCGTAATCTGCGATAGCGCGGGCTGCGGCGATTGCGCCGGATGCGGCAGATCCGGCAGGTGCGGCAGGTGCGGGCAGGGCAGATGCGACGGGCAGGGCAGTTGCCGCAGAGCCGGCAGTTGCTGCGGGCAGCGCAGGTGCCGCAGAACCGGCAGTTCCTGCGGGAAGCACAGGTGCGACGGGCAGGGCAGGTGCCGCAGAGCCGGCAGTTGCAGCAACGTGTGCAACCGCAGTTGGTGCCGCTCGCGTCGCTGGGGCCGCTGCGCCCGGCGGCAGGTCGGCCAACGCGCGGCGGTCGACCTTGCCGCTTGGCGTGAGCGGCAGCGCGGCAAGCTCCGCGAATGCCGCCGGGATCATGTACGCCGGCAGCCAACGCGCGGCGAACGTACGCAGCTCCGCCGGCGTCACCGGCCGCGAAGCCGTATAGTACGCATACAGCTCGCGGATGCCGTGCGCGTCCTCTCGGTCGACGACCGCCGCCATCCAGACCGCGTCGTGCGACAGCAGGCAGCTCTCGATCTCACCCGGCTCGATCCGGTAGCCGCGAATTTTGACCTGGCGGTCGATTCTGCCCAGGTGCTCGATCGTGCCGTCCGGCAGCCACCGGGCGAGGTCGCCGGTCCTGTAGAGCTTGCCGCCCGCGAGCGGATGTGCCGCAAACGCCCGGTCCGTCAGCTCGTCCCGGCCATGATAGCCCAGCGCGAGCCCAGCGCCCGCGATACACAGCTCGCCAGCCGTGCCGACAGGAAGCAGCTCCCCACGCCGATCCAGGATCAGCACCTGCGTATTCGCGATGGGCCGGCCTACCGTGATGCGCCGCCCCGCGGTCACTTCTTGCATCGTGGACCAGACGGTCGTCTCAGTTGGCCCGTACATATTAAAAAGCCGGGCCTCCGTCCGCTGTCGGAGCTGCGTCAGGAGCAAGGGCGGCAGCGGCTCCCCACCCAGCATCGCGACTTTCACGCCGCCGAGAAACGGCCCCCCAGCGTCCTCGTCCTCAAGCAGCAGCTGCATGCGAGAAGGCGTCATCTGCACGACGTTGACCCCGCTGCGCGCGATCAGCGATCGCAGTCGGTCCACGTCCTGAAGCTCGGACTCCGTAGCGAGCACGACCCGCATTCCCTTGGATAGCGGCAATAGGGACTCGGTGACAAAGATGTCGAAGGACACCGTCGTCACGCCCAGCACCACCGGCGCGTCGGGCAGCGGCAATGCCTCCGCCATCGCTTCGACGAAGTTGACGGCCGCGCCGTGCTCGATCATGACGCCCTTCGGCTTGCCGGTGGAGCCTGAGGTGTAGATGAGATAGGCAAGATTTTCCGGCACCGTTCTTAAGCCTGCATACCTACCTGCGGGGACCGCGAATCTGGAGACGGCCGGTCCTGCTGTATCCGGCTCGGTCTCCCGTTTAACGTCCTGTCCGGTCATCGGCCACGCATCTAACTCGACAAACGCAAGCTCGCCTTCCATCGCAAGCTTCCACCCGGCCGCACGGTCGCGCATACCTGCGGACACCAGCAGCCACCCGGCCCCGCTATCCGCCAGACTGTATGCGATCCGGTCCTCCGGATGCGCCGGATCGAGCGGCAAATAAGCGGCGCCTGCCTTAAGAATGCCGTAGATGCCCGCGAGCAGCGCCGGCGACCGCTCCGCCAAAATCCCGACGATCGTTCCCGGCCCCGCGCCGACCGCCCGCAGACGCGCCGCGATCCGGTCGGCGACTTCGTTCAACTGCTCATAGCTCACTGTGTATCCCGCGCACTCGACGGCAATCCGCTTGGGACTCAACGCCGCCTGCGACTCGAACAATCCGTGCAGCGTACGGCCCTCCGGATACGGCCGATGCGTATCGTTAAACGCCTCCAGCAGGCGAAGCGTCCGCCCGCTCGCCATCGGCAGATCGGCCAGCCAGCGCCCGCCGTCCGCAAGCATTCCGCCAAGCAGCGCCTGCAACGATTCCGCCATCGCCTCGATGCGCTGCGCGTCGAAGCAGGACTTGCGATACTTCAGGTCCACCGTAAACCCGCCATCCAACGCCCATTCGTGAACGACGACGTCCAGCGGATTCGTCTGGCAGCCGGCGTACAGTTCCCGCGTTTCCACGGCGTAACCGTCCAGTGCGCCGCGCGGCTTTGTATTATAGACATTGACCGTCACCTGGAACAGTCCGTCCAGCCCTTGCCTGCGAAGCTCCAGGTCTTGCGCCAGCAGATCGTACGGGTATTTCTGATGCGGCAAGCAGGCCCGCAGCCGGTCTTGAACCCGCATGACAAAGTCGTTTGCCGGTTCGTCCCCTTGAACTCGAATCCGCAGCGGCATCGTGCTCGCGAACATGCCGAACAGCCGCTTCTCCTCTCGTGTCGTCCGGTTGTAAACGGGCATGCCGACAACGAGATCGCCGGCGCCCGTATCGCGGTGCAGCAGCGTCAGCGCCAGCGCCGTGAACCATGCGTGAACGGACAGCCCGTACGCTTCGACGTGACGACGGACGGCGGCGCTCAATTCCGGATCGATGCGAAACGAATGCCGCTCCCCGGCAAGGCTGCCTTCGGCGAGCGGGTACGGCGGCTCCGGCAGCTCGGCGAACTGCGTCTGCCAGAAGCGCCGGTCCCGCTCGATGCGCGGCGAAGCGGCATATTGCCGTTCGCGTTCCAGCAGGGCGAAGTAGCCGGCGTTTTCCGGCTCGTCCGCGTCATCCGTCTTGACCGAACGCTCCGTCTCCCCCCGAAGGTCTTCCTTTCCGGCGTTTTCCCCTTCGCCCGCCTTGCCAGCCGTCTCTTCGCTCACCGATGCGTCCGACTCGTACAGGTCTGCGATCCGCTCAGACAGCAGTTGCACCGACCAGCCGTCCGCAATGGCGTGATGGAACCGGTACGTATATCCCGTACGCTCGCCATCCAGCCGGAACATCGCGAAGCGGAACAGCACTCCGTCCGTGAGCTGCATCGGCTCGGCTGCGCTCCTGCGCACGAATCGCTCGAGCTCGGCTTCCGGGTCCGCTTCGCCCGACAGATCGACGAGCGGAATCTCGTACGCCGGCACAGCCTTGTGCAGCCCTTGCATCATGCCGTCCGGCGTCTCGGCGAACGCGAGCCGGAACGCATCGTACGCGTTCACGAACCTACGTATCGCGCGCGCGAGCCGGTCAAAATCGATACTGCCATGGATAACGGAGGTGCAGCCCACCACATGAAGAGAAGTATCGGGGTAACGCTGCTCGACATAGCCGATCCGCTTTTGCGGGTGGGACAGCGGGACATCCGCCGCCGCAGCATAACCAACGGCAGCGTGCCTGGTCTCGGTATCTCGCATCTTTTCCTCCTCCTCAAGCCGAGATTTGGCCGGTCAGATTTTTGATCCATTTGCGCGAACGGAACCGGAGCAGCCCCGCCCCCAAGCGAACGAGCTCCTCGAGCGACAAAAAAAAGTACACCCAGAACAACGGCTGCTTCCAGACGAACGAGAGCAGCAGCCCGAGCGGGACGCCGATCAGCCAGGTGGCGGCCGACTCCATTTTGAACACGAACTTGCTATCCCCGCCGCTCTGGAGAATGCCGCCCGCGATGATCATGTTCGCGACCTTGACCCACATGAATGCCGCGAACACCCATAGGACGTGAACGGACAAGTCGCGCGCTTCGCCCGTAATCGAAAATGCCGACGCATACAGCGGCGCAAGCGCCGCGATGCCGACGCCCAGGGCCAGCGACAAGCCGATGCCCGCACGGATCAGCCGGCGGGCATAATCGAGGGCGAGCGCGTGCTCGTCCGCGCCGAGCCGGTTGCCGACCAGCACGCCAGCCGCGCCGGCAAGGCCCGACAGCAGCCCGATGCTTAGCCCCTGCAGCGGGAACGTGACCGTCATCGCCGTCATCTCGGTCGTTCCCATCCGGCTGTAAATGACGGCGTAAGCCGCCTCCCCAAGCACCCAGATCAGCTCGGTCAGCACGATCGGAAATGTCGTGAGCAAAAACTTGCGCGCCAGATCGCCCCGAAACCGCAGCAGATGCCGGAACCCGGCGGCGCCGGGCAGCTTGAACCGGTACACCGCGCCGATGATCAGCAGGCACTCGACGATGCGCGCCGTCAGCGTCGCGTAGGCCGCGCCGGCCAATCCCAGCTCCGGAAATCCCCAGTTGCCGAAGATGAGCAGGTAATTCAGCGCGATATTCACGATGACGACGGCCAGGCTGACGTACATCGGATACTTGACGTGGCCCGTGCTCCGCATAATGGCGGAATAAACCATCGTGAGCATCGTCGGCACGTAGCTGAGCGCCACGATTTTCAGAAAAATATAGCCTTCGCCGGTGACCCGCGCGTCGGTCGTGAACAGGCCCAGACAGAACTGCGGCTCTAAAAATACGAACGCCGAGAATGCGGCGGACAAGGTCAGTCCGATAAGCAGCGTCATGCCGAGCAAATCCGTGATGCTGCGCTCGTCTCTACTGCCCCAGTACTGGGCGGCAAATACCGACAATCCTGTGGCGAGACCCGCGAGCACGACGGAGATAATGCTGTAGATCTTGCTCGCCATGCCCACCGAAGCGATCGCCACGTCGCCGAGCTGGCCGACCATCAGCTGGTCGGTCATGTACAGGGCGGCCATGATCAGGCTTTGCAGCGCGATGGGCACGGCGATTTTATAAAGGCTTTTGTAGAAGCCGGCCTTGGTGTCATCCATGAAGCAGTGCATCCTCCCCGGCATCGCGGTAACGGGCGTAACGCATCAGCGTGTAATTTTTGCGGGGCTGGACATCTACGACGCTGAACCGTTTGGTGAACGACATCCGATCGTAGCCCTGCCCGTCCACCAGCGTGATGTTGGTGCCGCCGCCGATGATGATCGGAAGCTGCATCAGAATAATCTCGTCCACCAGATTGCGGTCGAACACATGCCAGTTGAGCATGCCGCCGCCCTCGACCATCAGCCGTTTGAAGCCGTACTCGGTCTCGAGCCGGTCAAACAGCGCGGCAAAGTCGACCAGCTCCTCGCCGCATACGATGACTTCCTTGCCCTTATCCTCGATCTGCCGGCGCTTGTCGTCGTTCATGCCGCGCTCGGTCGTGACGATCAACGTACGTTCGCCGTCCGACAGAATGTTGCTGGCGGGCGGAATGTCGAGCGTACGGGTGGGCACGATCCGGACGGGGTTGCGGTTTTTCTCGTAGCGGTTGGTCAGAAAGGGATTGTCGGTGCAAATCGTATTTTTGCCGACCATAATCCCGTCGACTTGTCCGCGGAACCGGTGGATGTAGGTCATGTCGTCCTCGTCGAAAAGCTGGAACAGCTCCTTGCTCGACTGCCCTTCGCCGAACGTCAGCTTGCCGTCGATCGAGATTTGGCTGAATACGGTCACTCTCATCCGACACTCGCTCCTTTTTTGAGTTGCTCCAGATAATCGTCCACTTCAGCCATCACAGCGCTCGCCCGTTCATGCATGGCGGTACGCGCCCTGGGCGCCCCGTCCTCCGGCAGCCGCCGAAGCCCCTCCTCCATGCCGACCCAACCGGCGATCATATAGGGACTGACCGGCATTGGCCGGCTGCTCCTGAGCTGGGCGATCAGCTGCCGCTTGTTGGCTGAACCCGCCGACTCGATCCGTTCCAGCGCGGCGTTCGCGGCGGGAATCCGCTGCACGCGGTCTGCCCACAGCCGCTGGCATTCGTCGCTCAGCATGAAGGCTGCATAGGCGCGCAGCGCTGCGCTGCGCGGGGACGAGAGCGCTCTGCACGGAAAGATGAGCCCGATTGAAGAGCACATCGATACGGCCGGCCGCCCCCCGATTGCCGGGATGGCCCCTACCGCCAGCTCGTCCCCAAGACGGCGACTCAGATAGTTGTAGATCCATTCGCCCGTCACGATCGCTCCGATGCGCCCCTCGGCGAACCGCTCGAGCAGCGTCGTCGCGCCGTCCAGGCTGGCGATCTTGCCGGACGCCAATCCGCGCCTCAGGAAAGCCAGCGCCTGCTCGGCGGCATCCGTATCCAGCGTGACAAGGCCGTCCGCCATCGGCCAGCCGCCGAACGCGGTCAGGAACGGGATGAAGCTGTAAGCTTGTCCTAGATCGATCCCAAGCGGTATGATCCCGGCTTCCCGCAGCCGCGCCGCGCCGCTCTCCAGCGCCTCCCAGGTCTGCGGCGCTTCGGGATAATGCGCCTTGTTGACGTAGAGGACGAGATGATTGCCCGTCAGCACGGGGACGCCGTACAGCCGCCCCCCGATCCGCATCGTGTCGAGCGCGGACGGCGCCACGAAGCCTTGCAGCATGGCTTCGTCCACTTCGGACAGGCGCGCCGCTTCCCAGTAGTTCGCCATATCCGAAGGGACCATCGCCATATCCGGCCCTGCGCCGTCCTCCGGCAGCCGCGTCAGCCGCCGGCCGAGGTCCGCGATGCTCATCGCCTCGGCCCGCACCCGTATCCCGTACCGTTCCTCGTACATCCGCCCGATTTCGTCCAGCACTTCGACCGAAGTGTCCCCAGGTCCGTCGAATTCGTGCCAGATCACCAGCTCGTCAACCGTTCTGCCTGCGCTCATGCGCCTCGTCCCCCTTGTTGGCTCGCAATACTGCCCGCTGACAGCGCGTGCGTCCTCTTTGCTACATGCCTCGCTTTATTGACACACGTCCGCCCGAGAGCCGGTGACAAATAAGTGCATATCTGCATCTTTTTTGATTCGAAACTTCGTTTTCCGGCGAATAACTGCAAAAACGCAGTTAATTCTCGTTCTATGCACGAATTTTAGCCGGTGGTGGCCAATTAACTGCACTTTTGCATTTATTTGCTCACGCAGCGAGCTTTTCTCCGCAAATAGATGCATTTTTGCAGTTATCGCTCTTGCTCTTGCTATGCTCTTGCCCTTGCTCTTGCTCTTGCTCTTGCTCTTGCTCTTGCTCTTGCTCTTGCTCTTGCTCTTGCTCTTGCTCTTGCTCTTGCTCTTGCTCTTGCTCTTGCTCTTGCTCTTGCTCTTGCTCTTGCTCTTGCTCTTGCTCTTGCTCTTGCTCTTGCTCTTGCTCTTGCTCTTGCCCTTCCTATGCTCTTGCCCTTCCTATGCTCTTGCCCTTCCTATGCTCTTGCCCTTCCTATGCTCTTGCCCTTCCTATGCTCTTGCCCTTCCTATGCTCTTGCCCTTCCTATGCTCTTGCCCTTCCTATGCTCTTGCCCTTCCTATGCTCTTGCCCTTCCTATGCTCTTGCCCTTTTTCCCTTCCCTCGTCTCCCGCCCTTGCCTCATCCGGCCTCTTCCGCAGCCCCTCCGCTCCACGGCTCGAACACGGTCTTGATCGCATCCGACGCCACCCGCTCTCCCGTGGCCGGATCGTAGCCGAGCAGCTCGAGCACGGCCTGCTCGTGCTGCTCGAGGCCGTATCGGCCGGTCACCAGCCGATCGAGCTCCGGCATCGTCTCTGCGAGCTGCAGAGCAAGCGGAAACGTGCAGCGATATTCGCCCGCGCCGACGATGCTGATGCCGTTCTGGACGAGCCGGACCGGCGAGATCGAGTAGCGGTACGTGGCGTCGATGCCGAAGGGCACGATGCGCCCGCCCCGCCCGATCCAGCGCTCGGCGGTCTCCAGCTGGTTGCCGACCGCGTCGATGACGACGTCGAACCGACGGCCCCCGGCGATCCGCTCCACGACGACTTCAAGCTCGTCCGGACGGCAAGCCGCGTCCGCGATCCGCCGCGCAGCCGCAAGACGCGCCGGGTTCAGTTCCGTCGCCACCGTCAGGCGCGCGGTCGCCCGGCTCGCCATCTGGCAGAGCAGCCCCATCGGCCCCGAGCCGATGACCAGCACCGCGTCGTCCCGTTTGACCTGCGCCTCCTGAAGATTATGGAGCACGCAAGCCAGCGGCTCCACGAGCACGCCGCGCTCCCAGGACATGCCTTGCGGCAAGCGATGTACGAACCGCTCCTCGGACACGTAGTAGCGGGCGAACGTGCCCGGCGCGTTGAGCCCCGCGATCGCCATGCCGCCGTCATGACCGATGCAGAGATGCGGCATCTCCCGCCTGCAATATTCGCAGGTTCCGCAGCTCCAGTTCGGGTCGATGACAACGCGGTCGCCGACCCGCAGCCGGCGGACCGCCCGTCCGGTCTCGACGACCGTGCCGACCGCCTCATGCCCGCGCGTCACATGCGGCACGCCTTCCTCCCTGCCTGCGACGACGGCTAGGTCCGTACCGCATATACCGGTCAGCTCGATACGGATCTTGACCTGCGTCGGCGCGGTGACCGCAGGCTCGGCGACCGCCGTCAGCTCCAGCTTGCCTGCAGGCGTCCACTGGAGCGCATTCATGCCGGCGCCCCCTTCCGTACGCGGTGCCTCAGCACTGCGCAGCCGTAAGGTCCGAGCGGCAGCTCGAGCCCGCCGCCATCGGGCAGGCGGACTTCGCCGGTGCGCAGCTCCTCCCACGCTTCGACCCACGTTTCGCCCCCCGCTTCGTCGCCCGCGACAGACTGCTCGGACGCGAACCGAATCGTCTGCGGCTGTTCGCCGACGTTGAAGGCCACGACGATCCGCTCGTCTCCGGCATAGCGCTCGTAGGCCAGCGCGCTTCCGCCGGCCGGGGCATGCAGAAAGCGGATACCGCCGCCGCGAAGCGCGCCGTGCGCCCGGCGCAGCGCGATCATGTCCCTGTAGAACGCGAACAGCTCCCGATTTTGCGCCTCCGGCTCCCAGACCATGCAGCGCCGATTGTCCGGATCGTTTTCCCCGCTCATGCCGATCTCGTCCCCGTAGTAAATGCAGGGTGCGCCTATATAGGTGAACTGGAACAGCACCGCGAGCCTCATTCTCGCCTCGTCCCCGCCGCATAGCGTCAGCAGGCGCGCTGTGTCGTGACTGCCGAGCAGTTGAAAAGAAGCCTCGCATACTTGCTGCGGGTACATGGCGAGCTGCTGCGAGACGATGTTCGCGAACGTCTCTGCGTCGATCGTGCGGGATGCGAAAAACTTGATCGCCAGATCCCGCACCGGATAATCCATCACGGCGTCGAGCTGGTCGCCCCCGAGCCAGGCCATCGCGTCGTGGAAAATCTCGCCGAGCAAGTAGGCGTCGGGCTTGACCGCCTTCACCGTCTCGCGCAGCCTGCGCCAGAAGCGGTGGTCGACCTCGTTGGCCACGTCGAGCCGGAAGCCGTCGATATCGGCCTCGCGCAGCCAGTAAGACGCCACTTGCAGCAGATAGTCCGCCGTCTCGGGATGGGATACGTTAAGCTTGGGCAGATCGGCCTCGTAGCCGAAGGTCTCGTAGACTAGAGAGACACCCGTGTCAGGATCGGCCCAGCGCAACACGCGGAACCAGTCGGCGTACCGCGATGCCGGACCGCGCTCCAGCACGTCCTGGAAAGGCGGGAACCGGCTGCCTGTATGGTTGAACACGAAGTCGAGCAGCACGCGAATGCCGCGCGCATGGCAGGCTTCGACCAGCGCCTTGAGCGTCTCGACCGTCCCGAACTGCGGGTCGACCGCATAATAGTTCTCCGTATCGTACTTGTGGCTCGACGGCGCCTGGAACAGCGGCGTAAAGTAAATCGCGTCCACCCCCAGCGCCGTCAGATGATCGAGCTTGTCCAGGACGCCGGACAGATCGCCGCCGAACGCGTTCTGTTTGGTCGGCGCGCTTCCCCAAGGCTCGAACGTCCCGGCCGCCACCGCGCCGCTCCTGGCGAAGCGGTCCGGGAAGATCTGATAGAACACGGCGTCCTTCACCCATCCGGGCGGACGGATGGCATCATCCGGGTTCATATACGGGTATTCGAAATTGCCGAACGATTCCTCCGGCGGCTGCTCTCCCAGCCAGCGTTCGCCGAAGTAAATCCGCTCCCGGCCGGATCCGAGCAGGAAGCGGTAGCTGAGCCTCCGCGTCCCGACTGCGAGATCGGCCTCCCAATAGTCGTACAGCGAATCGGAAAGCCTTATGGTCATGGGCGTGCGGCACTCGGTGCCGTGCCAGTCGTATTTGTCTCCATAGCAGACGACAGCTTCGTCGATATCGCCGCGGGCCGTCCGCAGCCTCACCCGCACATGCGCGTCGTCGTACATAAAGGCCCAATTCTGCTTGTGGCGATGATAGAGCGCTCCTCGGTTCATCTCCGTCCTCCTCCTTGAATCTTGGGCATCGAACAGAAAGCGTGTATGGCGAAAATACCAAACGTCATCCCCTCCCGGGCCCGAAAACGAAAAAAAGGCACAACCCCGCCGAGCGCTCGAGGTTGTACCTTTCGGTAACATGGCCTTCAATTTTTCCAGATTGTAGCACTATATTTTTGCTTTTTCAATATCCTATTTTGTCATCATTCGCCATTCGGAAAAATACGACAAATGCTGCAAAGCGCACTGCGATGCGGATTTCGTGGCGCAATCGACCGGAAGTCCTAGCCGCCAACTGTCGAAAAAGTGCCGAAACCACGACCAAAATTGAATTCCATTAATTGAAAGTTATTGGAATCTAAAGTTTGATAGCCAAGGTATCGCTACCGCATTCGACGATTCACGTTGCCCGCACAAGAAAACCGGTTTCCTTATAATTTCTATAATGTTAAAAAAACGGCGGCGGCGCGGAAGCGATTCGCTCCCTCACCGCCGCCGCTATGCGACAGCTTCAATCTGCTGGCGGCCATACCGCATGCGCCGTTAGGCCTTCAAAAGAATAGGCCGCCTGTACCGAATCCGCTTCGTCGCCCCGAACGATGCCGCCGGCGTCGACGCGCGCGACACGCCCAACGGGCCCGGAAGCCGCAAAGCCCCCGCCCAGCGGGGTGAGGCGCAGCCCGCCGGCGTACGATGCCGCCGGCACGAAGCGTCCGATCGCGTCCGCGCCGTGCAGGGCCGTCGCCGACGCCGGCGTGATGCTGACGTCCGCCAGCTCGCCTGGCTGCCCGAAGAAGTGCAGCAGCGGCAGCGCGACGCGCGCCTCCCAATCCGCTTCCGTATGCGCGGCCTCGGGATCGAAATAATACGCCAGCTGCCGATTCGGCTCGTAGCCGGCCTCGAGCAGCTCGTCGACGAGACCCTGGACATGCTTTTCCAGGATCAAAGTCCCCTCCCGGCCCCCGGTATCGATCCAGATCTTATGGAGCGGCGGCCTGCCCGCAAACCTGGCGTACACGCGCGTCTCCGAGAGATTCTCCGGGTTCACGTAGTACAAGTACGGCGACATGATGCCGATCATGCCGTATACGTCTGGTCTTCGCATCCCGATATGGTAGGTGACCTGGCCGCCGCGCGACGATCCGAGCAAACCGGTATGCGCCGGACCGGTCTTCGTCCGCAGCACCGCATCGATATAAGGCTTGAGCTCTTCGATGAGGAAGCGTTCGTATAGCTCGCCCTTCGGCGTAATGTCCATTTTGTCGCGGGCGTAATCGACGCCGTCGAGCGCATGCGTGTACTCGTCGGCGCGCGCCATTTCCATATTGGCAGCCCCGACCATGACGATCTCCTCGATCCGGCCCTCTGCGATCAGCCGGTCGGCGACCCGATGAAGGTTCCATGATTGCCCGTTGTAGGCGGGATGGAACACATTCTGGCCGTCGTGCAAATAGAGCACGGGATAGCGCCGGTCTACGTTCAGTCCGTAGCTTGGCGGCAGATAAATGTAGATGTCCCGCTCGTTGTCCAGCAGCTCGGAACGGTACTTGTCGATGCGGAGCAGCGTCATGCGGTCTCCCCCTCTTCGGCGGTCTCTTCGCTGCCGCGCGGCAGCATGTCGATCCAGCCCTTCACTTTGTATTCGACGTGCAGCCCCTCCTCCGCACGTAGCAGCCGGTAAGGCGCTTTCCGTCCGCGCTCGTCGCATTCTTCGCAGCCCATGCCGCGGGAAATGCGGAATTCGACGGCGAACCCGCGGGGAAGCGCGAACGTGCCTCCGTACAGCCGCGGACCGATCTTCGGCAGCTCGATGCCCGCATAGATCCGGTCGGTATCGGGCGTATCGGCCGGCACTTCGACGCGGAAGCCGACCCGCACGTTTTGCGGGAGGCCGGCGACGACCGCCACTGCCTTGGTGAACGTCTGTTGAGCCGCATTCGTGTACGACACCTCCGCGATGCCTTCCTCGCGGGGCACGATCGTACCGTCCGGCAGCACCGAGAGTACCGACGGCGGGGATACGCCGTACGTTCCGTCCAGGTTCGTTGCGGCAAAGCCGCTGTCATATTCGTCGACCGCATTAAAGTATACGGGCGTCCCCATCAATCCGACGGCATCCGGCCCCTGCAGCTGCGAGCGGATCACGCGTCCCGGCTGCCCGAACAGGAAGATCAGCGGCTCGTGCAGCCGGGCTGCCCAGTCCTTCTGGTAATGGCCGGACTCCCGGATAAAATGGTACATCAGATCGATTCCGGGACGGAACCCGGATTCGATCATGGCGCCGACCACCGTCCGCACATGCCGCTCCATTACCGTAAAGCCTTCTGCGCCGCCGACATCCATCCAAATGCGGATCGGCGGCTTAAAGCGATGAATCTCGCTAAGCCACAGCTCCTGCCCCTGGCTTTGATCAGGCCGGACAAAAAACGGGCACAGCGCGCCGACGAGCCCGAACGTCTCCGGACGGCGGAAACCCAGATTGTACGCCAGCAGACCGCCGGCCGACGACCCGAGCACGCCGGTATGGGCGGCCTCCGGCAGCGTCCGGTATTTGCGGTCGATAAACGGCTTGACCTCCTCCGCCAGGAAGCGCTCGTAAAGGTCGCCTTGCGCGCCTTGGCCGAACACCTCCTCGAGCCAAGGCACCGGGTGCATGTACTCGGCCACCCGCGCGCCGGTCACGTGAGCCACGCCGACGATAATAATCGGGCGGATCCGTCCTTCGGCGATCAGGCGGTCCGCGATCTTGTGGGCCTCCCAGGAGCCCCCGCGGTTGTCCGCGGCAAATACATGCTGTCCATCCTGCATATACAGCACCGGGTAGCGGACGTCTTCGTTCGCCGCCTCCCCGTAGCCGTCGGGCAAGTAGACGTACAGCTCTCTCTCGTTGTTCAAAAATTCAGACCGGAATCCGGCCAGCGTGACGATCTTCGACGGCATGACGCCCTCCTTTGCGCGCCCGGGGCGCGTGTAATGGTTAGCCCTTGTCCGCTCCCGCGGCCAGGCCATGAATCAGGTATTTTTGGAAAAACATGTACAGTACCGTAATCGGCAGCGCGGTCAGCACGGAGCCGGCGGCGAACAGACTGAAGCTGGAGTTCATTTTGTCGGACACCATCCCGTACAGTCCCTGCGCCAAGGTCATCTTGTCGGAGGAACGAAGCACGATCTGCGGCAGGATGAAGTCCATGACCGGGCCGATGAACGCCGTCAGCATGACGAAGGTGAGCGCAGGCACGGACAGCGGCAGCAGGATGCGGAAGAAAACGTCCGCCCGTCCCGCGCCGTCGATAATTGCCGCTTCTTCAAGGCTGCGGGGAATCGTGTCGAAATACCCTTTCATCACCCATACGCCGAACGAGACGGAGCCGCCCGCGTAGATCAGGATCAGACCCAGATGCGTGTTGAGCAGCCCCGTTTGGAGCAGCAGCACGAAGATGGCCATGATCGACAGGAAGCCGGGAAACATTTGCAGCACCAGCAGCGTCATGAGCCCGACTTGCCGTCCCTTGAAGCGGAGGCGAGAAAATGCGTACGCCGTCACGGTCACGAGCAGCGTAGACAGCAGCATGTTGGAAACGGAGATGAACATCGTGTTGCGATACCACAGCGCGAAGTCCGTCTCTCGCAGCAGACGCCCGAAGTGGCGAAGCGTCGGGTGCTCCGGCAGCATGCTGCTGATCAGCAGCGTATCGCCCGGATTCAACGCCGTCCCTGCGACCCAGACGAGCGGATAGACCGTCGCGGCGAAGATGGCGGCCAGCAGCGCGTAGAGCCCCGCAGCGACGAGATGGTCTCGGATACGGTTCATGATCGCTCAGTCCTTTTCTCGAAACGAATGGGTGCGGCTGTAATTCAGCACGGAGACGAGCGCGATGACGACGAACATGACGATGGACACGGCGGAAGCCATATTAAACTGGTTCTGCTCGAGCGTTATCTTGTAGATCCATGAGAGCAGAATGTCGGTCGAGCCCGCAAAGTAATAATTGGGGTTCGGCGGTCCGCCGTCGGTCAGCAGATAAATCAAGTTGAAATTGTTGAAGTTCGACGCGAACTGCATGATCAGGATCGGCGATGTCGCCATCAGCACGTGCGGCATCGTGATCCGTCTGAACTTCGCCGCGCCGCCCGCGCCGTCGACCTCGGCCGCCTCGTACAGGTCCCGGGGGATCGTCGTCAGAATGCCGGACAGCAGCGCCATAAGGAACGGCATCGACATCCAGAAGTGCACGAGCAGCACCGTCAGCTTGGCGACCGTCGGATCGGATAGCCAGGGCACGCCGGGCAATCCCATGCGCTCCAGCAGGCCGTTGACCGGGCCGAGCGCACCGTTGAACAGAACGCGAAAGACGAGAATCGCGATGAACGACGGGAACGCCCAGGGCAGCACGAACGCTGTCCGCCACAGCTTTTTGAACCGGACCTTGCGATGCTCGATCAACAGCGCGACCGCCAGGCCGCCGAAGTAGGCGACAAGCGTCGACAGCAATGCCCAAACGACATTCCAGGCGAAGATGCCGCCGAAGGTGGACGTCCACGCACGGTCGGACAGCAGGCGCGAAAACGTCTGCAGGCCGGTCCAGCTCACAAGAGAGCGGTCGGGAATATGGTTCGGCGACGAATAGTTCGTGAAGGCGATCAGCACGTTGAAAAGCATGGGTACGACGGATACGAAAAGGACGAAGAGCAGCGCCGGCGCGAGCAGCAGCAGTGCCACCCGCCCTTCGCGGGAGCGGCGGCCAGCGAAGGCCGGATGCCTGGACCCATTGGTCGGAGCGGTGGCTGATGGGGCTGGGGCTGCCGCCGCTTCGTCGCCGGACCGGCGCCGCGGATGAGCGGGCCCTCCGTCGGCGATTGCGGCGGCGCGGTGCCGGTAAGCGTCGGCTATGTTCAGCGCATGGAGCATCAGAAGCGCTGCGCCTGCGAACAACGCGAGCAGACCGTTGATCAGCAGGAAAATCGAATGGTCTCCCCTTACGAGCACGCCATCCACGATCCGCGTCGGCGTGTCGCCCAGCGTGACCAGTCCTTGGAGCGCGCGGGCGATGCGGGGCACAGCGACAATCAGGGCGGCCGCATACGCGGCCATGAACAGGGCGCCCTTGGCATATTGGCGGTTCAGCAGCTGCCCGCCCCCCGCGCAGACCGCGGACAGCAGCCCCGCCGTCGCGGGACTCGCCGGACCGGCGCGATAGACGATCGCGCGATCTCCCCGGCTCATCCGCCTGTCTTCATGGCGGTGCGCATCTGGCTCACCATGTTGTCCAGCGTCTTCTTGATGTCGGCGCGGTCGTCGTTCCAGATCACGGACAAGGCCGCGTACGAAGGTACCCACAGCGTCGAGGTCTCGGGGATGACCGGCAGCGGGGTCGCATTTTGCAGCTGGGCGAGGAACGAAGAAACGTTCGGATCCGCCATGATGGACGAATCGCTCACCAGATCTCGCCGCGTTGGCAGCTGGGCGGTCATTTCATAACGGAGCTTGGCGTTGTCCCGGTTCGTCGCGAGCTCCGCGAACAACTTGGCGGCGTTGGGGTACTTGGTATAGGAGTTGACGAACAGCGAACGTACGCTGATCAGGCTCTGCGGATGCTTGCCGTTGGGCAGCAGCGGCAGCTGGACGACGCCGAAGTCGACGCCCGCCTGGCGCAGATTGGCCATCTGCCAAGTGCCGTCGATCATCATCGCGGCGCGTCCTTCCTGGAACAGGCCGGAGATGACGTTGTTGTTGATGTCGGCCGTGTTCAGCGGGAACAGCGCCTTAAGGCTCCGTGCGAACTGCATACCCTCCAGCGCGCCCTCGCCGTTCAGACCGATATCGTCCGGGTTCGTGCCGTCTTCGCCGAAAATGTAGCCGCCATAGCCCGCGATGAAGGCGTGCGCCTGATAGATCTGGGCGACGTCCCACGCGAGGCCGTACTTCTTGGCGGCGGGATCGGTGAAGTCGCGGCCGAACGCGAGCACCTCGTCGAACGTCGTGGGCTCTTTGGGCATCAGCTTCCTGTTGTAGTAGAGCGCATACGTGTCGGCGGACATCGGATAGCCGTAGAGTACATCCTTGTAGGTGATCGCCTGCGCGACAGAAGGCATGACATTGTCCGCCATGTCGCTCTGCGTCCGGTCGTTGGGCAGGATCAGGCCGGCGCTGACCGCCTTGCCGATGGCGTCGTGCGGCGACGAGAAGACATCCGCGCCCAGGCCTGCGGGGCCGTCCGTCATAAGCTTGCCGACCGTGTCGATGGACGGGACGACCTCCACCTTGACCTTCACGCCGTAGACACTCTCGAATTGCTTGCCCACCTCCTGCAAAAAGGCGCGTTCGTTGCCGTCGGACTCCCAGATGAGCAGGGAGGCTCCTTTCTCCGGCTCGATGTTAGCGCTTACAGTTTGGCTGGGCGATGCGCCTTGGCTTCCGGCTGTCCCGGCGTTTTCCTGACGGTTGGGCTCCGTCTTCGCATTCGCACATCCCGCGGCCGCAACCACGGCCAACGCGAGCACGAGCGATTTTTTTATTTTGTTTTTGGACAAACAATCCCACTCCTTCTCGTTGACTTAATCGTTTAAGTTGACTGCCTATTCAAATTATCACAAACCGTTTGTCCATGTCAACTCAAAACTTGAACTTTCTTCAAGTTTTGTCACTTTGCGTCGATTTTTGTTTTTGGGTCGTTTTAGGCGCCTCTCTCTTCCGGTCAAAAAGGTCAAACAGGCATTGGCCCGGCACATTCCCGCTCCGGCGTCCACATCTCGGCGAAAGCCATGGACAAATTTCTTCTTGCTTGCAACGACCCGTAAAAGTATACTTGCCTTGTGAGTATTTAGCGCGTGAAGAACACCGCCTCTCCTACCGGAGCTGGCGGTGTTTTTTGTTGCCGCTTTTTAAGGATGGGAGGTGCTGGATGGACGAGTTATATGCGAAATGGCTTGAGCAACAGCGCCAAGGTCGGACGGGCGAATCCTTGCGCAGACTGCTTGAAGGACACGCCTTTAACGAAGCGCTTTTTACGAAGGAAATATGGCTAAAAGGCGTAGGAAGTTTGAATTATCTACAAGCCGAGTATGAAGTGCCCGGTTTTGGGGAGGGCTCGTTCTACATTGATAACGCTTATCTCCGGCCGCCGTATAAGATTGGATGGGAGATCGACGATTTTAAGACACATGGACAGCACACGAGCCGGCGCACGTTCGAATACGAGCGCGAGCGGCAAAATCATCTCGTGCTGAACGGCTGGACCGTATTCCGCATGCCTCTGGATATGATCCGCGACCAGCCCAACAAGTGTCGGCGGTTCGTCCTGCTTACCCTCGGGAAACTGTACGGCGACTTCGGAGAGAAAAAGGAAACCTCCCTTCCGCTAAAGCAGCGGGAGCTCATCAGATTCGCGAACAAGCTGCAGCGGCCGTTCTCGCCTGCGGAGGCATGTGACTTACTCGGGATTCGCTCACGGCATGCGCGTACCCTTTTGCACGAGATGACCGAGCAAGGCTGGTTGGAGGCAGCCAGCGGAGTCCAACGCGTTCGTGCCTATCGTCTCGGCAAAAAGGGGAGTTACTTGGACGCATGATGGGAGCGGCGCAGCGGCGCAGTGGGGAGCAGTGGCGCGCGTTAGCGGCATTTGATGCCGCTAA
Organism: Cohnella hashimotonis; assembly: GCF_030014955.1. NCBI lineage: Bacteria > Bacillati > Bacillota > Bacilli > Caryophanales > Paenibacillaceae > Cohnella > Cohnella hashimotonis. Next base: position 6,230,607 of record NZ_JAGRPV010000001.1, read on the forward strand.
TGGCCTGGGCGCCGCGCGGTGGCGGCGGGCTTTAGCGGCATTTCGTGCCGCTAATGGCCTGGGCGCCGCGCGGTGGGGCGCGTTAGCGGCATTTCGTGCCGCTAATGGCCTGTTCGCGGCGCGGTGGCGCGCGTTAGCGGCATTTCGTGCCGCTAATGGCCTGGGCGCGGCGCGGTGGCGCGCATTAGCGGCATTTGATGCCGCTAATGGCCTGGGCGCGGCGCGGTGGCGCGCATTAGCGGCATTTGATGCCGCTAATGGCCTGGGCGCCGCGCGGTGGAGCGCGTTAGCGGCATTTCGTGCCGCTAATGGCCTGTGCGCGGCGCGGTGGCGCGCATTAGCGGCATTTGATGCCGCTAATGGCCTGGGCGCGGCGCGGTGGCGCGCATTAGCGGCATTTGATGCCGCTAATGGCCTGGGCCGCTGCGCTGTGTCGCGCGTTAACGCCCCACCCCCATCGTTAGGCAGCGCCCGCTGGCCTCCTCCTAGCTCCCCGCCCCCCGGTAGCGCTTCACGCCGCGGTTCCATACCGCGAGGCCGATGCCTGCGGCAACGAGGCCGACGACGGGCGTCATCCACGCCATGAAGACGTCGCGGTGCGCTTCGAGGAAAAACATCGCCGGGTACACGCCCACGAAGGCGAACGGCAGCACCCAGGTGAGCAAAAAGCGGATGCCACGGTTGTAGATTTGGACCGGATAGCGGCCGTAGCTCTGTATGTTGTACATAAGCGGGATAATCCCCGTCGGCGCGTCGGAGTAGAAGGAGATCGCCGACAGCGTCACGTAGATTCCCGTATAGATGAGCACCGAGCCCAGCACCATGACGACGAGCACGAACGGGTCGTACCAGTCGAATGCGAGCCCGAGCCTTCCCCAAGCCGTGCCCATGATGGCGAGACCTACGAGCGAGGAGACGAGCGACGGCGGGTCTACGTTTTCCAGCATGACCTGGGCCAGAGAGTGGGCGGGCCGCGTCAGCACGCGGTCCATCTCTCCTTTGATGATGTAGCGGTCGCCGAAGTTCCACAGATTCGTGAAGGCGCTGAACACGCCCTGCGCGATCATGAAGTAGCCGTAGACGAATACGACCTCGGACTCGCTCCAGTCCCCGAGCGTCGGGGTGTGCTGGAACACGATAAAGATAAATACCAGATTGGTCAGCGAAAACAGCAGGTCGCTCACGACCTCCACCCAGAAGTCGGCGCGGTAGGTCAGCTTCACCTTGACATAATTGGCGATGTACTCCTTGAACAGGCCGAACGTATAGCCCAATCTAGACAGTCTCACTTTACATTAGCCCCCTTGCACAAAAAGACGACGACGCGCCGACCGCCACATGAGCAGGATCGGGACGACGAGGAAAGCAAACCAGCCGATTTGAATGAGCAGCGCGTGCCACGTCTCCGCCTCGCTTGTCCTGCCCGTGAACACCGAGCTCGGCAAATACGTAATCGCCTGGAACGGCAGCCAATCCATGGCCGCCCGCCCCCATGCCGGGAAAAAGGCGATCGGCACGACGACGCCGGACAGCAGGTCGACGAGCACGCGTTTCATGCGCATGAGCCCCTCGTTGTTTTCGACGAAGAAGGCGAATAGTCCGGTCAAAATGTTGAGCTGGGTGTTGATCAGGAAGCTGAACCAGATCATGATGAAAAAAACGATCCAGCGCATCGGGTCCGACGGCAGCGTCACATGAAACAGCAGCGTCGCGAGAATCATGCCCGGCACCATGAACAGCAGCAGGCGAAAAACGCCCTCGCCGAAGCCCTGCATCATTTTCACCATTAAATAGTTGATCGGCCGCGTCATTTGCACCGCCACGCTGCCGTCGCGGATCTCGTTGGAGATCTCGCGGTCCAGATTGTTGAAGTAGAACGCGCGCGCCATCCAGGACACGGCGACATAGGTCGTCATTTGCTCGACGGTAAAGCCCGCCAGCGTCTGGGCATCGCCGTAGATCGCCTTCCAGAGGAAGTAGTAGGCGCCGATGTTAATGGCGTAAACGATGATACCGCTATAATAATTAACGCGATAAGCAAGCATCGTCAAAAAACGGATGCGGATAAATTCCAAGTAAGCGGCATTCACGGCTTGGTCGCCTCCGCCCGTGCGGTGGGCCGCGAACTGTCGGTGCCTGTGCCGCCGCGCTCTGTGCCGATCAATTTGCCGCTGTCTACGCCCTTCACTGTGCCGCTTTTTTCGCCGTTCACTGTGCCGCTGTCTACGCCGTTCACTGTGCCGCTTTTTTCGCCGCCCGCTGTGCCGTTCACTGTGTCGCTCCCTGCGCCGTTCATCGTGCCGGTGCCCGCCTCTTTTTCACTGCCGCTGCTTGCTCCGCCGCCGCCCTCGCCATCGTCCCGGCCGACGGGTCCGCCGGCCGCCAGCGCCTCCGCCGGCGTCTGCGCGCTGCCCGTCCGATAGATCTCGCGCACGATCTCCTCGGTGTTCGTCTCGATGATCTTGATATCGCTGATCTCCATCGTGCCGACGACGCGCGACAGCACCTCCGACACGTTGATCTCGAGCGGAATCCACACGGTTGCGGTATACGCGTCGCCGAGACTCCACCTGACGTCCATGCCTTCGGTCAACGCGGCCAGCCGATCGGCCCGCACGGCGTCGCCGAACGTGAAGACGACCTCGCGGCCTTTGCCCCAGCGCGTCTTGAGCTCCTCCAGCCCGCCGTCGTATATAATGCGGCCGTCGTCGAGCATGATGACGCGCGAGCAGAGCGCTTCGATATCCTGCAGGTCGTGGGTCGTGAGCAGGATCGTCGTGCCGCGTTCGCGATTGATTCGTTTCAGAAACTCGCGGATCTCCGTCTTGACCACGATGTCCAGGCCGATCGTCGGCTCGTCCAGGAACAAAATCGACGGATTGTGCAGCAGCGCCGCCGCCAGCTCGCAGCGCATCCGCTGCCCGAGGCTCAGCTTGCGCACCGGACGGTTCAGCAATTCGCCGAGCGACAGCGTCTCGACGAGCTCGTCGAGCAGACGCTTGAAGTCGTTTTCGCCGACGCCGTACACCTTGCGCAGCAGCCGAAACGACTCGATGACGCCGATGTCCCACCACAGCTGGCTCCGCTGCCCGAACACGACGCCGATGCCCTGAACGAACTTTTCCCTTTCCTTATGCGGCACAAAGCCGTTGACCTTGATATGCCCGGACGTCGGGACGAGGATGCCGGTCAGCATCTTGATCGTCGTCGACTTGCCGGCGCCGTTCTCCCCGATATAGCCGCAAATCTCGCCCTGCGGGATCTGGAAGCTGATGTCCTTGACCGCGGTCACTTCCGTATATTCGCGCTTGAAGAGATCCCGAAGCGCACCGCCGATGCCTTCGCGGTTTTTCTGAACGTTGAACTGCTTGCGCAGATCGCGCACGTCTATGGCTAACATTCCAAATTCCTCCGTGATTCGACTTAACTTGATTCGAGTCGTGCGGGAACTATATAATTCAATATGATATCTTACAGGAGATTGATCTTAACGTAAAACGAAGGGAACATGAGGATGCCCAGTCAGCCGCGAAAAAAAAGAAGATGGCCCCTCTATACGGGTCTCTCCATATTAGTGGTCATCATTGCCTTTGCTACCTGGTACTTCTACAATACTTACCACGCGCTCGAGCAGCTGGACAAACCGAAGGAAGACTCGATTTTCAGCAACGTGCCGGAGAAGCCCGAGGAGCAGCCGCCCGAATGGACCGGCTCCGAACGCGTCAACGTCCTCCTTATGGGCGGGGATAACCGGGGACTCACCAAGGGTGAAACGCCTCGATCCGACTCGATGCTCATCGCTTCGTTCGACCCGACGACAAAGAAGGTTCATCTTTTCTCGATCCTGCGCGATACGTACGTGAAAATTCCGGGACATGGCTCGGATCGGCTCAACGCGGCGCTCTCGATCGGCGGCCCTAACCTGTCGATGAAGACGATCTCCGAATTGACCGGACTTGATATCCAGTATTTTGTGTACGCGGATTTCCAGGGCTTCATCAAGCTGGTGGACGCGATCGGCGGCGTGGACTTCTACGTGGAAAAGGACATGGACTACGAGTCGGCCGCGGACAAGCATCTGTTCGACATTCACCTAAAAAAAGGACAGCAGCACCTCGATGGCGACCATGCGCTGCAGTATGTCCGGTTCCGCCACGACAAGCTCAGCGACTTTACGCGGACCGAGCGCCAGCGCGCCTTCCTCGGCGCGGTGGCCGACAAGCTGCAGTCCGGATGGAATCTGATCAAGCTGCCGACCATTTTGAACCAGGTGGTGCCTTATATCGAGACCAACATGTCGGTCAACGACATGTGGAAGCTCGCCAGCCTCGGCTACAAGTCGCACCAGGCGGGCTCCGCGCAGCTGCCGCCGATGGACAACCTGGTCGAGCAGAACAAAGGCGGCTCGACGATCGGCATCCGCGACGAGGACAAGCTGCGCGAGTACATCCAGGAAGTGCTCGCCTCGGATACTTCCGCCGCTTCGCCATCGCCTTCGGGCTCCGTGTCCGCAAGCGCCACGCCATAACCGTCCTTACCGGGGACCGCCGATTCGGCGGTCCCTTGACGTTTGCCCCCAACCGCACCTTACCCCAATACCCCATTATCCCATTATCCCATTCGCTCAGGAGGTCACCGTACATGTCCGATTATAAGCAAACATCGCACCCAAGACCCGAATCCGCGCGCCTCTACGAAGAGGCCCAGCGCCATATCGTCGGCGGCGTCAACAGCCCCTCCCGCTCCTTCAAGGCGGTCGGCGGCGGCGCGCCCGTGTTCATGCAGCGCGCCGAAGGCGCCTACTTCTGGGACGTCGACGGCAACCGCTACCTCGACTACCTGGCCGCATTCGGCCCGATCATCGCCGGTCATGCGCACCCGCACATCACCGCGGCGATCGTGCGCGCCGCGCAGAACGGCACGCTGTACGGCACGCCGACCGAAGGCGAAGTTACGCTCGCGCGCATGTTGAAGGAGGCGATCCCTTCGCTGGATAAGGTACGTTTCGTCAACTCGGGCACCGAAGCCGTCATGACGACGATCCGCGTCGCGCGCGCCGCCACCGGCCGCAACAAGATCGTCAAGTTCGCCGGCTGCTACCACGGCCACTCCGACCTCGTGCTCGTCGCTGCGGGCTCGGGTCCCTCGACGCTCGGCATCCCCGACAGCGCGGGCATCCCGGTCAGCATCGCGAGCGAAGTGATCACGGTGCCGTTCAACGACACCGAAGGGCTCCGGCTCGCGCTTGAGGCCTGGGGCGACGATGTCGCGGCCGTCATGGTCGAGCCGATCGTCGGCAACTTCGGCATGGTCATGCCGAAGCCGGGCTTCCTCGAAGCCGTGTGCAGCATGGCTCGCGCGGCCGGCGCGCTCGTCATTTACGACGAGGTCATCACGGCGTTCCGGTTCCACTACGGCACGACGCAGACGTACGCGTCGGCGTTCCCGGACCTGGCAGCGATCGAGCCGGACCTGACGGCGCTCGGCAAGATCATCGGCGGCGGACTGCCGATCGGCGCCTACGGCGGCCGCGCCGAGATTATGGCGCAGGTTGCGCCGCTCGGCCCCGCCTACCAGGCGGGCACGATGGCAGGCAACCCCGCCTCGATCGCGGCGGGCATCGCCTGCCTCGAGGTGCTGCGCGAGCCGGACGTCTACGCGCGCATGGAGGCGCTCGGCACGCGCCTTGCCGACGGTCTCCGCGAATCGGCAGCGCGCAATGGCGTGCCGCTGACGGTCAACCGCATCGCAGGCGCGATCTCGACCCACTTCTGCGACCATCCCGTCACGAACTACGACGAGGCGCAGGATACCGACGGCGACCGCTTCGCGGCCTTCTTCCGCGAGATGCTGTCGCGCGGCATCTATCTGGCGCCGTCCAAGTACGAGGCGTGGTTCCTGACGACCGCGCATACGGACGCGGACATCGACAGGACGCTCGAAGCGGCGGACGAGAGCTTCAAGGCGATCAAGTAACCGTAGCGTCTAGCGCACAAGCGCTATTACGAAGGAACCCACCTGCTTGAACGAAAAAAAACCGCACAATTAATGCGCGGTTCATGCTCATCGCAAAGAACCGCACAACCTCTGTGCGGTTCTTTTTCGCTCGCATACAAACATCCGAATCCGATTCTTATTCGGACGCCGCCGTGACGAGCGGCGCTTCCGTCCCTAGCTCCGCCAGTCCACAGGGAGCCTCCGCCCGCGCCCATTCGCTCATCGCGGCGAATATCGGCTGCAGCCGGCGACCGCTGTCCGTGAGCTCGTATTCGACGTGCAGCGGGACGCCGGGATACAGCGTACGTGTCACGATCCCCTTCTCTTCCAGCATCCGCAGCCGGTCGGTCAACGTCTTCGGGCTAATGGGATGGAGCGAACGCCTCAGTTCCCCGAACCGCTTGACGTCGTTGAACAGATCGCGCAGCAGCGGCAGCGTCCATTTGCCGTCCAGAATCTCCAGCAACGGTTCAATCGTGCCTTGGCATGCCTGATCCGGTTTCATAGGATATCGCCCTCCGTAGTTCATTTTATGAAACTATTGCACTTAAATGTAACTACTTTTCAAATGTACCATAAGCCTTTAATCTGTGTACAGGGTTGATCGAGCGCGCGATCGACAACCGGGAAAGGAGGCGCGAGCATGCAAAGACCATTCGAAGTCGATCCCGCGGAATATCCGTTCGAGGATCGGTGGCTGGCGTACCGGGACGGCGCCATCCACTACGTGGACGAGGGCCGGGGACAGACCGTTCTGCTCCTGCACGGCAATCCCACCTGGTCTTATCTTTATCGCAACGTCATCAAGACGCTGCGTGGCGAATGCCGCCTGATCGCGTTGGATTACCCCGGCATGGGGATGTCCCGCGCGCCGTCCGGCTACGGCTATACCCCTCAGGAGCATTCGGAAGCGCTCGGCGAGCTGATCGCGTCGCTCGGTCTGAAGGACATCGTCCTGGTCGTCCAGGACTGGGGAGGTCCGATCGGTCTGAACTATGCGGTACGCAACAGGGACAACGTTCGGGGCATCGTGCTCATGAATACGTGGGCTTGGCCCGCCAAACTGGCGGCGATGAAGCTCTTCTCCGTCGCAATGGGCGGCTGGCCCCTCGGCTATTGGCTGCAGACCAGACGCAACTTTTTCGCACGCAAGATTGTGCCGAGCGGCATCCATCAGGCCGACAAAATAACGAAGACACTGACGAAAGCCTACACGGATCCGTACCCGACGCCGGCGTCGAGAATGCCGACCTGGATGTTCCCTCGCAGCATCCGCAAAGCGCGGAATTGGCTCGCAGGCATCGAAGCCGGGCTTCCGGCCCTGGCCGACCTGCCCGCCCGGATCGTCTGGGGAGCGCGGGACAGCGCGGGGTTCCCGCTTGCCGAGATGCGTAGATGGCAGAGCTACTTGAAGAAAAACGAAACTGAGATATTGGAAGACGCCTCGCACTATGTTCAGGAAGATCGGCCCGACCGCGTCGCGGCGAACATACGGAACGTCCTCGAACAAATTAAAATTCAATCGGAGGTCAAAAGATGAAAACCATATTATGGGCAACGTTGACGGCAAACGGAAATTACGCGCAATCGGGTCCTGAAAATCCCCCCAAGCCGGAGGCGCTGGGCGACTTCGCCGCGCAAGCCAAAGCAGCGGGCAACTTCATCGTAGGCCGGCGGACATACGAGGCAATGGCGGGCAACGGAGGCGGAGGCGGCCCGTTCGCGGATCTCGACATCGTCGTCGTCTCCGCAAGCGCGAAGGAGCTGCCGGGCGCCACGACCGCGAGTACGCCCCAAGAGGCGCTGGATTATCTTCGAGACAGAGGGCATTCGACAGCGCTGTTGTCCGGCGGCGGAGCGCTTCATCAAGCCTTTCTCGGCCAAGGGCTCGTCGACGAGCTCATCTTCAATATCGCCCCCGTACTGGAGGGCAAGGGATTGAACATCCTGCTCGATAATGAGAAATATACGTACCAAGACGTCACTTTTGTCGAATCCAAGTTGCTCGGAGGCGGCGTCGTGCAGCTTCGGTACGCGCTGGCGCGTTAAGGGCGTTCGTTCGATCGGAAGCCCCGCCCGCTCGCACGATGCGCACGAACAAAAAGACGGCCCGGAGGCCGTCTTTTCTCGTAATTTCACTCGGACTTGGCGCGATCGTCGTACCGCCCGTCCGCTTCCTTCGCCAGCTTGCGGTATGCCGCCGTCTCTTCGGCGACGGGATCCCGCTCCGTCTGAATCCGGATCTCCCAGCGGGGGGACAGGCGCGAGAGCGCTTCCTCGTTCGGATCGCCGGCCGCAGGCTTTCCTTCGGTCAGCTGCCTTACGAGCTCGGCCTCCGCGCCGGACATAAAAGCGGCTTCGTCGTCGACGTATTCCTCGGCGGCCCGCGCGGCCAGTCCTTCCGGACGCTCCGGCAGCGGCTGCGACTGGTCGAATCTTCCGTCCATTCGGTCTTCGCGCATCGTAGTCGCTCTCCTTTCACAGGTAGCATGATCCATAAGCCATACTCTCATGTACCCCAAGCGGGATCAAATGCTTAAGTGTCGAATCGATACCGCGCGCCAAGACGCTTAAGCGTCCGCAAGCGCCTTCAACAATTCGTCGTGAATCGCGCCGTTGCTGGCGGCGATATCGCGAACCCCGAGCGAGTAAGGCTGTCCGTTCTGGTCGGAGACGACGCCGCCGGACTCCGCTATCATCAGCGCGCCCGCCGCCAGATCCCAGGCGTTCAGGCCGACTTCCCAGAAGCCGGTGAGCCGTCCCGCGGCTACGTACGCCATGTGAAGCGCGGCGGAGCCTGAGCTGCGGATGTTGCGAACTTGCGGCGCGAGCGCCAGCGTCTGCTTGAGATTGCGCGGCAGCGCGGAAATATGGTCCGCCGGGAAGCCGGTGGCCAGCAGGCTTTGCGCGAGTCCGGGCTCGGCCGATACCTGCATGCGTTTGCCGTGAACATAGGCGCCCTTGCCTTTTTCGGCGACGAACAGCTCGTCTCGCGATGGATCGTAAATGACGCCGACGATGACTTCGCCGCGATACGCCAGCGCGATCGACACCGAGTAGAACGGAAACCCGTGCACGTAATTCGTCGTGCCGTCCACCGGATCCACGATCCACAGGTACTCGCTGCCGCCCATTTTGGCGATCGACTGCGCGGAAGCCTCCGGTCCCGGCTCTACCCCTTCTTCGCCTAGAAAAGAGTGCGTCGGGTAATGCGTCGCCAGCAAATTGCGGATCAGGCGCTCGGAGCCCTTGTCCACTTCGGTGACGAGATCGTGCTTCGAAAATTTAAGATCGGGCGCCGCAAATTGCCCGATCCTGCTCTTGATCCACTCGCCCGCTTTGGACGCGCAGTTGATCGCGACGGCCGTGAAGCTCTTGCCCCCGATCGTATTCGGACTGTCGTTCATATCCTCATCCCTCATTACGCATTATGAATTCGTATGGCTCTCGACCGCTTGTCTACCGTTGATCTCTCTAGTTATACGCGACGGCGCCGCAGAGCGTTCCGGCGCTTGGCCACACCCTTTGAAGGAAGGGCCGACAGCTACATCTCGCTCGCGCCCTTGAAGATCAGATACCCGGCCATGATCAGCAAGGTTACCCGCAGCAGCCACATCAGCTGCGGACCTGACAGCCTCGAAGCGATCGCCGCGCCGACCCGGCCGCCGATGAGCGCGCCCGGCGCAAGCGCCAGAAACAGCGGCCAATCGATGTTGCCGTTCCACAAATGCACGGTGCTGCCCAATATGGAAGACAGAAATATGACGAACATCGAGCTTGCGGTCGCGACATGCGGCGGAAACCTGAACAAGATGACCATGATCGGGACGAATAACGAACCACCGCCGATCCCGAACAAGCCCGAGCAGAGCCCGACGGCGAAACCGATCGACAGCGCCAGCGGCAGATTGTAGCCGTATTCGCTAACGGTTCCCGCGCCGTCCGTGAACGATCGCTTGATCGGCCAATCGATGCGCAGCGGCTTCATCCGCTCGCGGGCCAGCATCAAGCCGAACATGGCGAGCATGAAAAGGCCGAACGCCAGCTGGAACGGCCCCTGCGGGATGTAGTCCGTCACCAGCGCCCCGATCATGGCGGCGGGCCCGCTGGTCGCGAAGAAGAGCCATCCGCTGCGAAAATCGACTTTGCCCTGCTTGCGATACGTCCAGGTAGACGTCAATGCCGTGAAAATAAGCACGGCGAGCGAGGTGCCGACAGCCGTCTGCGACGACACCTCTTCTCCGAGCAGGCTCGGCCCCAGGAGCACGAGCGAGGGCACGATGATGATGCCCCCGCCGAGTCCGACGATGCTGCCGAACAAAGCGGCGACGATGCCAATTAGTACAAGGATAGCCGTGGACAACTGAGATTCTCCCTACTAAGTCATGTCGATTGGATTCACTTTATTATACCTGCATCCCGCGCTGGAAGCGAAGCGCCTATTGTCGGATATTCGGAAATGACCAGCCGTGTGCCGGGAATCGATTGGGACACAGCGGTCGCGATCTGCGCGGGTGAAGAAGAAAGGCTGCGGGTTGCGGGACCGTGAGGGCGCTGTTCGGCGTTATCGCGGCGATTATGCGGCACTCCGCTCATCCGATCTCCACGCTGGCCCCGTCCACGATCCGGATATCGCCGGCACCGGTCTCGGCGGCTGTGCGAAGCTCGTCCATCAGCTTGAACAGCGCCTCGTCCTTGCGCTTCGCCTCGATCATCACGTCGACGGCCGGCGTCGAGCCGGCGATCGCGCGGAGGAAAGAGAGCAGCGGCTCCAAGGACACATGGTCGGCGTGTCCCCGCGGGTCGGAAGCGCTTTTGGGAGTGGAAACGTGGATTTTGGGCGGCAGCGGCGCGTAAGGCGGCGTCCCGTCAGCACCAGCGCCTCCCTCGCGTTGGAGTCCGTTCCACCCGAAGTCCCGCCAAGTGCGCTGTACCCGGTCCCAGAGCGATTCGGGCGCGATGGCGTCCGGGTTGTTGACCGCATGATGATGAATGTCGAGCACCATCGGGACGCCCGCCGCCTCGCTGATCGCGAGCGTCTCGGCCGCCGTAAACGTCTTGTCGTCGTTCTCTAGCGTCATCCGGCGGACAATCCTCGGCTCTAGCGCGCCGAATTGCGCCAGAAATCGCCGGCCCGCCGACTCCTTGTCGCCGTAGGTGCCGCCGACGTGGATGTTGCACGTCGCCCGCTCGTCCAGCCCCATCAGTTCGAACATCCGGACATGATGGTTCAAGTCCTTGATCGAATTGCGCAGCACCTCCGGCCGCGGCGTGCTGAACACGGTGAAGTGGTCCGGGTGAAACGAAACGCGGATGCCCGTCTCGCGGATATAAGCGCCGAGCGCGGCAAAGTCGTCCGCGAGGATCGCATACGGATCCCAGTCGGCCAGCGCGTCGTGCGTCACGAGCGGAATAAGCTTGGACGTGAGGCGGTAGAGGTGGATGTCCGAGTATTTGCAGTGGCTGAGCAGCCGCTGCGTATGCTGCAGGTTCTCCTGCGCGATGCGGGCAAGCCGGAGCAGCGCGCCTTCGCGGTCCGGCAGCTTGCTGAAGTTCGTGTAGGTCATCGTGCGCGACGGGGATGCGTTCTCCAGCAGCACGGACATGGCGACAAAGCCGAACCTGACGAGCACGGAACCGCCTCCTTTTACCATGAAGTGTACCCCGCGCGGACGCCGCCCACCCATGCGATAGCCATTTATGCGTAAAAAAAACGCCACCCCGCCAAGCATCGCTGCTAGAACGGAGTGACGCGAACTGTAGAGGAATGCCGCAACTTGTGACGCAGGATTTCATCCGATCGGACTGTCCGCCGCTTTCTTCGAATAGACCTCCCGCCCCCGCACATAGGTGGACTGCAGCTCCAGCGCGCCGTTCAGCACGAGAAAATCGGCGTCCATCCCCGCCTCCAGCATCCCCTTGCGCCCCGATACGCCGATCTGCCGGGCCGGGACCTCCGTCAGCGAAGGCAGCACCTCCGCAAGCGGACGGCCGGTGAACCGCAGAACGTTTCGCAGCGCCTGAAGCATCGTGAGGCTGCTTCCCGCAAGACTCGAACCATCCTTCAGCCACACCTGCCCGTCCTTCATCGTCGTGTCCCCGTATTCCCCGTCGGGCAGTCCGGCGCAGTAGACGGCGTCGGTAATGACGCATACGCCGCGCGCTCCCTTGACGTCGTACAGCAGCTTGACCGCATCCGGATGGACGTGGATACCGTCGGCGATCAGCTCCGTTGTCAGTTCCGGGCACAGCAGTCCGGCGCCGGCCACGCCCGGCTCCCGGTGGTGGAAAGGGCTCATGCCGTTGAAGTGATGCGTCGTCTGCGCAGCCCCGCGCCGGATCGCCTCCCGCATCTGCGCGAGCGTAGCGTCGGAATGGCCGACGGACAAGGTGACGCCCGCCCGGGACAAACGCTCGGCCGCCTCCATGCCGCCCTCGATCTCGGGCGCGAGCGTGACGATCCGAATGAGGCCGCCCGCCGCCTCGAGATAGCGATCCAACTCGTCCGGACTTGCGGGGCGAATATTCGCCTTGTCCTGCGCGCCGCAGCGAATCGGGTTCAGAAACGGGCCCTCCAGATGTACGCCGAGCAGCTCCGCGCCTTCGAGGCCCCGTCCCGCAGCAGCCTGCGCGACGTTATGAAGCGCGTCCAGGATCTCCGCCTCGGCGGCCGACTCCGTCGTCGCCAGAAAAGAAGTCGTGCCGTGCGACGCATGATACAGGCTCATTCCGTTCAAGCCTTCGTAGGTGGCGTCCATGGCCTGCCAGCCGCCCCCGCCGTGGACATGCTGGTCGATCAAACCCGGAATCACGACGCCTCCGCCCAAATCGAGGAGCCGCGCCCCCGCGGTCTCCAGCTCCTCGGCATCCAGTTCCGCGCCGCCGATCGCTTCGATCCGTCCGTCGGCGCCGATCAGCATGCGCCCGTCCTCGATCGTCCGCGCGCCCGCGTAGATCGTTCCGTTCATCGCCAGCAGGCGTCTGCCGCTGCTATTCGTCATGTATGCCGCCTCTCTCTCCGGTCCAGTTCTCGATTGCCAAGCGTACGGCGCCGACGAGACCCGCCTTGTCCCTCAGCTTGCCGGACACCACGGCCGGTCTCCACTCCGCTTCGGGAATGTGCACGGCCAGTTCGTCGCGGATCGGT